>QXWV01000120.1 GCA_009911195.1 Lachnospiraceae bacterium | reverse complement strand
TGGTGGCTCTAAAATGTTAAAATCCGAGGTGGCTCTCAAGCGATAAAACGGTGGCTCCGAAGCGCTAGAATATTCATCTTGGCACCGGCATGATGAACGCAGTGGTAGGGACTTCCTACACTTCCGAGGACGAGGACATCTTAGGAGCCGACGAGGACTATACCGCTCTTGAGGACGCCCTCCGGCGGGAAGTGGCCAATATCGAAAGCACCCATCCCGGCTATGACGAATACCGCTATCATGTGGACGAGCTGGGTCATAACCCCTATGAACTGGCCTCCTATCTGACCGCAAAGCTCCGGCATTATACCCGTGAGAATGTGCAGGGTGAACTCCGGTCGCTGTTCGAGGTACAATACCGGCTGACGCTGACCGAGGAAGTAGAGACACGCTACCGCACGGAGACCCGGACCGGCACCTCTACCAGTACGGACCCGGAGACCGGCGAGACCACCACCGAGGAATACGAGTATGAGGTGGAAGTGGCCTATGAGTATTATATCCTCCATGTACGGCTGGAAAACCGGACGCTTCCGGCAGTCGTCGCCTCCCGTCTGGATACCGAGCAGAAGAAGCTCTATGACGTCCTTCTGGAACTGAAAGGCAACAAGCCCTATCTGTGGGATGGCATTTATTCCGGGAATGACGGCGGCAATGACCCGGGCAGCGATTACACCGTGCCGGGAGAGGCCCTTTCCGACCCGGCCTTTGTGGCTCTGATTACAGAGGCCGAGAAGTATTTAGGCTTCCCCTATGTGTGGGGCGGTTCTTCCCCCGGCACCAGTTTCGACTGCTCCGGTTTTGTCTGCTGGGTCTATACCCATTCCGGCGTCCATAACCTTCCGCGCACCACTGCCAACGGGATTTTGAGCCAGTGCGCCCGGGTGTCCAAAGCGGACGCGAGGCCGGGAGACCTGATTTTCTTCCAGGGCACCTATAACACCAGTGGGGCCAGTCATGTGGGGATTTATGTAGGTGACGGAATGATGATTCACTGCGGAGACCCTATCAAATACGCCAGTATCAACACGTCCTACTGGCAGCAGCATTATCTGACCTTTGGACGTTTCAACTGATTTTTCCGAAAGGAGTGTTGTATGAGCAGACTTGAAAAAATTGAAAAGGAGCTTTTGAAAGCCCGGGAGAAGGCCGCCGAGTGGCAGGCCAAAGTCCGGGATTTGGAGAAGCAGAAACAGGAGGAAGAGAACATTATGATTGTGCAGGCAGTCCGCTCTTTGAAGCTGACCCCCGCCGAACTCTTATCTTTCCTCGACAACCCCAATGTTTCCGCTCCGGGCCAACTTGTCCCGAAGTCCGGCACCAGAAAGGAGGATTCTGAACATGAAGAATAATCTGATTCGCAGGGCGGCGCTTATCCTCTCCGCGCTGCTTTCTCTTACCAGTATGTCCCTGACGGCCTACGCCCAGAGCAGCGAGCCGGCGGAGGAAACTGTCCCGGAAACGGGGGAAGAGACCACGGCGAAGCCCTTCACTCCGGAGGGCACCGGAACCGTGGTAGACAACGCTACGGACGAGGACGGCAAGGAATTTTTTACCATCACTACACCCAGTGAGAACGTGTTCTATCTGGTCATCGACCGCCAGCGCACCGAGAACAATGTCTATTTCCTGAACGCAGTCACGGAGAAAGACCTGCTGGCGCTTGCGGAGCCCGAACCCGAACCGGAAGTGACAGAACCGGCAATCGAGACAGAGCCGGAGACAGAACCTTCCACGGAACCGGAGCCCGAACCCGGGCCGGAAAAAACATCCGGCCCTCCTATGGGAAATATCCTGATGATTGCGGCTGTACTGCTGTTGGGCGGCGGTGTCGGCTACTATTTCAAGATATATTGTCCGAAGCATGAAGTTCCTGACATGGACGACGAGGAATATGACTATGAGGATGGAGACGACCCCTACGGCGGACTGGAAGAGATTGAGGAAACGGAGGACGAGGAATGAACTTTACCAACAACCCCTATGAAAAGCTGATGAAGGAAGTCCCCCGTCCGGGACGCGGCGGTTCAGACCCCTGCGCCGGATGCCGCTATCTAAAGGAGTGCCGGGGACAGAAAGGAAGGTGCCGGAAGAAATTCCGTACCTTGATTGTGCAGCCCGGCGCCTCGGGCTAACCTGGCCCGAAGCATTGACTATGGGCCGGGAGCTGACCCGTGACGAGCGAAAGAAGATTCGGCGGCTGGTCACGGCCGGGTGCGCCAATTATGACAGCGGAGAGGATGCCTGCCTTCCATTGGACTGTTCCTGCTACATGCTGGGGAAAGGCTGGACGGGCTCTTTCTGCCGCTATTTTCGTGAGAATGTCCTCCCGTTGGACCCGGTACTGGAAAAAGCCATCTGTGAGGAAGGGCCGCCGCCAGATACAAAGCTCTGCGCCATCTGCGGGAAACCTTTTCTCCCGGAGGGCAGACAGGCTTACTGTTCCCCGGCCTGCAAGGACGAGGGGAACCGCCGCAGGAGCCGGGAGCGCATGAGGAAAAAGCGGCGGCGAACCGGGTAGGGCTGTTACGATTTGCGCCCGAAGAAAGCCCGGTATTTCAGGGAAAATGACTCCCGTTTCATGGGGAGGGATATTCTAATACCTTCCAGCCGGTATATAGGGAGTATTCCGTAACATTTGGCGCCTCGGGCCAACCTGGCCCGAGGACGGAAAGGAGGAAACAGCCATAGAGATTAACGAGGGATACGAAATTTTACAGTCGGTGGCCTTCACCAATGACCGGGGATATGCGTTGGGGCACAATCCCGGTGCGCCTTCTCCATTTGTCACATGGACATTCTATGAGAATGCCGACGGGAGCCGTGACTATAACTGGGGGCATTATTTCAAGGATAAAGATGCCGCCCTCCGGGACTTTGCACACCGGGCGGCGGAACACCGCTACCAGTTTGGCGTAGAGGAACGGGAGCCGGACAGCCAGAGACAGGGTTCGGAACATTACCGCTATTATTCTACCCAGAGGCCGGTGGACATAGGAACCTATCCGAAACCGCCGGGCAACAGTCCCATAGAGATATTCAACTATGACGAGAGGATTCCGGTAGAAGGCGGAAACATGCTGGCATGGGGCGAGCTGATTTATGGAAAGCCCCTGACGGAAAAGCAGATGTACGATTATGAGCTCAAACCGTCCAGTCACAATCTGGACCGGGCGGAACGGTCATCCATCACCGCCCGGCTGAAAGAGGCGGCCAGGAGGACGGAACCGCCTAAGAAACCGGAGAAACAGAAAACGGGAAAGTCCCATGAGGACAGATAGGAAGGAGGCTCACATGAACGAGAAAGAGAATGCCATGCTCACCGCCGAACTTACCGAGGAACAGAATGGAAATATGCTGGACGGCATATTGAACAACCTCCCGCTCTCGCCGCTCCCCCAGCGGCCCGGGGAAAAGGAGCTTGCAAAGGTGAAGGAGCCGCCTGCCCCGAAGCGGAGCCGGGAACGGGAGGAACGCTGACGGCAAAGCGGAAACGTGACAGACACCTGAATGTGATGGTGACTGCTGACGAGCTGGCGCAGATACATGGGCGTATGGCCGAGGCCGGTATCATGAATGCCGGGGCTTATATGCGGAAGATGGCCCTAAACGGCTATGTCCTCCATGTTGACCTCTCGCCCGTCCGAGAGCTGGTCTCCTTACAGCGGCGGTGCGCCAACAATCTGAACCAGATTGCCATACATGCACATACCTATGGTCTTTATCCGGAGGATATAGACGGGTTGAAGAAGGACTATGAAAAACTGTGGGGGCAGTTGTCCGGGGTGCTGAAGGAGCTGGCTGCGTTGGTGGAGAAATGAGATTGAGGGGTGCGGCCTTTTGGTGGGCTGTACCCCTCAAGTATTTTGGACTTAATATGGGCAGAGTGGACAATCAGCATAAGCGTCATCTACATTCTGAATGTTTATTGATGTAATTTGTTTTTTTTCTAAATTGAAAATGACCTCAAATGATATTTCCAGTTCCATAAGGGTTTCAGCCAATGAATAATGTTTATTCCATTCGCTATCAACAATAAATATCTGTCTGAAATCGTCCATAGAATAGGAATCAGACTTAAAAACATTGAAACTAATATCGCACAATGCTTGTGCATGAATAGAAAAAAGGTATTCATTTTTAGAAATTTCTGAAATATCTTCAATTTCAATTTCAGATACTTCTTCTACTTGATTTACCGAATGATTTTCCCCCTCTTCCATAATAACAATGTCGTAAGCGGCTAGTTCTAATCCTAAGATTTCCTGAACCAGAGCTTCTTCAAGAGGCTCCATGAATCCCGATTTATCGGCCACAAATGTAGCTATTAACTCTTCATGTTCTTCAATAACCCGCAATTTGGGCTTTACTTCTTTTTCTATAAAGGCTTTAAGAGATGTATAATAATGGACTCTGGATAAATCAATTCCCTTATCCATAAGGTCGTTCTTCAAGTGTTGATGTAAAGAATCCTTGTTTTCTACATCTGAAAAATCTCTGGTATTTAAGGTGACAAAACAGGCATCCTCCATACTATAGTGACTTACGACATCTAAAAATGTTACCCATATTAAATAGTCCCTATATCCATCTTTGCCATCACTTTTAAAAGGTTTTTTCCGTTCCAGAGCCCGTTGAACAACCTCTTTATGAGATATATTAGGATAAGTTTCCGGCAAACCATTTCCATATTCAAAAGGCCATATGTCCCAAAGCTTATTATAATTCTCTATTTCTGTTGTAATTTGTTCCTCGGAGATAAGGGACACATCAGTAGATATGTGTTTATTTAATTCGCGTATACCTGAATTAGCCTTTTGATATAACTCCGTTATTTGTTCTCTATATTTATTTTTGACCTCATCTATTATAATTTCTGGTACACAAAGCCAGTTGCCGCCCTTAGTAATAAAATTTTTAAGTAATTCAAAGGAGGTACTTGTCATTTGAAAATCAGTACAAAAAATATTGGTATCTAAAAAAATAAGCATATAATCTCTCCTTTTCGTATTTCACGAATTATGAAGTAAATTATATCGTTATTTATGAAATGATACAAGCAGTTTTTCTACTTCGAGCCAACTTGACCCGAAGCGCCTATGGAAAGGAGGGACAGACCATAGCAACTACCCGCCTGATGAAACGAAAGACAACACCGGGTCTCTCGATTGCACAATCCATAAAGGACTGCACCGACTACGGGAAGAACCCGGTCAAGACGGAGGAAGGAAAATATATCTCTGCCTATGAGTGTGATCCGGCCACGGTGGACGCTGAATTTCTCTTATGGAAAAGCCGGTACAAAGCCGCCACTGGCCGGGAGCAGACAGCCGACCGAGATGTACTTTGCTACCAGATACGCCAGTCCTTCCTTCCCGGAGAGATTACGCCAGAGGATGCCAACCGTATCGGCTATGAATTGGCTATGCGGTGGACGAAGGGAAAGCACCAGTTTATCGTCACTACCCATACGGACAAGGCTCATATCCATAACCACATTTATTACAATTCCACCACCCTTGACTGCACCCATAAATACCGGGATTTTCTCGGCTCCGGTCGTGCCCTCCGGCGGCTGTCGGACACCCTTTGTCTGGAAAACGGCCTCTCAATCGTGCAGGAGCCGAAACTGAAAAGCCAAGGGAAGTATAAGCATTATGGAGAGTGGGCGAAAGGCAGAGAAAGGCCGCTGACCTTCCAGCAAAAATTGTGTGCTGCCATTGATACAGCGCTGGAAAAACAGCCGGCCAGTCTGGCCGATTTTCTCTCACTGATGGAGCAGTCCGGCTATGAAGTCAAACAACAGAGAGGTGTCATCAGTTTCCGGGCTCCCGGGCAGGAACGTTTTACCCGTCTCCGGTTCTCCACGCTGGGGAAGGGTTATGACCAGAAGGATATAGAAGCCTCCTTATCCGGTTCCGGCAGGAATACAGAACAGCCTCACCAAAGGGTCAATCTGGTCATCGACATTCAATCCAAGCTTCAAGGGAAAGGACCGGGCTATGAACGATGGGCGAAGGTTTTCAATCTGAAACAGATGGCCGTCGCCCTGGCCTATTTGCAGGAGAACAATCTGATGGAATATGAGCAGTTGGAAAAGAAAGCGTCGGAAACTGTGGAGCGCTTCCACACTCTGTCCGGCCAGATTAAGAACACCGAGGTCGGCCTCCGAACCAATATGGAACTGAAAGCCGCCACGGTTCAGTATGCAAAGACCCGTCCAGTTTTTCAAGAGTACAAAGCCCGGAAATATAGCCGGAAATTTCTTGCGGAGCATGAGGCCGAGATGGATGTCTACCGGGCGGCCTGCTCTGACTTCAAGCGGATTCTGGGCGGAGCGAAACTTCCCAAGATGGACGAACTGAAAGAGGAAGGCCGTAAGCTGGCAGAGAAGAAAAAGAAGCTCTATGCCGAGTATCGGAAGGCAAAGGCCGACATGCAGGAGGTCACGACGATTAAGGCAAATATTGATTATCTGCTGGGCTACATGGAGCCGGGCAGAAGGAAGGAACAAGAACGATAGGGATTGTGAAAATAAGGAGCAAAGCGACGCTGACATTTCGGGCCAACTTGGCCCGAAGCCGGGTTTGGGGAGGCTCCCCAACAAGCAGATTTTTGCGTTCTGGCCGGAAGGCCGGAACGTAAAAATAGCAACTGTGTGACCACAGTTGCCCTGCTTGCCATTTAGCGGAACCCTCGAAAACGCTGCAAAAACGGAGACCCCTACTCGGAAACCTCCGTTTCTCTGGCTTTCTTCAAACCTTCGGCTGTCGCTCTCATTACAATCAGCTCTTTTTCATTCATGGCATTCAAAAGGACATCAATCTGCTTGCGGCAACTGCTTTCACCTTGGCCGCTATCCACATGAATGAACTGGTCTACCGGAATGTCAAACATGGTAACGAGTTTTACAAAGACTCCAAAACTTGGGTACTGTCCCTTGTTCTCGATATTCATAATGGTTCGGGCGCCACGCCCTACAAGCTCCGAAACATATTCCTGCGTCCAGCCCCGTTCTTCTCTGGCCTTCCGGATTGCCTGACCCAGCCCGTGAAAATCAAACCTTCCTTCGTAATCTTCCATATACTATCACCCTATGTCATTTTACATTTCCGGTATCAGTATGTGAATGTAACTGTATTTCATGTATAATTCTATTTTGTTTCACATCATTGAAGCAGGGGGACACATACGGTATAATATTCAAGAAATCTCTTTACTCTCGTATAATGCAAGGGTTTATAGTATCAGTAGGAGGTAGATGTATGTTGCGAATCGGTGAATTTTCTGTTTTAACACAAATATCAATTTATATGCTGCGACACTATAATGAAATCGGTTTGTTAATGCCGGAATATGTGGACCAATTTACCGGATACCGATATTACAGCGAAGAACAATTACCTGTCGCGGGTAAAATACGGGCGCTTAAAAACATGGGGCTAAGCCTGGCTTTAATCAAAGACATTTTAACAAAATATACGTCGGAAAATGAATTGAAGTCTTATTTGGAAAACCAGGCCATACAGCAGAAGGTAAAAATAGAGTTACTTCAAAAACAACTGACTTTGATTGAATCGACTATTGAGCACCTGGAGTGCCAATCGAGTATTCACGAATACAGCATTACGCTAAAGGATTTTCCAAAACATGATGTGGTTAGCTACCGGCAGACTATCGCCGCCCCCAATCGGGAAAGCGTTTTATGGTGGGGACTGGCAAATGCCGTTCAATCTCTGAATATACAGTATTCTTCTCCCAATTTGAATATTGCGATATTTCATGACGAAGGGTTTGTTGAAGAAAATCTTGATGTCGAAATACAAAAGTCTGTAGCCAGAAAATATCCTGATACCGGGATAGCAAAATTCAAGACCATTGAGCCGTTTACAGCCGCTACGCTCACCTATAAGGGGCATTATGTTAAATTGCCCGAAGTATATGAAGCAATGGCACGCTGGATTGCCGATAACCATTATAAAATAGCAGGCCCCCATTTCAACATCTACCATGTATCGCCAGAGACACAGGAAACCTTTGAAGATATGATTACGGAAGTTTGTTTTCCCGTGGAACCCGTATAAAATGCTATTGACTCTGGGATTATGCAAGAGCATATAATCAACTCAAACACAAAGGAGGAAACCAACAATGATAAAAATACCACATCAAATGGCCGATTATCTTTGTCCGGTCAATGGCCTATGCGATATTTACGAATGGAAAACAGGCGCCAGAATCCCGGAAGAACTGCTTTTTTTCGCCCGTCCCGGATTCCAGATGATTTCACAAAAAAGAGCGGTTCCGCCTAAAATGGTTTTTTGGGGACAGGGTTCCATTGGCAAGGACCAGTTTAACTACTGGAAGGATTTGGTTGGGTATCATATTATCGCCGGAGAAGGAAAATCCTACAAGTCTACCGTCGCAAATATCAAGGCGCTGGTGGAACAGAAGGTTCCGGTAGTTCTGTTCGGCCTCGATATGTACCACCTGCCATACCATGAGCATTTCTATCATACGAAACATATACCGGGCCATGTTGTGCTTATGGTCGGCTATGATGACAGAAATGTCTATGTGCATGATAATTCCCGGCCGGAAATAGAAATGATTCCATGGGGGGATTTACAGCAGGCATGGGCCGCTGATTATATCGGAATCAGCAAGAGAAATGCTTATTTCGGTATTGATATGCAAAATCCGAACAGGGATATATCGTTCATCATACAAGAAGGATTGAAACGCAACGCTGAATTATACCTTAATTCTCCCGTCAATTTTATTGGGGAGAAAGGCATAGAACGAATGATGAAAGAATTACCGGCCTGGAACACCATGTATGATGCTGAAACAATGAAACAGATTTGTCTGCACCTGATAGAATTTTCCGGGAGCACGCTTCCGGAGATACCGGAAGAATTGAGCGGTATTCATTCCGGTGTCCCGAACACCTATCAGGGAGGGCGGGATAAACTTGCCGCTGCTTTGCTGAAATATCAGGATACAATCGGAACTGCCCAGTGGAGCATTGCGGCAGACACCTTTCAAAAAAGTGGCCTTATTATTGAAGCTTTTATAGGGGAATGTGTAAGGGATGTTCTTAATACTGCATTTTCGGCTCCGCAAAAATATATTTCATTGCTCAAGGAAATCCAAAAAACAGAGAGCAGTGCATTCAGGGCTTTGGAGACTGTTAAAATCCCGCAAAGGAAAAAAGGGATGGAACAAGTCCTTTAAGAGATTCTGCCTGACGGTATAAAAAAAACCGTTGTCATGGCGGCTAAATCTTCATGCCCCTAAACAAAATACAGTAGCCTTTCGGCGGTTTTGAAATAACAGATTTCAAGCCGCCGTTTTCTTTGTGAAAAAAGAGAATAGGGAGGGTGTGTTAATGTCGCCCTTTTTCAAGGATATGGCGGTATCAAATGCTTAAAAGCATAGGGAGGTATCGCTGTGTCCTTATTTCTTTTTCAACTGTCTGAACCGTCAAAAAAAGCTCGCCCCCCTGGACGGATAATTCCGGCAATCGATATGAAATAATTCAGTCCGAAAACAACAATGCACTTTCATGCGTCCGAATGGCTCCATGCCGCCCGGACGCATTTCTGTTTTTAAACGGTTTCTTCGGGTCAACCTGGCCCGAAGCCCGGCCCCGGTGCCGTTCTCCGCCGCCTCCGTTTCGGTAACTTATTCACCAAACACCGAAACGGAGGTAAACATGACTATCATCAATCTGCGGGATTTTTACCCGTACTATACAGCGGATTCCTTTATCGAAGTGCCTGACGAGGTGGCGGAGGCAATGGCGGCATTTGACCGCATGGAAGCGGCCTACCGTCTGCGTACATACCGTCACAAGGCATACTATTCCCTTGACCGGGAGGACGGCATTGAGCACTCGGCCTTGTTCGTTTCCCTCTCCCCATGTGAGATTTATGAGCGCAAAATCACCATGCAGGAGCTTCACGCCGCTATATCCAGTCTGCCCGACAAACAGGCAAAACGCATCTACGCCCATTTCGTCCTCGGCATGAGCAAGACCGACATTGCCAAAGCCGAAGGCGTGGCAAAGAGCCGAATATCCGAAAGTATCCAGCGCGGACTCCGGAGTATGGAAAAATATCTGAAAAATTCATTTTAAGGCGGAACAAACCGACTGAAAATGAAATGGTATATGAAAGGCGAAGGAGCCTCGGGACAAGCTGGCCCGAAGCGCAGACAGACCTTTCCGGCAGATTGAAAACTGAATAAAAAGATACCCGGATACGAAGGGAGGATGTGCCAGGCGACAGGCCCGCCGTGACTTCCGTTTCCATTGTGGTTTTCACTTTGGGGGCGGGAATAGCGATAAAGCCCATGCCGCAGGCGGAGCCGTGGCTGGCTCTGCCGGATAAGGCACAAGACCCGGATACTTGCGTTCAGTCACAGTCCGAGCGTGAAGCGGCCCTGCAAGCCGTGAGCCGTCGCAGGCAATGAGGACGCCTTGCCATCAGAATGGGGAGAGTTGAAATACTATGGGGTGGAAAAGCCTGCACCCGTCCGGGGAATCTGTTTTACAAAAACCATCAGGGAGCCGCCCGCTCTCACTGTCTTATGACAGGCCAACTAAAACGGAGCGGCTCCCTGAATTTTTAGAAAGGAAGTACAGATTATGGCAAAATCTTTGCAGGAAATCCAGAACATGCTGACAGACAAATGGAGCAACAACGCCTGCCGCGGATATGTCATCAAGGCGATGGAAAGCTGCGGCTACAAGCCAAAGGACATTCGGGAGATTCTTATAGAGCTGTATGAAGTGTTTGACTTCTGCTCCGTGGAAGAAGCGGCGGACTATTACGAACACTGGCAGCCCTGACCCCGGGCCAATCTGGCCCGAAGCGTGGAGAAATACGAAAGGGCGGCACTCTTTACCGGGTGCCGTTTTTTCGCGTTTCCCCACAGGACAAAAGGGAAATGGACCACCATGTCATTTTGTATGAAGAAAGCTGTTTTATTGATAGGATAAGCCTGACTTTTCATACAATAGTATGAAGCAAGAATTTGAGGTGATTGTCATAGGAAAGCAAAAGGAGGTTTGCTACTTACTTCAAAAAAAGGATTCTGACAGCTCTGAAATCGCGAGGAAAAAAGAAGCTCTTAGCAGACGGGGGTATCTGGTCGTTACTATCATCGAAGGCAATCAGGCAATGGAAAATGGATTGCGGGATGTGGTTCGCAACCATTTTCACTGACCGGCGACAACATTGTGTTATCCTGCCTATATGGTAAAATATAGGTAGAAAGCAAGATAAGGAGGACGATTTTTATGATGACAGCAATCCATACTCCCACAATGATAGACGGTTATGTCCGCCTCTCCAGAGACGATAACAAGAGAAATTATTCCTCTATCGAAAATCAGAAACTGATTATCCAGAAATACGCAGAAGAAAACAACATGATTGTACGCCACATCTACGAGGACGACGGCATTTCCGGCTATTCCTTCAACCGTCCCCAGTTTCAGAACATGATGGCCAATCTCGGTTCCATAGATGTAATCGTGGCGAAAGACCTTTCACGAATCGGAAGGCACAATGCAAAGGTACTGCTTTTTCTCGAAGAAATGGAAGAACAGGGAAAGCGTGTCATTCTGATTGATGACAATTATGATTCCCTCTACTCTGATGATGATATTATCGGAATCAAGACATGGGATAATGAGCGCCATGTGAAGAACACAAGCCGGAAGGTAAAACGAATCAAGAAAATGGAGCAGGAAAACGGCACTTTAAAATGTGCTCCCCCATTCGGCTACACCAGGCACCCACTGAACAAGCAGATGGTTCTAATTGATGAAGAAGCCGCCGCTATCCTGAACCTTGAAAAAGACCTTTATCTGGAAGGGAACGGCATACGAAAGATTGCGGAAATACTTTCAGACCGGGGCGTCCCCACGCCTACCATGCTGCAAAAGGAACGCTACGAGGCGCTGGGCCTGCCCTATCATCGGGAAGTCGCCCATATGTGGAGCTATGGCATGGTGAAAGATACCCTCTTTAACGATTATCATAACGGGGTACTGCGAACCCACAAAAGAGAGAGGATGACCATCAACGGCAAAGACAAAAAGATTTCCAGAGACCAGCAATATGTTTTCCCAGACCACCACCCGAAAATATTTGATGACGATACCATGAAGCTTCTCTTTGAGGTGAAAGACAGCCGCCATCACAGCCAGTACCGGGGCCAGAAGAAACACATCAATCTTTTTTCCGGGTGTCTGTACTGTAAGGACTGCGGCATGAAACTGACCGCAATCAACCGCCCGAACCGTGGAAAATATTATGTGTGCGGCACCTACAACAAAAAGGGAAAACAGTTTTGTGAACATGCCCATCTGGTGACAGAAGAAACCCTGATGGACGCTTTGATTAAATACCTCACCCTTTGCCGTGACTCTCTGGCAGACATCATACAGAATTTTGACCTGTCAAACTTAAAGGCTCCTACTTACTCCACAGACGACGGCCAGCAGAGACTGGAAAACGAGCTGGAAAGAATCAAGAAAGAGCTGAAAACACTGATTACCCAAAAGGTAAAGGAACTGACGGCAAATCCGGGAATGGCAGAAATTATCAATGAAACATACGCCTCTCTACAGACTGAAAAAATGGAGCGTATCTCTGCTATTGAAAAAACATTGCAAGATTTGACGAGGGAGCCTCATATCCCCGCTGTGGCAATCAAACCGGGCCTTCAAACCGCACTGGATATTCTGAATGAAGTGTTGGAGCAAAAAAGCCTGACCCGGACGGACATTGAGGTTCTGGTAGAAAAAATCATTGTAGACAAAGACGGAAATGTTGACATCTATTTGAAACACGGTCTCGGCAATCTGGCGGCCTACGATTTCAAAGCCGACAAGGAAAATCTGAAGCTCACCATGATGATTGAGGCAATCCGGCTTCTGGAAAAGGACGAGACAGGTTTTACCTCTGTAAAATTCCTGGCGGAGAGCCTGAAAGCTATGGGGTATCCCATGCACAAGAAAAAGTTTACCACCTACATGGAGCACTTGCTGGATCTTGGGCTGGTGGAAAAGACGGGAATCTACCATTATCCATACAGAATCGTGGCTTCTAGGGAGAAATTGCATGATGTGGAAAATATGTTCATCATGCTAGGGCAGACTGGCGGTATGCCGCAAATGGTATTTGAATATATCCTGAAAAAGAATAACATTGACCCCAAATCAGATTTGAATATCGACCAGAGCATTGATTTCGGCTCTACCGCAGCGGCTTTTTCCGGTGGGCAAGGGGATTTTTCAATTGAATTCGAGCCACATGCCACCTCCCTGGAAGCCAAAGGCGATGGTTATGTCATAGCCTCCCTGGGGGAAGATTCCGGCTATGTCCCTTACACCGCATTCAGCGCCAAAAAAAGCTTTATCGAATCACACCCCGATATCATCCAATCTTTCACCAACGCTCTGCAAAAGGGAATGGACTATGTACAGGGCCACTCTCCGGAAGAAATTGCCAAAGTAATCGCCCCTCAATTTGAAGAGACAGACCAAGAGACGCTCACCGCCATCGTAACCAGATATTATGAGCAGGATACATGGAAAGATAATCTTGTATTTGAAGAAGATGCCTTTACTTTGCTCCAAAACATCCTTGATGATGCCGGGGAACTTTCCGAACGGGTGCCTTATGAATCACTGGTCACCACCAAATTCGCCGAAGAAGCCAAATAACTGCTTACATTGTGCAATTTATCACACATTGCCGTCTCACAGACATTGGCCCCGGTATCATTCCGGAGCCAATGCTTTGTACAGAAACTATATTCAAATCCAATGATTATCCCATGGAACACTTGGCTGCTGATGCCATATTTTTCATGATTCCATTTCTTCCAGCCCATCCGCATTTACCCTAATCCCATCTTCTCCGTTTTTACAAATCAGCAGACGTTTGTTCCCATACATCTCATAGCCAAGCACCTGATAGCTGCTGCCATTGTGTTCCACCATACTACCCACTGGGTATTTCATAAATAATTCCTGCATTGCGGCCTCCCGTTTTTCTTTAGTCTTCCCGGAGTTGCCGCTATTATTTCATTCTTTGCTCTAAATTCCATACAGGCAGTTGTATCGTATACATACATCTGCCGCCGCCATTGCCATTGCAAAGAATGTCATACAGATGAGCAGCCATATCGCCGCTTTGTCATAAACAAATTGTATCTGTTTCCCTTCCTTTGCCATCCCCGCTGCATGATGGTTTCCTGCCAGAACCTCTAACCCTAACAAAATAAAGATACATGGCCAGCACCTGAAAATCGTCTCATAATCCAATTCCGGCAAAAAAATGTGTACCAGGAACAAGATACCAAACAGAAGCAGCATACAGCCAAAAGTGAATGTGCCTACCTTACGAATCCTTACGCTCTGTTTCTGTTCCATATCCTTTCCTTTCTGCCGCAGCCGGCACTAAATCCATTCCCTGCCCCCATTGCCCTGCCGAGTCCGCTTTTTCCGCAAAGTTCCCACTAACATCCTGCGTCCCCTGGGCATAAACCCCATTGTCAGCCTGCATTCCTTGTGTAAAATCCGCCCCGGCGCTTTGTCTATCCCTGGAATAGCCGCCTTTTTCCTTCACATTTTCAGGCTCTACATCAATAATCACTTCTTTTAATTCTTCCTGCTTCCCCTTTATCATACGGAAACCGGCAATGATGATGCCAACCCCAAGCACTATCCGCATAATCGTATTCTCAAACCTGCTCAATACCTGGAAAATGAAATCGGGAATCCAGGGCATAAATGCCGATTTCAGCCCATTCCACAGGCACAGTACGCCTACTGCAATTAGCACAACCGCAATGATGTTCCTATATTTTTCCGTAGTCTTATCATCCTTGAAAAATTTATCCAAGTTAAACAGATACGCATCTTCCGTATTCAAAAATTCTTCATCTGACATCCCTGCCAGATTATGCACATGGAAAAAGCTGTAAAACCATATCACCACTTCTGCAAACATTATAATACCTAAATTCAACAATATAGAAGCAATTATTATCCCCAAAAATAGTGACATCAGGCTAACGCCCATTTTCATAAATCCAAGGTACATTTCGCCCGCACCTGGCAAAAAAGAAAAACAAAATGTTAAAAACCCGCTCTTTCTTTTTCTAGTCATCTCTTTACTCCTCCATTCTCAACCAATCGCTTAATCCGTTCCATATCCCAGTTCCGAACCGGCTTCCCAGCCCGGACCCCTTATTTTCTTTCTCTTCCAGCGCTTCCCTTTTCGCTTCCTGATAGCGCTCTATATCCTTTTCTATCTGCCTTTCAATATGATTGCCCTCTGCTGCTCTTTCCCCTGAAATATCCATAGGAACCACCGTCAGGCTTATGACTGCCATCGCGGCTGCCGCCGCAATTTTAAAGCTATAAATCCAGAACTGCCTTTTTGCCGCCTGCTTGATATCCCCTCTGCTAATTTTCCGGTTACTATAGCTTATTTCCAGGCTCTTCTCCGGTCCTTTATCCATTTGGCCTGATTCCTGGCTATTTCCCAAAGCCGTCTCCCTATGCACTGCCTCTTCCATAATAAGCTCCTTCAAATATACCGGAGGCGCAATCATACTGTTTTTTTCCACTTCGGCAATCAAAGCTTCCAGTTCTTCATCATTCAAATAATCATATCTTCCTTCTTTCATGCGTACCTCTCCTTTCCATATATTTTCCGCAGCATATCCCTTGCCCTGTATATCTGTGTCTGAACCGTTTTTATATTCTCATTTCTTTCTCTTGCAATTTCATCGGCTTTCTTTTCCTCATAATATACTTTTTTCGCAATTTCGTCATAAGGCGGTTTCAGTTTGCTGCAATAGGTTAATAACCTTTCCTTTACCTCTTTTTCCAAGCAGATTTCCTCCGGAGACCCCCTCTTTTCGCTTTGCTGCTCGAAGAAAATATCCTCGGTGGGCACTGCCCTTCTCCCCGCGCTCCTCAAATAGTCGATACTTTTATTTGTTGCAATCCTGCACAACCATGCTTTTTCGTTCCCTCCTTCAAACCCGTCCAGATTCTTATACGCGGACAGAAAAGTCTCCTGTGCCAAGTCCTCTGCCGCAAAATAATCCCCGGTCACTTTATAGCATACAGAGAAAATAAGGTTCTGATAAGTATCAACCATCATCGAAAGCCGTGCTGCTTTATTTAATTTTTGAGTATTACCCATATGATGAATACTTTCACCCCTTCCTTTTCTCTTTCTATTCCTTATAACGCCATACCTCCCCGGTTATCTTCAATTTTTTCAAATTTTTTATTAAAATTTCGATTTGCAGCCAAAGGCGGTATGCTGCCACAAAAGGCAGCATACCGCCTGCTTCTTTCTCACACCTTAAGACATGCCATGTAAGTAATCCCCTGCTAATGCATATCATTTTCAAGCCACTTACCCTTTAGGCCACTTGCCCTTTAGGCTGCTTACCCCTAGGCCATTTATATCCCTTAGGCCACTTACCCCTCTTTCGGCTGCTTGCCCCCTTTTGGCTTCCTGCTTTCCTTATGCCCTTCTCCGGCTGCTGCCCCAAAGCTGTCCACCAGCTTTTCTATCAGCAGCTTTTTCACATATACATCAAAGCTGAGCATACAAATCACAGAAAACAATTGCAGAAATTCCCTTTCCTCTTCCGGCGCCTCCTGAAAAGTATCTTTCGACTCCTGAAACTTACATTTCACATCTTCCTTCAGCAAATCCACATGCTTGCTTTCCAGCCCGAATACCTCGGAATATATATTTCCCAAGTTAAACCCTTCTTTCTGGAAAAAAAGCTCCGTCAATGGATTCAGTAATGTCTGGATATCATTAATCGTTAAAATCCCTTTATAATAGTAAATAAATATCAGCAGCAATACATGCTCCTTGGAATATTTCTTTTTTACAGGCGGCGGCAAAAGGTTATTCTTCGCATAATTATTAATCATTGTCTTCGTTAGAATTTTATCTTCCCCCGGATAACGGACAGTGCTCCTCAACTGCTTCTCCATAAAGGTTGTAACTTGGTCCATATATAAATCAATATTGGGGATATCGTCCAATTTTATATATTCAATCCTGTCCAAGCTTTTCAATATGCTGTTTAATAAATCTTCTCTGTCAATCGTCATACCTATCCTCCGTTAACAAACACCATAGCCCCAATCGCTGGCGCGCTCATGCATTCGCCCTTCCCTTAGCAGCGCGCCATTTTCCCGCTACGGCAAACCCTCCCCATGCCTTATTATATAGTATTCAAAACCACATGGCAAGCCGGATGTTTGAGAAAGTTGCCGAATCATATCCCGGTATAGCTTTTCACTTGTTCTCATTGATTTCCGTGAGTTCTCCTGTTACCATATTTACTTTATAACTTTAATATGATAAAATAGCAATATATTTCATCTGCAAATTATTTATGCAGAAGGGTATTCGGAAAAAGCCATGCACAGAAACCAGTGCGGAAATGAGGAAAAAGAATGAACAAGAAAATAAGGACAGATGCGGTGGACTATCTGTTTGATGCTGTTCTCAGCCTCAAAGATAAGGAAGAGTGCTACACATTTTTTGAAGACATATGTACCGTCAACGAATTGCTGTCGCTCTCCCAGCGGTTTGAAGTTGCGTCTATGCTGCGAAACCATAAGACTTACCTGGAAATCGCTGATAAGACCGGGGCATCCACAGCCACCATCAGCCGTGTCAACCGTTCCCTGAATTACGGGAATGACGGCTATGAAATGGTTTTTACAAGAATGGAAAACAAAGAATCCGGCTAAAAAATACAGCATTAGGGCTGATGCAAAATCCCTGCCTGCGGAAAATGCCTGGTATGCCATACAAAAATCATTCTTACAGACTTTTGTACGATATGCCAGACGCCTTCCACAGGCAGGGATTTTGATGCCCAAACCTACAAAGCAAATTATTTATTCCATAATTTCCTCTATCATTTTAGTTCCAGTTCCGGCAGGGTTCATGTTGCACTGACCCTGGAAAATAGCATTTTCATCCACAATCAGGCTTCTCGTCTGGATGTTGCCCCTGATACTTCCTGTGGAGGCCACTTCTGTCCTTCCCCCTGAAACCAGGTCGCCTTCTACCGTTCCGGCTACCATGATATCGGCACCTTTAATATTCCCCACAACCATTCCGGATTCTCCGATTACCAAAGCCCCCTCAGAACTTACATCGCCTTTTACTTTTCCGTCAATACGCACAGCTTCATTGGAAGTAATAGTCCCTTCCACTACCATATCTGCACCAATGATGCTCCCTATTCTTGCATTTACATTCGCCGTTTTCTTATTCTTGCTCCCCAACATATCTTCCTCCTATTCTCAATCCTTCTATTCTTTGATTTGTTTAACCATTAATTTCAATCATTTCCATCGGTTCTATATATGTATCGTCTTTACTGATACTGTAGCCCAGTTCCATATTATCCTCCCCGACAACATATAAAATCGACCCTCTGGTTATTTCGTTACCGGCTTTTACTACCGGAGTTCCATTATTACGGTAAATAGAAACGTAACCGTTCCCGTGGTCTATGCTGACCACATTCCCATAATCCACATCCACGTCCACAGATAAAATTGTTCCTGTACCGGAAGCTATTACATTAATCCCTTCTGATGCAGCAAAAATGACTTCCTTCCTGTCTTCATGGGCACGCATACCCTCTTCATCATCATCCGCCGTTTCTTCCGTTTTTAACTGTGCCGTTCCACTTAAAGGAAAACCTTTTGGTATATGGGCTTCCTCTTCCTCAGCAACCAGCTCCTGCTGCACTTGTGCATGCTGGTCCACGGTATCATTCAAAATATTTATCTGCTCCGCCATCTCCTCCTTTTCCGCCTTCAGCCCTTCTGCCTCTGCCTCTAGCTGTTCTATTTCTTCCTGCAAATTTACAATCTGGTCTGCCTGTAGCTTGAACCGTTCCATAGAATCGGATAAGGTAATCACACTGTAAACTACATAACAGACTGCGCATACCAGAAGAAGAAAAGATACTACCATTACTGCCCCTGCCAACCCGGCGTTAATATGAAATTCTTTTCTTTGGTTTCGTGCCGAATCGGAGATTATCATTACTGTATAACTTTTCTTACTCTTTCGCGTTTTCAGCTTCATAAAATAAGTCACCTCCAGTAAACTCTTAATATTTTACCACAGATGACTCACTAAATACAACTTTATTTAGGAACTTTTTAACGAAATGATAACAATCCAGCCTATAACTTCACTATTCCGCAGTTATTTCATTACTGTTTCTTATACATCTAATTTCATATCCCCGGACTTAATCCATTTCTTTTTCCTCATGAATTCAGATATGTAAAAAGCCAGCATTCCCGGAAGAAGGAAATGCATCAGGAATATCTGGAACAATGCGCTGCCGGAAGACATCCCCCCTCCTGTCATGGTCTGGTATGCATTAATTTGCCCTACCAGCCCTGCTGTTCCCATACCGGACCCCGTAGGATTATTTTCCATCCCGAACACGAGGGTGGAAACCGGTCCCAAAATTGCGCTGGTTATAATGGCAGGAAGCCATATTACCGGTTTTTTCACAATATTTCCAATTTGAAGCATACTTGTTCCAAGCCCCTGGGCCAGCAGCCCATTCACTCTATTTTCCCTGAAAGACGCAACGGCAAAACCTACCATATTGGCGCAGCAGCCGACTGCCGCCGCCCCCGCCGCGATTCCGTCAAGCCCGAGGATAATCCCCAATGCCGCCGAGCTGATAGGCAGGGTGAGAATCGCCCCCATCAGAACGGATACTACTATTCCCATAAGAAAAGGAGCCTGAACAGTTCCCCAGTTAATAATAGAGCCCAGCCATGTCATAAAGCCCGAAATCGGCGGCCCCAGTACGAGCCCCACCCATGCCCCAGACACAATGCATGCAAAAGGCGTCACCAGAATATCTACCTTTGTTTTTCCTGATATCAAACGCCCTACATAAATCCCGACGATTGCAGCGATAAATGCCCCCAAAGGTTCCCCCGGCCCTGAAAAACATATGACACCGTCCACCAGGACCGAGCCTTCCATAATTTTCCCCGCAAAAGCCCCTGCCATGCCGGAAGTCGCTGCCGATAAAACCACTAATGGACCCGCCTTCAGCTTTACAGCCACACCGCAGCCGATTCCTGCCCCAGTCAACGCTGCTGCCACTTTTCCAATGAGGAATAGGCAATGCCCTGTCTCCCCAGGTATCAGATTTCCTATTTGCTGGATAATCGTACCTATAATAAGCGTTGCGAACAGCCCGGAAGCCATCCCCCCCAAACCGCTAATGAAAATCTCATTCAAAAGATTTTTTATTTTTTTCATTTCTCCTTGCCCCTCCTCATCCTGACTGGATTTTACACTTATATGCTTTTTGTATGCTATTAAAAAGCATATTTTTACTCCATTTCTGCATAGCTTTTTGCAAGTTTGTGGATGCTGCGCAGACACAAACTTGGGATTGCAAATTTTTAATTTTCAGCCATAAACAAGACACTTGTTAATACATCTGTCTTGTCAGACAATAGCAAGAATAACATATCCCGTTCAATTTGGCAAGCAGTAACCTTTTTCTGTCAATTTTTCTTCTATATTATCTAAAATTTCTTCCGTATCCGCTTCTACTGTATGGAAATGAATACCATGGGTGAGATTATTCAATGGTTTTGTCTTATACTTTTCCACTTTTTTTACAAATGCTTCCGCATCCGCCCTGCTGTTAATAATCAGCTCAGCCGATATCTGCCCGTATATCCCGTGTTCTACCACCACATCCCTTACTTTTCCGCCAAAATCCACAATTGTATACAACTCGTCCAGAATTTCCTCATCCGTATGCTTTACCTTATAGGCTCTTTTCTTCCTGCCCACATCCTTCCTCACATCAAAAAGTACGTACCCTTTATTCGTTGAAAGGATATTTTTATCCGTAGCCCGCAAAAGGGCAATGTCCTGCACAATGACCTGCCTGCTTATCCCCAGCTTTCTGGCCAGTTCCGTTCCAGACACCGGGCCTTCCCCGTTATGCAGGATTTCCAGTATTTTGTGCCTTCTCTCATCGCCTTCCATAGCATCTCCCCCTTCCGAATTTTCAATCCCATAAAATCCCATAGTTCAGCTTGCCGCCCTGCAAAGCTAAACCCTTATCATTTTCCCCTAAACGCAGAAAAAACACTTACCCGAAAGCAAGTGTTTTTCCCATGTAAAAGGGGAATTTTACATTGGATTGTTTTCAATCCGCTTATAATGTACCATATATATTACAATTTGTATTTGCATAATTAGCTTTTATTTTGTACAAATTTTTATTTTCCTGAAAAAAAACTTTTTTGCGTCAAATAGTAAATTTATTCCTTTACATTTTGAACCAAATATGATATTCTAAATACATCGTTAATTCTGTAACGATATATTTAATTTTTGGAGGTATCTGAAATGAACAAAGGTACAGTAAAATGGTTTAATAACCAAAAAGGCTACGGCTTCATCTCTGATGAGCAGGGTAATGATGTATTCGTACATTATTCTGGACTTAATATGGAAGGCTTCAAGTCTCTTGAAGAAGGCGCTGCTGTTGAGTTCGATGTAGTTAATGGCGAAAAAGGCCCTCAGGCTGTAAACGTAACAAAGTTATAATTAAATAATTATAACCAACATTAATCAGTATCAACATGTGCCTTCTTATATAGATAATTTTTCTTCTATTGTAGTGGGATTTGCTTTATTTTTATGATTCACATTTCATTATGGTAGATCTTAGTTAGGCTTTGTAATATGGTAACAGATTTGGTAACGGATTAAGGAGAGAACCTATCTTGCATCGGATAGGTTTTTTTTTGCGTTTTTTATGTCCGGCGAAGGGATTGCTTCCTGCGGAAGGCGGACAACAGCCTGGGGCGTGAAATGTTGCATATCTTCCGCTGACAGCAATCATCGGCTCATAAGGAGATATCAGCGCACTAAGAATTCCTTAAAAAAGAAATTACATCTTCCCACTTTAATTTTCCGCCAAATAAATCCAAGGCGCTGCCGATAGTAACATTTACTTTATTTTTCCCCAACTTTCTCAATTTTTCCAAATCAGCAAAATCATGGACGCCTCCTGCATAAGTAATAGGTATTTTCCCCCAGTTTCCCAACAAGCTGGCAACCCGCTCTTCTATCCCGTTTGCTTTTCCCTCCACATCTACCGCATGTATGAGAAATTCGTCGCAGTAACCTGAAAGCTCCTCCAAAAGATTTTCCGATAGTTCGGTTTGGGTATATGTCTGCCATCTGTCGGTTACAATATAATAAACGCCGTTTTTGGAGCGGCAGCTTAAATCCAGGACTAATTTATTTTTCCCTACAGTATTTACCAGCTTTTCCAAATTCCCGTATTCTATCCGCCCGTTATGGAACACATAGGAAGTTACAATCACATGGCTGGCTCCGGCTTCCAGATAGTCTTTTGCATTTCCATCATGGATTCCGCCACCTATTTGCAGGCCGCCAGGGTAAGCACGCAGCGCTGATAGGGCTTGCTGCCTTGTTTCTTCAAAATATTCGCTATCTTTGGAATTCAATAAAATAACATGCCCGCCTTTTAGATGATTCTTTTTATAAAATTCCGCATAAAAAGCAGCATCCTGCCCAGAAACAAAATTTTCGGAGACAGTATCCTGCCCATCTTTCAGGCTACCGCCCACAATTTGCTTTACTTTTCCATTATGAATGTCAATACATGGCCTAAATTCCATTTTTCCCTCATTCCTTTGCCTCTTCTGGCGTACTGATATTTTGTGGCAACGTATATTTTTTACTTTCATGCACATAATATTCCTACAGCATTTTAGAATGTTGTGCTCATAAAAATCACTAGCAAAAATCCATGAAAACATTATGAAAACGGAGGGATTATTATGAAAAGCAGTAAAAAACTGATTTCCGCCTCCCTTATCGTGCTTATGCTGGGTCTTGTCACCGCATGCGGCAACAGGAATTCCAACAATGCCAATAACGGTAACGGAACAGAAAACGGTACTGACAATGCGGCCGGCGCTAATGATAGCACTACCAACGGCACTGGCACAAATGGCACTGGCAGCAACGCTACAACAGGCAACGGCACAAATGGCACTAACAGCGATGCCATAACAGGTGATGGCGCCAATGGTACTGGCAGCAATACTACAACAGGTGGAGCTGACGATACTACAACCGGGGATACCGGAACTGACACCGGGCTTGACGATTCATCCGATGATATGAACGGAAACGTAAACGATGTTACCAACGGAACCGACAACAATACTGACACAGGTTCTGTGCTGGATGATGCCGGCAATGCGGTAGGTGACGTTGTGGATGATATCGCCGACGGCGTATCCGATGTAACCGATGATGTTGTAGGGAATAACAAAAACTAACCTTAAACATTGCAATTGTATAGGACAGGAGTTTGCCTGGCGGCAAACTCCTGTCTTATAATATCAAATAATGTGCCCAAAGCTATTTTTCAATAATTGTTCCATCCCTGTAAGCCTGAAGCAGAACTTCCAACTGATGAATCGTCTCTTTAATTTCCATACCCCCATCCGTATCCGCCACGCTGATTCTGGAATTGCTCGTTTCCAGAATGACAGAATCCGAAAAAATATCCGTTTCGTGCAGTATTGCGGATTCCACAGACTCAAAAGGCTCATGGGCCACAAGGCGCATCCCGTGGGAATTAGCCACTAAGGTATAGCCTGCAATCCCCGTTTTCCCCTGGTATGCCTTGGAGAAGCCGCCGTCTATAATCAACAGCTTACCCCCACATTTTATCGGAGATTCCCCTTTCTTTAATTCCACTGGCACATGGCCGTTAACAATATGGGAATGCTTGCTGTCCAGGCCGAATTCCAATAAAATTTTGTTGATGATTTCTTCGTTATCCAACAGCTTGTAATAGCTGTTTTTCGTTTCTGTGTGGGTCTCCTTTTCCTCTATGAAATACCGCTCAAAGGTAGCCATTTTATCCTTTCCAAATACCGGCGAATTGGGCCCTTCCCAGATATACCATATCATATCCTGCCCTTTTTGCATTTCCGCCGGGTTATGCTTGGAATAATAGCCTTTTCTCGCATACTGGTCTAAAATATCATACAACGCCTTTCCGCTATACCTTTCACCGTCTATAGTCAGCGCATAGAAATTCCCTTCCCCGTCCATGGGCATACATCCATGGTATAACAGATTGGAATTGTATACCTTGTAAAGCCCTCCATGGGAAAATAAAAACCGCACGTGTTTCTGCAGCTTATCGCACTTTAGAAATGCCTGCCGCAGCCTTTCCATGACCTGCTCCTCCTCCGGGCTTAAAGCATAGGGGTTTTCCGGGTTCACTGTAGGGAAATCCACATCTTTCATGGAATAAGTTTTCCCGTCTATGGTTATCGACTTATTCCCATAATCCACTTTATCCAAAAGCAGCCGGTCTTCCATATGAAACTCCGGACGCCGCATAATCAGGGTGCCTTCCAGTTTAAACTGTATAATCGCTATAGCCTTATGCATCTTCATATCCAGGCTTAAATCTTTTGTATTATAATCCGTATTGTATTTAATAGAAAAATTATCGCAGTCCACATCCGCGTATGTTTCCATGGCAAAAGTGGCAAGGGGAATCAGGTTAATGCCGTACCCTTCTTCCAGAGTGTCCAGATTCCCGTAGCGCGCCGACAGCCGGATAACATTGGCAATACACGCCAAATGCCCTGCTGCAGCCCCCATCCAGACAATATCATGATTTCCCCACTGGATGTCCACCGAATGGTAATGGCTCAAGGTATCCATAATAATATGCGGCCCCGGTCCCCTGTCAAAGATATCCCCTACAATATGCAGATGGTCGATTACCATGCGCTGGATTAGATAGCTTAACGCTACGATAAACTCCTGCGCCCTGTCAACCCGTATAATCGTATGGATAATCTCATTATAGTAGGCTTCCTTATCCTGAATCTCCTCTTTTTCCGTAATCAGTTCCTCTATTACATAGCCAAAGTCGGCCGGAAGGGCTTTCCGCACCTTAGAGCGGGTGTACTTGGAAGCCACCCTCTTTGTAATCTGCACCAGCCTATGCAACGTAATTTTATACCAATCCTCAATATTATCCTCTTCTTTTAAGACGATTTCCAGCTTTTCCTTCGGATAATAAATCAAAGTAGCCAGGCTCTTCTTATCCCTGCTGCTCAACGTATTCCCAAATTCTTCGTCAATCTTCCTTTTTACCGAACCAGAGCCGTTTTTCAGCACATGATTAAACTGCTCATATTCGCCATGGATATCCGTCAGGAAATGCTCTGTTCCTTTAGGCAAGCTGAGGATGGCCTGCAAATTAATAATTTCTGTAGACGCCGACGCTATTGACGGATACTGGTGCGACAGACTGCGCAAATATTTTAATTCTAAATCCTTCATGCCCCCTGCTCCTTCCCTATTGGCTATCATCTGTGCAGCAATGTTCGTGCCGGCCAAATGCCGGACCATATCCTCCATTATCCTATCCAATCACATCGCTCATATCATACCTTCCCGCCGGTTTCCCCGCCAGGAATTTGGCTGCCTCAATCGCCCCTTTCCCAAAAACAGCTTTGGAATATGCCGTATGGGAAAAAGTAATCACTTCATCCGACCCTGCGAAAATCACATCGTGCTCCCCTACAATCGTACCTCCCCTGACTGCCGAAAGCCCGATTTCTTTTGCCGGGCGCTGCATCCTCCGCCCGCTCCTGTCATATACGTATTCATACGCATTGTCCAGTTCCTCATTGATGGAATCCGCCAGGGCAAGCGCTGTTCCGCTGGGGGCATCCACCTTTTTATTATGGTGCTTTTCCACAATCTCAATATCGAACCCCGCCGGTGCCAGCACTCCTGCCGCCTCTTTTAACAGCTTTAAAAACATATTGATTCCCAATGACATATTCGCTGATTTTAAAATAGCAGTTTCTTTACTGGCCTCTTCCACTTTCCTAAGCTGCCCCTCCGACAGCCCGGTAGTACACAGGACACAGGGCATTTTCTTCTCCACACAATAATCCAGAAGCCCATCCACTGCCGGAGCACTGCTGAAGTCTATCACCGCATCCGCCTCTATATTACAAAGTTCAATACTCTTAAATACCGGATATGTATTCCTGCTATCATCGAAAGCATCCACCCCTGCTACGATTTCTATTTCTTCATCCGCCGCAATCAAACCAGTTATTGTCTGCCCCATTTTTCCATTGCAGCCGTGCATAATTACTTTTATCATCTTAATAACCATGCCTTTCTCTCAACCTGCGGACTTCGAGCCGCAGGCACAATATTCGTAACCCTCGTTTCATTCTGTCTATTTTACGAAATAATCCCAAAATTCTTCATGGCTTTTTCCAGCCTGGGCACATTAGCCTCATCCATTTCCGTCAAAGGCATACGCAATGTCCCCACCTCCATCCCCATCAAATCCAGCGCTTTCTTCACCGGAATAGGGTTCACCTCACAGAACAGCGCGTCACAAAGTTCTGCCGCTTGCAACTGAAGCTTACAGCTTCCTTCCACATCCCCATTGAAGAACTTCTCACATATATCATGGGTCTGCCTGGGCGCCACGTTGGACAAAACGGATATAACCCCTTTTCCGCCCATAGAAAGCAATGGAACAATCTGGTCATCATTGCCGGAATACAAATCCACCTTTCCATTTGCAAGGGCCATCAGCCTGACTACCTGGGAAATATTTCCACTGGCCTCTTTAACGCCTACGATATTTTCAACTTCCGTACAAAGCTTCACCACTGTTTCCGGCAGAATATTGCATCCGGTACGGCTTGGCACATTATACAGTATCACCGGTATCTTAATGGAATCGGCAATTGCTTTATAATGTTTGTAAAGCCCCTTCTGGGTTGCCTTATTATAATAGGGGGAAACTAAAAGCACTGCATCCACACCGTATTTCTCCGCTTCTGTGGAAAGATATATTGCCGTTTCCGTACAATTGGACCCGGTTCCAGCCACCACAGGGATTCTCCCCGCCACCTTCTCTACACAGTACTTGATGACATCCAAATGCTCTTCATGAGTCAGTGTGGAAGATTCCCCTGTTGTTCCGCACACAATAATGGCATCCGTACCATTATTAATCTGGAATTCCAGCAATTGCGCAAATTTCTCATAGTCTACTTCTCCATTTGGTTTAAATGGCGTAACGATTGCAACGCCAGCCCCTTTAAAAACTGCCATATTTTACCTCATTTCTGCACGGCTTTTTATGCATGCCAAGTTTGTGATGCCGCACAGACACAAACTTGTGTTTGAAACCTTGCGCACAAAATAACAAGCCGACACAACACGCGCCGGCTTATATTTATGCCAAATCAATGACCCCGCTGCAAGCATGGGCCTGCAATGCCAAAACTGTTTCTACTGCCCGCGGGTATAAACTCCGATAGCGCTCCATCCTATTGATGACAGTTATACAGTTATTCACTGTATACCCAAGGGCAAAACTGCAGCGCCATCCTGCCCTTTCGGCGTCTTTTCCTTTCATTTTCCTTCCCCTGTGCCTGCCACATCCAAAAAACTACTGATAAAATACGCAACCTCTATCTCTTTTCTACTATGGAATTATCATAACACCCTATTAACAAGCTGTCAACGGTGGTTTTCCCATATTATATGCGCCAATCCAAATATCTGAACCATTGCATTTATTTTATATTTTCCAGCCTGGTAACCTCGTCTGCCAGCTTGCAGACTTCATCATTCAGCGTTATCCCTGTCATAATG
Source organism: Lachnospiraceae bacterium (assembly GCA_009911195.1). Classification (GTDB taxonomy): domain Bacteria; phylum Bacillota; class Clostridia; order Lachnospirales; family Lachnospiraceae; genus Kineothrix. The sequence goes on along the minus strand of QXWV01000120.1, from coordinate 35,311 downwards.
ATATTCATAGACTCATCCGCACGCATATCCAACAATGTTCTCAGTTCTTCCACTGTAATAATCTGGTTATCAATCAGCCTCAGCACTTCATCCATGATAAGAAGGTCGCATCCTCCTGTACAAAGCACCTTTTTCGCAAAATTAAGGCCGTTCCTGATGTTCATAATTTCATCCGCTTTTTGCTCCTCGGACAATTCTGCATAGTTCCCATCCGATTTTTCAAAACGGAACAGTTTAATTTCCGGTTCCAGCCTTCTCAAAAATTCCGAGTCTTCCAGGCCCTTTCCCTTCAAGAACTGAATAATGACTACATTTTTGCCCTGGCATGCCATCGTAACAGCCCTTCCTAAAGCTGCCGGCGACTTTCCATGCCCATCTCCGCTGTAAATATGTATTGTTCCTCTTTCCATATCCGGCTCCTATATATGCTGCTATCATTACACTGCAGTCCGCGCTAAAGTAATCCTGTGCTGGAATCAAATGTTGTTCCGCACTGTTCTGTACGCTTTGCCTATCAACGATATATAGGTTATACTAACACAGAAATAAGCAGGAATCAACTACTTCTTAATCCTCCATCAGCTCCAATTTGCTCACGGAAACCTCATAGGCGATTCTTTTTTCCAGTTCTTCTTCCGAAATTTTTTTCATGTATTCCCGGCTTTGAATCCTGCCCCATACAGCACATCTCGCCCCTACTTCAAAATTGCTGGCATATCTGGCATTCCTTCCCCAGCAGATACACGGTATATAATCAGATTTGCCATATGGCCGGTTAACAGCCAGAAGCAAATCGGCAATTTCCCTTCCCAAAGGAGTCTTCCGGTAAACCGGTTCCTTACAAATATAGCCGTCCAGATAAATTTGATTGGATTTCGTATTTTCCCCTATTTCATCTACGAAGTCGATTTCCCTTGCAAACACGGAAAGCACCAGCTTGTTTTTTCTTTCTTCGTGCCGGTTATAGGAACGGAACTGTCCATTTACCACTATGTACATGCCTTTATAATCCCCGTTTACATCAAGTAGCCTTTCCGATACCATCAAAGGAATAATATCAATCGAATCGCTCAGTCTTTCAACGCGGACGTCCACCATATAGAAACCTTCCCCGTATATCTCGTGGCTGAAAGTAAAATCGCTGACGATTTCCCCCATGATGACCACCTGGTTGTTTTCAATTACCTTATCCGTCATGTTATGTTCTCCCTTCTTACCTTTAAAGAATTTTTTCCCGTATGTAATATTAATATACCGCAAATTTGGGAAGATAGAACATTAATGCACCGCGCAAATGGGGGCATATATCTGCCAAACCCCCATTTTATGCCTATTTGAAGCAAAAAAGGTATTGAAAATTTTTCTATAAACCTTTGGTACTAAAGTATCGGGTTATACTCTCCAAACCACAAAACCAGGCGCAAATCATTCCAAGCGCCTGCTAAATCTGCCTATGCTCTAAAAAACAGCCTTCTTCATGGGAATAAATCACTCCTACTGCCTGTAAATAAGCATAAATAATAACCGTCCCTACAAATTTCATCCCACGCTTTTTAAGGTCTTTCGATATGGCATCGGATAAAGGGGAGCTGGCCTTATCCTTTTCACAAATAACCTTTCCTTCGTTCCAGCCCCAAAGATAGTCGGAAAAACTGCCATATTCCTTTTGTATCCCCCTAAACACCCGGGCATTGTTTACCGCTGCCCTGACTTTTAAACGGTTTCTGATAATCCCTGGATTTTGACACAGTTCCGCTATTTTTTCTTCCCCATATGCGCAGACCTTCTCAATATCAAATCCATCAAATGCTGTTCTGAAAGCCTGCTGCTTGTTCAGGACACATTCCCATGAAAGCCCTGCCTGGAAACATTCCAAAATAAGCATCTCAAACAGCTTATGGTCATCATAAACGGGAACTCCCCATTCTTTATCATGATAATGCAAATAAATATCATTGCTGGGGTTTGCCCATTTACACCGTTGTTTTCCGTCTTTCCACTCCATTGCCTCTTATCCTCCGCCTACTACTTTTTGTCCAACGTGCTTTACTGCTTACTGCCCATAACGTTCCGCAATTCATTATAACATATACCGCCAGACCATTTAAACCATCCATTGCATATATCTTCTGCAAATACCCCCACATAGCAGCCTGTAAATGTCATAACCATACATTCCGTTGACAGTAGCTGTGTGCGCCCGCTCCCAACCTGATGTAAGCTGTTTTCATCCACCCCCGCCCAAAAACGGTATTCCATTTTATCGGATTCCACTTTAAGGAGCACTTTTTCCATTCCCTGCAAAAAAAGCGGACTACTCTCCGTTCGCATATCCCCCACCCTTTTTCTCAATATGACACATGGTTTCCCTTCTCTTGTTGTCGCCATTAAATCGTAATGATGCTCGTTCGTATGGAAAATCGTTAATCCAGCTCCGCCTTCCTCTCCCTTTAGTTCCGCTTCCAGCCAAACACTTGCCGTCATGTCAAAATATTGCTGCCGCCTTCCTGCAAATGTAGGGGAATCCAAATCATCCAGCTTCGCCTTGCCCCTATGAGCTTCAGCCAACCCGGACGTTGGGTAAAACTGTACTTGCCCATATCAGGGTTTCTTAAATAATTCCATTCTTTCGACAGCCACTCCGCCTCCGCATTTCCCGGCAGATTCGCCATTTCCCCTTCTCCCTTTGGCCTCTCCAGTTCCCCTTTTTCCAAAAGATGTACACACTCCCCCGGCAGCCGCACCGCTTCCATATCTTTCAGGACAGGTTTCCCGCCATTTACCACAGGCCATCCCTCATCGTTCCATGAAACCGGCGCCAGCATAGTTTCCCTGCCAAGATGATGAAGCATATATTGGGTAGTCTGTATTCCGTGAAACACCATCCATGTATCCCCGTCCGGGGTATCTATCATATCTCCATGCCCCACCGCCTGGAAATGGTGCAGCATTGTATCCCTATGGGTAAGAATCGGATTCCCCGGACAGCTTTGGAATGGCCCCCATGGGGATTTTCCCCTGGCAATGGTCACCATATGCCCATATTCCGTTCCGCCTTCTGCGGCCATCAGATAATACCAGCCATTTTTCCGGAACATGTGGGGGCCTTCCGGATATTTCCCTCCGCTGCCTTCCCATATGATTCTCGTTTCCGTCAGCCGCTCCCCGTTCTTAATATCTATGCGGCACTGCCCAATCGCTTGCCCATCCGGCAAATCATAGGTGCTGGCAAAATATACACAGCCGTCCACATCAAAAAATAAAGATGGGTCAATACCTTTCTGGGAAACCCACACCGGCTCCGACCACTCTCCATATATATCGTCGGTCCACACGAAGAAATTTCCCCCATGGCTGAAATTGGTAGCAGATACATAAAACCTTCCTTCATGATACCTTATTGTCGGCGCCCAAATCCCTCCCGAAGCAGGGCAATTGTCCAGCACCGCCTGGGTTTTCCTCGTGAGCACATGTCCAATCTGCTTCCACTGTACCAGATTCCTGCTATGAAATAATGGAATCCCCGGAAAATACTCAAAGGAGCTATTCACCAGATAATAATCTTCCCCCTTCCTGCATATACTGGGGTCCGGATAAAACCCCGGAATTACAGGATTCCTATAATATGTCATAAATACCCTCCAATCCGTCTGTCATCGGCACGTTGTTGCCATTCCACTCATTTTCCATCCCATACCTGGACTATAGGCCGAATCATCCCTCCTTTTTCCTCTTTCACACCCTCACCCAAACCAGCATTTCCCCTTTTTTTCTGTTTCCCCATAAAAAATACGGCACAGCTTTTATCTCCACTTCCGTTTCCCGCAAAATATATGGACGGTATAAGCTGCCTTCCCAGCCATCCTCCACCATCCGGAATCCCTTTGCAACAACTATGGGTATTTCATCTGTTAAACTATTATTGCACGCAATATCGTCCGTCCTGCTATATACTGCTTTCAAACGGCTGCCCGTATCCAGCCTCAACGCGGATAGGTTCTCCCCGTTGTCCTCCTGTTCCAGGCAATATATAACTGGCCCCCTTTGAATGGCCGCCTTTCCGGCATCTGCCCGGACTTTTGGATTGGCCTGCATGAATTCCACAGGCATGGAAAAGACCAAACGTATTTCGTCCCCTGCCTTTCCCCCTTCCACCAAATAGGCATACCCTTTTTCTATTCTATATGGGGCAGGCTTCCCATTGCATTCCACTGTCACATTATGGCACCATCCTGGAATCCGCAGCGCAATCCCTGCTTTTTCTCCAGGTACTTCATGGATAGTCAGCCGGATTTCTTCTTTCCACGGATAGCTTCCCTCCTGTACCACCCTGTATTTCCCCTGTTTTGTTTCAATCGTCCCCTCTCCCGCAATGTAAAGGTGCACATACAATATAATATCATGCCCAGAAGCCTTTCCTGCATAGCCGCATCCCTCGCCACATGAATAAATATACTGCCCCAGCGATGCCAAAAGCCTGGCAATATTGGGCGGACAGCACGCACAGCCAAACCATTTCTGGCGGGCAGCTTTCACGTGTCTCCTCTCCGGATTTTTTTCTCCCACTTCCGGCCACACCTCCAACGGGTTTACATAAAAAAACTCTTTTCCATTCCCCGACATAGCCCCCAGCACCACATTATATAAAGCCCTTTCCATCACATCCCCATATGCGCCATCCATATCCATCCTCTGCATACGGTGCGCGAAAAAAATAAGCCCTATGGATGCACAGGTTTCCGCATAGGCCGTTTCATTGGGAAGGTCATAAGCAAAGGTAAATGCCTCCCCCGTAGGGGTAGCCCCTACCGCACCGGTAATGTACATCTGGCGGTTTGCCACATCCTCCCAAAGTCTTCTGCATGCCCGGTACATTTCCACATTCCCTTCTATCCTGGCTACATCCGCCATAGCCGCATACATATACATTGCCCTGACAGCATGCCCCACTGCACAGTCCTGTTCATACACCACCCTGTGGGATTGATTATAAAAAAGATTGGGGGCTTGCGTGGGCGTATCCGTCTTGAAGGTGCATTTTCTGCGGCTTGTCTCCCACTCATCCAAAAAATAATTCGGCTCTTTCCCCCTCTCTTCCAGAAAAAACACGGCCAGTTTCAGGTATTCTTCTCTTCCTGTCGCCTCATATAGCTTTACCAGGGCTAATTCTATCTCCTGATGGCCCGGATATCCCTGCCGCTTCCCCTCTTCTGCCCCGAACTGGCCGGAAATATGACTGGCACACCGGCACATCGCATCCAAAAGTTTCCGTTTTCCTGTTGCCTTATAATATGCCGCTGCCGCTTCCATCATATGGCCTGCGCAGTACATTTCGTGGCATTCGTATAAATTCGTCCATTCTTTATCTTGTCTTCCGATAGTAAAATAAGTATCCAGATAGCCGTTTTCCTGCTGTGCTTCCACAATGGTATCAATTATTCCGTCCATAATGCCTTCCAGTTCCGGATTCGCCTTGATTTCCAGGCAATAGGAAGCCGCTTCCAGCCATTTAGCCAAATCGCTGTCCTGAAAGACTTCCCCATAAAAGCCGCCTTCCTCATATCCCGCCGCAATTTTGAAATTCCGTACCGCATGGCTGGGCGCGGCATCCGGTATTCTGTCATTGAGAACCTCCCATTGGTACGGAAGCACGGTATCTTTCACCAGATGTTGGTATTCGCCCCAAAAGCGGTCTTTGATTACTACATTCCCAATTTCTGCCGGCCTGCTTATTTCCATATTTAACTCCATTTCTGCACGGCTTTTGTATCTCCATTTCTTTAAGGCTGCCCAGCGTTACTGAAGCCCTTTGCATAATAGGGTTTGCGGATGCCGTGCAGACGCAAACCCTGGATTCCTCGATAAAATTGAGAAGCCTTAAGTTACCGGCTTCTCAATTGCTCCTATCAATCTTGCAGAAGCTGCGTAAATGTAAACTCCAGTTCTGCCCTCTCCCCTTTTCCAAATTCCAAAGTAAAGCTATTCCCCGCTTCTCCATATTGCTTGCCGTTTATCCGCAATTCTTCGTAGCCCATAGGGAAGGAGAATTCTATTTTCTGGTCTGCCATGGATGAGATAACTGCAGAAGCTTTTCCTTCTTTTATATGCCAATCCATCCGTTCCATCTTGGCAAATGTGTACAGCCATATCCCCTCCAAGCTTCCTTTTTCTAAATCCTTTGGCACTGCAGGAAGAAGCTTTATAAAGCCTTCATCGGAGTATACAAACATTTCCAGAAGCATGGCAGGCATTGCCCCCAGAAGGTCCGGGCAGAACACTCTGTATGGATAATGTACCGTATTTAAGGTGCGCGTCACATATCCATGCTCCATCAGTGTCCGCAGATTATGCATGGCATCCGGCAAATCGCCCAGCCTTACCGCTGTGAAATACCGGTGAACCACTCCATGGGCCGAATCGTCCTGATGTCCCCGTTTCCGGTTGGATAGGATAAAGGGCTTCACCAGCTCCGGCGTCTTTTCCGGTGAAATCGCACGCCCCGGCCAGATATCATAATGATGGGATACATGCCTGTGGTCATAGTTTTCCCCTGAATACCGGAAGGACCATTCTTTCACTGCCCCATCTTCATCCAAAAGATAATCCGGCAATTTCCCCCTCAGTTGCTTCCATTTCGGATAGTCCGGCTCATCCAGCCCCAGGATATCGCATGCCTCCATCAAATTGTCCAGCACCTCCCGGCATACCATAACATCCATCAGTGAATTCACATTCATGGCATACACATTTTTCGGAAACGGCACATGATAATCGTTCATGGAAGGGTCTTCCGGCGAATAGCTGGGATAAAACATCACCTTCCCGTTTTCATCCTCATCGGAAAGATAGTCTTCATAAAAGAGGGCAATTTCCTTTAGCCCAGGCACTACCCTCTCCCGCAGGAATTCTTTATCCCCGGTAACAAGATAATGCCCCCAGAATTCGTTATATATCCACCCCAGGCATGCAGTCCAGCAATAGTGGGGATACACGATAGAAAACTGATAAAATTTCCCGGAATTGTAGTCACAGTGGATGTTCCCAAGGACACCCCTTGCCCCATAAAAACGTTTGGCATTCAGCCTGAAGTCATCGAACTTGTCTTCATAAAATTTAAAATATGTATCCATAATCTCCGGTAAACCGGTCATATTTCCGGCACAAACCTGCAAGTTTGTGTTAATGTTATGCTGGAACAGGGATGGCGGGTCGTCTCCTGTATCAGTAATCATGAAAAACCTCCCCATATCATACAATTTTTCCATCATCATGGCACTCAGTTCCCCGCCGCCATGCTGTTCGTTCAGCAGTTCTTCCGCCGCCATCGCCCAATCTCCGCCGAATGATACCCTGGAACGTTCCATCATCGGTTTTAAATAAGCCCGGTTGGCCTCAAGCATATCCTCATAGGAATCCTGAATCTTCCTGACCTCTTCCAATACTTCTGACGCAAAAGAATGGCGGTATGCTTCCTCATATTTGACTGTACGGGAAATTATTGTCACTTTATGGGCATCTTTTATCTCCATATAGCCGCCTTCCCTGCCCGATGCCACCCCATCCGTATGAACTACGGAGCAGCAGCAATAGCCCCGTTCCCCGAACTGAGGGTCATAAGCCAGGGACACGGTACAGCTATCCGGCGTTGTACGGATTTCCACATCGCTTCCTTCTATTTTATACATGTCATTATAAGTAACGAGCACAAACTGGTTGAAATCATCGGGCAAGTCATAGCCGCCCGGAGCAACGAAACGCATACTTATATCAAATGTGCTTCCATCCAGCCGCCCGATTTCCTGTACTACCGCTTCTTTATCAAAAGAAACAAAAGACCGGCGGCAGACTCCCCCTTTTTCATCTTCACAGCGAACTACTGCTTCCCCCGTCATCATGTCCAGATATCTTATATAGTCATGGCAATCCTTCCCTTCCTCCATATCCGTCAGCAATTCGATTACCGAATGGAGACGGGGATGAAGCCTGGGAAATTCCACGCCAAAGGGCCGGCTGTCAATCCATTTATCATATCCCGCTTCTTTTGTAGCCTTATCCATGGCCTTTGCGGCTTCCTCAAATTTCCCCTCCCTTAAATATTTCCTCGCTTCCGGTATTGCGTATGCCACATCCGGCGGTTCCGGCGTATCCTTCCAACGCATGTCCATAATCCTCTCCCGCCGGTAAATCACCCGTTCATGATATGGGTCTCCCACAATATCAATTCTCTGCCTGCCGTTTGCGGTCACCAGCACATCCTCATCCGCCTTCGCCGGATAAAGGCTGCATACACTTTTATAAGGGAGATGCAATCGCCTTTTCTCAATTTCCATCGGACGGTATTTTAGACCAAATTCCACTGCTTTCATGCCATAATTACTCATAACAACCTCCTTTTGTCTGCTCATAGTTTCTCGGAATACCCCTACTGGAAGGCGCACAACTTTATGTGCAAATTGCCAGGCGCGCTCCGCAGCCAGGGCTTTTGACACCCGAATCCTATTTCGATTATACCTACAGCAAATTTCATGGTAAATGGAATATACTACACGGCATGAAGGAATATTTTGAACCGATTTCCCTATCGAATTTCATCCTTCCCCTTCCTGCATCTGCGTCCTATACACCAAAGGGCTGACGCCATACTGCTGCTTGAACACCTTGCTAAAATAATACTGGTCGCTGAATCCCAACAGTTCCGCCACATCCTTCACCCTCATATTCCGGTATTCATCCAACATCTTTTTCGCTTCTTCGATTTTCAGCCTATTGTAATAGCTAATCGGGGTATCGCTGTAATAAACTTTGAAAATCCGGCAGATATATGAGGAAGAAATATTGAAGTTGTCCGCTATCTCCTGCAAGGACAGATTTTTATACAAATTAGACTGCATATATTCCGTCAGTTTCTGCGCCACATCAATAGATATTCCTCCTTTTTCTTCTTTCCCGGCAGCCAGGAATTCCCCATATCCTTGCAGGCATTCCTCCAGTTCCTCCAATTTCCCGCATTCATTCAGCATTTTATCTGCCATAGTACCCGGTTCTTCAATCCACCCGGAGCCAATGCCCGCCACCGTAAACATTTCATCCAAAAGCACCAGCAGGAACTTACGCAGTACGGTAACGCTATATCCCATTTCTCCCCAATGAAGAATATTTTTATGGATTTCCATCCTGTAATCCGCAACTGCCTTGCTTTTTAGGATTTTTTCCATTTTTCTGCGGAATACTTCGATTTCCTCTTTCTGCCTGATATACATCTGCCGCCCGTCCGGCTGCCGCTCATCATCGTAAATCCGGCTTTCGTCCAGCATCGCCTTCCGCCCCAGGCTAACCGAAAGCCGGTTGTACTGGGCATGGAGCTGGCCGATATCCTTAAGTTCCCCGGAGCAGATAATATTCACCCTCCGGTATTCCTTTTTCAGTTCCGACAGCAGGACGGCGCTTTGCTGCAAAACGTATTCCCTGCGCCTCCCTTCCAGCCCAAATACCAGTATTTTTTCATTGCTCCACCTGGTATTCACCGTCCAAAACTCCGGCTTTGAGCCATCCCGCTCCAAAATTCCGTTCACCATTTCCTTTGACAGGGGCGCCGCATACTGATAAAAAAGCCCCGCCCGTATCAGTACAAGCATGTAGCTGCCACTCCAAAATTTCCCGTCCGATGCCCTTTCCGCATAGGTCAGCTTCCGTAAAGCCGGATTTTCCCCATTCACATGCTTCTGCAATGCCGGCTCTTCCCCATTCACATGCTTCTGCAATGCCGCCCCCTCCCCATTCACCATTCTCTGTAAGGCCGCTTCCTCCATCTGCACCCTGCGGCAATCCGCTTCTTTTGTCAGTTTCCGTAAAATTTCCCTGAATTCCTCCCCGTCTATGGGCTTCATTACATAATCGTCCACTTGCAGCATAAGCGCTTCATGGGTAAAAATAAAATCCCCATATCCGCTGACAATTACGCATTTTACCCCCGGGTAAACCGCTTTTGCCCTTTGAATCAATGTCAGCCCGTCAACCATAGGCATTTTAATATCCGTTACTATAATATCCGGCGCAAAGTACCTGAGGATGTCCAGCGCCGTTTCCCCGTCATAGGCTGTTTCTATTTCTGCCTCGTATCCGCTTTCTTTGATAAGGTGTACAATATCCCTAAGTATTACTTTGCTGTCCTCCGCCACAAGAAACCTATACATCCTATTCCTCCCTCCGCCAGCTTCCATGCCTGCCCTTTGCCAACCAATTCCCCTTTCCCGTTTCTTCCTTTTTCACAGCCGCCAAGCCCAGCCGGCAGACCCGCAGATAAACCGCCGAACCTTCCCCTAAATCATTCTCCTTGATTTCAAAATCAAACCGGCTCTGAAAGAATATCCGCAAACGCAGCACGGTATTTAAAATACCCATTCCTCCCATTCCTGGTTCTTCTTCGTTTTTTGCTTCTATCTCCACACCCAGGTCATCCTCTGCCAGCCTGTCCATGATTTCTTTTATCTTCCCTTTGGAAAAACCCTTTCCGTTATCCCTGATTTCTATTGTCCACCCCTCTTCTGAGACCTTTGCATAAACTTCTATTCTATAGGGCGGTTTTTTCCCTTCAAAAGCATGCTGAATCGCATTTTCAACAAAGGGCAGGACACTCAACCGGGGAATCCTGATGCCCCCCGCCGCTTCCTCCACCGCAATATCATACTGCAAAAAATCCTCGTAATATTGCTTTTGCAGCGCCAGATAGTTGGCAATGCATTTTATTTCCTCTTTCAGCTCCACCATATGGGCATTGGAATTCACCGTATACCTTAGCATATCGGAAAGCTGTTTGCACATCGCCTGGACATCCGATGGCCTCCCTTCTTTTGCCGCAATACTGATGGAGTAGAGCACATTATGAATAAAATGAGGCGAAATCTGCGCCTGGAGTGCAGAAAGCCTGGCTTCCGCCTCCGCTTTGTTCGACTCTATTTCCCTGCGCACACTCCTCTTTAAATCGTCCAATATTTTCTGGAAAGCATCTTTAAGTTCTACAATTTCATTATGATAAGAATCATGAAAAGAAAGCCCCATATTTTCATAGGTAATCTCCAAGACGCTGTTGCGCAGCTCCTTTAATGGCCTTACCAGCAGCCCGGAAAAAATAATAACCATCAGAATCGCCGCCGCTGTAACACACACAAAGAAAATAACTGTTGTATGCTGCAGCAGTTTCATCGGCGACCGGATGGTATCTTCCGGACAACGGATATATGTGGTAATGCCGGAATTATCCGAAACCGCATAGAAATACAACTGTTTCCCCGCGCTGAAAAACCCGCTTCCTCCATTAGCCGGCTTTTCTCCCACCTCTTCCCTCACTTCCCCGGAAACAGGCTCAAAGGGATAAACGATATCCCCCCTTTCGTTCATAAGAATCACACTTCCTATATGGTTGATATTGCATATTTCATCCAGTTTTTTATAATCCGACTGCACTTCGATATATCCGTACTGGTTGGCGCTCACATCGAAAATCGCCCTTATAAATGATATGGAGCTCTCCTTCCCGCCTGGCGTATCCTTTCCGTTGTCCGCATAAACAACAAGCCGTTTCTTCTCCAGCTTCCCATAATTATCTTCTATGGCAAGGGCAGCCTGGAAATTGCTCTTATCCTGATTATAAACGTAAACATAAGTGCCGTCCTTGCTATAGAGGTAAACATTGACATGGGGAAAAGAGGTCAGGGTAATCGCATTTGAAACAATCGCGGATATTTCCCTATCCCTCTTTAATTCCCCATAATCCGACAACGTCTTGGGATTACTTTTTACTTCCCTCATAATTTTTAAAAGCCGCGGGTCTGAAATCAGTTTTTTCGCAATATCATCCAGCTTTTCTATATAAGTATCCACGTTCTCCGATACCTTAATGCAAAGCTGAAGATTATTGTATATCACATCTTCTTCCATTTTTTTAAAAATATGGACCCTTATGAACAGGCTGAAAGAAGCTGCAGCAAATATAATAATAACCGAAAACACTACATATAGCTTTGTACTGAACTTCAAATTCATCCTAACCTTTGACCGCCCCCTCCGTAAGCCCGTTGATAAACTGCTTCTGCATAAACAGGAATAAGATGACCACCGGCAAAGCCGCCAATGTCAAATCCGCAAACACCAGATTCCAGTTGCTGCCGCCATACATCCCGAAAAACTGATATACGGAAAGGGGCAGCGTCCTTTTGGCCGGGTTGTTCAAAAAATAGAGCGGAATATTTATCTCGTTCCATATCCCTGTAAACAACAGAATCAGCACCGTTATATTACAGGGCTTAAGCAGCGGCAGGATAATATGAAAATAAGTCTGTAGCGCAGAAGCCCCTTCGATAAATGCGGATTCGTCCAAAACCTTGGGAATCCCCTTTATAAAGCCAGTATACAAAAAGCAACTGAACGGAATGTTAATTGCCGTATATAAAATCATAACGTTAAGATACCCCCCATAAATATCCAGTACGGTGAACAAACGTATCGTCGGCATAATCTGCATAGGGATAATTGTTCCCATAAAGAAAAAGTAATATAAAAACCGGGAAAAGCCAGTATTTCTCCTGGCAAGCACCAGCGCCGCCAAAGAACTGGCCATTATGGTGGCTGCCGTAGAGACAAGGGTAATGAAAATGCTGTTCCAAAAGGCAGGCAGCAGCTTTCCCTGCTCTATCACTGCCTTAAAATTTTCAAACAGCCATTTTTCCGGCAGGTCCAGGTTAAAGGATGTAACCTCCGTGGGATTTTTAAAAGCCCCCAGCAGCATAATCAACAACGGCGCAATAATCACCAAAGAGATGAGCAAGAGTACAACCTGAAGCAGGATTCTTTTCCATACAGCTTTTCTTCTGGCTCCCACTATTCCTCCACCTCCCTCTTTCTCATAAAGTATAATACCGGTATACTGATGGCCGATATAAAAATTGCCAGCGTCACATTCAAAGCTGTTCCCAGGCCCCATTGCCCCCTCCCGAATTTAGAGAAAACTTCCAGGGCAATTACCTGGGATGCATTTCCCGGGCCTCCGTTGGTAAGCGCATAGGGTTCGCTGAAAACTTTCAGCCCTCCGATTAGGCTTAACAGCATATTGATATTAAAGGCCGGGGCCAACATGGGAAAAGTAATGCCAAAAAAGCTCTGTACCGCTGTGGCCCCGTCAATTTTTGCCGCCTCATAGTAGGAATCAGGGATTCCCTGCAGCCCGGCCAGATAGATTACCATATGATATCCGCTCCATTGCCAGATGGAAACCCCGGCTATGGAAAACATCACTATTTTTGTATCCACCAGCCATCCCTGCTGCAAAAAACCAAGCCCTATATTCCCAAGGAACGCATTGAGAATACCGTTGGGGTGAAGCACCGGAACAAAAACAAGGCCGATGATAATTGTTGAAATCACGCAGGGCAGGAAAAAAATCACCCGAAAATACCCCTTAAGCTTCATCCTCGTATTGACTGCCAATGCCAGCAAAAGCCCGTTTACGTTCTTACCTATGACTACGATAACCGCATATAAAAATGTGTTATATATGGCATGCGTCAGTTCATCGCTTCCAAAAATCGTCCGGTAATTCTCCAGCCCGATGAAGCTGACAGAATCCTTTCCTATCACCCAGTCTGTCAGTGAATAATAGATACTGTACACGCTGGGGCCTACAAAAAAGATGCCAAACAGCAGTAATGCCGGTATTGTCAGCAAATATGTATAAATATGTCCGGTCCGGCGCACTCCCCCACCTCCATTCCAGTTCTTGTTTAAAAGTTTTCTATCCCTTTTGCCTTCATCAGTTCTTCAAAAGCTGCATCCCAGGATATGAGGACTTCTTCCGGCGTTTTAACCCCGGCAAACATGTCCTGGAAGTATACCCAAAGGTCATTCAAATCCACCTTCATATAAGCGTTCATTTCCAGTACCGTCTTCCCTGTTTTATTATATTCCTCGTACAGCCTGCCTTCAAAATCATCAAATTCCGGCTCTTTAGCCCCCTTCACATTGGGAACGAACGATGCGGCATTCTGTGCCCTGTCGCACTGTTCAGGTTTCGCCATAAAGTTTAAGAATGCTTTCGCTTCTTCGATGTGCTTTGCATCCTTGGGGATAAAAAATTCCGCATCCAACTGGCTAATTGTCAAATATTCCTCTTCCCCTTCGTATACGGGATACGGGAACATGTCAAACTTAATATCCGGGTGGGCATTGAGCAAATCCCGCACCGTTGTATTCGAGCCCACTGTCATGGCGTATTCTTTGCTGCCCATTGCTGCCGTAATGCTGTTATAATCGTCGGAAAGCACAGTGCTCTGCATATAGCCGTCTTTATACAAATTATAGGCTTTCTCCAGGCTTTCCTTAAACGCGGGAACTTCATCCCAGCCAATTTCATTGGCATTGAGCCGCTCCCAAAGGTCAGGCTCGAATTTGGCCGCATAGTATCCCCAGGTGGAGGTGGTCCACATCTGGAATGTCCAGACATCCTTGAAAGGCCCATAAAAAGGAGTAATGCCTTCCCCCTTTAATTTTTCGCATATGTCAAGGAATTCATCATAAGTCTTTGGCACTTCCAGCCCCTTTTCCTCAAATAAATCTCTGTTATATACAACACCCATCCCGCCTGTTTTCACTTCAAATGCAAACCCGTAAATCTTTCCATCCGGCGCTGTCAATATCTCTTTGTCCGCAATGTTCTCCACAAATGGTTCTACGGATAGGTCCACACAGTTTTTCGCTACTTCCAATTCGTTTTCAGCAGAAACTTTGTTATAGCAGATTAAATCCGATGGTTGGCCGGAGGCCAGCTTCGTCTGCAGGATAGAAGTATTCTGCGCATCCGGGTTCAGCACCAGTTCCACCTTGATTTCCGGATATTCCTTTTCAAATGCCTCTATGTTCTCTTCGCTGAAAGCATAAGGGATATTGTTCACAATCTCCTGGCTTGCTTCCACTGTCAATGTGACGCTATCCTTTTTCCCGCCTCCCTCTTTGCTATTCTCGCCGCTTTTCTCTTCTTCTGCTTCCCCGTTTTTTTCGTTTCCTCCCTGCTCCGTACCTACATTCCCCGTCTGTCCGCATCCTACAGCCATCAAAGCCACTGCCAGAAATATTCCCATCGCTTTTATCAACCTATTTTTCATCCTATACCCCATTTCTTCCCAAACTATTTTTTCTTTGTTGCCTTTCCGCGGAATTTTTATTATTTCTTATTTAATATTCTAATTTTCGTGGGCTAATCTGTAAATGGAATTAAATGAACGCCGGGATTAATTATATTGAACCTTGCATCTTCCGCCCTACAGTGCTATACTATACGAGTTTAAAATACTTTTGCACATTTATCATGAACTTAGGGCTGCGGCATATCGCCAGTATTCACCCTAATCTATATAGAAAGAGGAGTCACGATTTATGAAACAAACAAGAGAAGATGTAAGAAACATTGCCATTATCGCCCATGTAGACCATGGCAAGACCACGTTGGTGGATGAATTGTTAAAGCAAAGCGGGGTTTTCCGGGCCAACCAGGAAGTGGCGGAGCGGGTCATGGATTCCAATGACATCGAACGGGAAAGGGGTATCACCATTCTTTCCAAAAACACCGCCGTCATCTACAAAAATACAAAAATCAACATTATTGACACCCCTGGCCATGCTGATTTTGGCGGCGAAGTGGAGCGTGTCCTGAAAATGGTCAATGGCGTCATCCTTGTGGTGGATGCTTTTGAGGGAGCCATGCCCCAGACCAAATTTGTCCTGCGGAAAGCACTGGAACTGCAGCTTCCCGTCATCGTATGCATCAATAAAATAGACAGGCCGGAAGCCCGTCCCAGGGAAGTAATCGACGAGGTATTGGAACTATTTATTGACCTGGATGCCAATGAAGAGCAGTTGGACTGCCCTTTCATTTTCGCTTCCGCCAAAACAGGCATAGCCTCCCTGGATATTGATACTAAAGGGAAGGATATGACCCCTTTATTTGAAACCATTTTGGATTATATCCCCGCCCCCGCAGGAGACCCGGAGGCAGGTACGCAGATTCTCATCAGCACCATTGACTATAACGAATATGTGGGCAGGATTGGCGTTGGAAAGGTGGACAACGGCTCCGTAAAAGTAAATCAGGAGGTTGTGATTGTTAACCACCACGAACCGGATAAAATGAAAAAAGTGAAAATAAGCAAGCTTTATGAATTCGATGGCTTGGGCAAAGTGGATGTAAAGGAAGCTAATATCGGCTCTATCGTTGCGATTTCCGGTATTGCGGATATTCATATCGGCGATACCCTCTGCTCCCTGGAAAACCCAATGCCCATACCCTTCCAAAAAATTTCAGAACCTACCATTGCTATGCATTTTATCGTCAATGACTCCCCTCTGGCGGGCCGGGAAGGCAAATATGTCACCAGCCGCCATCTGCGCGACAGACTGTTTAGGGAATTGAATACGGATGTCTCCTTGCGTGTGGAAGAAACGGACACTACCGAAGCTTTTAAGGTATCGGGCAGGGGCGAGCTGCACCTTTCCGTCCTTATCGAAAATATGCGCCGGGAAGGTTATGAGTTTGCAGTAAGCAAAGCGGAAGTGCTCTATAAAACTGATGAAAACGGGAAAAAGCTGGAACCCATGGAACTCACTTACGTGGATGTGCCGGAAGAATTTTCCGGAACTGTGATTGAAAAATTAAGCCAGCGGAAGGGAGAGCTTTTAAATATGGGTGCTGCTTCCGGCGGATATACCCGCCTGGAGTTCTCCATTCCCTCCAGAGGGCTTATTGGATACCGGGGCGAATTTATGACAGATACCAAGGGAAATGGTATTATGAACAGCACTTTCAACGGCTATGGCCCTTATAAGGGAGATATCCAATACCGGAAACAAGGTTCGTTAATTGCCTTTGAAGCCGGCGAAGCGATTACCTACGGTTTATATAATGCCCAGGAACGTGGTACGCTCTTTATCGGCCCCGGCGAAAAAGTATATTCCGGCATGGTTGTAGGGCAAAACAGCCGCGGGGAAGATATTGAATTAAATGTGTGCAAGAAAAAGCAGCTCACCAATACCCGTTCTTCCAGCGCGGATGAAGCTTTACGGCTGACTCCCCCCAAAATTTTAAGCTTGGAGCAGGCGCTGGAATTTATCGATACTGATGAGCTGCTGGAAGTTACTCCCGTTTCCTTAAGAATCCGGAAAAAAATATTGGACCCTACTATGAGGAAAAGGGCGGCCATGCATTGATGGCCCGCCGGCCTTGAAGCAAACCATCAATGTGTTGGGAAACTAAAAAGTAGTTGCTGCTTTTATTGTGCTATATCCGATTGATAAATCCGGTATGCAAAATAGACGGTAATGGCAGTAACTGCTATGATTACTAACTCGATAATAACAATACTTTTTATAACTGCCCTCTGGTAAAGGACTGCAAACAAATCCAGGAATGTATGTGCTAAAACAGCCACTGGATAAAGGTAAAATTTCCCTGGCTGGTGGGCAGCAAAAAACACAATTACGGATAAGGCAATGTGGAAGAATATTGTGGAAATCCTTTCTATCCCGGCAAAAAGAAAGGTATGGGGAGGGGTAAGAAGCAGGGTATTCAGATTTTCCCGTAATATGCCCTGGCTTTCCGCCGGTACTAGGGCCACATAATTTTCCACCCCACCCATAGCGTTAATGGCGGCCACCAGTATAAGGGAACTTATCATTGAAATCCCTACCACTAAGATGGATTCTATCCCCCCATGGCCGATTCCGTATGTAATGGCTGTCTCCTTTTCTTTGCTGCGTCTCAGCACTGTTTTAAATGCAAGAAAGCGTCCGGTTTCTTCAAACACTCCCGCTGCCAATGCCCCATAAAGGGCAAATGCCCATATATTCCCATTCATAAATTCGGAAAGGGGAGATACCCTGTTTAAAACATAATAATGGCATATCTGCTCCAGGAACAAAGCAAATATAATAAATACCCCTGCTCCCACAATAAAGTGGAGCATCCTTATTTTTCGTTTCTTTACCTTCCATATTACCAATAGGACAATCGGCAAAAATAGCGCAATGACCGCCGAAATTCCCATATTCATCATCATTACCCATGAAGCATTCATATTCCAAATACCAATTCCTTTCTATTATTTTTATACATGCAGAATCTCCGTGGCAATAGCAAAATAAATCACCAATGACAAGGCATCCACAATTGTTGTAATAAATGGGCTGGCCATAACCGCCGGGTCAAAACCCAGCCTTTTTGCCAGCACAGGCAGGCTGCACCCAATCATCTTTGCGATAGAAACAGCGGCAATCAAGGTAAAACATACCACTGCTGCCACTCCCAGCCCCACCTGGTCAAACAGCATCAGCTTCACGAAATAAGCTGCGGAGAGGGTAAGTCCACAAATCAGTGCCACCCTAAGCTCTTTCCAAAGGATTTTCGGCACATCGGAATATCCGATTTCGTTCAGGGAAAGCCCGCGGATTATCGTAACGCTGGCTTGTCCGCCTGCATTGCCGCCCGTATCCATCAACATTGGGATAAAGGCTGTCAATATAGGAAATACGCTGAGCGCATCTTCAAAGGAAGTTATGATACTTCCCGTAAAAGTGGCCGATATCATTAAGAGCAGCAGCCAGGGAATCCTTTTCTTCCATGTCTCAAAAACCCCTGTTTTCATATAAGGTTTATCGCTGGGAACAATAGCCGCCATCTTTTCAATATCTTCTGTCGCCTCTTCCAGCAAAATATCCACCACATCATCCACGGTAATGATTCCTACCAGACGCCCTTCGTTATCCGCCACCGGCATGGAAGTAAAGTCATACTTCTGGAACTGCCTGGCCACCTCTTCCTGGTCCATCAGTGTATTAAGATAAATCACGTTTTCGTGCATGATATCGCCGATTACCGCATCCGATGGGCTAATCAGCAGATACCGCAATGCCACTGTGCCCACTAATGTCCTCTTAGCATCCAGTACATAACAGATATTAATCGTCTCGCTGTCTACCCCGATTTGGCGTATTCTTTGTATAGCGTCTTCCACTGTCATATTTTCTTTTAAATCTACATATTCCACCGTCATAATGCTCCCGGCAGAATCCTCCGGATATCTGAGGAGGTGGTTGATATCTCTTCTCGTATCCGCGCTGGCGCTGGCAAGCAGCTTTTTTACAATATTGGCCGGCATTTCCTCCAAAAGGTCTGTCGCATCGTCCGCCATCAAGTTGTCGATAATATTGGCCGCCTCCCGTTCGGACAGGGAAGTAATGATAAACTGCTGGCTGTCCACTTCCAGATAAGAAAAAACATCCGCTGCCATGCTTTTGGGCAGGATACGGAATATTTTCAGAAGCTCCCCCTCTTCCAATTCCTCCATGATAAATGCAATATCAGCAATATTCATATCGGCCATTTTCTGGCGAAGCCTAGTATACTGCTTATTTTCCAGCAATTCCTTAATAACATCTAGTTCTTTAATTTCTTCCATAGCAATGTCCCTCCATATGTGATTTTTATGCTCCGCCCGGGGAGAGGTATATCAGAATTTGATGCACTTATACTTTGTTTCATAAAAACCACCACCTTTCCACTCTTCTGTATTAGAAATCTTCTAATGGAATTCCAGTACAGAGTGCTTGCATTGCATGAAATGTTAATATTATTATAGTTTAATTATATATGTTTCGCTATATAGCGTTTCCCCAATTCCTCAATCCTAGCCCGTCCTGCCGTCGCCTCTGTTAATTCTTTGCAAAGCGCCCCGCACTCTTCAAAGGGCACTTCCAACTTCAGAGTGACAATATCGGTGTATTCCGAAGACTTTATTTCCAGCCCCCTCTGACCCAGCAAGTACTGTATCTTTCCTATCCCGTTATAGTCCGTCCGTATTCCCAGCTCGCAGCCATACTGCATTTCTGTCACACTACAGTTTTCCAGTCCTGCCTGAACCGCCTGGGTATATGCCCTTACAAGCCCGCCGGTTCCTAAAAGAGTTCCCCCAAAATAACGGGTCACCACCACTGCCACATTCCTGACCCCGGCTCCTAACAGCACTTCCAGCATTGGCTTCCCTGCCGTTCCCGAAGGCTCCCCGTCATCGCTGCACCGGGTAACCTGTGCCCTTTCCCCCAGTACAAATGCGGAACAGTTATGCCTGGCATCCCAGTACTTTTTCTTTAGGGATTCTATGAATGCCGCCGCCTTTTCTTCCGAATGCACAGGTTCCAGGGTGGCTATAAAACGGGATTTCTTCTCCACAATCTCGCCTTCCCCGCCTTTCTCCAATATCTTATAGGGCAAAAAAATCTGCTCTTTCTCCATCTCCTATCTCTCCCCTCACGCCTGGCAGCACATCCAAATGTACAAATAAGTTCCCACCGCCGCAAATACCTTTCTTATTTTAGCACAAGAGGGAATAAAAGTGTATCCAATTGTGAACAATTCTTAATATAAAGTGAGAAATTTGTGAAAAAACTTTATTTCATCGCTAAATTTTGCTATAATCGAAATGTTAAGTTGTGCTTAATCTTTGAAAATACCTAAATTTTTATGCACACTTCAAGGAGGAACATTCATGAATTATGGAAAAAAAGGAGTCCGTGATAAGCAAAAGGCACTCCATTCTAAATCTGCGAAGTGGGGAAGAAAGCTTGTTCTTACATTGGTTAACGTTGTTTTGATTGCTATATTGTCCAGCGCTGTCTTTGCAGCCAGCATCGTTTTCGGACTGTTCCGGGGAATCATCGACACCGCACCGGAAATCGGCAATATCAATGTACAGCCTACAGGCTTTTCCACTTTCGTATACGATATTGAAGGCAACCAGACAGCCAAATTAATTGCAGAGAATTCTAATCGTATCCCTGTTACCATGGATATGATACCTGAGGATTTGGCTCATGCCTTTGTTGCCATTGAAGACGAACGCTTTTATGAGCATAACGGCATCGACATCAAAGGCATTATCCGTGCTGGTGTGAAAGGACTTACTACCGGCCATTTTTCGGAAGGTGCCAGCACCATCACCCAGCAGTTGCTGAAAAACAATGTATTTACCGACTGGACAAAGGAAGCCCGCGGCCTGAATATGGATAAAATCGAACGTAAGATTCAGGAGCAATATCTGGCATTGGAGCTGGAAAAAACTACCTCCAAAGAAGATATACTCTTAAATTATATGAATTCCATCAATTTAGGGCAGAATACGTTAGGGGTTCAAGCGGCATCCCAGCGCTATTTCAACAAATCCGTCAGTGACCTCAACCTTTCCGAATGCGCAGTTATCGCCAGCATTACCCAGAACCCTTCCCGTTACAATCCGATTACCCATCCGGAAGACAATGCCGAAAGGCGCAAGAAGGTGCTTAACCATATGCTGGAGCAGGAATATATTACCCAGGCGGAATATGACCTGGCTATGGAAGATGATGTATATTCCCGCATTCAGGTTACAAATGAAGAGGTCGAAGAAACTTCCATCAATACATATTTTGTAGATGCTTTAACAGATGATGTATTGGAGGATTTGGTAGCCGCCGGCTACAATGAAACACAGGCTTACACCCTCCTCTATACGGGAGGGCTGAAAATCTATTCCACACAGGACCCTAAAATACAGGCAATCTGCGATGAGGTTTTCAGCAATGAGGAAAATTACCCTCCCAATGTGAAATGGTATTTGAATTACGAACTTACCATTCAGAAAAGCAATGGGGAAATGGAAAACCACAGTACGGAAATGTACCGCAGCTACTATAGGGAACAGGACCGTAATTTCAACCTGATATACAATTCCAAGGAAGAAGCTGAAGCCGCTATCGAAGCCTATAAGGAGGCTATGCTTTCCCCTGGGGACGAAGTGTATGGTGAAAACATCCATCTTACCCCCCAGCCGCAGGTTTCCCTTGTTGTGGAAGACCAGGCCACAGGGGCTGTTGTAGCCATGGTGGGCGGACGGGGCGCCAAGGAAGGAAGCCGGACATTGAACCGCGCTACGGATACGGTCAGGCAGCCAGGTTCCACCTTTAAAGTAGTCTCCACTTATGCGCCTGCCCTGGACAATGCAGGGCTTACCCTGGCTACCGTACAAAATGACATGCCTTTCCATTATGCAAATGGCACGCCGGTCAGAAACTGGTACGGGGAGTCCTACAGGGGACTTTGCTCCTTACGCCTGGGGATTCAGGATTCCTTAAATATTGTTGCCGTAAAGACTTTAACCCAGATTACCCCCCGGCTCGGTTTCGACTATCTTCAGAATTTTGGCTTTACCACCCTGGTGGAGTCCAGAGAAATCAAAGGGAAAGTATACACCGACATCCAGCAGTCCTTAGCCCTTGGCGGCATCACGGACGGTGTTACCAATGAGGAGCTGAATGCCGCCTATGCTACCATAGCTAACCATGGCACTTATATCAAGCCTAAATTATACAGCACGGTAGTCGACCATGACGGCAATGTAATCCTTGACAATACCCAGTCGGAAACAACACAGGTCATTAAAGAAACCACTGCTTTTCTTCTGACCGATGCCATGGTGGATGTTGTTACCAAAGGAACCGGAGGAGCCGTTAATTTCGGCGGTATGGCTATCGCCGGCAAGACAGGAACCACTTCCGATTACAATGATGTGTGGTTTTCCGGCTTCACCCCATATTACACGGCCACAACCTGGGCAGGTTTTGACAATAATGAAAAGCTTGCCAAAGGCGATGAACGGAATCTGGCCAAAAAGCTATGGCGTGCCGTTATGTCTCAAATACATGCCGAGCTGGCCAATGAACCGTTTTCCGTTCCCACTGGCATTGTAACGGCCACTATATGCTCCAAATCGGGCAAACTTCCCATTCCGGGGCTATGTGATACCCAAGGCACTCTGGCTACGGAATATTTTGCAGACGGCACTGTGCCTGCTGAAAGTTGTGATGTGCATTATCAGGGTGCTATCTGCCAGTATAACGGAATGCCCGCCTGCGAATTCTGCCCGTTCAAAATAGAAGGGGTGCTGACACTCAACCCTGTAGAAGACGTATCTTTGCAGAGCGGCTCCTCCACTACCACGCAGGTAACCAACCCGGATGGCACCGTATCGACCGTGGTAGTACCCGCTAACCAGAGCAATTCCTGTCCTCACAATGCCGAGTTCTTCGCAACTCCGGGATGGGAGGCAATTCAGGAACAGCAGCGTAACGAGATTATCCAGCGGGATATCCAGGCACAGCAGCAGGCTGCTTTGGAAGCCCAACAGCAATTAGAGCAGCAGCAACAAGCACAGCAGCCACCGGCACAATAAAATTATTCAGCAGGGCGGGGGAATTTTTCCCCCGCCCTGCTGTCTAAGGTGCATATTGTGCGACTGTTAGTTATCTTATGTATTTTAAAAAACTGCACCTATACCCCTTTAATTTCACGTATCTTCTCTTCCAATGCGCTCACTCCGTTTTTCGCATTAGTAATCGCCGTACATTGTTCCACAAAATCGTTGTACTCTGCTTCCTTAAACTGCTCATAGTATAATTTCCCGATTTCCAGATAGTTCTTCTTAATCACTTCTTCACAGATACCTATTTGGCTTCTCAAATTCGCTATCTCCGCCAAATCCTTCGCCTTATCCGCAATATCCTTGCCTTTGCCTGTAATTGTTTCTCCTACCTTTTCAAAAAAATCCATTTTTAACTCCATTTCTGCGCAGCTTTTACTCAAAACCATAAATGGTTTCCAAGTTTGTGGATGCTGCGCAGACACAAACTTGGGATTGAAAATTTTTAATTTTCAATCTTAGCCCTCCTGTTCCAGTTCCGCATTCATTTTGTATTTCTGTCCTTCTTCCACATATTCATCCGCGTTAAATTGATTGGACTCCACTTCCTGTTTGGTCACTTGGCGCATGATTTTTGCCGGGCAGCCGATTGCCAATGAGTTATCCGGGATAATCATATTTTGAGGGATTAATGCACCGGCACCCACAATGCAGTTTTTCCCTACCCTGGCTCCGTTTAATATGATTGCCCCCATTCCTATCAATGCATTATCCCCAATCCTACAGCCATGAATCACTGCTCCATGCCCTACTGTTACCCCATCCCCAATATATGCCGGAAAGCCTTTATCCACATGTACCACTGCATTATCCTGAATATTGCTCCTGCTCCCAATCACAATTTTATCTCTGTCAGCCCTTATGGTAACATGAAACCAAATACTGCTTTCTTCCCCTACAGAAACATCCCCCAAAATTACAGCCCCATCCGCCACATATGCGCTCTCATGTATTCTCATCTTTACCTCCATTTAATATCCCCTTATTATTTTATACCCGTTCCACTCATATGGCAACCGTATCATTCCACAGAATATGAGAAAATCCTGCCATTCCCCGTGCCGCCCTAAAATCAAGTAGGGGGAATGACTTTTTCCCCTACTTGTGCGTCGGGCATCCGTCAGCTTGCTGGCACATTTCATTTGGACGCCCGTGTGCATAAAAAAAGGAAAGCCCTGGCTCTCCAGAGACGTTTTGTAAAGGACTTTTTAATCAAGTTCACAGAAAATTTACATTTCAGGGCAAAAAAATAAGGCCAGGAACCTGTTTTTAGATTCCCGGCCTACGGTTTTGTTTTATGCTGTCCGTTCTGCTTTCAATTTTTTCACTTCGTCAAGAGGAAGTCCTGCATATTCCGCAATTTTTTCAAGTGTTAAAATCCCATCTGCCAACATTCTCTTTGCGGAATTGATTGCTCCCTCTTTCAATGTCTGATTCCTCATATCTTCCATAGCACGGCACATAATTTCGATTCCCTCCTTGCTCTCTTTGAAAAATCTCACCCTGTCTGCCAGTGTCCCATAATACATATCCGCTGCGTCTGTGCAAGAGAAGTCATGCATTAACTTCCCGATTGGCGAATCTCCACGGTAAGCGCCATTTACATACAGTATGTGTGAGCCGTCCTCAAATCTTTCCCCGGTTCCTAAAAAGCACCGCTCAATCGGATAGAGCGGCAACCCTTTTCCCATTACGTCATTCTCTGTGATAAAAATTACCCACGTTTCCGGCAGCTTGTCGAAGTCCTCGCCTTTCTTCAAAAGGTTTGCGTCCATCATGCTGCTGTTGTACCTGGCTCTTTTTCTCCCGGCTCCTTTGTCGGAGCGCTGTACTTCCACATTCAGCTTTGCCCCTGTGCTGTCCGTAGCCAGGATATCCAACCTCACTGAACGGTTCAGCAGATTCTCCACAAATACCTGGGTGCGGACATCCAGTACCTTTAAATCCGGCTTTTCCAGTACAATCTGCAATACCAGTTCTATACTTGCCGTATCTCCCTCAAAACACTTGGTGAGGAAATCATCATCAAGCAGGCGAAAGCCTCTTAGCCTCTGTAAATCTTCCTGATGTTTCTGGTCTATCTGTTCCGTCACTGTCAATCTTCCCACCTGCTTTCCCTTCTGCTTTCGTATCTCCATACTACCATAAACCTCCCGATTTTACAAGCACATGGCTATTTGTGTAGTATATCCATTACTTTCTGGTCAAACAATTCACATATGATATATCGAAAATTTTTTAATTTTCCTGCAACCGGTTGATATTAACGGTCTGGTAGTATAAAATAATAATTCATCAACCAATAGATACTGTAGGAGAAAAAATATGGATAATTCAGCCGTTAACCAACCAACTCATGAGCGTATTTCTCAAATAGAGATGGAAAAACGTCTCAAGGAAGCTGGCAAACAAGAACAATTTTATTCTATTGCTTTATTTGATATATTAGGATTCTCTAATTATGTAACCACTCACGGAAATCAAACAATTTTAGAATTATACGCCTGATATAAGCAAGGCTGTTCCTATACGAATGAATGATGACTGGAAAGAGGGACGATATATTGCCAATGCAAATGGACACGTTAATGTTTGTCATTTTAGTGATACATTTATAATTTATGTTCATTACCTTTGCCGCAGAGAGGCATATTGGCTGGCAACTCCCAAATATGAACCTTACCCTTTATTGTTGGGAGAAAAAGATACTCCCTATTGTCCCATTTTTTATCAAGAACATCAAATCTATTTATCGTTCTTACAGACTTGTATGGACTTTTTTTGCCAATCAATTATTGCGGGGATTCCTTTGCGCGGTTGTGTTTCTTCTGGCTTCGCATTGATGGATTCCAACAAGTCAATATATTTCGGTACTCCCTTAGTAGAGGCCGCAAGAGGTGAACCTGCACGTAAAGCGATAGGAATTTCTTTTGGTAAAAGTTTTAATAACCATCACACGGTATATAATGATTACTTTATTCCTTTTTGGGATTTCATCAAAACCGATGGCCTTAAATCAAAATTTATTAGTCCGATGGTTTTGGATTGGCCAAGGTATTGGAGAATCTCACCAGATTTTAAAGACTTTTCATTTGCTGACTGCATTAAAAAAATGAATACTAATCCTGATTTCTCTGAATATTATGATAATGCAATTAGCTTTTTTAATTTTTCCAACGGACATGAAAACTAGTATGAAGAAATAAATAGGGATGGCATTAGCCGGTGCTGTGGTGGTAGTGTCCTCTGTGATTTTCTTGTTACTCATAAATGCTCCTTTTCATACAATCAGGTTTTGTTATTCCTTACTTACAATCTCCTTCGCCGCCGCTTTGGTCGCCCTGGCTCCTTCCTCCCGGAAATTTTTTCCGGAAAAAAGAACCGGCGCACACCGTTCCAGTATGCGGTCATAAATCCTTGCGTGGGCAAGGTCTGGCGGATTCTTTATTTCTTCCAGTTTCAGGTTGGTTGTGACAATCAGCGGCTTCTTACTCCGATACCGGCTGTCAATGACGGTAAACATCTGCTCCATGGCATACTCGGTACTGCGCTCCCTCTGTTCCCCCCCCGGCTTTCCGTTCCTCCTGCGCTTTCTGTTGGCAGGGGCAGAGGCAGCGGGGCATGAACTAGCCGGAACCGCCGAACCTTGGCACAACAGTCTGGCGGCTGCCATGGCATTTCTTACAGTGGATAAGCCCGTCAGCCGGTTCTATGTATTCGTCCCCGGCAACTTCCATATCCCCGGCGGCTCTGTCAATGGCCGCCCGGACTTCTGCGGTAATCTCTATCATACAGTTTCTCCTTCCTCTACACTGTAATCACGGTTCCGGGCAGGCGCTTCCTCCTTCTTTTTGTCAGCATTCGCCCAGCGCCGGATTGTGGCGGCATGGTTTTTATATCCCTTTCCACTGGATTCCATATACTCGGACAGCCGCTCAATGTACTGTTCCCAAAGAGCGGGAAGTTCCGCTTGGAGTTCTGCCAGTTCTGCGGAAGATAGAAATACATTCTGGTATCTCCCATAGGCGTGCGTTCTGCCTCTCTTTCTATTCTCTATACTCTTATCTCTAATCTCTTTATCTCTATACTCTAATATAGGCGGACATTTGTCCACCTGGCTATTGGACGGACAAATGTCCATTCCCCCGGACGGGAGCAGGTTCTGGCGTTTCAGCCTCATACGCTCCCTTTTCTTCCGCTCCCCCTCGCTGGAAGACTGGCCAATCAGCAGCTGGATGTCGCTCATGTAATAGCGAATATCTGGCGTACCACGTCAGCGGCTTCTTCGTCCACAATCCAGTGTTCCCGCTTTCCGTCCCACAAGTAACCGTAAATGACCGTGCCGGTCAGGCGCTTGCCGCTCATGCCTTTTGCCTTGAATACGGATTTAATCTTGCGGCTGGTATCTCTGGCATAAAATTCATACATGATGTTCAAGAACGGGGTAAAATCATTCTCTCCGTTGGCGCTGTCCACTCCGTCATTGATGGCAATCAGCCGGGCACCTCTCTGCCGCAGGATTTCCATGACCTGGCCGACTTTGAGATAGTCACGCCCCAGGCGGCTCATGTCTTTGATGATGATTGCCTCCACGTTCCCGGCCTCTACTTCCTCCATCATGGCGGTAAATCCTGGGCGGTCAAACCGGGTTCCGGAGATTCCATCGTCCGTGAAATGGGTCGGGTTGGGAAAACCGTTGCGGCGGGCATAATCTTCCAGCATGGATTTCTGGTTGCTTATGGAATTGGATTCCCCATTCAATTCATCGTCACGGCTCAATCTCTCGTATAATGGAGTGATTTTGTTTTTCGTCATAGCGTCTGCCTCCTTACATGAAATATGCTCTAAATGTGTCCTTCACTAACCATGAGAAAATCTCGTGATTAAGAAGTCATTTAGAGCATATATCACCTTCCTCAAAGAAATCAATTTTCATGATTTACCCCATTTCTGCACGGCTTTATTGTGTATGGTAAGTTTGTGGATGCCGTATCGACACAAACTTGGGATTGATAATTTTTAATTTTCAATCTTTCGCCTCCATCCGCTCCAAATCCCTAATAACGGCATAAAAACCAATATAGCGCCCATTCCTGCAATAAAGCAGCAACCTTCTATCCCCATTTATAAAAATGCCCCTTTCAAAATCTTTATAATCATTTAGGTTCATTATGCGAAGGTTGAAAACATATTATACCTGAAAAAAACATATAATAATTGGGCCAAATGCCTGCCATAGGGAAATCAGTTTATAGGATGGGCTTGGCGATTACACAATCATCTGCGCCGTCATCGCCGCTTCTGCAATAATCTCATCAAACCCTTGCACTTAGTCTCTGTCAAATACAATCCAGGGGATACGATACTGTGCATCGTATGCTGTGAGTTCCAGACATTTATCAATCATGGTGCGTGTTTTTGTCTCCACTACCTTAATAACCAGCTTACTTCTAATATCCTCTGGCAAAGCCAGATGGAGTCCTGTAAAGAAACAGCGCTCTGTAGCTTCTGTATCCGTAACAATCAGATGGTAACCTAATTCTGGCGCTTTGAATTGTTTTCTTTGCTCTCGCGATTTTTGATTGCCTGTTCTGTCATTTTTTGCCATACTCAATCCTCCTTAAGCATATCAATACTCTTTAAGGCAGGAATTGCACCATACTTTCCTATCAAATAATTCTTCTCATAGCTTTCGTCCTTACGGATACGAAAACCATCCGTATCCACAAAATCAGCCAATGAATACAACGTAGAAATGCCTCTGTTATCCTTTTCCACAAACCAAATTTCATCACGTCGTAACAACTGATTAGACAACTGCCATATGTCATGAGTTGTAAACACAATCTATGCATTATTGGTGTTAATTTTCGGATTTAGGAATCACCCGAATCAACCATTTTATGGAGAGCATTAATTTTATAGGTATCCTCTTTTGTTTCTCCATCATGAGGAACCTTTTCAATCCTAAAATCCCTGATATGCTCATCAAAGGACGCAAAATATTCTACAATCTTTTGCTGAACATCCTTATCTTCCACAAATCCCTTCGGTAATCTTCTCGATATAAACGAGTTTGTAAAAAGATTACCAAAGTCAGCAAATTCATTTGCCAAGAACCAATCTCTGATTGCCTTACACTAACCAACTTTCAACTTTGCCCCCAAAGAGATAATAAGTGCCTGCTTTTCAAGCGCAATTTGAATATTATCCCTGCTTCTCTTAGGAAATCCTGATAAATCCAGGTCTTCATCGGAAGTTTTACGATAGAATACAGTACTGTACTTTCTGGCAGTCTTTGCTTTAGAGTTAAGCCATTCTTCCGTTACGCCTTCCTTGTTAATGCAGAAACCATAATTATATGTTCTCTCTGATTTATCACCCGGCAAGGTAAAATACACTTCAAAGCTGGATTCTGCACTGGCAGATGTGGATTCGAACAAGAACGGAGTAGGTCTGAATTCCTCAAACTTCTCCTCTTCATCTCCATACTTAAAGGAATCAACAACATAAACAGACATATATTCAAAAACATTATATATATTAGACTTTCCGCTCGCGTTTGCTCCATAAATGGCAGCAAACGGCAAAATCTTCTCACTACCAACAGTCACTACTCTGTCTGAGAACTCTGTCATCTTCGCTGCGGACAAGTCCAAAATAGCCTCGTCTCTTTGACTGTATGCCATAAGCTGCCCGGCCTCTTTAAAACATTATTTTCTATTCTGGCTGAAAGTGGAATGGTTCGGTACTCTATACTAATTGAACCTTGCTTGCTGGCACATTTCATTTGGACGCCCGTGTGCATATAGAAAAGCCCCGGAAATTCAACATCTCCAGGGCTTCTCCATATAATCTTTCATCTTTGGGCTTGGCGATTACACAATCCCCTGCGCTGTCATCGCCTCAGCTACTTTCAGGAAGCCTGCGATATTCGCGCCGGCAACATAATTGCCTTCCATGCCATACTTCTTGGAAGCTTCATCCAGGTTATGGAAAATATTTACCATAATATCTTTCAATTTGGAATCCACTTCTTCAAAGGTCCAGCTCAGCCTTTCGCTATTCTGGCTCATTTCCAACGCAGATGTTGCTACGCCACCTGCATTTGAAGCTTTGCCCGGGCAGAACAGCACGCCGTTTTGCTGCAAATATTCCGTGGCTTCCAATGTAGTAGGCATATTAGCTCCTTCCGCCACTGCCATACAGCCATTTGCCACCAGCGCTTTTGCATCCTCCAAATCCAATTCATTCTGCGTTGCGCAAGGAAGGGCAATATCACATTTCACGCTCCATACTTTATCGCCGCCTACTTCGTGGTACTGGGCACTCGGCCTGGCTGCCGCATACTCTGTCAGCCTTGCACGTTTTACTTCTTTGATTTCCTTCAATAATTCCACATCAATTCCTTCTGCATCATAAATCCATCCTGTGGAATCCGAGCATGTCACTGGTTTTCCGCCCAGTTGTTGTGCCTTCTCTATTGCATAAATAGCTACATTCCCCGCTCCGGATACTGCAATTGTTTTACCCGCAATATCTTTGCCATTGCATTTTAACATTTCTTCCGTCAGGTAAAGAAGCCCATACCCGGTTGCCTGCGTCCTGGCCAGGGAGCCTCCGTATGTAAGTCCTTTCCCTGTCAGTACACCTTCATAGTGGTTGCGGATTCTCTTATATTGGCCATACATATAGCCGATTTCCCTGCCGCCTACACCGATATCCCCGGCAGGCACATCCGTATCGGGGCCAATATGCCTATATAGTTCCGTCATAAAGCTCTGGCAAAACGCCATCACTTCTCTGTCGGATTTTCCTTTCGGGTCAAAATCGCAGCCTCCTTTACCACCACCAATGGGAAGCCCTGTCAGAGAATTCTTGAAAATCTGCTCGAAACCCAAAAATTTGATAATACCCAGGTTTACGGAAGGATGAAATCTCAAACCGCCCTTGTAAGGCCCAATAGCGCTGTTAAACTGCACACGGAAACCATTATTTACCTGAACCTGTCCTTTATCATCCACCCAGGGAACGCGGAACATTACTATCCTCTCCGGGGTTACGAGGCGTTCCAGCAATGCATCCTTCCTATAAGCCTCTTCGTTTGCTTCAATCACTACGCGAAGCGATTCCAGGACTTCCTTTACGGCCTGGTGAAACTCCGGCTGTGCAGGATTCTTAGCAACTACTAAGTCAAATACCTCATCAACATATGACATTTTAATATCCTCCTTTATCTCTTACCCATTTTATATCCATCAACGAAAACCCTTTTCCCAGGGAGTTTGTCCACATAATATTATATAATGCCATATCTGATTGCACAAGACACTTTAGGATATTAAACTATAAAAGTTTTCTGGCATTTCTTTACTTATTTTTATTCAAATTGTACAATAATACTTGTATACAATTATAAATATTTTTTTAACCGTTCAATATTCTTCTCTTCAAAGTCCATCAATTCTTTTGCAATTTCCAGAGAAATATTTTCTGCCCTTTCATGATGGTTCAGTGCCTTGCACATATCGGTAATCCCCCTGTTGCTCCCTTGAATCATCAGCTCCGCAATATGGCTCGTGCTTGTATTGAACATTGTATTGGTATGGATTCCGCCCACCAGCATCATCTGGCTGATATTGTTGGTCCGGTAAGGCTCCGCCTTGCCTTCCAATATTTTATCCATAGCCCTATTATGGATTTCTGAATATTTCAGCGACTGCTTAGACAATTGCAGTGCCAAATCATCATCGTATACTTTATCGCTAATCGTATCAATGGCTTTCATAGCCATCTCCGTATTTTTTTGTACTTCCCTCAATATTTCTGCATCGTCTCTTTTCATTCTTCTCCTCATTTCTTTGGGTCATACCCTTACAATTAAAGTAAAAAAAGTTGGCCCAGCGGCCAACTCCAAAGAATGCTTCGCATTCTTTCCTGGCGGCTTACAACGCTATGGCGTAATTTCCTATTATATAAAAAGAAAAAGCATGGACATAATTATATATGTCCATGCCTATATCTTACCCTTTCAAACAGGCTGCTATTCAATTATTTTTCTTTTTTTGGCGGCATTGCATATTTTTCAAAACGGCTCTACCCGTTTCATTCCTCATGTTCCCTCTGCCACAAACATTTTATTCCACATAATCCGACTTAACATACCCTGTCTGTCCATTATATTTTACTCTTGTCCAGCCGTCTGCCTGCTTCATAATTACTTCCAGCTTTTCCCCTATATATGCCAGTCCAAGCTTTTCCCCACTCTCGCTTGCGGATTTTCTTACATTGACATTTTCTACTACGGTAACTGTTTGTCCCGTACTGTCTGCTACAGAAGCCGTTGACTGGCTATTGGATGTTTCCGCCTGATTATCAGCTACCTCCTCTTCGGGCGAAGCTGTGTTATTATCCTGGGCTGCTTCCTCTTCCTGGGCTGCTTCCCCTTCCTGCACTACTACTTCTTCCAATACCACTTCCAAAAATTCGCTCTTAATAAAAGCATCCTGCCCTTCAAATGATATCTTGCTCCATCCGTTGCCTCTTTCCTCCAGCAAAGTGAATTCATCCCCTACTTGAGCCTTGCCCAATTTATCCGCGGTTTCACTGTCAGAGCTTCTCACATTAACTACATCCGTGGCACGTACTTTTTTAACAATGTTTTCCTGTACATCCCCGCCCTCTTCGGCAGCGGCTTCCTGGGCTGTCACTGCGGCTTGTTCTTCCTGAGCCGCCTGGGCTTCCTCCTCTGCCTTGGCCAGAATCTCGCCTACAGATATATCAATCCTGTTCGACAAATCCGCCAGAAAGGCTTTCAGTTCATCATCGCTTTCCAAAAGTTCATTGTATTCCGCAACCGCTTTATTATTCAAATCCACCATGTCATCCTGTAAGGAAATATCCCTGATATAGTTGGTAACCACCGAATTTGTTTCCCCACCGTTGATATAACAATTTCCATTCTCATCAGTGCAAACATAAAAAGCTTTCATCCCGGGAACCAGCTTGTCATATTCTGTAAATTTTACTTTGGAATATACATAAACAAGATAAGAACCTTCCACCGGCCCCAATTTCGTATAAACATCCAGTTCCTGATAGGAATCCACATACTTGCTCATTTCCTGAATCCTGATTTTTTCCTTATCATCCACATA
This sequence comes from Lachnospiraceae bacterium, assembly GCA_009911195.1. GTDB lineage: Bacteria > Bacillota > Clostridia > Lachnospirales > Lachnospiraceae > Kineothrix. Next base: position 1,827 of record QXWV01000120.1, on the reverse strand, counting down.
AGCATTCATGGATTCAATGATTCCCACATCCCCTGCCGCCATTGCTGCATAATAATCGCTCATTAATGTATTAACTGCAGGATATGCGTTCAGCTCCAGCTCCAGTTCAGGAAGTTCCTCTTCCGCATTCTCAAGGGCGTTTCCTTGGGAATCTTCCGCAGCGTCCTCCCCTTCTATGCCGGCAATCTGTGCCTCCACCTCTTCCGCTGCCTTCTTATTCGCATTTACTGCTACCAGCACTGTTATTAATACGCACACTAAAAGAACTATGGGCATCACAATCTTTGCATGATCCGATACCCATTCTTTTATATCTTCAATTTTATCGCCTATTCCGCCACCATCGAGAGATGTTCTTCTTCTTGGATTGCTCATATATATAAATATCCTTTCTGTCATGCCTGTCATAGCAAATACTACTGCAAAATTATTTCAGAGTGATGTAAATGCACCCGGCAGGAATCGAACCTGCATTAAAGGCGTCGGAGGCCTTCGTTCTATCCATTAGACTACGAGTGCATAAAAGAGTTATATATTCAATATATTACAAATTTGTTACATCACTCTGATATAATATCACAATCAAGCCGTATTGTCTAGTGCTGATTTTGTAAAGATTTAAAACAATTTTTTGATTTTCTTACATTTTCTAGAAAAATAGTAGACAGAATCGGTTAAAACTTCTTCCGGCTCCACTTGAGTAGCATTGATTTCACATACCATTTTCCAAAGTTCTTCCCCATTCTGCATGCCGTCATCGGGAATCAATATTACTTCATGGACAGAACTGGGCAGTACATAAAAACTTTTCTGCATTTTTTTTGAAAATTCTTCCAGAACGCCCTGGTAGAACATAGCCGTGGCCCCAAAAAGCTTTTTTGAGTTTCCCAACACATACATTCTGCCCGATTCCTCTGTTTTCCTCTCATTTTCTGGTTCTTCCCCCTCCCCGGACACTGCAATAATATCCTTGGAAAAAATTTCCTTCATCACCTCTTCCATAGAAATTATCCGCGGCGGCAAAAGGTCCTGGGTATTCCTCTGGGCATCCCAATACAGGCGTTCCTTGGAAATCCCCCATATTTTCAAGTGGCTGTTATAAATCAATATAGTTGCGCATTCAAATTCTATCTGGGGCACATGGCAATAAAATACAAGTGCCATATCCAAAAACAGAATATGGGGGATTTGGCGCAGCAGCTCCTTATTCCTTTCATAACCAATGACTTTATACACCACCTTTTCCTTCATTTTGTCATAGTCCATAAAAAAGCTCATATCAATATTGCTTTCCATTTTGGATTCTTCATAAATTTTCCTCACTTCATTCATCACCGACCGGAAAGTCTCCCCGCTTTCATATGCATCGTACAATCCATCCAGGTAAATATTCGGGGAAATGTTCATCCCTCTCTTCGATACCGTAATACTATGCAAGATAACCCCATTATTTTTTGTAATCTCTTTTATGCTTACCTTAATTCCTTCTTCGATATCCGCCGCAAGGCTTCTTTTCACTTTCTGGCAAAATTCCATAATTTCCATAAATATACCTCTTCTCTTTCTTATTCTTATAATTCTTTACGGTTTTCGGTTGCTTTTCGTTTTTCAATTATCACTCTGTTTTGAATTTCCCGGCGACATGCCTTCGATATGTTCTTGACAAACTAAGATTAGATGTTACGCCTCGTGTACCGCTTAGCGGCTTGTTTCCTCTCCACGGGCCTGAATTCGAGTAGGGGAATGCTTCCTCCTACTCATACGCCGGGCGTCCGTCAGCTTGCTGACACATTTCATTTGGACACCCGTGTGCATAAAAAAGCGACC
>QXWV01000119.1 GCA_009911195.1 Lachnospiraceae bacterium | reverse complement strand
CCACTTCATGAAGAACCTTCGGTTCTTCGTCAATTTATGTCCGTCTGGCGACGGAATTTCCTATAAGGTAAAAAAGACAACGGAATCGCTCCCATTGTCTTATAAGCTGAATTTAAGGATTGGCCTTTTGAAGCCTGTCCTATATTCTTGATAGATACCCGGACTATACCCTGGAGAGGTATTCCCCTGTCCTAGTGTCGATTTTGATTACATCTCCCTGATTAACGAACAACGGTACATACACTGTCGCACCTGTCTCCACAACGGCAGGCTTGCTTGCCCCTGTTGCGGTGTCGCCCTTAAATCCGGGTTCGGTTTCCGTAACCTCCAGTTCTACAAACAGCGGCGGCTCAATGGCAAATACTCCGCCATTATGGGAGCATACTTTTACCATTTCATTCTCCTTCACGAATTTAAGAGCATCGCCGATGGCCTCTTCATTCAATGCAATCTGCTCATAATTCTCCACATCCATAAAGTGGAATAAATCGCCGTCTGAATATAAATACTGCATATCTTTTCTATCAATACGTGCTTGCGGGAACTTCTCAGTAGGGCGGAAAGTTTTTTCCACTACGCCGCCATTTATAACATTTTTCAGCTTAGTCCTGACAAATGCTGCCCCTTTACCCGGTTTTACATGCTGGAACTCAATAATCTGAAAAACGCTATTATCTAACTCAATAGTAATACCATTTCTGAAATCGCCTGCAGAAATCATAAAAAATCCTCCTCAAATTGTCACGTTATAATTCTTTTCTAGTTTATACTAAAAATGCACAGATTTCAACTATTTTTTCAAACAAAAATCAATTGCTTCCAGATATCCCTCCAGGCCATGGCCATAAATCTGTTTGTCACACGCCGGCGCAGTCACGGATACTTTGCGGAATTCCTCCCTGTTCATAATATCGGAAATATGGATTTCCACTTTGGGCACTGTTATACTGGATAATGCATCCCTTATAGCATAGCTGTAATGGGTATATGCCCCCGGATTAATTACAATCCCCTCCGTACCGTCAAAATAAGAATCCTGGATGCGGTCGATAATCGCCCCTTCATGGTTGCTCTGGAACACCTCTATCGTGCAGCCCGTCTGCTCCCCTTTCTCCCCTATCATTTTCAGCAAATAGTCATAATCCTGCGTGCCATACACACTTTTTTCCCGAATTCCCAAAAAATTAAGGTTCGGCCCGTTAATCACCAATATTTTCATCCTGATACCCATCCCTTTCCATCAAAAAAAATGCCTGCTTTCCCCAAAATCTCATCCGCAATCTCATCCAACGTTTTTTCATCCACATCCACAATGATTTCCGCGACGCTTTCATAGACAGGGGCGCGCTTCTCCAACAACCTTTGCACCTTTTCCTCCCTATCCTCCCCTTGTAAAAGCGGTCTTGATGTGTCCGCCGCCAGCCGGGTACATACCGTACATGCTTTCACCCTGAGATACACTACCGTTCCCAGCCGCTTTAAAAATTCCCTGTTGCAGCTACGCATTGGCAAACCACCGCCCACCGATATAATCTGCCCTTCCGGCTCCCCCAGCAGCTTTTCCAGGCACTGGGTTTCCATATTTCGGAATTCCTCTTCCCCAAACCGTTCAAAAATCTCCGATATGCTCATGCGGTAAAGCCGTTCTATTTTTTTATCCGTATCCGTAAGTGTATGCCGCAGCCGGTATGACAGCTTGATTCCTACACTCGTCTTGCCGCTTCCCATAAAGCCAATCAAAATAATATTTTTCATCTTTTGCCCCGTTTCTGCACGGCTTTATTGTGCATGTAAAGTTTGTTTCCGCACGTTTTCTTGTTCTATTTTGAGCCAGTCAGCAGCCCATAGATTCCAGGAGCATGTGATACAGGGCAAGTGCATCTTCCTCCGGCACTTTTATCCCGTTCCAAAGCTCATATGCCTCAATCCCCTGATACAACAGCATTTTCAGCCCATGGAAGGCTTGTCCCCCCGCTTCTTTTACCAGGCTCATAAACTTCGTACAGAACGGCTTATAAATCAAATCAAAGCCAGTATGTACCATTCCATAAAATTCCCGCTCTAAGATAACCGCCTTTTCCGTATCCGGGTACAGCCCTACGCTTGTAGCCTGAATCGCCAAATATTTTCTGCCTGTTCCCAGCTTTTTATAATCCCCTATGCACATGGCCGAAACGCACCCGGTTTGGAAGGCTTCATTTACTTCTTCTGCCACCCCTTCTGCTTTTTCTATTGTCCGGTTCAGGATATATACCTTTTTGGCTCCTTTGGAAGCGCACAAAAAAGCCGCGGCCCGCGCTGCGCCCCCTGCCCCCAGAATCAGGATTTCTTCCCCCTCCAGGCGTATCTTCTCGCTGCACATAGCCCGGTAAAGACCCGTTATATCCGTATTATATCCTTTATACCCGTTGTTTGTCCTGACAAGGGTATTGACTGCCCCTATTTTTTCAGCCATGTCATCTATGCAATCCAAATGCTCTATAACTTCACTCTTATAAGGCACTGTTACATTCAGCCCCAGCACATTTAAGGCAAAAGCCCCTTTTACCGCCTGTCTAATCTGTCCTTTCTCCACATGGAAAGGCACATATACCAGATTTCTCCCTTCCCTTTTTGCCAGCGCATTATGTATCATCGGCGACATCGTATGCTCCACCGGATTACCAATCAATCCGCATAGCCTCGTATATCCGTCTATCTGCCATTCCTCCTGCTGCATGATACCGCTCCTCCCTTTCACCCTTCTTCCAACGTTTTTTCTTGGATTCCTTAGAACATTATGGGCTATCTCTGCCTGTGGGTATAGAAATACAAAACAATCTTTTCCAAATACCGTTTTAGGACAATCTGTATTTCCTCCTTGGGATGAATAGGCTTTACCAGGATTGTGCGTATCCCTGCCTTTTTTGCCCCCCATATATCCGTAAAAAGCTGGTCACCCACAAATAAAGTATTCGCCTCTTTTGTACCAAGCCTTTCCATCGCCTTCCTGTAATTTTTCACGGATGGTTTGCCTGCCTTAAAAATATATTCTGCCCCTACCGCATCGCTAAATGGTTTTACCCTTGGTTCTTTATTGTTGGATAAAAGCAGGCAGCCGTACCCTAACGCCTTCAGCCTGGCGAAAAGCTCCCTGCTTCTGCTATCTGCCGGCGCCCCGTGGGGAACCAGCGTATTATCGATATCAAAAATAATCCCTCGATACCCCTCTGTGTACAATTCCTCAAAATCAATTCCATAAGTGGAATCCACATAGGCATCGGGATAAAATCTCTGCAGCATAAATTCTCCTTACATGCAAAAGCCCTGCCCGTTTCCTTCGCCGGGAAGGCTTTTGGTATCCGACCCCTGTCAATTGTTGTCCAGCACTTTTTTCAGTTCATCCATGAACGTGTTGATATCCTTAAACTCCCTGTACACAGATGCAAACCTGACATAAGCCACTGCATCCATGTCTTTTAGCTTATTCATCACCAATTCGCCGATGTCCTGGGTGGATATCTCTTTTTCTTCCATCTTAAAGATTTCCGCCTCCACTTCCTCCACCAGCTTTTCTATCTGCGCCGCACTCACAGGCCGTTTATGGCATGCCCGCAACACACCGGCCTCAATCTTCGTCCGGTCATAAGTCTCCCGGTTATTATCTTTTTTAATGACAATCAAAGGAATCGTTTCGATTTTCTCATAAGTGGTAAATCTTTTGTCGCATTCATCGCACACGCGCCTTCGCCTGATGGAATTATTATCTTCCGCCGGCCTGGAATCAATTACCCTGGTATTATCATGACCGCAAAAAGGACATTTCATAGCTTTCCTCCTATAATTTTCGTATACTTCATTGTACCAAATTATCAGGAAATGGGCAACAAAAGATTCGATGCCAGAAGGAAATTGCTATAAGGAAATCAATTTTCCGGGGTATATATACAGGAAAACGAATGCCCCATCATACCGTCAGGTAGTTCTTCATAACCCGCAGCGCATTTTTCTCCAGCCTGGAGACCTGAGCCTGGGAAATGCCTATGATATCGGCTACTTCCATCTGGGTTTTTCCTTCAAAAAAGCGCAAAGTGATAATTTCATGTTCCCGCTCGTCCAGACGTTTCATCGCTTCGCTCAATGAAAGGTGCTCTACCCATGTCTCTTCCCTGTTCTTTTTGTCGCTTATCTGGTCCATCACATAAAGGGTATCTCCCCCATCGGTAAAAATAGGCTCATAAAGGCTCATGGGATTTTGTATTGCATCCAGTGCATAGACAATATCCTCTTTGGAAATGCCTATTTCCGTAGCAATTTCGTTAATGGTGGGCTCCTTCAGGTTTTTCCGCGTCAGATTTTCTTTCGCATAAATTGCCTTATACGCGGTATCCTTTAAGGAGCGGCTGACTCTGATGGAATTGTTGTCTCGAAGGAAACGGCGAATTTCCCCTATAATCATAGGTACTGCATAAGTGGAAAATTTTACATTTAAGGAAGAATCAAAATTATCGATTGCCTTAATCAGCCCGATGCACCCGATTTGGAATAAATCGTCCACATTCTCATTGCTGGAAGAAAAACGCTTAATCACGCTTAAAACAAGCCGGAGATTGCCTTCGATATATTGTTCCCTGGCGTCTTTATCCCCTTCTTCTATCCTTGAAAACAGTTCTTCTTTCTCTGCATTTTTTAACAGCGGCAGTTTCGACGTATTCACCCCGCATATCTCAACCTTTCCCTGTGCCATCTTATGCCTCCTGCAATCTTTTATAAGCTTTTTATCCTTAAGCTTCTTTACTAATAAAAATGATTTACAGAAAGCGGTAAAATTATACATCCCCTTTCCAAAACAATGGAATCAATTCTTTGTCCTGCGGCATATTCTATTATAAATGGATACAGGAAACACCGTTATGCTTTTTTCAGAATTAAAATGTAAAGAAGTGATTAATTTGAAAGACTGCAGATGTCTTGGAAAAATCGGCGATTTGGAATTCGATGAATGCTCCGGGAAAATATGCAAAGTTATTATCCCCGGCAAAAATAAATTCTCTAACTTATTTGGCAGCGAACCTGAATATATCATCCCTTTCAACCATATCAAAAAGATTGGTCCAGATATCATTATTGTAGATATTTGCTGTTAAAATTCAGGCATCAAAAGCCCTGGCTGGGGCAGGCCGCCAGATGCCTGCCACAGCCAGGGCTTTTGATGACCAAATCTGGTTAGTGGGAACGGCCCAAAACCTCCGCCCCGCCACCCTTATCACTCTTCCCTTACCATCTCCTTTTTCAGCCGCTTCATAATCTTTTTCTCCAGCCTGGAAATATAAGATTGGGAAATCCCCAGCAGCGTGGCCACTTCCTTCTGGGTCATTTCCTGTCCGTCCGGTGTACCCAGGCCAAATCTAAGGTTAATAATGGTCTTCTCCCTATCCGACAATTTATTGATTGCCTTAAGCAAAAGCTTTCTTTCCACTTCATTTTCGATATCGCGGTAAATGATATCTTCATCCGTTCCCAGAATATCCGACAAAAGAAGCTCATTCCCATCCCAATCCACATTCAAAGGCTCATCTATGGATACTTCCAGCTTTGTCTTATTATTTCTCCTCAAGTACATTAAGATTTCATTCTCAATGCATCTGGATGCATATGTTGCCAATTTTATGTTTTTTCCCGGATTAAAGGTATTAATGGATTTTATCAACCCTATTGTTCCGATGGATATCAGGTCCTCCACACCTACCCCGGTATTGTCGAATTTTTTTGCAATATACACTACCAGGCGCAGATTATGTTCTATCAGGATAGATTTCGCCTCATCTTCATATTCTGTCCCAAGGTCACTTATCACTTCATTTTCTTTCTCAACCTCAAGGGGCGGCGGCAGCACCTCCGTTCCTCCAATGTAATGGATATCCCCCTGTTTTGCCATAAAAAAGCTTGGCTCCCGCTTTATTATTTTGAACTGAATTTTTCCTGGTATTGCCACTTTAAAAATCATATACATTCCTCATTTCTGCACAGCTTTTTATGTGAGCAACGTCCGCTCATGATAAAGTTTGTGGATGCCGTGCGGACACAAACTCCGGATTAAAAATCTTTTGTAATTATTTTATAGATACCGGTTTCTGCCGGCCAATTATCCTACTGCATAAATCCGGATGCAGTATCATCTGGTATTTACCGCTTGCCGACACCTTGTTTTTGCTGACGCCCACAATTACTTTCCGGCATCGCCAATTTTCTTCCCTGCCTTTAATAACAATCTCAGGCACTTCATAACCTTCCATAATGCCATTCTCCTTACCTACGCTATGGTAAGGAATTATTTTCAGCTTTTCAGGGTTTCTTGCACCTAACAGTTTATGAAAGCTTTCCTCCTCCACTACCAATACAGGCTTGCCGCTAATGGGCTCGCGCAAGCTGTTCCCTGTATCCAGCAGTGCATCCAGCTCTATTTCATTCTGGCTGCCTTTCATTTTTACTTTATAAATATCAGCCTGGCGCTTTTTCCCCATCTGGGTTACCCACCAGGATAATACATGGTATCCAGCCATCCCAGTGCCCAATAGATACCATATTTTTTCCTGCTTTCCCTGTAACAGGGGCACTGATGAAAACAGGAATTTCATGATACCCCCAAAAGCAAAAGCATATATGGATAAATATCCCGCCGCTCTTACAACCAATTCCACACTGTTTAGCCGAAAAATGGCTGCCGCTGTCATAAGGCTGATAGCCATCGGCCCTGCAAACCTTTTAACCGCTACCGGGATACCTGGTATGATAATTAAAAAAACGAACACCGATGCCCCTACCGCACTCCCCCCAATCAGCCGGAAGCGCGTGGCAGTACGCTTCATCGTCTTGGCTAAGAGCGTATGTAAATATAGGTTCATAACAAAGTTCATAGTAAAAAGGCTATCGATGTAGATTTCATATATATTCTGTTCCCATCCCCCTGTCCGTCACCTCCTTTTAGCAATCATTATATAAAGTATTGTCCGCTTTTTTTGTCAAAAACACGCTCCTTAACGGTGTTATTGTACGCTGGATTCGACAGGTATATGTATTATTTCATTGGGATGCCCGTATACAATCGAGTAGGGAAGAGCCATCTTCTCCTACTTGTGCGCCGGGCGTCCGTCAGCTTGCTGACATATTTCACTTGAACGCCCGTATACACTCGAGTAGGGAAGAGCCCTCTCCTCCTACTTGTACGCCCGGCGTCCGTCAGCTTGCTGTCATATTTCACTGGGACGCCCGTATACAATCGAGTAGGGAAGAGCCATCTTCTCCTACTTGTGCGCCGGGCGTCCGTCAGCTTGCTGACATATTTCACTTGAACGCCCGTATACAATCGAGTAGGGAAGAGCCATCTTCTCCTACTTGTGCGCCGGGCGTCCGTCAGCTTGCTGACATATTTCACTTGAACGCCCGTATACACTCGAGTAGGGAAGAGCCCTCTCCTCCTACTTGTACGCCCGGCGTCCGTCAGCTTGCTGTCATATTTCACTGGGACGCCCGTATACAATCGAGTAGGGAAGAGCCATCTTCTCCTACTTGTGCGCCGGGCGTCCGTCAGCTTGCTGACATATTTCACTTGGACGCCCGTGTGCATAAAAAGGCCGCTGATTGTTCACAGCGGCCTTTTTGCTCTCATATTTAATGTCTTTGCAGGAAATCCGGGATTTTCAATGTTTTCTCTTCCACAGTACTCCTGATGTCTCCCGGTTTATTGATACCCGGAATATTTTTTAACGGGGTGCTTCCAGTATTTCCCGGCATAAGCGGTACGCCTGTTCCCCTGACGGCCTTCCCCTGAAGGGAGGATGAAGGGATATATCCCGGTTTATATGTAGAGAAAGCTGAGGGTACATTAGCCCCTGCATCTTCCAGCCCGGTTGCAATAATTGTAATTGTACAGCTATCCGACTTATTGGCATCGTACATCGCACCGAAAATAATATTAACTTCATCTCCGGCAAGGTTCTGGACATAATCTGCCGCATCCGCCGCATCTGCCAATGTAATATCGCCGGATACGTTGATAATAACATGGGTAGCACCGGAAATCGTTGTCTCCAGCAACGGGCTTTCCACTGCCATCTTAACAGCTTCGCTGGCTTTGTCATCGCCTTTACCATTGCCAATTCCGATATGGGCAATACCTTTATCCTTCATAACCGTCTGGACATCGGCAAAATCCAAATTAATAACTGCAGGAACATTAATCAAGTCAGTAATTCCCTGTACTGCCTGCTGCAGCACTTCATCGGCTTTTTTCAATGCATCGGGCATGGTTGTCCTTCTGTCCACAATTTCCAGCAGCTTGTCATTTGGTATCACAATAAGCGTGTCCACATTATCTTTAATCTTCTCTATACCATTGAGGGCATTCGTCATACGAACCTTTGCTTCAAAGCGAAATGGCTTAGTCACTACCCCTACCGTCAGAATACCCATATCTTTCGCTATCTTCGCTACAACCGGAGCCGCGCCTGTTCCCGTGCCGCCCCCCATACCGCATGTAACAAAGACCATATCCGAGCCTTTCAGTGCTGCCGTTATCTCCTCGCTGCTTTCCTCAGCGGCTTTTTCGCCAATTTCAGGCTTCGCCCCTGCCCCCAGCCCTTTGGTCAGCTTTTCACCAATCTGGAGAAGCCTGGGCGCTTTACAGAGCTGTAAAGCTTGCTTGTCCGTGTTAATCCCAATAAATTCCACTCCGTCTATACTTTCATCAATCATTCTATTTACAGCATTATTACCTGCACCGCCAACCCCTACTACTATTATCTTTGCTGCAGGCTCAGCATCGTTTGTCCTAATCTCAAGCAAGGTACTTCCTCCTTTATTCAACCGTTTAAATTCTTCTTAATAGTCACGCAGTTGTCAAAATACTATGAATTTATGGCTCTGCACAATTTTACCGGTTTAAAAAACTTTTATTCAATTTAACTCCTACATGTTATCATATAATTATTTTTCCAAATTAGCAACCTATTTTTCGCTTTTTTCACTAGCTTTTTTTTACGTTACTTTTTATTCTAAATTTTACTCCTGAAGAAAAGTAATATTTTTGGTGCCTTCCGTATAATTTTCCATGCGTAAAGTTCCTGTCTTCCCCTCCAGATTAGGAAGTATATTTTTCAGATGTATAATTTTCTGGTCAATATTCGAATCTGACCCTAGGGTGACTCGAATCCCATCAAAAAATAAGGTCAATTCATACGTGGAATCGAAAAAAATCTTGTCCGCCATCAATTCATATTTATTGAGAAGCTGGGTAATATCCAGAATCCGTTTAAAAATTTCATCATTCTCCACCGGCAGATAATCATTCAATACGATATAGTCAAATTTAAGCCCCGTCACCTGAGGGATTCCGGAGGTCCTTTCCTCCGAGCTTTCTACTACAATCCCGTCCCGGTCAAAATACATATACCGCCCCAAATATTCTACATACCCGGCCAGTGCTTTTTCATATACGCTAATCCTTATTGTATCCGGGGAAAGGATATTCACATCCATTTTTTCCACAAAAGGAATCCCTTCAATCCCCTTATCCTTGTATTTTGCTGCCAGATAAAGGGAATTATTCCCATATCGTCCACCCATTACCATTTCCATAATTTCTTCATTGGTATAATGTACATTGCCGTCTACATATACAGTAGTTACCTCATATGCAGTTACTATGTAACGGTAAATGCCCACAAGAACACATATAATTGCTGCAGCCGTCAGCCCCATGATAATCAGGCTTTTGTTCTGAACCATCCATTCCCCGATATCCAGCTTGTCCTGATATTCCTTTTTAGGCAGGCTTAATTTCGGCTTCTTAACTGCCGACAATCCTTCCTTTTTAGGTTTTGCTGCCGTCTTTTTTGCTTTTGATGGCTGCTTTTTTGTTTTTGATGACTGTTTTTTCCCTTTTCCCTTCTTTTTTACCGATTTTGTTTTCTGGGAATCTTTTTCCTGCTTTTTGTCTTTTGTCTGAAACCCTTTTTCATCTTCCGGCTTTCTTACTTCCTCCGCCGGATGCTCTTTTCCTCCTTCCGGCTGT
>QXWV01000118.1 GCA_009911195.1 Lachnospiraceae bacterium | reverse complement strand
TCCGGCTGTTTTGCATCTTTCCCCTGAAGCCCTTTTCCTCCCTCCGGCTGTTTTGCACCTTTCCCCTGAAGCCCTTTTCCTCCCTCCGGCTGTTTTGCATCCTTCCCCTGAAGCCCTTTTCCTCCTTCCGGCTGTTTTGCATTTTTTCCCTTGGATTCTATATCTTTGTCCTGTAATTTTTCTTTTGTCTGTTTCTTCCCCAGCCTTTTCTTTCCTGTCTGTTTTTTCTCTTTTGGTAGACTTTTTCTCTTTTCTTTTGTCTTTTTTTTACCCTTTACGGAAAGAGTCCCATCCTCTTCTGGCTGTTGGTTATTTTTCTTATTAAAATTCCCGTCTTTTTTTGAAGATTTCCCTCCGGCATCTTCCTTCTCCTTCTTTTGGGAAACCAGGGCATCTTTTTCCTGGCCGCGGAGTTCTCCTTCCCCTGGCTGCTGTTTCTTCTCTACCGTTTTTTTCCCTTTAACGGGCAAATCCCCATTCTTCACAAGCCTGAGATTAGGGTTACGGGGCTTACCCTTAGTTGGGATTCCATTTCCAGGAACTTTTTTCTCTACTGCCTTATTCGTCTTTCCAGAAAGCATTTTTTGTTTTCTGTCTTTTTCATTGCTATCCATATGCCTTACCTTAATCCTTATACCGTCTTGTAACAGTTCAGACGCCTATCCTTGCGTCGCTCTCTTCCAGTATAACACTATACCAGGCTAATATCTGCCCCTAAATTCCGCAAATCCTTACATATATTTTCATATCCTCTTTCAATAAAATGTCTGTTTTTTACCACACTTTTTCCATTAGCCGCCAAGCCTGCCACCACCAGGGCCGCACCTCCCCTTAGCTCTTCGGCCTCTACTTCCATCCCTTGCAGCATCTCTACACCGTTAATATATGCCTTATTTTTTATTACTTTAATATCCGCCCCCATCTGCTGCAAATCAGGAACAACACGGAAACGGTTTTCAAAAATGCTTTCTTCTATGACGCTCTGTCCCTGTGCCAGGGAAAGCGCCGCCATGAGCGGAGACTGCAAATCCGTAGGGAAACCGTCATATACTTCCGTCTTTAAATAAGGAAAACCCTTTAATCTATGGATAACATCCACGCCAATGCCTTCCTCATTTATGCTCACACAACTCCCCATCGCTTCCGCTACTGATAAAAGGGCACCCAACTGCCCTGCGGGAGCATTTTCCAAAAATATGCTTCCCCCTGCTGCCAGGACTGCCGTAAGGTAAGTTCCTGCCACAATCCTGTCCGCCGGCACCATATATTTTACCTCATGCAGTTCCTCTACCCCACGAATGACCAGCTCACTGCTTCCTACCCCTTGGATATCTGCCCCTGCTTCTATGAGGAAACCGCAAAGTGCTACGATTTCCGGCTCTCTGGCCGCATTTTTTAAAACAGTGACTCCTTTGGCCGTCACTGCTGCCAAAATTACATTCTCCGTAGCCCCTACGCTGGGAAAAGGCAATTCCTGCTCCATCCCTTGCAGTTCCCTGGCTTTCGCCGTAAAGAAACGCTCCTCTTCCACAATCTCCGCCCCCATCTTCCTCAGGGCGGATAAATGGATGTTTATCGGACGGCTGCCGATGACACAGCCACCCGGATATGCCATTGTCACATCCCCCAGCCTTCCTATCATTGCGCCCAGGAGCATCACCGATGAACGCATCCTTGTGACTGACTCTCCCCCCATCCGGTTATCATTCACATGGAAGGCATCCACCGTAACCGTATTGCCAGCCCAGGATACCAGGCATCCCAGTTCCTGGAGTAAATTCTGCATATGGTAAACATCCGCAATCCGAGGGCAATTCTTTATCACACAAGTCCCCTTGATTAATAAACATGCCGCAAGAATAGGCAGCACCGCATTTTTAGAGCCTTGTATCTTCGTCTCTCCTCTTAAGAAATTCCCACCATAAATATGAATAGAATCCAATGATTCACCTTCTAAATCATTTTTATAATCTATTCTATATATATGGCATTTTTCCGTAAAATGTATCTTGTCCGGCTAAAGCATTTTCAAATACATCCCTGTAGACCTACATCTTTAGATATCTTTTAGCCGGATTCCTTTTGCCACGCTAAGCACCACTCCTATCTCTATGAGAAGAAACATGACTGCTGACCCCCCGTAGCTGATAAAGGGCAGGGAAATCCCTGTATTGGGTATTGTATTCGTTACTACGGCAATATTCAGTATGACCTGGATAGCGATATGCCCCATCACTCCTACCACCAACAGGGCTCCAAACAAATCCGGCGCATTGCTGGCAATCACCATAAACCTCCATATCAGCAGCAAGAACATGAGTATAATCGCTATTGCCCCAAACAATCCCAGCTCCTCACATATGATAGAAAAAATCATATCATTCTGTGCTTCCGGCAAAAACCCCAGCTTCTGCACGCTCCGCCCCAGACCCTTGCCCAATATCCCGCCGGAGCCGATGGCATATAGCGCTTGTACTGTCTGAAACCCCTTATCGCTGGAATGGGCCTCAGGGTTTAGCCATGCCAGAATACGTTCGCTTCTAAAACCCATCCCTTCCGTCATGGATGCCTGCGAAATCGCAAATACAAGCAAGGCTATGGCAGCCATGCCTCCTGCGCCCATAATAATGAACTTTTTATACTCCGGACTGGCTACAAACAGCATCAGAGCCGCTATACCGAACACGATAATTGCAGAACTCATGTTGTTGGTAATCAACCTTATCATAATACAAATCGGCAAAGGTATCGCCAATACTGTAAAAAATCCTTTTGTAGTCCGTATTGCCCTCCCCATCTTACATACCAGGCTGGCCAGGGAAATAATGATACCAAGCTTTGCCACCTCTGCCGGCTGTAATGTCATACCGCCGATACGTATCCAACGTGTAGCCCCGTTAGCCGTATAACGCAACTGGGGAATCAATACCATAGGAATCAGCGCCGCCGAACCCAGATAAGCAATGGCAGCAAACCTTTCATAAATATGATAGGGGATATTGGCCACCACTATCATCGCCGCCAGGCCAAGCACCGTAGCCATTACCTGCCTTTTCAGATAAAAGGTAGACTCATGCCCCTGCATATTCGCTTCATAGGAACTGGTAGAATAAATCATTACCAGGCCGAATCCAAGCAAAAATAAAACAATAAACAAAAGGCTATAGTCAAAATAATTTTCCGATGGATTTCTTTTTTTTCTTATCGCCATTTTTTCTTACCGCCCTTCCAATGCAAACCGCTGCCGCTAATTTCCAGCCCGAACTCATCACCGGCTTTTATACATGCTTCCCGCCTGCAGGAAGCCTTTCGCTCCAAACGCCCATTCTACAAACAGTTCACATAATCCTTGAATAAGTTCCCCCTCACCTCATAATTGGGGAACATTCCCCAACTGGCACAGGCGGGAGACAGCAGCACTGCATCCCCACTTTCCGCTGTCTCGGTGCAGATGCGTAAGGCTTCTCCAAAACTATCCGCCCGGACAATATTCCCCACGCCATGCTTTCTGGCACAAGCCTCGATTTTTTCCGCCGTCTGGCCGATTAATACCAGGCACTTCACCTTATCCTCAAAAGCCTCAATCCATTCATCATACTCGCTTCCTTTATCATAACCGCCCCCGATTAATATCGTAGGCTTGCTCATCGCCCGTATTCCCTGAATCGCAGCATCCGGGTTGGTCCCTTTGGAATCATTGTAATAATCCACCCCGTTTTTGGTAGCCACAAATTCAATCCTGTGCTCCACCGCACGGAAACGCTTTACCGTATCCAGTATCGTCTCCATAGGCAGACCCATATTCCATGCAATGGCAATGGCCGCCATCACATTTTCCACATTGCACATCCCTACCAGGTTCATATCATGAATATTCATCAGGCGGGTTTCCTCCCCCCCCTGCGTCATGCAGATTTCATCCCCATCCAGATACAGCCCTTCTTCCAGCTTTCTTTTGGAGGAAAAAAATACCACCCGTGCAGGACACCTTTCTCCGAACCCTCTCGTATATCCATCCTCATAGTTCAGCACACACACATCCTCTTTGGTCTGGTTTTCGGCAATACGTTCCTTCGCCGCCACATAATTTTCCATCGTATGATGCCTGTTTAAATGGTCCGGCGTAATGTTTAAAATTGCGGACACCTGGGGGCGGAAGGCTTCCGTTGTTTCCAGTTGGAAGCTGCTCACTTCCGCTACCGTAACAGATTCCTCTTCCATTTCCAGCGCTGACGCTGTATAGGGATTCCCGATATTCCCCACCACGAATACGGAAGGATAATATTCCTTCATTATTTGGCCTACCAGGGTGGTGGTCGTTGTCTTCCCGTTGGTTCCCGTAATTGCTGCCAGTCTTCCCTTCGCATACCGGTAGCCCAGTTCCAGTTCTCCCCAAATAGGGATTCCACGTTCCCTCAGGCACTCCATAAAACCAGTATCCACAGGTACTCCCGGGCTGGGCACTACCAATGCCGCCTCTTCCTTTAGGCTTTCCGGCAGGCTGCCGGTAATCACTTCCCAGTTCACACCTTCCGGCATCCTCTTTTGCACATCTTCCACCTTTATTTTATCATTTTCATCATAGAAAACAGGGATGGCCCCTTCGCTGCAAAGAAGTTTTGCCGCCCCCATTCCGCTGATTCCTGTTCCAATTATCAATACCTTTTTATTTTTCAGTTCCATGTCCATATGCCTTTCCCTTTATATCCCCAAACAGAGTGCCGCTAGGCAAAGCAATGCCGTTGTAATCGTAAATGCTGCTACCACTCTCGTTTCCGACCAGCCGCACAGCTCAAAATGATGATGAATCGGCGCCATTTTGAAAAAACGCTTGCCGCCCGTCATCTTAAAGTAGCCCACCTGTATCATCACCGAAAGCACTTCTGCCGCATAAATCAACGCCACAATAGGAATAAACAAAGGCATTTGCAGCATATATGCTGTGGCTGCCACAAACCCTCCCAGCGCCAGCGAGCCGGTATCCCCCATAAATACGCTGGCCGGGTAAACATTAAACAGAAGAAATCCCAGCAATGCGCCCACTACTGCACAGGTAATCGGCTCAATCCCGCTGGCCGTCCCTATGGCAACCGCTGTAAAGAATGTTGCAATCATCACTGTTACACTGCTGGCCAGCCCATCCAGCCCATCGGTAAAATTAGCGCCATTCACTGTTGCGATGACGATTAAAAATAAAAACGGAACATTCAAAATTCCCCAGTCTACATATTTCCCTGTTACAAAAGGTATCTTCATCGCTAAAGATACTTCCGCATTATTTACCATATAATAAGCGAATAAAGCCGTCACCAGAATCTGTCCCAGCATTTTCTGCCATGCCCTAAGCCCCATGGACCGGTGCAGCACTACCTTAATATAGTCATCCAGAAAGCCAATTAGCCCAAATCCCAAAGTCACAAGAAGGATGGGCATAATTTTAGGATAATCCCTGATAAACAGGATAGAGGTAACGGTAATGCTGATTAGTATGAGAATCCCCCCCATTGTGGGCGTACCCGATTTCTTCAAATGGCTTTTTGGCCCGTCATCCCGTTCCGTTTGCCCCACCTTTAGCCTTTTTAAAAAAGGGATAATTACCGGCCCAAACACAACACTAATGGCAAATGCTATTGCTACGGACATAATCACTGTATGGCTCATTTTCACATTCCTAACCTTTCTATATCATATAACATAACCATATACTTTGCAGACATTATGTATTATAATCCATTCCTTCCAAATAAGGAAGGATATTTTCAAAAAGCTGCCGCACAATAGGAGCCGCTATCTGCCCTCCGTAATATACCCCCTGGGGATTATTGATAATGGCCACAGCCAATACCTTCGGGTCATCGGCCGGTGCAAACCCTAAAAAGGAAGAAATATAGCGGCCGCTTCCCCTGGGAAGAGTCTGACTGGTGGCTGTTTTGCCCCCTACCCGATAGCCTTCTACATATCCGTTCTTCCCGCTGCCGTTTTCCACTACCTGCTCTAAGATATAGCGCATGGTTTCCGATGTTTCGGCGGAAACTATATCTTTCTGCACCGGATATTGCAAAGTTTCCACGGTCTCCCCCTCGCTGTTCACCACTTTTACCCCGAAATGGGGCGTCACCCGGTTTCCACCATTTACAATGGAAGAAGCAGTTGTTGCCAATTGTATGGGTGTAATCTGAAAAGACTGCCCGAAGGATATGGTGGCCAGTTCCACCGCGCCTATATTTTCTTTTTTATGCATAATTGTTCCGGCTTCGCCGGGCAAATCAATGCCGGTTTTCGTAAGCAGGCCGAATTTCTTAAAATAGTCATAATAGCTGTCCACCCCGATGCGCATACCTACTGTAATAAATACCGGGTTGCAGGAATTCATCGTTCCCTGCACGAAATCCTCCGCTCCATGGCCTCCTACCTTATGGCATCGTATCCGTCTGTCTTCCACCATGATATACCCCGGACAGCTAAAACGGTCATTTACTGTAACCGCCCCCGATTCCAATCCGGCCGCCGCTGTGATGATTTTAAATGTGGAGCCAGGCTCATAAGTATCGTTAATACAGCCATTGCGCCACATCTGGTTTAAGGCATTTTGCTTTTCCTCCTGGGTTGCCGGTTCGGGAGTACCTTCCGGTAAGGTGTATGGGGCATTCAAATTGAATTCCGGTACGTTCACCATAGCCAATATTTCCCCGTTTTTCGGATTCATTACCAATATGGAGACACTATCCGCCTGCTTTGTTTCCATCGCCTGCATGGCAAGCTGGGTGGCATAGCTTTGGATATTGATATCCAGGCTTACGTACACATCGTTGCCGCTTTCCGGCTCTATCCTCTCTTCCCCTGCCTCCGCGATTTCTACCCCTTTGGCATCGGTCATTGTTAGAATCGTTCCCTCTTTCCCCTTCAAATATTCCTCATAAATCACTTCCAGGCCAATAATCCCCTGGTTATCCCCCCCGGTAAATCCCAGCACTTTGGACGCTAAAGTATCATAAGGATAATATCTTTTATAATCTTCATCCACCTTTACCCCGTCCAGGTCATACTCTCTGATTTTATCCCCTATGGATTTATCCACATTGCTTTTAATTCTTTCGATAGCGGAATATTTTTCCACCCTTTTTGCCACATATTCTTCCGAAAGCTCCAGTTCTTTTGCCAGGACTTTTACCACTGTTTCCGGGTCTGTAATCTGGTTATGGATAACAGATATGGTGCATACGGTGCGGTTATCCGCCAATACCGCCCCAGTGGAATCAATAATCCTCCCTCTGGCCGCTTTGATTGCCCTCTCCCTTTCGTGCAAATCCTTTGCCGCTTCTGTATAATGCTCCGAGCAGCCCACCATCAGATATACCAGGCGTCCCGCCAACAGGAAAAAGGCCGCAGCACAAAGAAAAAATGACACTACAATTTTTTTTCTGATATAAGTTCTGTTTTTTACCGACATGAAAATAGAAAACCTCATAAAAAGGTGTTACTACAATTTATTATCCGTCCTATGAGGTTATTCTCTTTTACTGTCAAAAGTTTATTTTAAAATGGATTGTTATCCTCTTCACCGCTATTCCCATTTCCGCCTGCATTTCCAAGCCCTTCCGGAGCGCTATTCCCTCCTGCAATCACATGCCCTGTTTCAGGGTCGACCAGTTTTCCGGTTTCGGGGTCTTTTGCATATCCGGTTTCAGGGTCGATAGGGAAGGTTTTCCATACATCCGAATGGGTATCCTCTTCTCCACCCTCTCCGCTCCCTTCCGATGTCCCATCGCCATTTTCCGTACTGCCGCCTTCTCCAGATGAACCGCTGCTGCCGCTTTCTCCTGACGTACCGCCGCTGCCGCCTGTTTCGCCGCTTTCTCCTGACGTACCGCCGCTTCCATCTCCCGGTTCACTGCCGCCTTCACCTTCTTGCCCATCCTCATCTGGGACTACTGGAGACATGATTTCTGTCTGCAATTTTTCCAATTCTTCCCTCTCCTTGTCGGAAAGTTCCTCTGTCATGAAAATACCCATATAGGGAAGAACCTCTGTCAGGATATCCCTGACAATCCCTGTGGCAAATTTGGCATCATCCTGATATTGTACATTGGGCCTGTCCACCACTACATAAATAGCAATTTGTGGGTCATCCGCAGGCGCATAGCCCAAAAAAGAAACTACGTATTCGTTATTTTTACGGGGCAGGGTTTCCGCCGTCCCCGTTTTCCCGCCAATCATATACCCTGCCGGGCGAGCCGTCTTTCCGGTACCGTTTTCCCCTGACACTACCAAGTTGCAGTATTCCCTTATTTTATCGGACACAGAGGCCGAAATTGTCTGCTTTAGCAGGCGGGGCTCTATATTTTGCACCGTAGCGCCGCTGGGGCTGATAATCTTGCTCACCATATGGGGTTCATAATAATTCCCCCCGTTAATTAGGGAACAGAACCCGGCAATTACCTGTATCATTGTTGTATTAAACCCTTGCCCAAAAGAACAGGTTGCCAATTCTGTCGGCCCGATGTTATCTTTGTTGTATACAACCTTGGCCGTCCTGGATTCCCCCCAAAGGTCAATATTGGTTTTCAACCCAAAATTGAAAGTATGCTGATAATCGATAAATGTATCCCTTCCTGTCATCGCTGCGATATCCATCAGCGCCACATTGCAGGATATTTCTATCGCTTTCTGTACCGACACTTCCCCATCGCCCCATTCATTATGGCAGCTAATTTCATGTCCGCCAATCTCCCGGTATCCATTACAGTTAAAGTATTCGTTTCCCGTAATCTTTCCTGAATCAAGCGCTGCTGCCACAGTAAAAGGCTTCACTACTGACCCCGGTTCGTAAGTATCATTAATACAATAATTCCTCCACAAAGCATTGAACTGCTGCATTTGCAGTTCATGGGTCATATCATTGAAATTAGAGGGGGTAATATATTCCCCCGCTATCACATTCCCCACTTCGTTAACCATGGGCATCCCGTATAAGTCCTCCGGGTTCATCCTGTCATTTAAATCGAAATCCGGATAGCTGGCCATGGCCAGAATCTCCCCGGTATTGACTTTCATAATAATGCAGGCTGTATTATTGCTCCCATTCCTGTCTGTAAAATTATTTTTATATTCATCATTGAATTTTTTTATATATTTCTCCACAATGGCCTGAATGTTGGCGTCTATTGTAGTAACGATAGAATTCCCATCCACCGCCGAAATTGTTGTCCGTTCCAAAGCCGCATCGTCATTCAGATATCCGTACTCCCTTCCCGGAGTACCGCTGAGCACATCATTATAGTACTGTTCCAGGCCAAACAAACCTGAGTTGTCGCTTCTTGTGAAGCCAATGACATCGCAGGCCATACGGTTATTGGGATAGATTCTCCGGTATTCTTCCTCAAACCAGATACCCTTGATATCTGCCCCTGCTTCTTCATCTTCCTGCAATTCCTTAAAACCCTTTACCTGTTCATAAGTCAGTTGTTTGGCCAACACATAGTAGGAGGATTCCGGATTGGAAGCCAGCCGGGAACGGATAACGCTTGTGTCCAAGCCAAGCTCCCTCTGTACTGCTTCTATAGTGGGTTCCACATATTTCCCATCCCTGTCCAGCATTACCTTGGCATCCAGGATGACATTATAAACTTTTTCGCTTGCGGCCAGCTTCGTTCCCTTGCTGTCCAGGATATCACCCCTGCGGAAAGGAATCGTTGTGCTGTCATAGGACTGCTGCGAGAGCACCTGTTTTTCATACCGCTTCCCATCATCCTTATTAATCCTTATTAGCTGAAAGCTTAACCCTATGAAAGCTGACAGTACCAACAAAAAAAGTACTACCAGCTTCTTCTGCATCCTTAACGTGAATCGGCCATTGATTCCACGCTTTCCTCTGTTGTTTTGTCCCTGTCTGCTCACTTTTACCACTTTCCTTTTTATTGCGGTATATCTGCCATCTGCCTCATGTAATCGCTGCCCCCTCCTTCAACTATAACAATTTGGCCTTCTTCCGCATATTTCATTCCCAGTTCTTGTATAGCAACCCGTTTTACCTCTTCCAAATCCACGCTACTTGTAATACGGCTATATTCTTCGTCATTATCCAATTTCAGCGCATTCAACTGACTTTCCAGCCTGGATATATTTTTAATGCTATTGGTAATATCGGACTGCAGCCCAATATATATGCTCAACATGAATCCAGCCACAATCACCGCACATGACAAAAAAAGCACATATCCCAGATTCATATGGCGGGCCTTTTCCCTGTTTTTTCTCGCCGTGTTGCTAATAGGCTTCCTGCGCCGCTCCTCCGGCACATAAACCCTTTCATCCAGCTTCCTTACCGCGTTTCCATGGATATAAACGTTATTTCGCCCCATATATGCCTGCTGTCTTCTGTTATCCCTGCTTGTCCTATACTCAGCCATGAAACTTATTCCTTTTCAAACACTCTTAACTTTGCACTTTTCGACCGCTTGTTGGAAGCCATTTCCGCCTCATTGGGAAGCACCGGTTTACGGGTAACTACCTTCCCCTTTGACTTTCTGCCGCACACACATACCGGAAAATCCGGCGGGCATATGCATGGGTTCTCCCAGCTTCTAAATGCGTTTTTTACGATTCTGTCCTCCAAAGAGTGGAAGGTAATAATACACAGCCTCCCTCCCGGATTCAGGCAATCGGCTAAATCTTCCAACACGCCCTTAAGTACATCCAATTCCCTGTTACATGCGATACGGATAGCCTGAAATGTCCTTTTGGAAGGATGCCCTCCCGTCTGACGCATTTTGGCCGGTATCGCTGCCCTTATAATCTCATTTAATTCGCCCGTTGTTTCAATCGGCTTTTCCTGCCTTGCACGAACGATATGTTTTGCGATATTTTTCGCAAATCTATCCTCCCCGTAATCCTTAATAATGCCAAACAGCTCCCCTTCCGTATAGCTGTTTACAATATCCCTGGCACTCAGTTCCTGCCTCGTATCCATCCGCATATCCAGCGCAGTATCATATTTATAGGAAAAACCCCTCTCCAAAGTATCCAGTTGATAGGAAGAGACCCCTAAATCCAACAAAATGCCGTCTACCTTTTCGATTCCCAGCCCCTTTAATACCTCTGTGGTATTGCTGTAATTTTCCCTTACGATAGTAACCTTGTCCCCAAAAGGGGAAAGCCTCTCCCCGGCAGCTTCTATGGCTGCCCCGTCCTGGTCGATGCCTACCAGGCGGCCTCCGCTTTCCAGCCGGCTGGCTATTTCATAAGAATGCCCGCCCCCGCCCAAGGTTCCATCCAAATAAATCCCGTCGCTTTTTATCTTTAAATTATCAATTGTCTCATTCAGCAACACAGAACTGTGTTTAAATTCCATGCCAACCTCCCTTATGCTGCCTTTCCCGCACTAGATGCCCAGCCCCAGCTCCGACATATGTTCTGCAATACTTTCCATATCTTCGTAAGAGGACTCGCCTTCCCATCTTTCCTTGCTCCAGATTTCAATCCGGCTGGCAACGCCTATGAGAGTCACTTCTTTATTGATACCCGCAAATTCCTTCAATACAGAGGGTATCAGTACCCTTCCCTGTTTGTCCACCTCCACACTGGCAGCCCCTGCCAGGAAGAAACGGACAAAAGTCCTTGCTTCTTTGTTTGTCAGCGGCAGATTTCTAAGCTTTTCTTCAAAGGAGGCCCATTCCTTATTATCGTACACAAATAAACAGCCATCCAATCCCTTCGTCACCACAAATTCATCGCCGAGAGCTTCACGGAACTTAGAAGGGATGATTAGCCGGTTTTTTGCATCGATGGAATGGTTGTATTCTCCCATAAACATAAAGCTCACCCGCCGTTCTGTAGACCCCCTGTAAAGTTACATACGTCTTATGACGCAGCTTCCTATAAGGAAACAAAAAGTGGTCTGCCACTTCCGCGATATGAGAGTCTGCCACTTCAGAACAATTTTTGGGGAAATCTCCCCACTTAGTTCCACTTCATACCACTTCCCACCACTTTTATATTGATTTTATACCAATATGGAAAGTTTGACAAGCCAATTCAAGGAATTTATTTATAAAAAATGCACTTTACATTTCGCTGTAAAGTGCATTTTTTCGTCATTTTCTATATATTGTAGGAACTTCTGTTCGATATGCCAGATATGGTAAATTTGCATCTGCCCTATACATTAAACCGGAACAAAATCACATCCCCGTCCTTCACCACATAATCCTTCCCTTCCATTCCAACTAACCCTTTCTCCCTGGCGGCCGCCAAAGAGCCATGCTCCAGCAAGTCCTTATAGTTCACCACTTCCGCCTTGATAAACCCTCTTTCAAAATCGGTATGGATTTTTCCTGCTGCCTGGGGCGCCTTCGTTCCTATTTTTATTGTCCAGGCTCTTGTTTCATCCTCCCCGGCAGTCAAAAAGCTCTGCAGCCCCAAGATTCGGTAGCTGGCTTTTATCATCTTTTCCAGCCCGGATTCTTTAAGCCCCAGGTCCTCCAGGAACATGGCCTTTTCTTCTTCGTCCAGCTCCGCAATCTCCTGCTCTATCTGGGCGCAGATGACAAAAACCTCGCTCCCGCTTTCCTTTGCAAATTCCCGTACACGTTTCACCCCTTCGTTGCCTGCGCCATCTTCTGCCAAATCGTCTTCACCCACATTGGCCGCAAAGATAACAGGTTTGTAGGTAAGGAAATTATAAGAAGCCAGCAATGACTGCTCGTCCTCATCCTCCGCCTCAAAGGTCAGTGCCAGTTTTCCTTCCTCCAAATGGGCTTTCACCTTTTCCAACAGAGACTGCTCCTTCGCCAATGCCTTATCCATCCTGGCACCTTTTCCCACCTTGGCCATCCTCCGTTCCAGAATTTCCAAATCGGAAAAAATCAATTCCAGGTTAATGGTTTCTATATCCCTTAAAGGCTCCACGCTACCGTCCACATGGACTACATTGGAATCTTCAAAGCAGCGCACCACATGTACAATAGCGTCCACCTCCCGGATATTGCTCAAGAACTGGTTGCCCAGCCCCTCGCCCTTGGAAGCGCCCTTTACCAAGCCTGCAATATCCACAAATTCTATCACTGCAGGGGTCACTTTTTTCGACTGGTACATATCGCCCAATAATTTCAGCCGCTCGTCCGGAACCGCCACAATGCCCACATTTGGGTCAATGGTGCAGAAAGGGTAATTGGCCGATTCAGCCCCTGCTTTTGTCAGGGAATTAAATAATGTGCTTTTTCCTACGTTTGGTAGACCTACTATTCCTAGTTTCATTTCTTGTTATACCTACTCAGAAAACCCTTCTTTTCAAGGGTTTCTGCCTTTCTCTATATTTTTACTACACAATCTGCTACACAATTTTCAAGGCACTTTCGATTCTTTACACCTCTTTGACCTTCTCATCCTCGGTCACGTGGACATATATATAGCTTTAGGAAATTTTTTGAACCAATTTACCAGTTCTCTTGCTTACAATTCGTTCTGTATATAAACCATCCTTTCTTTGACAGATACCGACTCCAAGTTCCTTGCCCTTTAAGTCTTTCCCCATAAAATCAGCTTCTTTCTGCTGCATTCCAACGAAAAGAGTTTGATACAAACTGATATTATAGCATATCACCTAGCATTTTGGAATAATCAAATTGAATTTTATGCCTGAATTCTACCTTAAATTTCCAAACTTTTTGATATGTATGTAATACTCATACTCTTTGAATCCGAAAACCTAAATCTATAATTTTATAATTCTAACAATTTTTCTTTTGCACGTTCACTACCTAATTCAGCAGCCTGTGTAAGTTTCTTTAACGCTAATTTTTTATCATAACCGCTATAATTCGTATCAAGCAATAATATACCTAACCAATAATATGAGCCCCTATGTCCTCTTTTGCAACAGTAGTCCCAATACCTTCGGGCTTTATCATAATTGCGTTCTTCTCCCTGCCCCCTATAATATAAAACTGCTAAAGAACACATTCCTCTTAGACTATCCCTCTCTGCAGCTTCTTCATATAATGCAAAAGCATCGGTATAATTTCCATATTTCTCCTGATATCTTCCCTCAATATAAAGAGCTTCTGCGTCCTTTCGAGCCAATGCTTTATTGAGAGAGTCCAATAATTCATCACATGAGTGCATATATTCCGCAAACTTTTCCTCAGACAGTTTCAAATACACTTTTATTACGCTGTTATAAAAACCTCTCCATTCATTTAAAAGCACCACCATATGCCTCATATACTTATCTGAAGTTTCCTTATCCCCCCACTTTTTAAATATTTTGCTTAACTCTCCAAAGCTCCAAGCAGCCGTAATCCAAACCCTTTCATTTTGATATAAGTCTTGAATCGTTTTCTCATTTACTAACCGCTCTAAAGATTCTTTGTCATCTAATTTGTATGCCACATCCAAATATCTATAAAACATATCACAGTTATTTTTATACCTTAAATCCATAGTATTTACCTCAAAATATTCTTTACACAATAATAAGGCTTCATTATATTGCTTATTAAATAACAAAAAATTACAATACTCTTGCATAAGAAACATTTTTTGATTTTGAAAATCATCTATTTCTTTTGATTTTTCTAAAGCATCAAGATATACCTGCTCAACTTCAGAGGGTGAATACAACTTATTAACTAAATAATATTTTGCCTGAAACTCAATACGTGCTTTCTTATATATTAATTCTTTATCCTTTGAATGACATAGTTCTATCCATTCAATACATTTTTCATAGTTTTTTATATTCCAATAATTCCAAGCAACATTATATACAAATTCAAAAAAGGATTCCTTCTCCATGATATATGCTGCATATCCCCGTATTCTTTTTAATATGTTTTCTACATATAACGAAATCCATCTGAATCCAATATTTTTCTTTACTGATAAAGATTCATCCATTGAATTAATTGCATTCTCTAAATTCATTTCAGATATAAACAATTTAGAAATAATTCTACAATGATTTTCATCGATAGCATACATAATGCTATCCTCCTGTTTCAACCAGTATGTGTTACACAAAGATTCAATGCAATCATCAGGAATATCCAAAAATTCAAAAACCGATTCAGTAAAATTTTCATATTCTATAGCAGACAACTTTGAAAGCGCAGACTTTTGGGCATTACTTAATTCCGTTATCCTATATAGCTGCTGCAGAATATTTTTGAAATAATGCTCGTCATCATATTCACGGCTTTCCATACTTTCCAACATTTTTTCCCACTTACCCTCATAATGGGACTCTGCACAGGCAAACATTATGGCAAGAGATGGATTCCCTTTTGCGTAATTCCTCAATAAACGCTTACAACTGTACTTACCTTTTCCCTTTATAAAATCAAAACTTTCTACTCCTATTTGCCTTAGAAAAATTATACCCGTTTCGTCATCAGAAAGAGGAGGCAATACAATAGTTTCATCTGCAAAATCTATTTTTCTTATCCGGCCAGACAGAATCAAGATGACTTGGGGACAATGAGAAAGCTCTTCTATTTCATCCAATGGTGTAAATTGATTAATCTCGTCAAAAAAAAGCACACATTTCTTATCTATATTTGCAAAAGCATTTAATATATCGTCTTTATTCTTCTTACGGAACCTCAAATCTTTAAAAGTGTTCTGAATAATGTCAAAAACAGATTGTTTTCCATTACATTCAATCCAACCAGCATAAACTGGACTTTCATGCAAATAGTATTGAAAGAGTGTATAACAAAAAAGGGATTTTCCTATTCCTTCTTCCCCAGTGATAGCAATACATTTTCTTGATAAAAAATTTTTTTCGCCATCTACAATTTTATTAAATACTTTATCTAAAAGCTCGTATCTTCCTATACAACTATCATCAAAACATCTTTTAGGAGTACTTAAATATATAGCTTGTTCCTTCGGTTCTTGTAATGGTTTTGGAGATAGCCTTTTTTTGATAATGGAAGCCATCCCTAATAAGAAAGCTAATATAAGTCCGCCGATTATATCAATTAAAATAGTATCCTTGTATTTGATTACAAATCTAAGTATTGTATCCATTCTCTTATCCCCTTGTACATTAAATATTTATCTCAAATATACATACATCAATCGTTTATTAAATATTAACACATTTCCAAACTTTGTTCCATAATTTTACATAAATATTAACATATTGCAAAACCTTAACAAGGAATTGGCCCGGAAGACAATTCTTTGCGACTTACAACACTGTGGCGTAATTTCCTATAATATAAAAAAGTGGCTTCGCCACTTCATGAAGAACCTTCGGTTCTTCGTCAATTTATGTCCGTCTGGCGACGGAATT
>QXWV01000009.1 GCA_009911195.1 Lachnospiraceae bacterium | reverse complement strand
GGGGGGGGTAATATACAGAAATTATTCCTTCCTAGTTCAGTCAGATTCACAAATGAAGATATATATCCTTATTTGAAAGACTTTATTACTGATGAAGAAGGGAGGCTTAAAGCCCAAAGCGAAAACCCATGGATTAGCCTTTCCCTGGACTATACAGCAGAACTAAAGGAAGTAATTATTTATGTGGATTCGTTAAAAACTGCAGATGAAAATGGGAGGATATATTATGGAGAGGGGGAAATTTTAGGAGATAAATATGTTGACTTTTATTTGCATGAGGGTGAAAATAAAATTTTTTTTGCAGATAGGGTTGAGGCAGATACGCTTAGATTGGATTTGACATATATTAAGGGTAATATACTAAAAGTAGATTCGGTAATAGTTGAGTTAGATAATGTTGTTAGACGTCAGTTCATAGGGCTTATTTTTTTACTGTTATTTGTAGAGGGGATATTAGTTGTTTTAAGGAAATATATCACGAGGTTGTTTAGACGTTTAAGTGCAGATAGGAATTTTGCTATTCTAATGGTTTGTACATCCGTAATCTTTCTGGCAATATATGGAAAATTTATATGGTCGGATGAGTTATTTGCATATACAGATGTAGGGTCTGATACATTTTATGGGTATTTAGGTTCATATATATCTATGATGGACAGGGTTTATAATGTTGACTTTTCTTTGGTTAACCTGTTCGATGGTTTTGGCAATTCTATAATTTCACAGTCGAATATCCATATGGAACTTCCGTTTATTATTATATTATGTTTATTTGGAAAGGTACATATTTATCAAGGACTTATGTTTTGTACCTTTTTAAAAATCATCATAATTGAGTTGTTCGCTTTCTTATATTTTCAAGAGATTAAATTAGACAATAAAATTGCAACAATAGGAGCGTTAATATGGGGTTTTAGTGCCTACAATATCCTATGGGGTCAGCATGCTTTCTTTCTAACGGGGATGCTTGTTTTTAGTATATTAATGTTTGTGATAGAAAAAATAATTCAGGCTGGCAAAAAGGGATGGTGGATAGTTTGGGGAGTCATTGTTGGGTTGTACAGTGTTAATAATATATACTTTTTATATTCATTTTGTGCCACAATTGGTATTTATTATGTATTCCGTTTAATTTGTTTAAAAACTAATGCTAAAGAGATAATAAAACTATGTTTGCGCTATATAGCAGAAACATTTCTAGGGATTGGGGTATTTTTGTTTATCTCAACGGAATGGGTCTTATGCGTCTTGGAGAGTGCAAGAAGTATTAATTTGCAGCTATCGGGTCTAATTAATTTTGACTTAATCATTTTTTGTAATATGTTAGGGCGATTGATATCTGCAGGGAGTTTTGGAATTGCGGAGTATAGTGGTATGGGAAATTTATATGAGGCCCCAGTTCTTTCCACATCTATACTAATTGTAGTATCTTGTTATTGGGTTTGCAAAAAGAAACATAGAAATATTATTCCTATGCTACTGTTATTTGTAGCTGGTTTTTCACCAGCAGCAAGTCGATTGTTAATTATATTGAATAGTAACCGGTGGATGTATGTTATTTCATTTTTTTCTGTTGTGGCAATATGTATCACTCTTGATGATATTTTGTGCAAAAATGGTTTGTTCACTTATAAAGATATGGCTTTTGCTTCCACTATTGCACTGATTATAATTGTAATTATTTACTTTAGCGCTACAATAATATCAATACAGTATGAATATAAGAGCATGCTTTTTAAGCTATTGCTATTAATGTGCTATATATTTCTCTTAAAATTTAGTTTATCAGAAAATAAATATTATATTATTTTGTTTTTAATATGTTTTGAATTAATAGGCGGTAATTTTAGTCTGGTAAATAATAGAATTAATATAAACCAAACCGAATTTGAGACTTTTATTGCAGGGGAAACGCAAGATTTGATTGAAGAAATTAAGGCTAAAGAAAATAGCAAGCTATATAGAATTAGGGATTATAATTCTCGGAGTTATTTAAATCATAGTCAAGTTTTAGGATATATGGGAACTGATAGTTATTCGTCATTAAACAAGAAATATATAATTGATTTTATAAAAAATCTAAATGAGATGGGAAGTGCCTATTCCATTAGTCATGATGCTAATCATGCTGATATCTCTTGTGAAAATTACGCAATGCAAACCTTACTTGGAGTAAAATATATTGTTACAGATGATGTTCCGCCAATAGGATACACTTTAGTTGACCAAGCAGAAAATTTAGCAGTTTATTACAACGAAGTATCGCTTCCATTTGGGTTACTATATAATGAAAAGATAGATAAAAAGATTTATATGGATTTGAGTCCTATGCAGAAAAATTTAGTATTATATGATTATTATTATGATGATGAAAATTCGAGTATTATTTCAGAAATGGATGAAATCGAAAATAATTATACGTATAAAATTTCAAAGAATTTCTCATATGATGAAGGGCTAATTTCAGGGGTAAGCAGTAATAAGGAAGAGTGGATTGAAATAGAAAGAAAGGCAAATGGCCAGGCATGCGAGATGGTATTTGATATGACAGTACCACATACCGGATTATATTTAAAAGTTTTTTATGCTGGAGAAGAGGAAGACTACTGCGAAGAAAAGACGGAGTATGTGTATTTAGTGGAGGGAACTAGAACCTATTCAGTTTATATGGAAAGCGATAAGGTGGAAAAAATAAAAATTATTCCTATTTTTGGTGTAAGTGACGAAAAGTTTGATTTTTCTATTCAAAAGATACATTTCGTTGACTGGGAAACAAAGTACGATGATGTATACATTATGAAGGCAAAGGAGATGTCAGATAAGGAAGTTTTTAATGTGGGATTTACGAATGATGAATACCATGCATATTGTATAGGCGAGGATGAGGGAAGTATATTGATGGTACCTTTGGCATATAGCGTTAATTGGTCGGCATATGTAAATGGGGAAAGAGTAAAAGTAAAAAAAATTAATGATGGCTTTTGTGGAATTGAACTTCCAAAGGGAGAGTGTCGGGTTGTAATGCGATATAAAACTGTAGGAGAATCCATATGGATTATCTTTTCGTTTATATGTATGATTGTATACATAATACGCGGATTGTATTACAGAAAAAATAAAATAATTTATAGGAGAGGGAAGAAGTATGTTTAAGTTTATGCGAAAAAAAGATAATTGTTTGCTCTTTATAATATGCAGCATCGGTCTGACGCTTGCTGCTATGCCATTTATAACGAATTTATTGTATCAAGCAGATGATTATGTTTTATTAGGTACATATGATATTAATTTAAGTACATTAGGATATAACTATAGAGCCTATGGAAGATATATGGAAGGGCTTTTGGCAGAAATTTTGTATAGAATGAATTTATCGCCGTTGACAAAACCTATGGGTATATATTGCTTTATATCATTCAATGTAATGCTAGGCATATATATTGTAGAAAAACTAGATATAAAAGATTTGACTTTGCGGGGAGCGCTGGTTTTAGCGATTGTCTCAAATCCTTTTTTGGTAGAAATATATTGTTATAGCACTATTCCGGTATTC
>QXWV01000008.1 GCA_009911195.1 Lachnospiraceae bacterium | reverse complement strand
GGGGGGGGTATTTGGGTTTATCAATAGCATGCTATATAATATCCTTATCTATTTACCAAATTTATTATGTAATTATGGTTAGCTTTTTTATATTTAAAATAGTAATTTTATTTTGTAAAAATATAAAATTTAAAGAATGTAAAAATGACATTATTCAATTATGTATATGTTTGTTTAGTTTGGGTATATATTATTTAATTGTTAGTTTTACAGGGGTAACGAAGAATAGTTCGATAGGGATTGGGAAGATGTTAAAAAGTCTTTTCTCTGAAGGATATTGGGGAACAGTTGGATATCATTTAAAACGTTCTTTTTTTTCAGATAATGTTTATAATTCTGCTTTAATAAGTAATATATTTTTGATGACATCGATTGTTTGCATTGGCCTTGTTATTATATATGCTGTAAAAAATAGAGAGTATAAAAAGGCTTTGGTGAGATGTGTTGTTTACATACTATATTCGGTAATTGGAATTATAGAATGTTTTGGTTTTTCGTTGGCATATATCACCACTTTTTCAGGCAGATGCGCTACCGCATACGGTTTTGTAATAGTTTCTTTAGGGGTATTATTTGGCTACGAGTTATTAGGGGAATATTTTTCTATAGATAAATTGAGGAAAGTATCAATTACTTTATGCTTGATTATAGGATTAAGCAATCTTGCAAGAACAGGAAGATGTGCGATTGATTTGCAGAGGCTTAATAATTTGGAATCTAATTTAGCTAATCGCATAGTAGCAAGAATGGAAGGCTTTGCTGGATTTAGTAATAATGTAAAAGTTTACATGTCGGGAACAGTACAAATTGGCAGCTTGGATAAAACAAGATTTTATGTGTACAATCGTCCAGCATTAGATTCATATGCTAAAATACATATGTTAAATGAAGTATCTGGATATAAATTTCAAGGTGCTAATGGAGAGGATATTGATATTGCTAATGAGTTGTTATCAGAAATGGGAGTATGGCCTGCAGAAAATTCATGCGTATTCTTGGAAGAGAGGAATTTGTTTATAATTAAAATGTCAGAGTAAGCTTTATAGGATGGAAGAAAATAAATGTGCAGGTTGAAAAAAATATTTTTTGGTTGTTTATTTGGATTAGGTTATTTGTTTTTGGCTCAAAATTACGCTGTGGGAAATATATGCATGAGGCGAAATATCTATTTTTACGAGTGCATTTTATATTGTATGTGTATAGCCATTATAATCTTTAAAAAAGAGGTACAGAGCAAAACAAATTGGACATGGAATCCTAGAACAAAAAAAATTATAGGAATTATTTTATTGCTATTGTTGCCTATAGTGTTATTTTATAGTATGGAATTATTATATAATGATAAAATTGAAAAAATAACAGGTGGTAAGATTTTCTTAAATTATCTGGTTATATTAATAATAGAGATAGGATTTTGTGTTTTTATATCTAATTATAAAACAGCATTAATCTTGGCGTGTATATGTTCATGGTGCTTTGGCTTAGCTAATCATTATATAATGGAATTTAAAGGCAATCCCTTATTGCCTAGTGAGCTTAAAGCAATAAAAACAGCATTAAGTGTTGCTGGTGAATATCAATTTGTATTAACAGACCAATTAGTACTTTCTACATTAATCATATTAATAACAATTTGTATAATTATTATACTACCTATGGAAGAGCAAGAAAAAGAAATTAAGGAAAAAGTAATGAATTTGGTGAAAGGAGTTGGTTATTTCTTTTGTGTCTATTGTATGCTTATCCGCTGGCAATGGGGGGAGAAATTGGGATTGGGTATAGACTCGTGGAATATTTATGATTCCTATTGTCAAAACGGTAGCATATTAGCCTTTATTTTAGGCGGCCAAATTATGCAGATGACTATTCCGGGTGGATATTCTCAGAGAGAAATGGAAAATGTTTTACAGAAGTATCAAGATAACGAATATAGTAAAGATGGCAGTGAAGAGCAGCAGCCTTCGGTAATAGTTATAATGAATGAGTCTTTTTCGGATTTATCGGTTTTAGGAGAGTTTGAATCAGAAGAATATCTATCAAATTGGTATAGTATTGACCAGTATTTAATGCGTGGAAATATATATACTTCGGTATATGGAGGTGGAACGTGTAATTCTGAATTTGAATTTCTGACGGGAAATTCTATGGTTAATTTACCTCAAAATGTATACCCATATACTATGTATAATTTAGAGGAAGTATTTAATTTAGCAGATGTATTGTCAAATAATGATTATGAAACAGTAGCAATGCATCCTATGGTGAAAACAAACTGGAATAGGTCTAGTGTTTATCAACAATTTGGCTTTGATAAATTTATTTCTATTGAGGATATGTCAGATATTGATACTCTTAGAGGGTATACATCGGACAAGTATAATTATGAACAGATAATAAATGAATTTGAAAGCAGCACAAATCCAGTTTTTATTTTTAATGTCACGATGCAAAACCATGGAGGGTATGAGGACATCACTGCATTAGGTGGAGTTGACCCCATCAGTGTAGGTGATGAATATCAACAATATGCAGATGTAATTACGTATTTAACATTAATTAGGGAATCGGATAAAGCGTTTAGTGAGTTAATTGGCTATTTGGCAAAAGCAGATAAGCCTGTAATTGTATGTATGTTCGGAGACCATCAACCTGCATTAACAGATGAGTTTGTAGATAGTTTGATAGAGAACAATCAGGAAGATAATGTAATAGAACAAGAAAAGAAATATTGTGTTCCATATATTATTTGGGCGAATTATGATGCTGAAATAGAGCAGATAAATAAGGATATGAGTTTAAACTATCTAGGGGCAAATTTATTAAAGTGCATAGGAATTAAAACCAACTATTCTGAGTATTTATTGGATTTGGAGAAGAAAGTTCCCATAATTAATTTAGTTGGATATAAGGATGATAAAGATATTTGGCATAATTATCAGGAGGAGAATGACCACATCAGCCAATATAGAAAAATTGGATATTATATGATGTTTGGACATTAATCGTATAGAATGAAAATTTTAAAAAAAATTTATAATGTCTTTAAAAGCAATAGAAATAAAATGTTCTTAATAATCGGTGTAATTTTATTTGTTTTATGCTATAGAGGAATTCCGTTAATGCTAGTGGAAAAGCCTCATATTGATTGCATTGTGCCAAATAAAGTAGTTGAAGGAATACAGTTTAATGAAGATAATAGTATAATAATACAAGGGCAGGGGTTGTCAAAAGCAAGTGCTTTGTATGTGAATGGAAGTTATGTGGACAATTATAAAGTTATTGAACAAACAGATAGTGAAATGAGGGTATTGCTTCCAGAAAAGTATTATAAATCGCCACAAAAACTTAATATAAAAGTTGAAATGAGAATAAATAGTGAATTACTATGTACTTCAAATAATGCAAAAATGGAGGTTATTGCAAGCGACTTTATATTAAAACCAGAAATAAATGGGGTAACCCCCATAAGATTGGAATATAGTGATGAAGTGCTACAAACAATAACGTTAGAAGGAAAAAATTTTAATGAAAATAGCAGGGTTTTTGTAGGAGGAAAGCAATATGAATCAATATTTGAAGAAGATAGTTTGATATTTGAAATACCGTTTTATGATTGGTGTACGAAAAAGAGTCTAAGCATTCAAGTTATACAATCATATAACGGATATTTGACAACTAAGAAAAGCAGGATGTATACAATTAATACTAATTATCAAAATGCAAAGCAGGGGTTGTATGAGTATAAATGGCTTGATGATGCGCATAGTATTTTGGATATTAATGCTAGCCTATGCAATGAAGGAATATGTGATATAAAAGATATTATTATGAAAAACTATCTGGATGGTCAAAGGATTTTTAATATAAAGTTTGCATTTTCGGAAGATTGCATTTTGTATAGTGTTTCTAGTGAAAAAGTAGAAGGGAGATTGCCAAAAACATATTTGGAAATTCGAGAATCAGAACAAAATAGTGGGGATTCTAAAATGATACCGTGCACATTTGATGAACTCTGCACGTTGTTAAACGAATACGAGGATATTTATATAATTATGGATATGATTGATTCTGATGATGCTAATGAAATATACACCGTTTACAATTACATTACAGAACACATTAATAAGTTAGGTATAGATTTGCGAGAACAGTTGATTGTGAAAGTAAATACAAAGGAATCGTATCATTTGGTTTCCGAAATATATCCTGTTGCATCAGTTGTTTTAGAACTTAGAATGCTATTGCAAAATGAAGGGATAGAGAAATGTGTAGATTTTATAAATAGCACAGGAATTGGGGCAGCTATTTTACCAATTGATATGGCAAGTTTGGAATTAATTGAAAAATTAAATGATAGCGAATGTAGAGTTTATTTAGATGGGATAAATGATAATGATAATATTTTAGAGTTTATTGAAAACGGAGCATATGGAACAATACTGCCATATGGGCTGGACGAAGAATATAGAAATAGATTGCAGCAAGAATGGGTGAATTATGCAGAGCTTAAATTGAATAAAATTGTAAGATTAGAAAATGCAATTGAATATTTAGAAGAAGTCAGGAAGTCGGACTATATTTGCTTTATTTCTGTTAAAGATGATGCAAGAATGGGATTATCTGAAGAATTGCTTAAACATATTTACAAACTAGGAGCGAAACTGTATCCGATAGAGAATATACGTTCCAGTTATGTTTTGATTTCACAGAATGGAAGCGTGATAGCAGAAGATGCTTCGGAGAGGAATAAAATCGTTTGGAATGGAAAGATTGACGATGCAGAAATACAGCTTGAAAGCGCGGGGCTTGATTTTGGTAATTATTCTTCAATAGTCATTAATAGAAACGAGTATTCTATGAACCAGAGGGGAATAAATTGTGTTGTATACGATTCTAATATTGATAGAGTTATAGATTCTGTAAATATAGATATTTATGCTGGAGAAATATTATCCAGGAAGGAGGAGGCAAATGATAGTTTTTGGCTGGATAAAAAAAGGAATGATGAGAATTACAAAGCAGTGTTTGACTATTTGTCAAGAATTGGTAATGAAAGGTATTTAGCAGTGATGGCAATAAATGATGATGCGAGTTTTTCTATGACGAAAGAACTACAGGACGTACTAAATGGATTGGGGCTACAGGAGTCACTGCTTGGTTCATATCGACATAGTTATATTGCAGTGCTTGATTCAGGGAAGGTAGTTTATGAAAAAATAGATAATCAGAGATTGGAATATGCTGTAGAATTGGATGGAATGAGCATTGAAGTAATGAGTGCAGGGGGAGATGTTGGCAGTTATTCGAATATTTTTATTAATGGAATAGATTATTCTCAGAATAAGAGGGGATTAAATATTGTAGTGTATGATAAGTTTATGAAAAAAGTTTTGGATAGTGTATGCTTTGATTTATATGCTGATTATGAAATCTCAGGATGGTAGTGTTAAGGCGTGAAGATATATAATTTTAGTTAAGTAGAAGAGCTTATGAGTGTCAGAGAGGAGATAGGATGTTCGGAATAAAAAAGAAAATAATGATAGGTATTGTACTGCTTTTATTGGGGGGAGGTATTATGGTGATTGTGCATCAACATGATAAAAGCAATGTAACTTTAGATGAAAATGCACCTATTATAGAATGCATAACACCAAGTAATGTATTGGTAAATACAAAATTTAATGATGATGATAAAATAGTTATTGAAGGGGTGGGTTTAAATAATGTTATAGGAATATATGTTAATGGAATTTACAATATGGACTATCTATTTGACAATGAATCAGGCGACAAGGTTTATCTTAATTTGTCAGAAGAATTATTTGATGAAGAAAAAGATATAAGTATTCAGATTGAGACACGGGACGAAGAGGGGCAATCACATTTTTCTAATGAGAAAATTTTAAAAGTTTTATCACTTGATACAATCTCTCATCCTAATATATCTAACATTGAACCAAAAAATTTAACCCTGGATGGTGGGACTGTTCAGTGGTTGTCGGTAAGTGGGGATAATTTTAACAAGGATAGCCAGATATTGTTGAACAATGAGGCTCTTTATACTATTTATGATGTGGAAACAGGGAAGCTGTTAACTAAATTAGAGTATTCAGACTGGTGTACAAAAGACTGTTTGCAGATTAGTGTTGGACAATGCTATAATGGTTTCTTGACGGAAGTAAAGAGCAATGCTGTTGCAGTAGACGTGGAGGCGAATTCTGAAAAATATTACTTAAAGTATGATTGGGTGAAAGAACATTATATCTCTCACGCGTTTGGTGCAATAGGTGATAAAACATATACAAATACATTGGAGGCTTTTAATGAAAATTATGATAAAGGCGCTAGGTTATTTGAAGTTGATTTTTCACTAAGTGCTGATGGAGTATTAATATGCCGCCATGATTGGTCAAGGCTTACTTATGGCCGTGCAGGGGAAGAGTATGCGGCTTATGAAATAAATAATTTGCCAAAAACCTGGGAGGACATATCTTCTTCATCGAACGATTTTACAATGTTGAGTTTCGATGATGTTTGTGAATTGCTTGAGAAATATGAGGATATATATATTATAACAGACACGAAGGATATTAATAGTGTGGCAATAGATTATGTTTTTAGATACATGGTGGAACATGCAAAAGACATTAATGAAGATATATTAAAACGTATTGTGGTGCAAGTTTATAATGAAGAAATGTATTGGCAGATTATGAGCATATATCCCTTTGAGTCAATCATATATACTCTATACCAGACAACTGCCAGTGAAGATGAAGTTGTAGAGTTTGTTAAAGAAACAGGGATAAAAGTAGTGACAATGTTTCCGGAGCGTGCGGCAAAAAGTACGGTCGACAGGCTACATGAATTAGGATGTATGGTTTATGTGCATACGATAAATGACGTAGAGCAAATTGAACAACTGGCAAAAAGAGGAATATATGGCTACTATACTGACTTTTTAACAAAGCAAAACTGTGCAGTGGATATAGATGAATTGAATAGAGATTATTTTATTAAGGCAAATCTATGTTCAATATCCAATATTGAAGATTATTTAGAATATTTAGCGAAAACTGATTATTTAGTGTTAATATCTGTGAAAGATGATGCCACAAGTGGATTGAGCGAAAGAATAAAAGAATTGTTAAAAGGGGTAGGAGCAAAGTATGTATTAGAAAATTTTAGAGAGAGCTATATTTTAGTAGCAAAGAATAAAAATAATATTTTTGAATCATGGTCATTAGATGAGTGTTTAACGTATGATGATATATTAGAAGATAATAGTATATCTATTGCAAGTGGAGGACTGGATGCTGGAAATGTTTCAGTGATAAATGTGAATGGGAATGATTACTCAATGGACTCACGTGGGATGAATCTAGTAGTATATGATTTGCGGAATAATGAATTAGTGGATTCAGTTAATTTTGACTTTTATTCAGGCGGTATTTTTACTAGAAGAGAACTTGAAAGCAAAGACAATAATAACTATCAAAAACTGCTGTATTATTTGAAGAATGTGAAGAATGAGCGTTATATAGTAGCATTTTCTGTTCGTGATGAAGCAAGTGTATTAATGACAGATGAAATAAGAGAATGCTTATCGGAACTGGGATTTGACAATAATGTTCTTAGTGGTTATAGGCATAGCTTTATTGGAATATTAAATGGTAGTGAATGTGTATACCAAGAATATGGTAATATAGCATTATCTTATGATATGATACTGGATGGGATTTTTGTACATGTAGAGAGTTCTGGAAATGAGGTTGGGGATTATTCTTCTATCCAATTTGATGGAAAAGAATGTTCAAAGAATTCCAGAGGGCTGAATATAGCAGTGTATGATAAACTCTTAGGATATGTGATAGATAGTATTTGCTTTGATTTATATAGTGATTATAACATTGTAAATTAGAGTGGGTATTATACTAATATATAAGGAAAAAGATATTGATTGAGGAGGATAAATTTAAAGATGTTGAAAAAAACAAGAAAATTGAGCATGTTGAGTATTATATTTTTGGTTTGCGTTATTTTATTTGGGCTCGGAAAGGGGCTCTGGGGGGATGCGGCAGATTATTGGGATAGGGGAACAAGGATTTTGCAAGATGGCAAGCTTTTGTTGCTAAACATAGACGGTTTTCGTGGATACGTATATCCTTTATATTGCGGTATATGTAATTTATTGGGTGGTATAACTGGATTTAGGATAATAAATTCCTTGTTAATAAGCTTCTATTTTACTTTTATTTTACCAATGATGCATAATGGTAGAAATGAGATGGATGTGAAAGCATCTGTATCTTGCGCAATACATTTTATGGTATTTAGTTTGTTCTTTTACGGCGCAATTATATATGTCCTATCAGATTTATTTGCAATTATATTATGTACTATGAGTATTTGCCTTTTAAAAAAGTGTGAGGAAGATAAGAGAAAATCTATACGTATGTTATTTACAATTTTATTTGGCTTTTTTCTATATTTAGTATATAATGTAAGAACAATATATTTATTTGCAAGCATATATTTATTGGCATTATTTATAGTACGCAAAATCAGGAGCGAAAACAGTATTTTATCTAAAATAAGTTCAATTCTTGAAGTCATAGCGGGGGGCATAATAGCTTCGCTTCCTCAAATATATATGAATTATAAATCGTTGAAAATAATCTCAATGAAAGTGCCTACCCAAGGTTTAATGTTGAAACAATTAGGGTGGGGATTAAAATATCAGAGATATGATACATATATTGGGATGTCAGAGAGCCATCCTTCTGCGCAA
The DNA here is from genome assembly GCA_009911195.1 of Lachnospiraceae bacterium. GTDB lineage: Bacteria > Bacillota > Clostridia > Lachnospirales > Lachnospiraceae > Kineothrix. The sequence continues at coordinate 783 of QXWV01000008.1, read as the reverse complement.
ATGAATTTTATTGAACCGGTAGGAACTGCTTTATTAGATAGTCTGGGGATTGAAGGTTTTGCCAGTTGGTCAGACTTCTTTGCTTTTATAATCCATTACCCATTTGAGGTAGCAGGTATATATGTACGTCATTTAATAAACGGATTATTGCCATGCTGGCCTAGTTTATATGTGACAGATTTAGATAGTAATAAAATATTTTTAGGAATAGGTGCATATACGGTTATGTTTCTATTTTTACTTGTATGTTTTAGTAATTCAGTCAATAATTATAATGTATTAAGCAATTATATTGGCTTATTAATTCCAGTACTGTTTATAATTCCTGGGGCAATAGAAGGACGTTTTTTTATTGCTGTATATATTATGATGGTTGGCGTGCTATGTTACAATGTTAATTGGATGAAAATAAAGGGGTTTTTGCAGATACATTGGTTAAAAGTGGCAATAATGTTTTTTGTGGGAGGTGGATTGATTTTTTCAATATGGTCATCAATGTTGGCCAGTGAAAGCGTACAAAGCATATTCTTTTATAATGTATAGTAATGGCCAGCCTTGATATTTGGAGGCTGGCCTCGATTTTTTGGGGAAAATTACTTGACAAGTGAGAGAGAGTATAATATTGTTGAGACTATGGTAAATAGCTGAGTATTGTGGATAGACAGCGCGTCCGGGAACTGGAAGTATAAGAGCAGAGCAGTGTTGGAGAAAATGAAAGGAGGACGTAATATATAAAGTTTTTTAGAATTGATAATAATATAATAAGGCAGATTTGGAATAAAG
>QXWV01000007.1 GCA_009911195.1 Lachnospiraceae bacterium | reverse complement strand
GGGGGGGGGTAATAGAAACAAAGGAATAAAAAGTAATAAAGTATATTATGGTGTTATTTCAGTTATTGTTTTTATAGTATTAAGTGTTATACTATGTTGGTGTATTTATGGTTTACATCCCATCAGAGGTATTTGGGAAAATAATAAAGAGATATATACAATCCAAAATTCAGATTTAATGGAAAATGCAGAGGGATGGAAATTTGAGGAAATTGAAAAAGACAACGAACTTCAGTTAGTGTCTACAACAAATGACCCAAAGCTGTTTTTGAGTATAGAACCAAATGTAGAGCATATATATATTGATATTGAAATTAGTAGCTTGTTTAAGGATGAAAATATAGTTATGGAGGCACTGGGTGAGATATATTATGCAAGGGAAGGAATCTATTCCAGTGACCAAAAGATTGATTTGAAATTTAAGAGAGGGCATAATATTGTTGAAGTGCCAGTAAATAATATGTATTCTGATTTCAGGATTGACTTAGTAGCTGAAAGTGGCATAACAGTAGTTCTGAAAGAGGTAAATATATCTAATTATTTCAAAATAGAATGGCTCTTTAAAATTGTGGCATTGGCATTTGTCTTAGATATTATTGTTATGGCATTAGTTCTGATACCTTCTAAAAGGACAAAGCTTGAAGAGATTTTAGATGATTTATTAATTCCAGTCAAAAATTTATATAGGGAATTTAAGAATTATTTGAAAGACAATAGGACATTAATGGTATGGACATTTTTCATTGTTGTATTATGTTATGGACTGTTATGCACATATTATACAATATATATTGATGAAGAAAGACAGATAATGGCGCCATATGCATCACAAGGTTGGATTGCACAGGGGAGGTTCGGGAATTACTTTTTTGAACGATATCTTTTAACAGGCAAGATTTATACTTCTTTCCTGGGAGATGCAATAGCCGCTGTTTTGTTAGGTATTAGTGCATTGATTCAATGCTTTAATTTTGACAAAATATCGGGAAAAGCGATAAGCAGATTGTCACAAATGGTTTTTAGTGGTATAGTAGTCAGCGTTCCATATATTTGTGGGGCATATATGGTAGTAGGAATATATAATATAGAAATTAGTTTGGCTATCTGTTTAACAAATTTGTCAATAAGTTTTATTCTTGAAAAAATGCATAATTGCAAAAAAAACTATATATATTCGGTCATGCTTTTGGCAGCGGGCTTTTCCATATATCAAGCATTTGTGCCTCTTTTTATAACAAATACAGTGATATGCTGCATATTATGGTTTGAATTTTCGGAGGATATTGAATTTAAAAAAATGTTTGTATTGATTAGAAATAGTATATTGGTTTGTCTCAGTGCACTAGTTATATACTATGTTTTAAATCAAATATTTATTATGTATATTGGCGGCAGTTCAAATTATTTGAGTGACTCTTTTATTGGATGGGGAAAAGGGGAAGATGTGGTAGGGATTCTTTGTGATATATTTGCAAAGATTGGAAAGGTTATAACAGGTTCTGAAAGCATAGTTTGGGGCGGTATTGTTTATAAGGCTACTTTTGGATTTGCAGGTATATACGCGATAGTTAGATTTATCAGAATCAATAAAAGAAGGGGGCTTTTTGTATTTCTCTTATGGAGTAGTTTATTGGCTCCATTTTGCATGAATTTTGTTATAGGAAGTACTATGTTTGCAGGAAGGACTTTATTGGGACTTCCAAGTTTAATGGGTGTGATATGGATATTGGTTATAGAAAAATTATCAGATAAAAAATTTGTACGCAGGTTAATATACTGCATTGCTTTCTATCTGATTTTTTTGCAAATTCAATATATTAATCAATATTTCTTATTTGATTATAAAAGATATCAGCAAGACCAAATCATAACTCAAGAAGTTATATCAGATATAAGAGAGGCTTGTGCGGGCTATACTCAGATGCCTATAGTTTTGGTCGGAACATATTATCATGAAGAAAATGGATTAATAATGCCATATGAACTGGCGGGTTCTTTTTATACAGTGGACAAAGGAAATATAGTGCGGATGATTCGCTTTATGCAGGCACAAGGATATAACGTTGATATGCCTACACCAGAACAAATAGCAGATAGTTATGGCCATTTAGAGGACATGCCTTCATGGCCAGTGAAAGGCAGTGTAAAAAATATAGGAGGCTATGTAATTGTAAAATTGTCAGAACCGTCTCAAGCATGGATTGATTCGTATGTAACGTCATTTCATTCCTATGAATAATGAGTCGAGCGCCATTTTTATAAACCAATTAAAGGTTGTTTAAATCAATGGTACTATAAAATCTGGAGGTCAGAACAATGTTGGTGATAGGCAATAAAAGGAAAGTTCTTTTAACTATAGGGGTTTTTTTCATATGTTTTATTCTATTAAATCTGCATTTTGGGAAAAAGATTGAAGAAGCTCCAGGGTGGTGTGATTATGTGTTATATTGGCAATTAGGGAAGAATTTATTTAAAGAAGGCCATTTTTCATTATATACATTGGAAAATCCATTTAGAGGAACGATTTTACCACTTATATATGGGGGGATGTACTATATTGGAGCGAATGTATTTGCTTCAGAGACTATTGGGTATATAGTATGCAGTTCTTTGATTTATGCTATCTTATACGCCGTAATAATTCCTCTGTTTATAAAGCAAATGGGATTGAAGAGCGATATTTTTATTATGGGGGGGATTCTATGCCTGTCATTGATATTTTGGTATGGGATATTTCTATATCCGCTGTCTGATGTAATGGCATTTCTTTTTGTTTTAATAGCTTGTTGTTTGTTGCAGAAGTCGCAAAAAAATGTTGGGCATAAAAATTTAGTGTATGGTATTGGGATAGGAGTTTGTTTATATTGTGCATATAATATTAGGTCAGTTTATATGTTTGCGGCATTTTGTATTTTAATTTCGGCAGCAATTCAAAATATTAAAAACCGGAAGGTTTTTGGAGTAATGCTAGGAAACGTATGTGGAATTATGATAGCGGCGATTCCGCAAATCATAATCAATAAGGCATTATTCGGGGTTTGGAGCATAAAAAATATTGCATCTCAAAGTATTATAAAGCTACATCTCAAGACAGGATTTGAGGTGCAGAGATATGAAACTTATGTAGGGGAAATTGGAAAAGAAATAGGTAAACAATATCCTAATTACAGTGTAGTTTTTGAAGACCCGATTGGTATAGAACTTTTGGCTAGAGAAGGTATAGAAGCGTTTGATTCGATAGGTGAATATTTTTTATTTTGCTTACGCAATTTTTTTGATGTAGTAGGGGTTTTTATAAGACATTTGATAAATGCTTTATGTCCGTGCTATCCTGAATTATATATTGAAAATGTTAATAGAAATAGAGTTCTGCTAATATTATTAAATGTAGTAATTTTATATTTAGGGGGATACATCCTAGTATATGCTTTAAAATATAAATCTAGTTTTTTTATAAGGGTTTTGAAAGAAAATTTCTTAAATTTTATGATAATTCTAATTCCGTGTATGGCAAGTATTCCAGGGGCAATTGAATTGAGATTTTTTTTCCCGCTTCATGTGTTGGTATATATTTTAGTGGCAGTCGGAATAAGAAGTGGAGAGGTAAGGAAAAGCATTATTTCAAAATGGTATTTGCATTGCTTGTGTTTTGCCTTGGTTTTAATGCCTTTTTGGGTTATATGGGGAGAAACGTTTGCAAAAATGAGATATGTAGTAGCATTATATTCACCATGGGGATAACAATAGTATATTATTTTGTGAAATGTTAAAGGATAAAAATATGAAAAAGAAGTATAAAGGCGTATGTTTTTTGGTTGGAGTATTAATTGTAATAGTTTGTGGATTATTTGCCCATATCACTACAGATGCATATATGTATGATTCAATGGATTACTATGTTGCCGCAAAGAGTTTTATTAGTTCAGGAAAATTTAGTCTCTATAATTATAGCAATACTTATAGAGGATATTGTTTCCCGATGATTCTTTGCTTTTACACACTAATAGGAAATGCCTTTGGTATTCCAGAATGGATTTCAATTTTGGTAGGGAATTCTTTAGTTGCTTCATTTTCATTTACCATTTGTTTGCCAAATATTTTACCGGATAGGTGGAAAATGAAAGATACTATTTTTTTAAGGTTAGCTCCGTTGGGAGTAATTTTGGTTTTTTGGAAGTATTTGATTGTCTATCCCTTGACAGATATTTATAGTTTTGGAATTATACTTTTAGTTGTTAATTTATCATTAAGATTGAAAAATAGTTGGAAGATAATTGTACAAGGTTTTATAATTGGCTTTTTGATTTATGTAGCTTATAATATTAGGACAATATATTTGTTTAGTGCTATTTTATTTTTTTTAATATTGTTTATAGATTGTTGGAGGAAGCAAATTGGAATAAAGAAGATTATATTCCTTTACATGGCTATAATCATAGGAATTGTAATCTCATCTTATCCACAGATGAAGATTAATATAAATCAACATAATAGAAAATCGATAGCAGTAATTACGGAGGACCTAAACGGAGGGGAACTATTTACTAGCCAATTGTATGTAGGGATGTTTTATGATAGATATGAAACATATGTGGGCTCGAATGATGTGTATCCAGATGTGCCAATGAATTTTATTGATAGGGCTGGGTTACAGATAATCAGTAATGAAAAGATTACCGGATTTGACAGTTTAGGGCAATATATCAAGGTAATTTTAAAGCATCCGATAGATTATATAGGGGTAATAGTGAGGCATATAATGAGCATTTTGTATATGCCATGGAATCAGGGATATATATATGATTTAAATAAATGGAAAGTTGTTTTTATGGTGCTGAATTATACCATATTATATTTTTTTGCTATATGTGCGTATCGTTTTTTTAAGGAGAATAGTTATAGAATATTAATAAATAGAAATATGGCATATGTTTCTGCGACATTGTTTCCGTGTATAGCTATTTTGTTTGGGGCAGTAGAAATGCGCTTTTTTATGCCAGTGTATTCATTCATTTACTTGTTTATTTGTGCAGGGGACCTTAAGGAAAATTTCTTTTTTATTAAAAAATATTTACTAAAAAATGTAATATTTTTTATAATAGTTTTTTGCTTATTGGTTGGATATTGGGGAGCAATTATGGCGAGTGCACAAGGGCTGCCGCAATTGTTAATGTAGTATTTTTATGCTATAGGGAATTGATTATAAAGAAAATGGCATAAAAATGAAGACACTATAACCTTTTTGATGTATACTGTTTTTGATAGAGAAATTAAATTTATGAAGTTTTTACAGAAGGTAATAAAATGTGTCCTGGTTATTATGATAGATATCCATATTCTCATTTGAATATCATATGAAAACCAAACCATATATTCCATCGAAAAATGGAGATGAAGAAAAAATAGGAGTGCTTTGGAAATACAGAGTTTTCAATGCCTGTGGGTTTTCCATAGTGCTCTTATTTTGTAAGGAGGTAATCAAGATGACTAAGCAAAAGATTGAAAGGCAGGATTTTCTAGTTTGGATATGTGTTTTTTTTATTACAATGATATCAATTCTTCCATATTTAACATCCAAAATTTATTCGATAGATGACTATCATCTCTTGAATATTTATAATTTGAATTGGGAGACATTAGGTTACAATTTCTATTCTACAGGCAGACCTATAGAGGGATTGCTTGCAGAAATTTTGTATCGTTTTAATTTACAGCCATTGAATAAACCAATGGGGGCTGTCGCTTTTGTAGCAGCGATATCTTTTAGTGGCATTTATATGGCAAAGTATCTTAATATCAATGAATTCAAATATAAAATTATCTTTGTGGCATTAGTTACATCAAATCCTTTTTTTGTTGAGCTGTACTATTATGGAACAGTTACTATTTATTGTGCCTTTGCTGTTTTGATGTTGGCTGTAGGATTATTTTTTTCAAATCAATTTATTTTATATAAAAAATGGTACTATTTAGTTCTGAGCTGTATATGCTATATATGTTCGTTAGGGACTTATCAAATCTTTTATCCCATAATAGGGTTTTGTATTATGATAAAAGGAATTATGAATTTAAGAAAAAGAAGCAAAGATGAATGGAAAAATATTGGAATTATTTTCTGCATATATTTACTTAGTTTTATTTGGTTCTACATCATCTTAAGAATTGCATTTTCAATAAAGGCGCCAGCATTGATTTATGACGGTATAGATGTATTGCAATTCATTCGAGAGTTGTTTACTTTAGACTATTGGAAAATTATGGTTGGAAAAATGGTGGTTTTTTTATTAAAAAACAATCCTTTCTTTTCCTCGTTGTCATTGAAAATTCTATTGCTCATATCACTGTTAATATTTGTACAAAGTCTTAAAAAAGCAGAAAAGAGATATATGGAGGTTCTGTTTTCTGTTATATTCATATGTATAGGATTATATTTGGTGTTTGGTATGGGAATAACTAGGCCAAACTCAATATCAGCACGTACGCTTACAGCTTTTGGTATATATGAGGCGGGTTTGTTTGTTCTATTTTTACAATTTGGATACAAAGAAAAAAAATGGCTGTTGGCTTTATTTGGCTGGATAGTATTTGTTAATTCAGCAATGGCAGGAAAAAATGCATTGAACACAATGCGATTGAATGAAATTGAGATGAATATGGCCAATAGAATTGTTGCTAGGATGGAAACATTTGAAGAGTTTTCAGCTAATGCTACTTTAGTGATATTAGGTGTTCCTGCGACAGGAAGCATAGGCAGTACTGGAATTGGAGATTATAATGTACCGGCAAGCGTATCTTTTTCAAAAGTTTTGATGTTTAATGAAGCAACGGGGTATACATTTACATCGCCAACCAGTGAACAATATGAGATTGCATATAGTTATATAGAAGAAATGAATACGTGGCCAAAAGATAAATCAGTTCTTTATAAAGATGGGATGTTTATTGTTCGGTTATATTACTGACTTGAGCTATAGATATTATATTTAAATGCAGAAAATAGTAATTTAGTAGAGGAAAACAAGTTATAGAATATATAAAAATACGAATAAATGAGAGAAAAAAATGAAAAGAATATTTTTTATATTTAATATTTTATTGATTGTTATTATGTGGAGTAGAGGAGGGGAAAAGAGTGTAGAATTATTTTATGATAGTAAGGAAACAGACGTACAGGAGACATGTAAACTGACTTTTTTTACCCCAGGAGATGAAAATTTTTTAGAGTATTGGGGAGAAAAAACTAAAGATGGAATGCACTTTGCCATAGATGATAGCATTATAGGATATGAGTTGTGCGCAATAGAATGGACTGGGGCTGAAAGTGAAATTGAAATCGTATCCTTGCTTAAAAGCGTTGATGATATAAACTGTGGGTTGATTAGAGGGGGTAATATTTATTCATTTATTAATTATGGTGAAGGTTGTTCTTATGATATTGCAGGAGAAAAAATAATCATTTGCCCGCAAACGGACAATTTTGGCATACAATTAAATACTGAATTTGTAAATGAAGTTTCAAAGTACCATACAGGTAATCAATTGCTAATGCTAAGAAATATATTTTTGATTATTTTAGTTGACTTGTGCTATATTGTGCTTGTATGGATAATTAAGAAAAATAAGAATACATTTTTATTAGTTTTCAGAAAAATTGCATCCGCCAGATTAGATAAAATAGAACTAATAAAAAATGCAATAATGAAAATAAATATATATAAAATTTTGATAATAATGGCATACGGACTTTTTATGGCTATTATGTTTACTAGTTCAGTTAAATCAGCAAATGATAAAAATGCTTTTACTAAAGTAGATACAGAAATTTTTAATAGAGATTTGGAATCCAAAAGAGTTGAATTGAATGATAAGGAAATTATAATCAAAATTCCTGATAAAGCGTTAAAAGTATTATCATTGGATTTATTTTTTTTATTTGAGAGCAATTCAGTTTCCGGGGAACAATTGGAGGTTATACTATATAAAGATGGTATTGATATAGATAAAAGTTTAATTGATGTTGACCAACTTGTTGAGCGGCAGGCGGTAAGTTTAGAATTAGGAACATATGATTTAGATGCAACATATTCGTTTAAGTTAAATTTAGAAAACTATTTTAGTCAAGATGTTCAATTTGAAGGGGACGAGGAAGGAAATGTTACTTATGGTATTTTATATGAACAATATGACTGGAGCATTATTTTATTATTTGTGATTGTATTTGTTTATATTATTTTTGCAGGAATTATTTTTATAAAAAATGTAAAAAGCCCAATATCTCAATTTTTTATTGTTATTCAAGCAATAGTTATTCCTTTATTGATGATAGAAGTGATGATGGGAAATTTTACTTTAAATTGGAAATTTCTTGCACCCAACTTAATAATAGCAATATTTATTCTTTGCTTTATTCTGATACTTGTAAAGAGTTGTAAAGCAGCTTTGTTTATCTACAGTATTTTTTGCTTTTTGTATAGCTTAATATCCTATTTTGTTTTGCAAATTAGAGGAATTCCATTTTTACCACAAGATATTAAGTCAATTGGTGTAGCAAGTACTATTATAAAAAGTTATTCAATTTTTATAGACTTCTATTTTTTGTTAGGAGCATTGTTACTGATTAGTAATTTACTGATAGTAGGAAAAGGGATAAGAAAAATACGGATTCAAAGGAAACAGTCAGGGGTGTTGTTTGCATTTTTAGTATTTTTCTTAGGTAGTGGAGGATTGCTGGACATATGTAAATTGACGGTAAATTCTTGGAATCAGAGTCAGGGGTTTAAACAATATGGACATTTAGCATCCTTTTATGCTAATATGATTTCGAATAGAATTGTAAAACCAGACGATTATTCAAAAACTGAGGTGATGAAAGCTTATAATAAGTATAAATCAAATGAAACCCAGTCTATAGAAGATAAAATAAATGTTATTGTTGTTATGAATGAGGCTTTTGCTGATTTGTCATTTATAGCTGATTTTGAAACAAATAAAGAAGTTATGCCATTTTTTGGAGATTTAGGAAATAATACAATGCGGGGAAACCTATATGTTTCAATTCTTGGGGGTAACACCTGTAACACAGAATTTGAATTTTTAACAGGACATACATTAGCCTTTTTTCCACCAAATTCTGTTGTGTTTCAAAATTATATTGAAAGCCCAATGGGGAGTATTGCTCAGGAATTTAAAAAAAATGGATATAAAACAATGGCATTACATCCATATTATGGTGGGGGATGGAAGAGGAGTATTGTGTATCCAATGCTAGGTATAGATGATTTTTATGATATAGCGTCTTTCAATGGCGAAGTTGAAATGATTCGCTCCTATGTTAGCGATAAAAGCAATTATGATAAAATATTGGAACTTATAGAGCAAGAGGAGTCGCCATTATTTTTATTTAATGTAACAATGCAAAATCACGGAGGCTATAGTTTAAACTATAAAACTTTTCACAATGGGATTATGTTGACGGAAAGTGATATGGATTATCCCGAAACAGAGCAATATTTAAGTTTGATAAATATATCTGACAATGCTTTAAAGGAATTTGTTGAAAAAATTCGGGAACTGGAAGAAAAGACAGTAGTTTGTTTTTTTGGAGACCATCAACCATTTGTGGAAAATGGTTTTATAATGAATTTGTATGGAAAGGATGAAGAAGAATGGAGCATTGAAGATAAGCAAAAGCGTTATTGTGTGCCTTATGCGATAATTGCAAACTTTGATTTTGAGCTAGGAATATTTCCTCAAAACATCAGTGCTAACTATTTAGGTATAGAATTATTAAAAGCTGTAGGAGGAGGAATAGATGGATATTATGAGTTTCTAAATGAGTTATTTGAGTTATATCCAGTAGTGAATGTGAACGGATATATGGATAGTGATGGGGAGTGGCATAGTTGGGAGGAAGAAGAGGAAGCGTTACTTTTATATGAACAATTACAGTATGGCATAATGTTTGACCATATATCAGAGGATATGTATTGAAAAGATGGAGGAAAGTAATAGTGAAAAAAATATTTATAAGTTTATTAAGCCTAATATTAGTTGGAATCAGTCTATTTACTGGATGCGGTAAAGGAGATGGGAAAAGTGTAGCATGGTATGAGTATAAAATGATTGCACATGCGGGGGGAGGTATAGATGGTAAAACAATGACAAATTCCTTAGAAGCATTGAATCTATCAAAACAAAATGGATATAGGCTTATAGAAATTGATTTTCAGCTTACTAGTGATAACATATTAGTTTTAAAGCATGATTTTTCAAAATATTCACTTATTGAATTGGAACAACCTACAATAGGTGATGATGATTTTCAAGTATGGGATAGTGAAACTTTTAAAAATACGAAAATATACAGAAAGTATACATCAATGACAATTGATGATTTAGTAGATTGGATGAAAAAAAATCCAGATGTATATATTGTAACAGATACTAAGGAAACGCAGCCAGATTTAGTTAGAGAAGAATTTAGTAAAATCGTGGAAGCATGTGAAAATGACTATAAGATACTCAGTAGATTTATTGTGCAAATATATACTAATGATATGTTGGATGTAGTAAAAGCAGTCTATGATTTTCCGAATATTCTGTATACTATTTATCAAGTTGCTGAGCCTACAGAAGAATTTTTTTATAGTTTAGCAGACTTTTGTGTAAATAATGATATAAAAGTAGTGACTATTCCGTCAGGATATTTGTGGCAACCTTTTATTGACATATTAAAGGAAAACGATTTGATGATTTATACACATACATTAAATAAAATTTCAGAGCTAGAGAAAGCAATTAATATGAATGTTGATGGCATTTATACAGATTTTTTATATGAAAATGATATGCAGTATATTAATATGGATAATTAAATAAATAGATAATACATGAATTATTATATATCAGAATAATTTTTGTGGGAGGAGGCGGATTGATTTTTTCAAAATAGTCCTCTATTATGTTGGATAGAAAAAACTTGACAATAAAGCATATGTTATAGAAAATAAATTTGCAATAGTATGTATAGGAAATTTGTTAATTATTAGTAGCACATTATGGAGAAAGAAGGTTAAAATATGGATGATGTTGTAAGAATGTTAGAGTTTCCGCAGAAAGGTGATGAAAGAGGCCATTTAGTCATCGTAGAAGGGATGAAGGATATTCCTTTTGAAATAAAAAGAATATTTTACATTTATGGTTCAGACCAAGAGGTGGTGCGCGGACAGCATGCCAATAAGGAATCAAAGTTTGTTTTGATAAATGTGTCAGGGCAAAGCAAGGTAAAGGTGAAAGATGGGAAAGGCAATGAAGCAATTTTTTCCTTGAATCGCCCGCATACAGGAATATATTTGCCGCAGATGGTCTGGAAAGATATGTATGATTTTAGTGAGGACTCAGTATTGTTATGTTTGGCAAGTGAACATTATAATGCAGCAGAGTATATAAGGGATTATAATGAGTTTGTCAAAATAGTGAATCAATGAGGTGATAGGAATGAAGATATCAATAGTAACTCCCGTATATTATAATGAAGATAACTTGAAGCCATTATATAAGGATATTAACGAAAAGTTATTTTGTCATACGGAATATGAGTGGGAGTTTGTGCTGGTAAATGATGGCTCTTTGGATGGAAGTTATAAAGTGATGCAGGAATTGGCAGAGAAAGACCATAGGATAAAAATCTATAGCCTTTCCAGGAATTTTGGTTCCCATGCGGCTATTCTATGTGGCCTGTCGAAATGTACAGGAGATTGTGCAATTGTTAAGGCGGCAGATTTACAAGAACCGACAGAATTAGTCCTTGAAATGGCAGATAGATGGCAGAAAGGTTTTAATGTTGTGCTGGCAGTCCGGGAGGGACGTGAGGAAAGTAAGCAGCAGACGTTGTTCGCAAATTTGTATTATTGGATGGTGAGGAAGATGGCACTTCCAGGCATGCCTCAAGGCGGATTTGATGTATATCTCATTGACCGAAAAGTTATTAACGTGTTAATGACCTTAGATGAGAAAAATAGTGCACTAACAGGGCAAATTCTGTGGAGTGGTTTCCGTACTGAAAAAGTATATTATACACGTTTGGCCCGGGAAATTGGGACAAGCAGATGGACATTGCGGAAAAAGGTCAGATTAGTTTCTGATACCTTATTCAGTTTTTCAACTCTGCCGATAAAAGTAGTGACTTTCATCGGGATGTTCTCTTTTGGCGGTTCGATAATATGGGGAGTAGCAGTTTTGATATCAAAGATAGTGGGACTGATTGATGTGAGCGGATGGACTACCCTTTTTATTTTTAATCTATTTAGCTTTGGAATTATAATGTCTACATTGGGAATATTAGGAGAATATCTGTGGCGGACATTTGATGCATCTAGAAATAGGCCGCCCTATATCATTGAAGATGAAAAGAGAAGAGATGGTGACTGACAATGAAATTGCGAAAATTAGATGAAAAAGATGCAGCGGGCATGCTTGAATGGATGCATGACCCGGAAATCCAGAAATTTTTTCAAATTGACATGATAAATAGGACAAAAGAGGATGTAATAGAGTTTATCCATCATTCACGTATTGATATGGCGGAAGGGGAAAGTATACACTATGCTATTGCAGATGATACAGATGAATATTTAGGAACAATAAGTTTAAAGGATTTGGATTTAATGGCCAAAAATGCAGAATATGCGATTAGCCTTAGAAAAAAAGCCCAGGGAAGGGGGATAGCATCTGAAGCAACAAAAGAATTATTGAAACGTGCTTTTTGGGAATTTAAAATGGAAAGGATATATTTGAATGTCCTTTCAGAAAATAGAAAGGCGATTCAACTATATGAAAAATGTGGATTTGTGTATGAGGGTGAATTTAGAAAACATT
>QXWV01000006.1 GCA_009911195.1 Lachnospiraceae bacterium | reverse complement strand
GGGGGGGGTAAATAGAGTTTATCCTATAGCACTTCCAATATGTGTTCTAAAATGGTCAGATAGTACATGTAATTGGGAGGTGGCATAATATGAGGAGGATATCTGAATATGCAAAAATATATGAAGGGGCAGTAATTGAAGAAGGGGCTATTATCCATGATTTTGTGGTAGTGTATCCTAATGCAGTAATTAGGACTGGGGCAGAAATTTTTGAACATTGCGTGGTGGGGCGGCCTCCAAAAGCACCTGGATGTACTTCCAGGGAATTGAGTACTGAATTTGGAGAAACAGTAATAGGAAAAGAAACTATGCTGAGTCCAGGGTGCACAGTATATGCGGGAACTAAGATTGGACATAATACTTTGCTGGGGGATAATTGCTCTATCAGGGAAGACTGCAGGATAGGGGATTATTGTATTATCAGCCGTAATGTAAGCGTGAACTATAATACAACGGTGGGAAACCGGACGAAAATTATGGATAATACCCATATTACTGGTAATGCAATTATAGAAGATGATGTTTTTATCAGCGTATTGGTAGCGACAACAAATGATAATACAATGGGCCGGGAAGAATATGATGAAGACCATGTTGGCGGACCTCATATCAAGAAAAATACAACTATAGGTGCAGCAGCGAATATATTACCAAATACAGTTATTGGTGAAAATTGTATTGTTGGTGCTGGAGCAGTTGTCACAAAGGACGTACCCGATAATAAAGTAGTGATGGGAATACCGGCTAAAATTATAAGGGATGTGACAGATGATGCAGTAGAAAGTAATGAAGTGAAGGAAAAAGAAGCAACCCAATATTATATAGGGCAGCAGGGGAAATTTTCCAAAACAATTTCGGAAGCAGATGTGTATGGGTTTGCAGGGATATGTGGTGATTTTAATCCTGTTCATGTAAATAAGAATGAGGCAGAAAAATCTATTTTTGGTAAACAGGTGGCTCATGGTTTACTTGGGAGCTCGCTGATTTCCACTGTTCTGGGTATGAACTTACCCGGCCCCGGAACGGTATACCTGTCGCAGTCTTTACAGTTCAAAGCCCCGATTTTTATAGGAGACACAGTAGAAGCGCAGGCCACAGTTGTGGAACTGCTGGATAAGGGAAAAGCGAAATTAAATACAAAGGTAATTAATCAGGACGGTGTACTAGTGATAACAGGGGAAGCCATTGTGAAATTACCTGGGGGGGGGTATAAGTAAGATTCATATCTTTAAGCCTGCCAATATGCCATATTTACTGGATAACAGCATTTATGGCAAGGAGGTGGCTTAGTATGGACAGAATTGAATTAATAAAATATAAAGATAAATATGAAAAAGCATGGGATAGATTCGTATTAGAAGAAAGTATAAATGGCACTTTTTTACAAACAAGAAATTTCCTAAACTATCATCCAACCAGCCGGTTTGAAGATAACTCATTGATGTTTATGAAAGGAAATAATATCATTGCAGTAATTCCGGCAAATGTGTTAGAAGATGAAAAGGGCAAAAAATTGTTTTCCCATATGGGAAGCACATTTGGAGGAATTGTGCTTGGCAAATCTTACAAGAAAGTTGAAGAGACAGAGGCAATCCTTTGTGGGTTAGATGATTATTTGGCCAGTAATAGTTTTTCTCAAATATCATTGAAGATGACCAATAGATTATATTCGGAAATTGATTCGGAACTTTTAGATTATTTTTTATATCTGCATCATTTTGAAGCGGGGTGTGAAGTTGGATATGCAGTAGATTTTTCCAGGTATAGCCAGGATATATCTTCTAATTTTAATTCATCAAGAAGAAGGGGATATAAAAGCGCCTTAAAGAAAGAATTAATTTTTCGGCAGCTTATATCTGATGAGGAGATATCTGAGTTTTACGCAGTTTTATCAAATAATATGAAAAAGTTTAATACAGTACCATTGCATACGTTGGATGAATTGCTTGAATTTAAAAATTTCAGGCTAAAACAAAATATTTCATTTTATGGCGTATATTTTCAAAATCATATGGTTGCAGGTAGTATGGTTTTTCATTTTGGGCAAAAAGTATTTCATACCCAATATTTGGCAACTAATCAAGACATGCTTTCTTTATACCCTAGTGAGTTTCTATACATGAAATTAATAGAAACAGCAAAAGAAAAGGGGTTTGAAAGAATATCTTTTGGCACAGCAACATTAGAGCATGGGAAAATATTAAATAAATCTCTTGCACAGTTTAAGGAAGGGTTTGGAACTTTTGAGTATGTTAACAGGACATATACGAAAAAAATTATTGACGAAAGTTGATGATGCATTGTATCATCTTTTATTGAATAATGTAAATATTATGCCGATGAGACTGGTAAAACTGATAGCTTTCTTTTACACAGATGCAAGGGTACGGAAAGTATATCTAAGAAAATTAGGAGTGAAGATGGGGGAAGGCACGTATGGGAATTTAGGCTTCCGTATTGTGTCTGATGACTATAGGACAAGGGTTTTTATAGGGAAACATGTTTCTATAGCCCCCAATGTAGTAATGATTGCCTGTTCGTCCGCAAATAACGGGAAGAAGATTAATGAAATTCCCTATGTGAAAGAACATTTGTGGAAAGAAGATAGGATTGTCATTGCGGATGATGTATGGATAGGTGCGAATGTAACGATACTGCCCGGGGTATCGGTAGGGGAGTGCTCTGTTATAGGTGCAGGAAGCGTAGTAACGAAAAAAGTGAAACCGTATACAATAGTAGCGGGCAATCCAGCCAGGGTCATACGACGACTTAATGAAAAGGAGTAAAAGCGATGAAAATAATGCCAAACCGTTTAGACAAAGGATTTTATTTGTATCAGGATGAATTTGAACAGAAAGCGTTGAAGGTGCTACGCTCAGGGTGGTATGTGTTAGGAAATGAAGTATCATCTTTTGAAGAAGAATTTGCCGCATATACTGGAGGTAAATATTGCGTAGGTTTGGCGAGTGGACTGGATGCACTTTGGATTGCATTTCGTGTATTAGGTATTGGCAGTGGGGATGAGGTCATTGTCCAGGGGAATACATACATTGCCAGTGTGATGGGTGTTACAATTAATGGCGCCACTCCTGTTTTTGTTGAACCGGATGAGTTTTTTAATATAGATACATCTAAAATTGAAGAAAAGATAACAGAGCGAACCAAAGCTATACTTGTTGTACATTTGTATGGACAAGCATCTAATATGAAACCGATTATGGATATTGCGGAAAAATATGGTTTAAGGGTTGTTGAGGATTGCGCACAATCCCATGGAGCATGCTTCGGAGGGCAAATGACGGGAACCTTTGGGGATATTGGCTGCTTTTCCTTCTACCCATCTAAGAATCTGGGAGCTTTTGGTGACGGGGGGGCTATTGTGACAAACGATGCTGGTATTGCGGATGACGTCAGGGTCTTTAGGAATTATGGGAGCGAAAAGAGGTATTATAACAAGGTAGTGGGAACTAATTCCAGATTGGATGAAATGCAGGCAGGTCTACTGCGGGTACGTCTTTCGCATATGGCAGAACTGGAGAAGGATAAGAGAAATCTGTGTAAAAGATATCTTGCAGAATTAAAGAATGACAATATTGTTTTGCCGACAATAAGGGAAGGGGCTACCCACATCTGGCATCAGTTCGTGATTAAATCGGAAAGACGTCAGGAATTGATTGATTATTTAAACGAAAGAGAAATAGGTACTATCATTCATTATCCCATTCCTCCTCATCTATCGGAGGCATATCAGTATCTTGGTATAGAACGGGGGAGTCTGCCTATAACAGAGAGGTATGCGGAAACTGTACTGTCCATTCCATTGTATAACGGGATGACAGATGAGGAACAGACATATGTGATTGATGCTATTAATAAATTTGAGTGAGTGAATGGGAATAAAATGGATAAAATCTGGAAGCTGATAGAACGTATGATGTATTTTGCATCTTATAGAGTACTTCATCTTAAATTGAGTGACAAGAACTGGGAGAAATTGTGCCAATTTGTTAAATTTGGAATTGTTGGATTATCTAATACTTTGATTTCATATGTGGTATATGTTGTTTTAGTATTTTTTTCTGTATATTATTTAGTGGCAAGCCTTATTGGTTTTTTAGTTAGTGTAATAAATGCATATTATTGGAACGATAGATATGTATTTAAAATAGAAGATACTGAGAAGCCAGCATGGTGGAAAATCTTTTTAAAAACATTTATGGCTTATGCAGGAACGGGGCTTGTACTTAATAATATCCTGTTGATTTTTTGGGTAGATATGATGGGAATTCATGAAATGCTCGGGCCTATATTAAATTTATTTGTTACAATTCCGTTGAATTTCTTACTGAACAAATATTGGGCATTTAAGAAGCGGTAATTGCGTTGATGATATGTTATAGGAAGTAAAATGCCGGATTGAATGAGTTGATACAGGGATTGTGTATTCACATGGTCTGGAATGGGGGGGACAATGAGACAGAAATGGATAGATTGTTTAAAAGCGGCGGCAATGATAGCCGTGCTGCAAAATCACTTGCCTGGAGTCGCAAGGATATATGATGCATTGTATTCTGCATTCGCGGTATCCCTGTTTGTTATATTGGGGGGGTAACAGCGGCAATTTCATTGAAGGAAAAACCAGTTTTTTCGTATAAAGTATATTTGCAGAAAAAGGCAAGGCAAATTGTATTCCCTTATTTTATAGCAACATGTGGATACGTTATTTTTGAACTGGGCTATCTGGATGTATTTTATATGACGAATAAGCTGCTGACGTTTTCCGAGGGTGCCATGAATGGACATATGTATTATTTATCTTTTTACTTAGAACTGATAATCATTGCACCAATAGTAGTAAAGCTGTATAAAAGCTTTGGCCAAAATGAATGGATGCAGGCATGCACATTATGCTGCAGCGCA
>QXWV01000005.1 GCA_009911195.1 Lachnospiraceae bacterium | reverse complement strand
GGGGGGGGTATTTCTTTTTATTTAACTTAGGGATTTATATTTATTTTCACATTGGCTGGTTTCAGAAGACAGCAGCAAAGATAATAATAATCCTTGCTGGAACAGGAATGTTGGGCTATATGCTTTACAAACAATGGATGCTAGCGTGGTGGTCTAATCCTCCATGTGTAAAGCTTATGATCTATGCTGTGACCATATTTTTTCTGGGTTATGGCTGTATTACACTTTTACAACAATTATCAAGATATACAGAAGTTTTTATGGAATATCTAATGGCACCCTTTTGCGTGATAGGACGGTATTCTTTGTATATATATTTGTGGCATATGCTGTTAGTGGCTTGGTTGGAGTCGAAGGGGGTATATTACAGAGGAGAACTTGGAATAGTGGAAAAGCTGATGATTAATTGTTTTGTACTGTATTTTCCGTGCTTAATTTGCTTTTTATACAAAAAGGGGGTAAAAAAATTGAGCCAGATGGAGTATTGGAAGGAAAAGCCAGATGAAGATGGATTGAGCATATAAGGAGAAGAGATAATGAATAAAAAAAATTGGATTTACCAAATAAGAGGGCTGGCCATTATTGCAGTTGTAATCTGCCATCAACAGGGTATATTGCATAATACTGAAGTATTACAGGGATTTACTTTATATAGTGTGACCACTCTTGTTTTTTTGATGGGGGTGACAAAGGCACTTTCTATGAAAAAGAATTATGCCTCAGATAGTCAATGCGATAAGATATTTGTATATTCTTTAAAATCAATGTTCCCAGTGCTTTGTTCTTATATTGTGGCTACATTTATATATTCTTATAGAAATCTAGGGGGGGGGTATAAATTACAATACAATTTTAACTAATATTTTGGATTTTTCGGCTTCAGGTCCGTTTTATTTTATTGAATACTACATTATGCTTACATTATGGGCTCCGCTGCTGTATTCTGCTATAAAATATTTGATATATAAAGGTATACAGAAGAAATACAAGGTATTGTTGGGTATCATATTATACGTTTGTATCTGGGGAGTGGGATATTGGTCAATTGGAAGGATGAATGTATTTGGGCAAAGCTATTTTTTTGTGTACTCAGTTGGATTATTAATAGGACAGATAGAATTGCCTAAAGCAAAAAGAATATATTTTGTAATGGCATTTTTTATTCTGATAGTTGGAACTGTTTCAATGGCAAGGTTTTACGGTGCCAGGGTGGCAGGGATATATGATTATGCAGAAGGGCTGAATTTTCTTACCCCAAAATTACAAATGAATCCCCCTAATATATCAATTCTGTTATATTCATTTGGGGTAATTGTTGTAGCATATATAGTTTTTGAAATGTGTAACCAAAGTAGTTTTAGATGGATAAACACGATAGGGTATCCATTTATGGTTTTGGGAAAATATTCTATGGATATATTTTTGTGGCATTTATATATTCAAAGTTCTTTGAATGTTTATTTTCTTGCAATGGAAAAAAGTATACTTAAATGGTCAATTTACTATGGCTCAATGTTTACTATTCCTATCGTAGTGAGATTCTTATATAATGAAGGGAAAAAGAAGATATATAGCATACTAAAAGCGTGATTTCAGAAAGGAAAAAGTATGGTCTTTAATTCAACTAGTTTTTTAATATTCTTCCCTATAGTGGTGTTGGTATATTTCATTATGCCGAGAAAAATAAGATATATTTGGTTGCTTATTGCAAGCTATTATTTTTATATGAGCTGGAATGCAAAATATGCGATATTGATAGGATTTTCTACGATTATAACTTATCTTAGCGGTTTATGCATAGGTTGGATTAACGGCAGTGGGGTCAACAATAAAGTAAAAGTTAAAAAAATCGTAGTTGCTGCTAGTTTTGGAATTAATATATTAATCTTGGTAGTTTTTAAATATTCTGGTTTTATTTTGGACAGCCTTAATATAATACTTAAAGAAAGTGGCATTAGAGTATTAGAGATGCCATTTGATATTGTCTTACCTGTCGGAATATCGTTTTATACATTTCAAGCATTAAGTTATACAATGGATGTGTATAGAGGGGATATATCAGCAGAGAAAAACATATTAAAGTATGCGCTATTTGTATCCTTTTTTCCACAATTGGTAGCGGGCCCTATTGAACGCTCAATAAATCTTATAAGTCAAATAAGTGAAATACCCAAAACCAAAATTGAATATGAAAGAATTGCGAATGGATTAATTATTATGGTTTGGGGATTCTTCCTGAAACTAGTAATAGCAGATAGAATTGCCATATTGGTCAATACAGTTTTTGATAGATATTATATGTATGGTACAGTGGAATTGATTGTGGCTGCTATGGGGTTCGCATTACAGATATACTGTGATTTTTCCAGTTATTCAACAATCGCAATTGGAGCATCTCAAATAATGGGAATAACGTTGATGGAGAATTTCAACGTACCATATTTCTCCCGTTCTATTAAGGAATTCTGGCGTAGATGGCATATTTCGTTAAGTACATGGTTTAAAGATTATTTGTATATACCATTAGGGGGAAATAGATGTTCTAGAGGTAGAGCTT
>QXWV01000004.1 GCA_009911195.1 Lachnospiraceae bacterium | reverse complement strand
GGGGGGGGTACATGGGCTATACCAAATTATAGGACAAGAAACAAGGTGTATTAAGGATAAAATTAATAATAAAATTCATACAAAAACAGAATGTGCCAGCTATAAATTAATGCAGTTGATTATAACGTTTTTTTTAGTTGATTTTGCTTGGATATTTTTTAGGGCAGATTCCATTGGAGATGCAACAAAATACATCTTTAGAATATTTACAAAATTGAATTTATGGGTGTTGTGTGATGGTTCATTATATAATATAGGTTTGAATCAACAGGAAATTCATTTGCTTATTATAGCGGTGATTATGCTAGTTATAGTGGATTATATTAGATATAAGAAGAATCAGAGGTTGGATATTTTTCTTAGCGGGCAATGCATTTGGTTTCGATGGCTAGTTATATTCTTCTTATTATTTTCAACTATTATTTTTGGGGTTTATGGACCTGAATTTGATTCTTCACAGTTTATTTATTTTCAGTTTTGATGAGAGGGCAGTTATGAAAATCAAATTATTCAAAGCATGTGTATTTTGTTTGATGTTAATTATAATCTCTAATTGGCTATATGGAGTGCTTTCATGGAAAGAAGATTCATGTGGATTGCATGACCTATATGAATTGGAAGATAATAGCGTTGATGTTCTTTTTTTTGGTAATTCTCATTGCTATTGTTCAATTAGTGAGGGAATTTTATGGGATAAATATGGAATAACTTCTTGTTTGGTAACTGAAAGTGGACAAAATTGGTCAACTACATATTATTATATGAAAGAGGCATTAAAGCACCAGAAACCTAAGGTGTTGGTTGTAGAAACGAGTTATGTGCATGGCTATGGTACTCAATTATCTAACATTTATAGAAATACTATTAATTTAAAATATTCAAAAGAGTATTTTGATAATTTGAAAGTACTTATGGATTTAAATTTAGTTGTCGAAAATGAAAAAGAAAAAATAGAAAACGCTATAAAGTGGAAAGTTCCTGTTATTCATACAAGATATAAAGAATTAACTAAAGAAGATTTTGTGAAAAAGGATTATAGGGGAAGTTTTGTTACACGTTGGAATTGTGATTCTTACGAAACACCGGAAGCCTGTTATGATAAAGCAGTGGGAAAAATAGAAGAAGATAAGCTTTTATACCTTGATAAAATGATTCGTCTTGCAAAGGAAAATGGATGTCAAATTATATTTTTTACAGCCCCATATATTCTTAATAAAGAACAGCAGGAGACATATAATGCATTAAATGATTATTGTATTGAAAATGCAATACAATATATTAATATGAATAAAAATTATAAGAATATTAAGTTTGATTATGCAACTGATATGATGGGGGAAAATGGTGCCGGTTCGCATGTTAATTATTATGGCGCGGAAAAAATCACTTGTTTTTTAGGAGAACTGCTACGGGATGAATACAATATTGCTAATCATAAAGATGATAATGATAAGCAATTATGGATAGACATGGCAGAGATACAAAGACATTTAGTTTCAGAAAACCAATTAAAAAGTGAAAGTTCTGTGGAAGAATACTTAAATTGTCTGAAGGGGATGGAGAATTGTATTATCGCAATTCAAGGAATTGGAGAACAAAAAATAGATAGAAAACTATTGGAGGGATTGGGGCTGATAGTTAACGAAGAACTAAATGCTATTTTGATAGATAGTGGAAATATAATTTATAGTTCAAATGAGGAAGCATATCAGTACCAGATGGATTTGGATACAGAAGGCTTTATTA
This sequence comes from Lachnospiraceae bacterium, assembly GCA_009911195.1. Classification (GTDB taxonomy): domain Bacteria; phylum Bacillota; class Clostridia; order Lachnospirales; family Lachnospiraceae; genus Kineothrix. The sequence continues at coordinate 19,555 of QXWV01000004.1, read as the reverse complement.
TGCAGGGAAACCCGGAAGGAAAAAGTATTATTTATAATAATCAAATAAAGAACAAAGTGTCAGAAGGTATATGTATTTTTGTTTATGATAAAATATTAAAGAAAGAGATTGACACTATTGGCTTTAACAACATTGAAGAAGGGGTGAGGTAAGTAGAGGTATAATATGTTCTTTAGAAGAAAGCATTTAAAGAATTAAAAGGGGCTGGGATATAGGCAATGGAAAAGAATTTGATGATATACAATCCTGTGTCAGGGAAAATAAGGGAGAAAGATAGCTTCATAGGAAGGCTTGTACAAGGCTTGACAGATGAAGGAAAATTGTTGACAATATATCAGACGCAAGGGAAAGGCGATGCAGAGGATTTCGTCATGAGACAGCCGATAGATTACGATAAAGTAATCTGCTGTGGAGGGGATGGAACTTTACACGAAATCGTGAATGGTATTGCCAAAACAGGGAAAAAATCTATTGTAGCGTATATCCCTTCAGGTTCAACAAATGATTATGCCAAAAATCTAGGGATTAGTAAAGAAAATGCTATTAGCTGTATTTACAATGGAAAAATAACAGGCATTGATATTGGTGAATTTAATGGGGAATATTTTAATTATGTGGCAGCTTTTGGGGCATTTACAGTAATTTCTTTTACTACATCGCAAAAGGCGAAGAATCTACTGGGATATTTTGCATATGTATTGGAAGGGATTAAACACTTAAATGAAATAAAGCCTAAACATGTCAGGTTTCAGACAGAAAATGCTGGGGCGGAAGATGATTTTTTGCTGGGAATGATTACAAATGCCTTTTCCGTAGCGGGAATTAAGAATATGGGAACGTTGGGAACGAAATTAAATGATGGAAAGATGGAATACCTATTTATTAAAATGCCTAATAATTTCATTGAATTACAGATGATTATAGTTGCACTGTTGAATGAAAACATTGATGAACGTTTTATGTATTATGGACAGTTTGAATGGATGGAAATTCATTCCGAGGCGATGGAATGGACGCTGGATGGGGAAAATGGAGGAGTGTGGGAAAGTGTCAATATAAGAATCTGCCCGGAAAAAGTCAAGATGATAGTCGAAATGAGTTGCACTATATAATTTTTTGTTATAATATGAACAGTATGAAGGAAAATAAAAAGGATAAGAGGTACAAATAAAATGAAAAATGCGTTGATAACAGGAATTGCAGGACAAGATGGCTCCTATTTAGCAGAATTATTGTTAGAGAAATGCTACAACGTATACGGGATTATGCGTAGAAAAGCAGTAGTGGATTATGGAAATGTGGAACATATCAAAGATAAAATCCACTTTATCTATGCAGATATGACAGATGTAGTTTCTTTAATAAATGCTATGAAAATATCCCAGGCAGATGAAGTATATAACCTGGCGGCGCAGTCTTTTGTTGCAACATCTTGGGAACAGCCTTTGGCTACAGCGCAAATTGACGCATTAGGTGTTACTAATATGTTGGAAGCTATCCGTATCGTAAAGCCATCTTGCAGATTTTACCAGGCTTCCACATCAGAAATGTTTGGTTTGGTTCAGGAGATTCCCCAGCGGGAAACAACTCCTTTTTATCCAAGAAGCCCTTATGGCGTAGCGAAGTTATATGGCCATTGGATTACTAAGAACTACCGGGAAAGCTATGGACTTTATGCATGCAGCGGAATACTTTTCAATCATGAAAGTGAAAGGCGTGGGAAAGAGTTTGTTACAAGAAAAATTACGGATGCGGTTGTAAGGATTAAGCTGGGCGTGCAAGAATATATGGAACTGGGGAATATGGATTCCAAAAGGGATTGGGGTCACTCCAAAGACTATGTAAATGCAATGTGGCTAATGTTACAGCAGGATGAAGCAGACGATTATGTGATTGCAACCAATGAAACACGGACTGTCAGGGAGTTTGTGGAAGCAGCATTCTCCAAAGTGGGTATGACAGTGGAATGGACAGGCTCTGGGGTAGATGAAGTCGGAAAAGATAAGGATACTGGAAAAGTAATTGTAAAAATTAATAAAAATTTCTTCAGGCCCGCAGAAGTTGACATTTTACTAGGAAATCCGGAAAAAGCAGAAAAAGCGCTTGGCTGGAAGCGGGATATTTCTTTTGACGAGCTGGTAGAGCGCATGGTGAAGAATGATATGGCATTGGTGAAAAAGGAGATTGCATATAATAATTTATAATATTGTATTGGTCATGATGTTTCAAGAAAAATACCTGGAATGTTAAATCATGAAAGCATAGAATTTAAAAAAAATAGGGAGATGAGGCTGTTGCAAAATAATTAATCCGAGCAATATATGGTATGATTTTTGTAAGATTTTGACTATATATTGTGGATATATGGATTTTGCAGCAGCCCTTTGCTATGGTGATAAACATGAAAAGAGCAATAATTATAGGAGCAGCGGGATTTGTAGGTGGATATCTGATAAACTATCTGAATAGAGAATGCGGGCTGGAGGTATTCGCTACTAAACTGAAGAGTGAGAAAATTGAAAATAATACTGCACAAATCCATGACCTTGACATCATGGACAAAGAAGCTATTGTCTCCTTGCTTTTTGAAGTCCGCCCCGATTACATCTTCCACCTCGCCGCACAAAGCTCCGTGGGACTGGCATGGAAGAACCCAGGGCTGACCATAGATGTAAACATTAAAGGCAGTGTCAATGTGATGGATGCGATTCGGGAGCTTTATTACAAGCCCAGAGTCCTTCTCATTGGCTCAGGGGAAGAATACGGGCATATTAAAACCGGGGAAACCCCAATCCGGGAAACAAACATGGTCAGGCCAGGTAATATTTACGCAGCCACAAAAGCCTGCCAGAATATGATAGGTAATATATATGCCCGTGCCTATGATATGAAAGTGGTAATGGTGAGGGCTTTTAATCATATCGGCCCTACCCAGGCGCCTATATTCGTGGTGGCGGATTTCTGCAAACAGGTGGCAGAAATCGAACAGGGGATGAGGGAACCGGTGATGTATGTGGGAAATTTGGATGCAAAACGGGATTTTACGGATGTGCGGGATGTGGTTCGGGCTTATGCCCTCCTGGCGGAGCAGGGGATTGCCGGTGAGACTTATAACGTAGGCAGTGGACATGCCATAGCAATCAGGGAAATATTGGATAGGATTATTTCAATGTCAGATTGCGATATAGCGGTAGAGATTGACCCCAATAAACTAAGGCCGGTGGATGTGCCTATCATTGAGGCGGACATTTCTAAGATTAGGACTCTGACCGGGTGGACACCTGAAATATCTTTGGAGCAGACAATACAAGAAACGTTGGACTACTGGCGGGGAAGTATTCGTAATAATTAAGGATAAGGTGGTATATGGAGCATTACTGTATACCGCTAAAAATAGGAAGGAAGAAATATTATGGCGGAAAAGAGAATCTTATTTTCAATGGAAGGGATAACAGAATCGGAAAGAATGCTTCATACGCCGGGTGAATTTGCCAAAAAAAACCTTTTATTTGTACAGGAAGTGGGAACGCTGAAAAGCCTGCAGTCGCACAAATCCCAACGGGAAAGGCTGGATTCTTTTTTATTTGTAGGGGTATTGGATGGAATGGGAACAATCACTACCGGAGGGGAAGTACACGAGATGAGGAAAGGCAGTTGTGCCCTGCTCAACTGTATGGAGCGCTATACCCATGAGAGCAGTAAGGAAGCCCCCTGGGAGTTAATGTGGGTGCACTTTAACGGAAGCATGGCGAAAGCATATTTTGAACTGTTTATGGAACATAATGGGCAAAAAAATATCTTTGAGCCGGAGCAAGTAAAAGAGCTGAGGAACTATATTGCCCAGCTAATGGAGCTGCAGAAGGAAAAGGACCTGGAATCTGAATTGAAGAGTGGCGAAATCCTTTTGAAACTGGTAAATGAATGCCTTTTTACCGTTATGCGCCAAGGCAGGGAAGGGCAGGAGAAGTATAAGAAAATCTGTAATGAAATCAGGGAGAATGTGAACAGGAACTACCCGGATGGAAATTTGCTGGGGAAATATGCAGAAAAGTTTATGATGGGTGAAGAAGAACTGGATGCCTGTTTTGAGAATGCATATGGGATAACTCTGAGGGATTATATTGTAAACCGGCGTTTCACTGCGGCCAAGGAATTGCTTCGGTTCACTGCGAAACCGGTAAAGGAAATTATAGAAGAATCAGGAATCAAGAATGATGACTTATTCCGGCGTTTGTTTAAGGATGGGGAAGGAATGAGCGCAGAAGAGTACCGGATGAAGTGGTCACAATGGGTGAAGTAGAGTGGATATAATTGAGAAATTATATATTTACAAGTTTCACTAATGGAGAAATAGATTTCACTATTAGTGAAATAAACATATGACAAATAGGAGGGTTTCACAAAAAGTATATTATATTTTACTATGAGTGAAATGTTGAGCCTACACAAACAAAAGGGGAGCAGAAAAATATTCTGCTCCACAATCATACAGTTTTTCTTTTTTGATGTTAATAACGAAAAAATGAGAATACATACCTGCATGATAAAATTTATTGTATAAAAATAATAGAGATTTTTCAAGTCCTTTGAAGTAAAAAAGTTAAAAAAATTTATACATTGGCTGCTTAGGAATTATACTTAATGAGGGTAAAAATACACTGATTCCAATTTTGCTCTTTTATATATAAAAAAATAGGAAGCGGAAAAATATCCGCTTCCAAATCATACAATTTTCCTTATTAACAACAACGAAAAAATGAGTGGAAAAGAATGTATGATATTTTATTGTATAGGAAAAATGGATATATTTCAAGTACTTAAAGAAAAAAAGTCCTTAAACAAAGTAATATAATAAATAATTAGTAATCCAGATTACACTAAATGGGAAAATAAATACACTTATAGTGTAGTTTTGTTTTACATCTCAAAACCTGTAAGCTAAAAAAGGGAAATACACAAATAGTGAAATTATATACACTATTAGAGAAATTAATGCCATGACCAGAAAATAAAGAAATTTTTCCAGGCTATTCCTGGTATATGGAAGATGAAAACAGATGCGCAGCTTCCAGTGGAGGAAAGCTGCGCTGTTGAGCCTTTTAGATAGTGAAGTTAAAATGCCAATTAAATCCATTTCATTGGGTGCTATGTAAATAAGACAAAAATTTCATCGCTTCCTGTTTATTGCTTTGATTCAGCTTCCGGAGACTGATAAGGACATCTTTTACTTTAACGCCTTTAATAAAAGTCGCATTTAAATTATAGGATTCAACCTGTTCCGGCTCCAATCCTAATAGATAATCGGCACTGACGCTATATAATTGAGCCAGTTTAACAATATGCCGGGAAGGGAGTTCACGTTTATCAAGTTCATAATAAGAATAAGCCTGTTGGGATATGCCGAGATAGTCGGCGACCTGACGTTGCTTGAGGTGGCTTTCTTCCCGTAGATTTTTGATTTTAATATGAATGTTTGCCATTCTATTCCTCCTTACTTCAATATATTGTATTAAAAAGATAATATCACAATATGTGATGTTATGTGTGGAATAACTACAAAATTATGATAGATAGGACAAGGGCGGCGAATGTCTGCTGCTGTCTATAATTTTTACTGGGTGCTATTCAAATAAGATAAAAATTTCAAAGCCTCCTTTTTGTTATTTGGGCTTAGTTTCCGGAGACTGATAAGGACATCCTTTATTTTGACGCCCTGGATAAAAGTTGCATTCAAATCATAGCCTTCGGCCAATTCCGGTTTCAGTCCTAAAAGATAGTCGGCACTGACATTGTATAGCATGGCCAGTTTTGCCACGTGCCGGGAAGGAAGCTCCCGTTTATCCAGTTCATAATAGGAATACGCCTGTTGGGATATACCGAGGTAGTCGGCAACCTCCCGCTGCTTAAGATGCTGTTCCTCTCTCAAGTCCTTAATTTTAATATGAATATTTGTCAACTTATCTCCTCCTCACTTCAATGCGTTGTATTATTTATGATAATATCATATATTTATATGTATTGTATGAAATAACTACAAATTTATGTGAAATAAAAATATAAACATCAAAAGAATGTGTATCAGCGATAAAAGCCGAGTTGCTATAAAATAGACATATTGTGGTAATTATCCGGCTTGTAGGGAAAGTAGAAGGGATGGAGCGATTGTCTGAAAATAGTATTTATTTAAATATATAATTATGTTATAATAGCTTAAAATTGAAACGGATGAAGCTTAGCAGCGAGAACAAAAGGTAATATATATTTATTCAATGGCCAAAGAGGAATACTTATGAAAAAAATATGATACAGTAAAATATTGAAAAGTCATTCAAGCAAAAGTTGAATGGCTTTTTCTGCTTTATGCACACGGGCATCCAAATGAAATGTGTCAGCAAGCTGACGGACGCCCGGCGCACCAGTAGGGGGAAACCCATTTCCCTACTTGATGGTACGATTTGGGGGAATATGCATGGAAACTGTTTGGCTGATAGATGCAACCTCTTATAAAAAGGAGATTGACCAGGAACTTTTAGCGGTAAAAATGGATTATTTTAAAATAAAGTCTTATGTCAGGATGCAGAGAATAGGGCATCATGTACTTCCGGTCCAAAGAACTTTTTCTACTGGCCTTCTGCGCATAGCCACGTTGCTGCATAGAATGGGATATGAGGTAAAATATTATCATTTAAATGATTTTATGGAGCAAAATATAGTGGAGAGGGCGAAAGAAGTTCCGGATATTGTGGCATTTGGATGTGTATGCCCGACAATTCCCCTGTGCAGCCTTTGGGCGGAAAAGATAAAAAGCAGATGTGCAAAAGTAATCACTGTAGTTGGGGGCGCCCATGTGAATGTAGCGTTGAAAAAAACAATGGAAAAATACCCTTATTTTGACAGATATTCTTTTGGGTATGATAAGGAAGCGGCAGGCAGGGTGGTTCATAGGCGGATAAATGAGGAAATTGCAGACATGCCTTATGTGGATTATTCCATTTTGCCCTATTCCCTAAACGAATATGATATGAATATATTCACTACCCTGGGATGCCCTTTTCGCTGTGCTTATTGCCAGGATGGGCAGATGCCTTACCTGGAATATCAATTGGACGGAGGGCTTGGGGCGATACAGGGGCAGTTGAAGCCAGGCAAGCTTGTGCATTTTTTTGACAGTACATTGGGCTACTGCGAAAGCAGGCTGCTGGAAGTGTGTAAAGTGCTGAAGGGATTGAACCATAAGTTTGTATTATCTTGTGATATACGGGCGGAATTCCTTACGGAAAAGACGGTGGAGGCTCTGGTGGCCGCTGGATTTAAGGAAATAAGAATAGGTTTGGAAACAGTAGACCACAAGGTACTGGAAAAAAATAGCCGTAAGGTCTTGCCGGACACCGTTATGGATAAAATAAAACTGGTAAGGGAAAATTCCGAATTATATTTGACGTTATATACCGTGTCCGGATTGCCGGGGTTTACGCAGGAAACATACCGTAGAAACCAGGAAATATATCAACATCTTCTGGAAACGAGAAGTGTGGACGAGATAAAAAATGCCCAATATGTTCCATATCCCAGGGATGGTATTGATTTGGCGGATAAGGGGGTTATATGGAAGGATGAAAAATGGGAGAACTATGACCGTCAAAGTTATCCTGTATATGAAACGAAGGAATTGTCGAGGCAGCAGATTTGGGAAGGGTTTTTGGGTACAGCACGAACAATTAACCGGGCATGGCTGAAAGGATGGGGATATGATTCCGTGGATGAATTGGGAAATGGGGAGTTGTATCCGGAGTATATTGTTGGCAGCTATTTGAAGGAAGATGCACGAAAGGTATGAAGTAAAAACTTGCATCGCGTTGTACCCATATAAAGTTAATTTGGGTGCAAAATGTAGCATAGAAATGGGGGAAATATGAATCGGATTAAATTTGCGACTTTCAATATCGGGGGAGGCGTCCCCTGTCTGGAAAAGCAGGAATGCCAAGGAAATCGGTTTGATGCGGTGGAATATATGACAAAGCTGATAAGGGATAACGGGTTGGATATTGTTTGTTTTCAGGAGATGCTTACAGAGTATGGGCATTTTCCTTCCATGGGCAGGGAGATTGGAGAAAAAAGCGGCCTGGATTATTATAGCGAATGGACGCTGTCGGAATCCCATGTGGTAGTGGGAAGAAAAATGGGAACTGCCATTGCCAGCCGGTTTCCTATCACGGGAAGCCGGATATTCCGGTTGGAAAATCCGGATATTACATATCAATTACCTTCCGGGGGAATATATAGAAGCCATGAGAAAGGGTTTTTGATAGTGGGATTGCAGACGGATATGGGGGAAATTTGCTGTGTTACAGGCCAATGTATTCCGTTCCATTCATTTGGCCGGAAGGCGGCAGAGTTTCGGCATATTTATTCGGCATTGGAAAAAAAGCTGTTGGAGCTGGCCGAGGAGAACCGCCATGTAATGATAGGGGCGGACTTTAATATAAGCCGGGATGAGCTGGCCTTGCTGATGCCTAAGCTGTTACAGAGGTACAGTGGCCTGCCGGACGGCTGGATAGCAACACGGCCCAACGGGAGGGGCGATGATTATATCCTTTATAAACGGGAAAAGGGGGATGCGGAATTCCGGCTAATAAAAACTTGTTTTGACCATTATGGATGTATGGGGATTTTTGGAGAAAAGTATTTTGCAAACGATAAGGAGACAGAGAAGATGGAATGGGAAGATAGGGATGAGGAAATGGCGATAGGGCAGGGGAAAAGGAAAAACCATGTATATGTCCTGCATTTATCGGATTTACATTTTTCTAAGACTCCAACAAATGACAGAGATTCAAAAATATCTGTGAAAATCGATAGCAATTCGGGAAAAATAGGGAGATTCAAAAATTATATGGCCAAGCTTTCTATAAAACCGGACTATGTAGTAGTAAGCGGCGATGTTACGGTTAGAGGAGAGCGGGCAGGGTTTGAAGAATTTAACCGTGTGATAAAAGAACTGATTAAAAAGGGGAAATTGCCTACGGTGGATAAATTTATTGTGGCACCCGGCAATCATGATGTAACGGCCAGCGATTCCGTAGAAGATAGAAATAGATGGGTAAATTTTAAGGAGATTATAGGGAATGTCTATACTACCCCATGGATTGTTGACGGGGGCAGCGACTATTACACAATGATGACATGGGTGGATGCCGCCTTTTCGGGGAGGGGGTTCATACAAGGCGGGAATATGATAAATCCGGAGACGGGGGAACATATCAATGTTCCATTTTTGCTGGACAAGGAGAGGAAAATCTTGTTCTATGCTTTTAACTCCGCGTTTCCGTGCCAGATAAAGATAGATAATCAAGAGGTAAGGGATATTATAGGCCGACATAAAAAGTATGGGGAGAACGATAAAGAATTTTCAGCTTTAGTCCAGGAGATGGAAAAGAGGATGAAAATTGACCCTGCCAGGATTGTGGAGGAAGAGATAGAACTTTTTATTTATTGTATGAACAAGTTGGAGCATATGTTAAAAGAGGAATATGCGGATTACATAAAAATAGCGATTCTGCATCATCATATTACATCTATCGCATGTGACGAAGAAATCAAAGAATTTGAGCTGCTGACCAATGCCGGCGAATTTAAAAAAATATTGGCGGATTACGGTTTCCATATGGTGCTGCATGGACATAAGCACTGGAACGAGGTGTATAGGGATACCGCTATTTCGGGCAGGGATTCCTTGCAGGGAAAATTGGAAGGAAGGTCACTGTTGGGAATATCGGGGGGAACCATATGCGGGGAACCGTGCAAGGGAAGGAACGCGGGCTTTTATTTGTTGGATTTTTCAATGGATAAAAAGGCGGTAAAAGCCTATTACCATGAAGTGCTGTCTTATGAAAGGGATAATGTGAAGGGGGGCGGAGAGTATTATTTTGATGAAGAGGGTAGGGAAACTGGTTTTGGTGAGGAGAGCAGGAAAAGTGTCTTTGGTGAAGGGGGCAGAAAAAGTGTCTTTGGGGAAGCTTATGGGGAACATTGCCCGGAGGAGGCCGATAAGAGCAGCGGTATAGGGAAAATGGGTAAAAAGTATAAATTGAAAGAATTGTTTTCCCGTATGGAACAAGTGCTGATGGAGAATATAAGATATAGGGCGGAAGGGGAAAATAAGTCTTTTGGCTGGGGCAGGCTGCTGATTATGGTAAAACCGGACCGGATAAGCATGATGGCAACGGCATATGGGCTGATTATTGCCGATATGCTGAAAATCCATTCCATTTCTTATATGACAAGGAAAGAAGACATTGTTAATACTTTATGGAACTTCCGGCTGGAAGGGGAAGGCGGCTTTAAAGCTTCCTCCCAGACGGGTCAGGCCAGTATAGAGGCGACGGTATGCGCTTTGAGGGCATTTTACTGTGCAGGGGATATGGTAAAATTTGAACTTACATTGAAGGATTTGGAGATGCTGATGGAAAAAGAAGGTTTAAGCGAAGAATCTTCTATCACTACGCTTACCCTGGCTTTGGACGTGCTGTGCGAATGTCGGCCTACTCATGAAAAGATAGGGGAATTAAAAGATATTATTATACAAAAGGCTTTTTTGGGAAAGGATGGATGCCCTTTGTATTGGGCGGAACCGGGCACAGGAAACGAAGATGGGGCAGCGATTTGTACGGCATTGGCGGTAGTATCCCTGCTCAACTATGCCAAAAGCAGCAACGGATGGAAACAGATGGCAGCATATTTGCATAGCTGTGGGGAATGGCTGTTAAGGGCGGAATGGAACAACTGGGAAGAAACTATCCCTCATAAGACTGGCGGCCCATTAACTTATTATCATTATACTGCATTTTGGGGGATTATTGCATTGCTCCGGCTGGGATATAATAGTGATGAGAAGAGAATAAGGGACGAAATCGGGGAAATATTAGAAAAGGAAGAAAATGGGATATGGGCTTGGAATAATGGGCTGGATTATCCAATATGGACGATTTATAATGCTATTTTGACGATGAATGAGTATGCATTTAGTGAGGTTGAGATATAGGTATCATAGACATTTGATTGGGGTTTTCATGAAGTAAGCTTCTAGAAAATATTGGAACAACACTTTTTTTGATGAAAAATAGTTTATATGCTCAGATTTTGGATAAAAAAGATAAGCGCTACAGATAAATATTTGGTGAAATAATATTTACTCAAATGGAAATTTATGGTAATATAAGATTGTATGTAAAAGGGTAAACATAGAGGGATGGCAGATGTAGATGGCTGGAATAGCTGGAGCATCTGCCATTTGGCTTTTTCTATATCATTGAATTTATTGGAATTATGTGCTAAAGTTAGAAGTATCAAAAGAAGGGAAATTTAATCTATGCATCCTATATCATCTTTATTTTTATCCCAGTCTTATGAAGACGCGTGGGCGGATTATAGCCGTTCATTAGTACGTCCTCAGTTTGTACATTGGGATTATGTGGTTCTGACGGCTTCCAATGAACAGCAGGCGGAGGGGTTTCGGGCCCAACTGGAAGAACGAAGGAAGGCAAAGTTTCTTCCGGAACAGACAAAGTTTGCGGTTATCCCGGACCCGGGGGGAAAAAGGGTAGGCAGCGGCGGGGCAACGCTGGGTGTTTTAAGATATATTGCGGAGCAGGCTGGAAGCGGTGATTTTTCCGGGCTGCGCATTTTGGTTATTCATTCTGGGGGGGATAGTAAGAGGGTTCCCCAGTATTCGGCTTTGGGAAAGCTTTTTTCCCCAGTGCCCCATGAATTGCCCAATGGAAGGGCCTCTACGCTATTCGATGAACTTATGATTGCGATGTCAACAGTTCCATCCCGGGTCAGGGAAGGGATGCTGTTGCTTTCCGGGGATGTATTGCTCCTTTTTAATCCCCTGTTAATTGACTATTCCGGCAAGGGAGCGGCGGCCATTTCCTTTAAAGAGCATGTGGAAACGGGGAAAAACCATGGGGTATTCCTTCGGGGGGAAGACGGGAATGTAAAAAAATTCCTTCATAAGCAGACTGTGGAAGCTTTGAGGAACTATGGGGCGGTAAACGAACAGGAATGTGTGGATATTGATACCGGAGCCGTCATTTTTTCCAAGGAAATGCTGGCGGCCTTGTATGGGATGATTTCCAAAGACGGCATTGCCGAGGATGCGCTGTTCGAGAGGTTTGTTAATGAAAAAGTCCGCCTTTCCCTTTATGGGGATTTTCTGTATCCGTTGGCAGAGGAGTCTACGCTGGAAGGGTTTTATAAAGAAAAGCCGGAAGGCTGCTTCTGCGGGGAACTGGAGGAGGCAAGGAGGGCGGTCTGGAAAGCGCTGCGCCCATATAGAATGAAACTTTTACGGCTGGTACCAGCCAAATTTATCCATTTTGGAACAACAGGGGAAATCCTTGCGCTGATGAGAAGCGGTGTGGAGAATTACAAGGATTTGGGATGGAGACGGCATGTGGGGAGCAGCTATCATCATGACCGGGTGGCTGGTTATCATAGCGTCCTGTCCAGCCAGGCGGATTGCGGAGACGGCTGCTACCTGGAGGTAAGCTATGTCCACCACGGTGCTAAAATAGGCGATAATGTGCTGCTTTCATATATTGATGTACATGATGAGACAATTCCTTCTAACGTAGTAATCCATGGTTTGAAACAAAAAGATGGAAATTTTGTGGCCAGAATTTATGGGGTGGAGGATAACCCTAAAGGAAGCCTGGAGGAAGGTACATTTCTTGGGCATCCGTTTAAAGAATTGCTCGAAAAAAATAGTATTTCCCAAGCCGAATTGTGGGAAGAGGGCGAGGATGCGTATCTGTGGAACGCCAAGCTTTATCCTGCCTGCCAAACGATAAAAGAAGCGCTGGATGCGGCGTTGAATGTATATAAAATGGTGCAGGGAGATGGAAACGTAACGTGCTGGAGGGAATCAAAGCGCAAGAGCCTTTGTTCCGGTTTTAACGAAGCGGATACAAGAGCGTTGATTGCATGGGAAAAACGCATGGAAGAGCTGGTGCAAATGGACAAGCTCCTCAAAATGATTCAATCCGGGGAGCAGGCTACAAAGGCAGAGAATGTCCTTAAGGCAAAAGAACTTTCCCAGGTGCAGATGGAATGGCTGGAAAAACATTTAAAAAAAGCAGACTTTAGTGAAAGAATCCGCTTGAATTATTATGTGGGCACAGCGATTGGAGGCTCGGCGGGAGATGCACAGATTGCGGAATGCTTTCAGGGGATTAAGGAAGCGGTGCTCATGTCCACATTGCAAAATTTGAGGGTAAATGAAAATTGCCGTATTGTTATGGACTGCCATAAAGTACAGTTGCCTTTGAGGGTGAATTGGGGTGGCGGATGGAGCGATACCCCGCCTTACTGTAATGAAAAGGGGGGGACGGTTTTAAATGCCGCTATTTTGCTGGAGGGCAGGAAGCCGGTGGAAGTAGTACTGGAAAAACTGGAGGATAAGAAAATCGTTTTCGATAGCAGCGATATGGATGCCTATGGGGAGTTTGACCATATCGGGCCTTTGCAGCAGACGGGAGACCCGTATGACCCCTTCGCTTTACAGAAAGCGGCATTGCTGGCCTGCGGCATTATCCCGGTGAATGGGGGAAGCCTGGAGGAGATATTGGAGCGGATGGGCGGCGGCTTTATCATGCATTCCGAGGTGAGGGGAGTACCCAAAGGGAGCGGCTTGGGCACCAGCAGCATTTTAGCAGCGGCATGTGTGAAAGCCTTGATGGAATTTACCGGTATTGAGTATACGGAAGAAAAGTTATATAGTACAGTCCTTTGCATGGAGCAGATTATGTCCACTGGGGGCGGCTGGCAGGACCAGGTTGGCGGCATTACGGACGGTATCAAATACATTACCGCCGCGCCTGGGCTTAAGCAAGAGATAAAGGTTCATCATCTCCACCTTCCGGAGAAAACGAAGAAGGAGCTGAAAGACCGGTTTGCCTTGGTTTATACAGGGCAGCGCAGACTGGCAAGGAATTTGCTTAGGGATGTAGTGGGGAATTATATAGGAAACGAACCGGATACGGTAAATGCTTTGAATGAAATTCAAAGAGTAGCTTCATTGATGGCGTTTGAACTCAGGCGGGGACATGTGGATGACTTTGCCAGGCTGTTGGAAGAGCATTGGGAATTATCTAAAAAAATAGACGCAGGCAGCACTAATACACTGATTGACCAGATTTTTGACAGTATCGCCCCGTTCATTGATGGAAGAATGATTTGCGGTGCAGGAGGAGGAGGCTTCCTTCAGGTGATTTTGAAAAAGGGCGTGAGCCGGGAAACAGTTCATGACAGATTGAAGGAAGTATTCCAGGACAGCGATATTGATGTATGGAACTGTGAATTGCTGTAAGGCTGGTTGTGTGTAATTATGGCAGGTTCGTTATAGTATGTCTGGGCGTAGGCGTGGCAGATTTTGAAAAGCCAAATGCTTTGCCGGTTTCAAGACAATAAGCTGATGGAAATTGTCTTGGCGGAAAGTATTTGGCTTTTTCACCATATCGTTTGGTTTGTAATTATATGTCTATTGTTTTTGCAATATTTTAATGCCAGTTATTCGTTTGCTGGATTTTTTGGTGCTTTTTTCTTGGATGATTTACGCTTAGGAGGTGTGTTGTTTAGGGACTGTATGTATTGTATAAGCGCCTCCCTGTTATGGGGGTTCATTTTCTTTAAGCTGATTAATACATCCTTTATCGTAACTCCTTGAATAAAGTCCACATTTAAATCATAAGAGTTTGTCCGGTTTGAATTAACACAAAGGATGAAATCGGTGGTCACTTTGTATAACTTGGCTAAAGTAATAACGTGCCTGGTGGGGAGTTCACGCTTTGCCAGTTCATAATAGGAATAGGCCTGCTGGGATATCCCTAAATGCTTTGCCACCTCTTCTTGTTTTAGATGTTTCTCTTCCCTCAATTTTTTGATAATAGCATTAGTACTTGTCAATTTTCATACCCTCACTTCTTTTTGTTGTATTTGATAGAAAAATAATAACATATAATTGTGAAAAATACATTAAACACAACAAAAATATGTTAAAGTTTTTTTCAAAACCAAAATCTTTTTGCAAGCAAAGGTTTTGGATGTTTAATCATAAGTGTAAAAATCCTGACAAATTGGTGCAGATGAGAGGGCGCCGTTTGGCAAAATACCATATATTGTGGGAAGAGCTATATAAAAATACAATAATTTAAAAAAATAATATTTACAATATATGAAAAATGTGGTAATATATTATTAATCACTCCGGTGGTTATGTAAAAGGGAAATTTTAATAGAAATAGTAGATATTATACTATAAAATAATATCTACTATTTTCTATTTTATGAATAGTTTAAAAGCTATATATTAAGCAGTAAATTAATTATAGAAAATTTTTAATATATTAATATATTTCTTAATTAATAAAATAGGTAAGTAAAAGATATATTTTTACTAAAAAATATTTTAATAAATAATATTTACAAACATGGAAAACTATGGTAATATTATAGCAACCAAGATACTGGTTATGTAAAAAGGGAATTGTACATGGGGAAATAGTGGATGTGGAAGTCTAGACGGAAATATCCGCTATTTTTGTTGTATTAATGGTAAAATATGGACATCGAGATAAATTCTTGGTATTCTGTTTTTAGTGGAAAAGGGGGGTAAGAAAGGCTGGAAACAAAAGAGGAAGGGAGTATGGGGTAATGTTTTCATTTCCAGGTTTGCTGAGTGTAGTGTTCTTTAGTGGTGTGGCTGTCATTATATTAAAATTGGTATTCAGGAACAACAATGCTATTTTGTATATGGATATCAGGTTTTTGTTTATTTGTATGTTGCTTATTCTAATAAGGATGTTTGTGCCAATAGAATCACCAATAGCCAATAATATTCCAATTTACAAGATTTATCCGGATATTTATATTTTCATAAAGGAGTCATATTTTAATATTGGAGGCAGGGAATTTCATTTGTTGGATTTGTTCATTTTTATTTGGTTCGTAGGCTTCATAATTACGTTTGTTATAATGGTGAACTCATATCTTTATGTGAAACGGCAGATAGATGGATTTAAAAAATTAGAAGATTCGAGAATTGCCAATATGGTTGCCGAGATAGGAAAAGGGTTTAACAGGAAAATTCCGTTTCGGCTATTGACGGAGGATGGTATAGGAACGCCGTTTGTATTTGGAATATTAAAACCAAGTATCGTAATACCGAAAATGGAACTGGGAGACACAGAAGTATATTTGATATTGAAACATGAAATGCTGCATTATTATCGTGGAGATACATTAATAAAATTGTTATGTGAAATATTAAAGTCAATCTATTGGTGGAATCCATTTGCATATATGTTAGGGAATTTAATAGCAAATATGCAGGAAATCAATGTGGACTTTAATGTAATTAAAGGGCTTTCGTCGGTGAACCAGTTGGATTATTCGCTATGCCTGATAAATGTTGCAAGGATTAAAGAATATAGAAGATGTGAAAAGCGATGGCTTGTATCGTTTCAAAAGGAGAGCCCTTCGGCGGTAGATAAAAGGATAAAACTGATGATGGATAATATGGACATAAGCAGAAAGAAGACGATGGCAAGTATTTTCCTTTCGGCTATGATATTGGGGTTAATTGTTTTATGCCCTAATGTTTTGAACTTTGAACCATATTCTGTGTCTGAAAGTGATGTGGGTCAAAGTGTAGGTGGGAGAGAAGGTGGAATCTGGGGTGTAGATAATGGGGATGGAACATATGATATATATGTAGAAGGCATTTATCTTAAAACGATATCAAAGGATGAGATATCAGATGATAATATAAAGATTTATACTAACCTGGAAAATACGAAATGAAGAGAATAATGAAGAATATTAGAAATAACATTTACACTTAAAATTAAATATGGTAGAATATAAAAAGTATAAAATAAAAGGGGAATTTTCTTATGTTGTAGAATAAAGACGGAGAAAATTATCATGGAGAAAAAAACAAACAAGTATAATCTACCGGAACGGGAAACCGAAATCCTTTATGCATTGTGGAATGCAGGGCGTCCTTTACTGGCATCCGAAATATCGGATGTGGATGAGGACTTGAAGATAGCCACTGTGCATACAACATTAAAGAGAATGCTCAAGAAACATTTAATTGAAGTAGTTGATTTTGCCAAAAGCGGGAATGTGTTTGGCAGATGTTATCAGCCTACCATCAGTTTGGAAGAGTTTGAGTTGAATAAGCTGTCAAATGATTTCAAAAAGAAACAATGCAAGGATATTACAACGTCCAGGTTTGTAGCCGCTTTGCTGGAAGAACAGGATAGCAGTACGGCATTGGAAGAACTGGACGAATTGGAAAAAATGATACGGGAAAAGCGGGCAAAGCTGATGAATGATAATTAATTTTATCTATGAAACTGATTATACAATATCGTATGTTTAGGTAAAATTATTGGTTTTGGTTTGCGTATAGATATATAATTGTAGATTTCATGTAGAGGGGATGGTAAAACTAATAATTGAAACAAAAAAGTGGAACATATAGTATATATGGATGGTCAGTATTGCATAATTGTAACAAAAGTGTTTAAGTTGTAGTAAACATAGGCATTGTCCTGCTTAAAGGAGGTAAAAAGGGAATGATTAAAAAAGGGTTAAAGAAAAATGTATTGTTTGCTGTATCGGCGCTTTCATTATCATTTGTACTGATAAGCAGTTGGGGAATTTCCGCACATGCAAGTGAAGCTGTTGAGAAAACCGTTGTATCGGAGGAGGGGATTGAGCCTCATTCCCCAATGATTGAATGGAGATATAAAGTTGTAGACGGGGTATTATACAGGCGTTTATACAATTACAGAGACCAGCATTGGGTTGGTGAATGGGAAGTATGCCCGTGGTAAGAATTTCTCAGGATTAGCGTGAATATTTGAAAAATAGTAAAATAAACATAAAATACTGATTATCCTAAATATAATATGTATACAGCATATAGCTATGTGACATCATTAAGCTATATGCTGTTTTTGATTTAAATATATATATATATTTATATATATATATTTAAATCAACCCTCTGTTCTTCCCATAGTGCCACATTCGCTATTGATTGCGCGGCTGGTTTATCTGTTAGTGCAAAAACCTTTTCTCCCTTATTTACATTCCTTTATTGGTATGGTACAATAGTACCATAAGATTTGACTTACATATAAGATATTGATGACGAGACGGCTAAAATTGTAAGAAAAATACTGACAATTTTGCTGTTTTTATTTATAGGGAAGTAGGCCACAGTGTTGCAGGAAACCAACAAGAGTTGTAGAGTAATTCTTGTTAAGTTGGCCATTAGGCCAACTCTTTTTAGGAGGAAGCCCATCGGAGGATGGGCATAAATTTACGAAGAGGAGAAGGCTCGTCATGAAATATTGAAGCGCACTTTTGCTCTTCACAGCCTGATGTGCAGAGCATGCTCTACGGTTGGGCATCCGTTCGCTGCAAAGCGGAAAAGGGGGCTTATGGATAGGTCAAAAAGTAGGACAAATTTAGGGATGATATACATTGCAGTTATTTCTGTTGCGGGGAAGGGTGAGCTGTATACGGATGATGAGCAGAGACATTGCTATAACATGCCGCCTTTATGGCAAGAAGTGGATAGATGTATTGCGAAAGCCGTGGAGAAGGACGGGAGATTTGCTTATCGACTGGCTTTTTATCAGAGCGTATCCGGGGTGATGAATAGTAAAAAAGCGTTTGACATTTTTATACTGTTCATAGGAAAGGAAGAGATGGATTGTCTACGGCAGGAGGAAATGCTCTGGTTGAAAAATACTGCGGCCAAAATTATTTGCCTTGCAGATGGAACCGCCTTTTTAAAGAATGCTTTTAGGATAGGGGTATTTCGTTATGTGCTAAAAGAAGACATAAAAAAGGACCTTATGGAAGCAGTCCAGGAAGTCCTGCAAGAAATGAAACCAGTGGAGGGTCTACGCCTTACGGTGGATGGGGAAGATAAATGGGTACTTTTTAAAGATATTTATTATATAGAAGCTTTTGGCGATGAAGCGATTATATATAAGAAAGACACATATTCCACAGTGAGGAAAACGATGGATTATTTGTCGGAACAGTTGGGAAATGCGTTTTACCGATGCCACAAATCTTATATTGTAAATTTTGCCCATATTCTCAGGATAGAAAATACCAATGTTATCCTGGAAGATGCCAGAAGTGTTCCGGTATCGGTCAGGCGTAAGAACGGTTTGGAAAAGGTATATCATTGCTACGAAGAAAGAATGAACTAAATGGGCAAATACAAAACGCTTTAACGCTTGTCGAAAAATAGCAACGTTCAACTGAAAAGTATAGACAACTTCGTATATTCAGTTATAATACTAATATAATCTCCAGTTTTCAAATTGCTAATCTATCAGACATAAAGGAAAACTAGGTTTTTGTATTTATTCTTAAAGCGCGAAGTTAGGAAGGTGCATTTCCTGTAAACAGGGAATGCGCCTTTCTAATTTTGTCTCATGGATGGTAATGACATTAAGTTAGT
>QXWV01000003.1 GCA_009911195.1 Lachnospiraceae bacterium | reverse complement strand
CGAGGGAAATAAAATGCTTAAGGAGCCCCTTAAAAAGCGTCGGCACTTGGTGAGGTAGTTCACGAACCTAGTGCCCGTTACGCTTTTTTTGGAGCGGGAGCGTGGCGACGGAGCATTTTATTTCCCTCACGGCGTCCGCCATCGTTAACTAAATGGCATGAGCATGGATGCCCGTTACGCTGCCCATAAAAATTGATTTCCATGTCTTTTGGCGGTTATACTTTGCATTAGGAAGTATTTGTGATAAGATGAAAAAGAAAATTGGTAAAGGAGTAACAAGTTTGTGGATGTAGTGCGGGCATAAACTTGATTGTGCGTAAGGCTTCAGGAAAAGTAAGCAATCTTAAATATAGTTAAGATATAAAAGAAGCGCATAAATGTGGAAAAAGATGAAATGTATTGTACTGGCCGGTGGGAAAGGCGACCGCCTTTGGCCCTTATCGAGGAAAAGCTATCCGAAGCAATTTATTAAGCTGCAGAAGAACCATTCTATGTTTCAGGAAACTATCAGTAGGAATCTGCCTTTTTGTGACGAGTTTGTGATAGTAACCAATAAGGAATACCGCTATATTGTGGAAAATCAGTTGAGCGTATTCCAGGGGCTGACCCATAGCTGTATTTTGGAAGAAACGGGAAGAAAGACAACGGCGGCTATTGTGCTTCCATGTATGCAGTTGCCGCTGTCGGAAATTGTTTTAGTGGTTCCTACGGACCAGCTAGTGGAAGGGGAAGAATATAAAGATGCCATTTTACGAGCCAAGGAATTGAGCAAAGAAGGCTATCTTGTGACTTTGGGGATGGATATTGAAGAGCCGGAAGAACGGTTTGGCTATCTTCACTATCAAGGGGAAGATGTGCTAAAGTTTGCGGAAAAACCGGACAAGCAGACGGCGGCGGCTTATTTGGAAAGTGGGGAGTACTTGGTAAACAGCGGTGCTTTTATGTTCCAGGTGGGCACTATGATGCAGGAATTGAAAAAATATTCTCCGGAACTGCAAACGGCATGTAAAAATGCCTATAAGAAGAAAAAGTATATGAAGAACAGTGTTTTGTATACGGATAGCGTTTTAATGAACGTGCCGGCGGTGTCTATTGAGAAATCTGTATTTGAAAACACAACCAGGGCAAAAGTGGTGCATTGCAGTTTCAGGTGGAAGGACATCGGAAGCCTGGAGGATTTAAAAGCAACGGAGCTACAGGCAGCGGACAGCGGCAGGCAGATTTTATACCAATGTGAAGAAACGGAGATTATCAACCAGTGCAGCAGGAGCACGGTAGTAGCCAACGGATTGCAGGGAATTATGGTGGTAAATACGCCGGATGCGGTTTATGTAGGGAGGAAAGGGGAATCAGATGCTCTAAAGGCCATAATCCAGGAAAATCCTCAAATGAGCACATTTGTGGAAAGCAGCCGCCTGGTATACAGGGCATGGGGGAGCTATGAGCTTGTGGCCGATGACCCGTCTTACCGTGTGAAAAAAATCCTGATACATCCGGGCAAAACCATCTATGCCCATAGCCATAGATACCGCAGCGAGCATTGGTCGGTGGTAACCGGAACGGCGAGAATAGATTTGGATGGGATTAGCCAAACTTATGAAATGGGGGATGCAATCAATGTTGGGCAGGGCATGGTTCATCAGGTTTCCAATATAGGTATGACCCCCCTGGTAATTGTTGAAGTATCTGTGGGCGAAAATGTCACGGAAGATGATATGATTTCTGTAGAAAGCAGGGATTTGAATGAAATAGATTTAGGATACCGCCTGGAACCCTATGTGAAGCTGCAGCCTGCCTTTAAGGACTATTTATGGGGGGGCAGGCGTTTGAAGGAAATATACGGCAAACGATGCGAATATGATACTATTGCGGAAAGCTGGGAGCTGTCTGCCCATGCGGAGGGGCAAAGTACGGTGGCCAGCGGCCGGCATAAGGGTATGCTTTTTGGGGAATATCTGGAAAAGATAGGGAAGGAAAGCTTAGGATGGAAGTGCCAGTCTTTGGTGGATTTTCCTATTTTGGTAAAATTAATAGATGCAAAAGAACCGCTTTCGGTTCAGGTTCATCCCGATAGTGAATATGCATTGGAGATGGAAAGTGAATATGGTAAAAATGAGATGTGGTATATATTGGATGCAGAACCCGGCGCATTTATTTATTGCGGCTTTAAAAAGCATGTGTCGAAAGAAGAGGTGGAGGAAAGAATCAGGGAGAATACG
Source organism: Lachnospiraceae bacterium (assembly GCA_009911195.1). Lineage (GTDB taxonomy): Bacteria > Bacillota > Clostridia > Lachnospirales > Lachnospiraceae > Kineothrix. The sequence continues at coordinate 632 of QXWV01000003.1, read as the reverse complement.
GTTACGGAAATACTAAATAAAGTTCCGGTGGCTTCTGGGGATGTCTATTTCATTTCGGCAGGAACAGTACATTCCATCGGCAGCGGGATTTTAATCTGTGAAATACAGCAGAGCTCAGCCTGTACTTACCGCATGTATGATTATGGGAGAAAAGACCGTTTTGGGAACTACAGGGAGCTGCATATACAAAAAGCATTGGATGTAATGGACCTTTGCCCTTATACTCCACAGAAATTTGAGTCAGGGGTGGAAAAGGGGGAACAGTATGAATCCAGGCTTCTTTGCTGCTGCAAATATTTTATTTCAACCCATTATCATATTATGGGGGAAATGGAACTGGCTTTTACGGAGGAGTCCTTTACCTCAATGGTATGCATTAAAGGGAAGGGAAAGATAGGATTGAAGGATGGGGATGCGGAAGAAATGGTTTTTCAGGCAGGGGAGAGCCTGTTTTTGCCGAAATCAGAAAAAATATTCCGGATGACGGGGGATTGTGAAGTGATTGTGACAAGAGTGTAATGTAAATAGCTGGAAATCCGGGCAACCAGGTTTCCAGCTATTTTATATAATAGGAAATTACGCCACAGCGTTGTAAGTCGCCAAGAGTTGGCCGCTGGGCCAACTTTTTTTTG
>QXWV01000002.1 GCA_009911195.1 Lachnospiraceae bacterium | reverse complement strand
ATTCCGTCGCCAGACGGACATAAATTGACGAAGAACCGAAGGTTCTTCATGAAGTGGCGAAGCCACTTTTTTATAAATCTTTATTCAAAACCATCAAATTCATCATCTTCATAAGAATAATTGTCACGTTCAGAAGGAGAAGGATTGCCCACCGGTTCGGGTGGTTCAGGTTCGTGATAGTCATCTGAGGAGGGTGTATTTTTTTTGTGGCTATGTGGTTTTTCCTCTTCACAATCATCGTCGTAATAATCTTCTTCATCCGTATTTGTTTCCGGTTCATTCGACATATAGTTATCCCCTTCATTTTTGGAGCGGAGCAGGAAAAAGATAGTGGCGGCAATAGCAGCTAAAATAAGTAAAATGGCAATAACAATTAGTATAGTCCAAAAGCTGAAAGCAGTAGAAGGCTCTGCATCTGTTTCTTCGGAAACCACTACCGTGGCGGTTTCTGCCTGTTCATTGCCAGTATTGGAAGCGGCGATTATCGTGTTGTCGGATAAAACCGTTTCGCTGATAATGATGGCATAGTCTGAGGCATGGGAGAAGGTGAAACAGATATCGCCGCTTTGGGAGATTTCTGCTTCGGATATAAATTCCAGTTGGGCGGAAGCCGGATTATAATAGTATAGATTGGCAATGCGTCCGGCATTTTCAGGAGCAGTGTTTATTGTCAGCATCGGAAGGAAATCGAAGTCCCCTTCATGGGCAAGGGAAACTTCCAGTACAATTCCCGTTTCCCCAAGAGCCAAAGCCTGTTCCAAAAGCTCCTTCGGTATATTGCCCGAATTTAACGTTACGGCCATATCGATGCCATTAGCTTCATCCGCAATAATATTATTTCCGTTAATGACCCAACTGACGCTGTTTCCCATACTTAAAACGACATCAATATCCTGGCCGCGAATCATGGATAATGTTTCTTCGTATAAAATGGAGGTATCCTTCATCTCTATAGAGATGGCATTGGAACTGTCCGTAGCAACGCTGCTGTTGGTTCCGGAAATGCTGTTGTTATCTTTGCTGCTATTTGTACCGGAGGCATTAGCTGCGGAAGAATCTTTCTGCGAGCCCAAACTGCTATTTCCCGCAGCGCTTCCGGTTATGCCGGAAGAAGGGCGGCTGCCAGAGGCTCCATTAACTGCGGAACTGCCATTACTGCCGGAAGCGGTATTGCTGCCGGAAGTGCCATTGCCACCGGAAGCGGTATTGCTGCCGGAAGTACTATTGCCATTGGAAGCAGTATTGCTGCCCGAAGTGCCGTTATTGCCGGATAAGGATGGAGGTGCAGTTGCATTATTGTTTCCTTGGGACTCCGTGTAACCGCATCTGCGGCATTTGCCGTTAGACATATCGTGGCCTAATGGGGCAATTTCTTCCGGATAGCTATCGCCGCAGGAGCAGGAATAGGTTTTCAGCCCCCTTTCCGTGCAAGAGGGTTGCTTTGTGACGGCGGAAGAATAGCTGTGCTTATGGCTGGAAGGGAGCTTGGGGATGGCTTCTGTATAAGTATCCTGGCATCTGGAGCAGAGGTAAGTGCGTACCCCGGCTTCCGCTTCCGTAGCTTCCTTGGTTATCTGGGAAGTATAGCTGTGCCCTAAAGCGGGAATAGGTTCCGTGTAGCTATCCCCACAAGGGCAGGAATAAGTAAGGACACCTGCCTGGGTGCAGGATGCTGCCGAAGCCACTGTGGAGGAATAGCTATGCTTATGGGTAGAAGGCAGCTTGGCGATAGGCTCTGTATAGGTATCACCGCACTGTGAACAAGTATAGGTACGTATACCCTCTTCCGTTTCCGTGGCTTCTTTTGTAACAACGGAAGCATAATGATGCCCAAGGGCGGGTATATCGGAGCGCTCCACAGCACCACATAAATGACAGAAACGGGTCTGTATGCCCTGGTTAGTACATCCGGCCGGAGTGGAAACAACCCATTCACCATAGCTGTGGGCGGTGCATGAAGTATTTTTGGGTATTACGGTAACAGGAATGGAAATTCCGGTTACCGTCTCGTAATTAGCTTCATCAGGATTGTAAGAAGCGTTATAGGAAAACGTACCTTCCTGCAATACTGTAGAAGGGGATTCCCAGGCAAATCCGGCGGGCAGACGTAAGGAGGCCAATGTATTGCCGGCAGCGGTCTGTAGCCCTGCGGGAATTGTATAGCCAGGAATACCTTTTTGTATGGTAGGAACAACGGTAGTTTGTATGATGTTATACTTCCCGGTATCCGATGGAGTAAAGGTTGCCGGGTATCCCAAATTGCCCACGGTAGGTACGATTGTAGGGTTATCCCATGTCCAGCCTGACGGCAGAGGGATGTCCGCCAATGTCTGGCCGGGGGAATAGGGAACGGCCTGGGGAACCGGAATGGTATAGGCCGGGTCAATTTTTGTTACGGTTACCGTGCAGGAAGCCGTAGTGCCTCCGGATACCGTACAGCTAATTACGGCAGTGCCGGCGGAAAGGGCGGTCACCGTTCCGTCAGCAGAAACAGAAGCTACCTTGGCATCGGAACTGCTAAAGGCTACAGCGGACGCATCGGCGGCCTTTCCGTCAATGAAAGCGGTGAGGACGGCGGATGCATCGGCCTTTAAAGAAAGCGCTGTTTTGCTTAAGGTTACTTCCTTTAAAGCGGCTGGCTGGGCACAGGGGGCAGAAGGCATGTTATTATATACAGGTATGGAGAACACAAAAGGGTTATCCAGGGAACCGGCTTCCGCATACCCCTTTTTTACCGAAACAGCTTCGGAAGAGGGGGCAGCAATGTTCTGCATATATTGGTGCTGGTATAAACCGGAAGGCGACATCTTGCTTACGTTAAATTTCTGAAGATATAAAGTGCCCTGCCCCTTTTGGATATAATCTTTGGAAATAATGTTGGAGCCGCCTTCCAAAGAAAGGTAACGGGTGGTCCAGCCATAGTTTGCTGCTTTTTTAAGGCCGTTTTCGATAACTTCCGTATTACCTTTACCTGTAGCCCCGATATTAAAGTAATTATATACTCCGGGATAGGAGGGATAAGTGCCGGAAATCAAAGGGGACTTGCCATCGCCTTGTTCCTGCCGCACACGGGAAGCAAGATGGAATGGGCTGACATTGAGTTGTTGTGCAATCCTACAGAAAGCCTGGACATAGGTCTGCCCTTGGGCATCGCCAGGAATGGCTCCGGACATAAAAGTGCCGTTTAACAATGCCTGTACAGCACTTTCAGTATGGTAGTTTGCATTATAGTTCAAAAATTCAAATTGAAAGATATGTTTATCCGTTAAAAAGTTGCGGGGGTCCATATAGTAAGCCAGAATGCCATCGGTGGGATAAGACCATGCATTATCATAAGGCGCTTTTTTCCACGCAATATTGGAGCTGGAGGAAATGAGGCTTCTGGCATTCTTGTTTTCCTCCTGAACGGCAGTCTGCCAGTCGATGCCTGTATCCAGGCACACAAATATCCAATTGGGGTGTTGTGCCTTTAAGTTCAGAAGGCCGGTCTGATAGGAGACAGGAAAGTGCTGGATATCCGCCGGAATGCCAGACGCGGCGGAGTCCAACATGCGATACGTTTGGCTGGTGATGTTTTGGTCTTCCCACAGGAGCAAATTTTCATCGGAACATGCCAAATTTTCCCTTTCAATATAACCGTTGTAAACAGCAGTTCCGATATTGAACTGTACCTGATACCAGATGTTATACAGGGAATCTTCTTCCACACCTGTAATCTGGACGGATTGGCCAGAGAAAACTGTTGCGGATGCAGGGGCACTTTTTCCAGGCTGCTGCTTTACTTCATAGGAATCGCAAAGATATACAAGGGCATAGATATTTTTATTGCTTGCTAAACTGGCCAGGTTTTTTTTGGCTTCGGCAGGCTCAATCAGGCGAACCGTGGACAATGCCTGCTGTACACTTACGGTTATGTAAGGGATGTCCGTAAATGCATCGAGGGCAGGTGAAAGGGAATAAAGGGTTTTATCCCAAACAGGAGCGAAATCATATACATCGAATTCGGTATTTTCATAGTCATCACTGCATTCCCACGTGACGGGAATCAGGGTAGGCGAAGCAGCCCCGTCCAAGTAGACGGAGAGCTCCTGGGGAAACAGAGACTGCACTTCTTCCAAGGCCGGCTTATCATCAAAGGACTGGCTAGCATCCTGGGCCGAGAGCGGCTCTATGGAGGTGATGATGGAGACAGCACTATCAGAACTTGCTCCCGTATCGGGCGCTGAAACCGCTGCCTCTGCTGCTGTGTCAACAGGGGTAGCGGCCTGGATGGAAAAGCAATTTCCCCCAAGGGAAACAAATGCGGTAAACAAAGCCATAGAAAGGGAAAAAATTTTCTTTCTGCTTCGTAGGAATTGTCTGGAATTATAGTTTGGGAGGTTATTTTTCATTCGTATTCTCCTATTTATATTTATAAAAGTTATGCTTGGTATCGGCCTTGCGCTGCTGTTTAGTGAAATATGGATTACAGCAATTTAAGAAGGTACGTCCATTGGCCTTAGCTAATCATATATGATAAACAGGTACTATGTCAATGAGTGGATACTATAGAAATTGTTTCCATGCCAACTACCAGAAAAAGTTTGAAAAAAAGCCGCATTAATGGTAAAGTATTATAATACATGACATGAAATAGATATTTGGTACGGAAAAGAACAGGGGTTTTTGGTTATGAGTGATAAAAGAATGAGATTTTTGAACACGCATGTGGATAACCTGACGATGGCAGAAGCGGTGGAAGAAGCGAAGCGGTTGGTACAAAAGGGCGGCAAAAGCTATGTAGTGACGCCGAATGTAGACCATATCGTAAAAATAGAACATGACCATTTATTCCGTGAAATTTATGAAGGGGCGGATTTAATCCTGACGGATGGGAAACCGTTGATATGGATGTCCAGGCTGCTGGCAAATCCGATAAAGGAAAAAATATCAGGCTCGGATTATTTTCCGGAGGTTTGTAAGATGGCGGCAAAGGAAGGGCTGTCCATATTTCTTCTTGGGGCGGCGGAAGGGGTGGCTCAAAAGGCGGCCATAAACTTGATGGAAAAGTATAATCATTTGCAGATTGCGGGGGTATATTCCCCCAGCTATACTTTTGAAAATGATGCTGAGGAGATTTCGGACATTATCCATAAAATTAATAAAGCGAAGCCGGATATCCTCTGCATTGGCCTTGGTACGCCCAAGCAGGAGAAATTTTATTATAAGTATAAAGACCTTCTTCATGTTCCTCTGACGCTTCATATTGGTGCGACTATAGATTTTGAAGCAGGTGTGGTAAAACGGGCGCCAAGATGGATTAGCTACGCTGGGCTGGAATGGCTGTACCGCCTGCTTAAGGAACCGAGAAGGCTGTACAGGCGGTATCTGCTGGATGATTTGGAAATATTTCCTATCTTTTGGAAATACAGGAAACGGACGAATTATGTTATGCCGGAATCCTGCAATATTTTAGGGGTGGATATTGCGGTAACGAATATGAAGTCGGTCTGTTATTATTTAACGAAAAATCTGGAAAGAATCCGTGGGGAGTATGTGTGCGTGTCCAATGTGCATACAACTGTGATGGCTTATAACGATGCTTCTTATAAGGAAGTGCAGAATAATGCGGTAATTGCTGTGCCGGACGGGAAGCCGCTTTCCCTTATTTGCAGGCTTAGGGGATACAAAGCAGCGCAGCGTGTAGCCGGACCGGACTTGATGCCGGAGATATTGCGCATTTCGGAAAAAGAAGGGTATAGCCACTATTTCTATGGAAGCACGGAGACAACGCTGGGCTTTCTGGAAAAAAATATTCGGCAGCGTTATCCGAAGCTGAATATTGCCGGGGTATATTCCCCCCCTTTCAGGAAAATGACCAAGAAAGAGGATGAACAGATTGTGGATATGATAAATGCGACGAAGCCGGATTTTGTCTGGGTGGGCTTAGGGGCTCCGAAACAGGAGCGGTGGATGTATGAGCACCAGGGGAAAATCAATGCAATCATGCTGGGGGTAGGGGCAGCTTTTGATTTTCATGCCGGAACGTCGAAAAGGGCACCGAAGTGGATGCAGGAATTTTATCTGGAGTGGCTCTACCGGTTGATTCAGGACCCTAAGAGGCTGCTAAAACGTTATATGTTTTCCAATGCCCAATTTATTTGGCTGATTCTGACAGGGCATTGATAAATGGAAACAGCAAAATCCTAAGGGCGATACCGGACATTGCCTGATATCCTCTAAGGGCGAAATTTACGGAACTGAAGCAGGAGAAAGGGGGCCTCGCCCATGAAGAAATTATTTCATGAAGTACTGCATTTTAGTATGATAGGGGTTTTCAATACGTTATTAGGCTTTGTGCTGATTATGGTGTTTTATAATATATGGCATTGGAATTACTGGGTAGCCAGCGGAACTTCTTATGTGATTGGAAGCATTTTCTCATATTTTGCAAATAAGAAGCTGACGTTCCATGTGGAGGGGGATAACTGGCGCTCTGCGCCCCGGTTTGCGGCGAACACGGTAGTATGTTATTTGATGGCTTATGGAATAGCCAAACCGTTGGTAAGGAAAATAATGACCCAATATTTCACGGGGTATTCCCAGAAAATAGGAGAATTTATCCACATGGAGGCTATTGAGGTGGAAGAAAATGTGGCGATTCTGGTGGGAATGGGGCTGTTTATCATTTTTAACTTTTTAGGCCAGAAATTTTTTGTGTTTGCAAAAGGCGGGAAAGAGAAGGAATAATGGAAAAGGTAAAATATTTGATTTTAGGCGCAGGGGCAGCGGGCTTGTCTTTTGCCAATTATTTAAAACAGAACGGGGAAGATTCTTTCCTTATACTGGAAAAGGAAAAGGAAGCCGGAGGGCTTTGCCGGAGTGCAGATGTGGACGGGGCGCCTTTGGATATCGGGGGCGGGCATTTCCTGGATGTGCGCAGACCTGGGGTCAACCGGTTTTTATTCGGCTTTATGCCGGAAGAGGAATGGAACAAATATGAAAGGGATTCACGGATATCCTTCGCCGGCGGCTATATAGGCCATCCTTTTGAGGCGAACATCTGGCAGATGGATTCCGGCAGGCAGAAAGAGTATTTGGATTCCATAGCGGAAGCAGGCTGCAACCGGGGAGAAAAAATGCCGGAGGAATTTGTGGACTGGATTTACTGGAAGCTTGGAAAGCGGATTGCAGAAGATTATATGCTCCCTTATAATGAAAAAATGTTCGGGGCGAATTTAAATATTCTTGGAACTTACTGGCTGAATAAGCTCCCCAATGTTTCCTATGAAGAAACGAGGAGAAGCTGCGAAGAAAAACGTGCCTATGGGAAGCAGCCCGGACATGCCCAGTTCTATTATCCCAAAAAATATGGGTTCGGGGAGCTGTGGCGTCGCATGCAGGAAGCGGTGGAAGAAAGGTTTGTGCCGGATAGCGCCGTGAAAAAGCTGGATGCCCTTCGGCATAGAGTATATTGTCAGGATGGGGAGGCATATGAAGGGGAAAAAATAGTGACTACGGTTCCGTGGGCGGAATGGGAAGAAATTCCCGGGATGCCAAAGGAGCTGTGGCAGGATATAAAAGGGCTAAAGCATAGCGCTACCCAGATAGAGTATTTTCCTGAAAGGCTGGATACATTGGCCCATTGGATTTATTATCCAAAACGGGAGATTTCTTATCACAGGATATTGGTAAGGCATAATTTTTGTCCGGGGGCAAATGGATATTGGACGGAGACCAATAAGGAAAGGGTAGAGCCTGACCAGGGAAGATTCCGCTATATGAACGAGTTTGCCTATCCTTTGAATACATGTGATAAGCCCCGGATAATGGAAAGGCTGTTAGGCTGGGCGGAAACGATGGGGATTTATGGCCTGGGAAGATGGGGTGAGCATGAGCATTATAATTCCGACCTGGTAGTGGAACTGGCAATGAAGCTGGCTGGGGAGCTGATGGGATAGAAACTGTGTTTTGTCAATTAAAAGAACAGCCGGTAAATTTTATAAAGGGAAGTAAAAAATACAGGAGCGTCGGGGAGAAGGGTTGCCTGGAATTTGTGGAGCGAGCCAACCCAAATACCGGCGGCAATGAAAACATAAGGGTGTTTGCGGAAAGCTCCTCCCAATGCATGGAGGGAGGATAAAGCCGGAACATCCTTTTTTGCGGCCAGGATTATAATCTGCAAGACTTGCATGGTGAGAAAAGCGCCAAACCAGCGTCCCCAGTCAATAGTCAGCAGGAATGCAGGGATAAAGCTCAGATGGCTAAGCAGAAGGAGGGTATAAAACCATCTTTCTTTTTTGGATGCTGCTTTCAGAATATGAAACCAGACGTAGAGATAAAGTATTGCCAGAGGGGAAAGAAGGAAAAGGGTAACAAGCCCATAGCGTATGCGCTCCTTTAGCAGATTAAGAACTAAATCGGAGGAGGACTGGGCAACGGTAGAGAAGTATTCATAATTCAGGGCAACTTCGTTAATAGGCAGGTCGGTGCGCGAAGAAAGCAGGGAAATTAGTTCTTCACAGGAAGGTATGCGGATATGGGAGAAGAACTGGAAATATAAAAACACTATCCCAATAACTGCGATGGCAGCGCAGGTGGATACCATATGGAGCTTTGACATTTTCGTTCCGCCGGCAGCAATAAAGTATAAAGTGAGGAGCAGTGGGAAAAAGAGGAACAAAAAAGCCTGATGGATGCTGAGGGCAATAAGGCTTGCCAGAGTAATCAAAATAAGCCGTAGCCAGGAGGAAGAGATATGGAAACAGCAGATGATGGCAGCCAAAGTTACCAAAAGGAGATAAGCGTCGAACCGCCCTATATTCTCAGAAGTCCAAAGGTAGGAGGGAGAACCTGGGCAAAGGAGATATAAGGAAATCAGGAGCAAAAGTCCTTTGCCCGCCTGGGAATACTTTTCCAATGTTGTTTTGGCAAAAGGATGCCCTGCCAGGGTCATTTCAGTCTGGCGGAGGGCGAAACCGAGGATATAAGAAAGCATAAGCAAAAGCAAGACGAGGGAAAGGAATACGAAAGTATAAGCGGCCTTCGCAGGGAGGAAATCCGGGTAAAAAATATGCAGGAGGGAGCCGATGAAGAGGCGGGAATCGAATCCCAGGGAATAATCCATAGCATACCATGCGCTGTTCCAACCATGAAGCTCATCGGGAAGCTGGCAAAGCAAGGTAAAAAAAAGGAGGGAAAAAATAAGAAGTTCATGGCGGAAGGTGTATAGGAAAGAGTTTGCTTTTTTTATCATAATAATAACCATGCCTTTCTCTCAACCTGCGGATTTTGAGCCGCAGGCTGCCCATGTGCTGTACGTAGCACAGGGGGATGGGATTGTGTTTTATTTTAGTATAATGGATGGCGGGGAAGATTACAATTCTTTCTTTTGTGTGATTACGGAAATCAAATTTCATGGGCGGCGCAGCGGGCAGAGCCTTTGACCCATGCTTCCTAAAACCGCCATCTAAAGATGGCATATTTTAGCAGGAAAATACCCAAGACGCACAAAGTGGCCCCAAAAAGGAGGGAGAGGGGCAGGCTATACTGGGCGAGGCTGCCGAAAGCGATGTTGGTTGCTACGCCGATGCTGTCGATGATGACGGCATTGATGCTCAGGGCGGTAGCACGGTCTGCGGCGGTGATTTGCCGGTTTTGCAGCTCTTCCTGGAGAGGCTGGAAGAGGCTATGGGCGACGCGGAGGGCAAGAATGGCCAGAACGGAAAGAAAGGCATGGCTGGTGAAAGCCAGAAGGATGCAGGCTATGGCGGCAATGGAAAACAGAAGAGCGGCGGTGCGCGTGCTGCCTATTTTTTTTGTGATGCGATAGGAGAAGATGCCGCATAAGCCGAAGATGGTGACAAGGATATAGATATAACCTATAGCGGAGGGGGAAAGCCCGCATTTTACATATTGAAGCTGGTTTAAAAATACGGTAATGGTTTGGTGCGTTTCGTTAAGCAGCGCAACACCGATTAAGAATAAAAGAAGATGCTTATCGGCCAAAGTATTTTTGATAAGTAAAAGAAAACCATGAGCAGGGCGTCCAGCTTGCGGCGGTGCGGTTTCGGCAAGGGCGCAGGTCAGCAGGGCAGCGACTCCATAACTGATGACAGTAAGGAAAGCGGCCAGTTCATAATTATCTTTAATGAGAAAGAAAATAAGAAGGCGGCAGCCAGCAGGCCGGCTGTCTGCAGGCTATTGTATATGCCGAAAACTTGCTGGCTGTTTTTAAGGCCGGCATCTTGCTTACCTTGCCCGTTGCAGGAAAGGTAAAGTAAAGCGGTGTCAACGCCGGATAAACCGGCAATGATAACGCTGAGCATAATGCGTTCTAAAAGGAAGGAGGGGAAGCCTTCGGCCTGCCAGAAGACAATTTTAGAGAGAAAGTATAGGATATTGCAAATAAGGATAGTCCTTTTATAGCCTATCTTATCCGCAAGGATACCCCAGGGGAATTCCAATAAAAGGCACAGGGCGAGGGAGATGCTTTCAATAAGCGTAATCTGAAAAACGGAAACGCCTTTTGCCTGGCGGTACAAAGTGGCAATGGGGCCATAGAATACCATACCCTGCAAAAGCGCAATGGCGTACATTATGTAGATATTTTTTGTTTTTGCTTTCATATAAGATATTTGTCCTTTCCGGGTTTTGTGCTTCGCAGCACAAGTTTGATATCCCGTTTCCTATGGCGGGATATGACTTTTGGCACAACAACAACGCTGTCTGTACGGCAGCGTAAAACGGAATGTCATGTTGTACTTAAGTCGGTGAGTTCATGGACAGATACCTCGGATTTATAGTTAAATAATTTTACAATTGCTTGCTTAATGATTATTATAACGGGCAGGGGAAGTAAAGGCAAGATATTATTGATTTCCCTAGACACCTATTAGGTATATCTGGAAAAATAGGATAAATTGTGGTATGATGGATGAGGTTAGCCATGAAAAGGAAGAAGACGGGAAGGCATTTGAAGAGATGAAGAGAAAACGGGAATGGAAAGAGGAAGGGAAAGCAAAAGGAAGAGCCAAATGGAGTGGCAGGATGTTGGCCATATGGAGTCAACATAAAGAAATTTTTATCTGTGCGTTGTTGGGGGCTGTGGTATTTGTCCTGATTTATGGAGGGTATATTTTGAACCCATGCTATACGGATTGGCTGCTGACCAGCGAGGATGGTGATTTGACACAGCATTATTTGGGGTGGAAGTTTTACCGGCATGCGCCATGGCGTTTTCCGGTTGGGTTGATTGATACTATGGCTTATCCCAATGCTACATCGGTAATTTTTACGGATTCTATTCCATTGTTTGCATTTATTTTTAAGGTGTTCCGTTTCCTGCTTCCGGCTAAGTTCCAGTATTTCGGCTGGTTTGGGCTGATGTGCTTTATGTTGCAGGGGGGAATCGGTGCAAAATTGGTAAAAAGGTATGCGGAAAACAGCCTTTGGACGGTGCTGGGGGGGATGTTTTTTGTCATATGCCCGGTGTTTATTGACAGGATGTATTGGATGACATCGCTGGCGAGCCATTTCCTTTGCCTGCTGGGGATTATGTTTGTTGCCTATTATGAGTCAATTTACAAGGAAACAAAAAAGGCGGTAATTGGCTGGGGGATTTTGGGGATGTTGAGCGCCGGTATCCATATTTATTTTTTGCCCATGGGCGGCGTCATTCTGTTAGGATTTGTATTGCTGGATTTGGTCAAAGGAAAGAAGAAGTGGAAGGCATTCCTTCCTATAGGCTCTTATTTGCTGGCGGCGGCAGTGACGGTATTTTTGTTCGGAGGCTTTGGCTCGGGTATGAAGGCATCGAATGACGGGCTTGGGCATTACAGCTTTAATTTAAATGGATTGTGGAATCCTCATGGCTGGTCCAAGTATTGGAAGGACATGTATTATACGGACAGCCAATATGAAGGGTTCGGCTATTTGGGGCTTGGGCTGATGGTGCTGTTCTTGTGGGCTTTGCTCATGCAGATAGGGGAATGGCTGGAAGAAAATAAGAAAATCGGATGGGATATATCTGAAAAAAGGCTTGTGACCAAAGCGCTGAAAGCAGATATGGGCATAGAGAAAAGCATAGGCCAGGGCGGGGGGAAGGGTTTGCCCGCGAATGGCGGACGTTGGCTGGAAAGGCATATACAGACTGCGGTATGGTGTTTCATCGGGGTTCTTTCTTTGGGGATGTCGGCTTCCCATGTGGTAATGTACGGGGCAAAGGTGTTGTATGAGATGCCATTACCGGACATGCTATATAAAGCCTGGAGCATTTTCCGTGCAACAGGAAGGCTGATATGGCCATTGGTATACCTTATCGTGCTGGGAGGGGTATGCATGGGAAGGAAAAAGCCGGGGCGAAGGACAGGCAATCTGGTACTGGCTGTTTGTCTGGTGCTGCAGTTGGCGGATATTAGAGGGATGCTGGCGCAGAAGCATGAAATTTATGCCAAGGAAGACAAATACCAGACTCTATTGCCTTCGGAGGGCTGGAAGGCCATAGGGGAAGATAAGGATTTAAAGCATATTTGTTTCGTTTCGGATGTGGCAAACAGCAGGAAGCAATTATTTTCCTTTGGGGATTTTGCATCGGACTATGGGCTGACGTTGAGCAATTTCTATTTTGCCAGGTCATTGGGCGATAAAGAACGGGAGGCACGGGAAAAAGCGTTGGCGGAATGTCCTCCGGATACGGTTTTTATCTTTTTCGATAACGAAAGGCAGAAGGGTACGGCTTACCCGCTGCATTACTACAGTATGGACGGTTTGATTGCAGGATGCAGCGTGCCTTTGGAAATCCAAGAGCCTTTGCCCGGGGAAGAATTGTTGAGATACCGGTATGATATGGGGAGCGGCCGGTATTTAAATAATGGGGAAGTGACAGAAGAAGGATGGCTGATTCACCCTTATGGGAATACTTACGGACCATATCTGTATGCCCTGCCTGGAACATACCGGGTGGAAATGTCCGGGAACAATATGTCCGGGAGCGATGTGAAATGCTATTACAGCCATGGGGATGTGAATTTGGAGCCATATAATGTAGTGATAGAGGAAAACAGGGTAAGCTATGAAGTGGAGCTGGGAGAACCGGCAGAAGATTTGGAGTTTGCATTGTGGAATACGGGTGGCGGTGATATGATAGTGGGTAGCGTGGCGATAGAAAAGGTAAATTAAAAAGCGGAGGATTTATTTGGGCTTTATGGGCGATAAAAAGGGCAGTGTTTATGACAAAATAATTATCGGTGCAGGGCTTTATGGCATGTATGCCGCATTATATTGTGCAAATAAGGGGGAGAATGTCCTCGTCTTGGAATATGACGAGGCGCCCTTTCAAAGGGCAACCTATATCAATCAGGCCAGGGTTCACATGGGATATCATTACCCCAGGAGTTTGTCTACAGCGGTGAAGTCTGCGGGATACTTTAAGCGTTTTGTGGATGAGTTTGGTTTTTGCATTCATTCTTCTTTCCAGCAGATATATGCGACTTCCCTTCGTTTCTCATGGACAGACCAGAAGCAGTTTCTGGCATTCTGCAAGGCGGCAGGTATCCGGTGCGAGGAAGTTCCGGCGGCGCGGTATTTTAAGGAAGGGATGTGCGATGGCGCTTTTCTTACCGAGGAATATACTTATGATGCGATGCTGCTGAGGGATTATTATGTGGAAAAGCTTTCTGCCAGGAGTAATGTGGAAATAAAATATAGGGCGCGAATCCAGAAAATCTGCCGGAAAGATAAAGAATATGAAGTGTGGCTTTCCGATGGCAGCAGATACCATACAGGGTATGTATTGAATGCCTCCTATGCGTCTACAAACCAGATATTACAGCTAGTGGAAGGGAATGACTTTTTGCCTTTCGATATTAAATATGAACTTTGTGAAATTATCCTTTGCAAGCCGGGGGAGAGGCTAAAGGGGATGGGGATTACGGTGATGGACGGGCCGTTTTTTTCTATTATGCCCTTTGGAAAGACAGGGCTTCATTCCCTGACTTCCGTAACATTTACGCCCCATGTGACCAGCTATAGTAAATTGCCTTCGTTTTCCTGCCAGAAAGGCAAAGTGTGTGGAATGGGGCAGTTGGCTAACTGCAATGACTGTGCGGACAGGCCGGGGACGGCCTGGGAATATATGGACCATTTGGCCGGGAAGTATATGAGGGAGGAGCTGGAATACACATATGTCGATTCCTTGTTTTCCATGAAGCCTATACTGAAATCTTCGGAAGTGGACGATTCCAGACCTACGAGAATCCGGGTGGATTCCAAAGAACCGTATTTTGTCAGTGTATTATCCGGTAAAATTAATACCGTGTATGATTTGGAGGAATATTTATAATGGTTGCGTCGGATAAAAAAGAAAATAAATTTATATCGATAGTGGTGTATTTACATAATGACAGGGAACGTGTTGTGCCGTTTTTCAATAAGGTGCTTCAGGTATTTAAGGAAAATTTTGAAAAGTATGAAGTAATCTGCGTAAATGACGCTTCCCAGGACGATAGCGTGGAGGTGTTGAAAGATTACTTTGCCAGCCCACAGAAGGAAGGTATGGAGCCCTTGTGGAGCGGCTGTATGATTAATGTGATTCATATGAGCTATTTTCAGGGCCTGGAAGCTTCTATGAATGCGGGCAGGGATATGGCAATCGGTGATTTTGTTTATGAATTCGATGATATTAACCCTGACTACCCGCCCCAACTGATTAGGGATGTTTATGACAGGATGCTCTCGGGGTATGATATTGTTTCGGCGGGATGCAAAGGAAGAATCAAGCTGTCATCCAGTTTGTTTTATCTTTTTTACAATATGACCAGCAAATCCAGGAACAAGATTGGCCCTGAAACTTTCCGTATCTTATCTCGGCGTGCAATTAACAGGGTTATGTCCATGGGGCAGTACATTCCGTACAGGAAAGCGGTTTATGGAAACTGCGGGCTGAAAACCTATACTGTTTTCTACGAAAGCGAGGGAGGGGCAAAAAGGCATAAGAGCAAGACGGACAGGAACGAAAGGACAAGCCTGGCTATGGACTCCTTTATTTATTTTACCGATGTGCTGGAGCGGATGTCCTTAGCGGTGAGCAGCGTTTTCCTGATATTTACTTTGGGCGTCATTGTTTATATCATAGGCTCCGTTTTCAGCGAAAGCAAGCCGGTGGAAGGCTGGCTATCCACTATGGGCTTTCTTTCCTTGGGCTTCTTTGGCGTTTTCAGTTTGTTGACATTTATCATGAAATACCTTTCGGTAATGCTCAGCCTGATTTTTAAGCACCAAAGATACCTGATAGAAGGCGTGGAAAAAATATCCCAGGAGTAAGGAAAGGGTTTCATTGGAAAATACGGGCGCAAAGCGCCGGAAAATCTCTGCAAGAGGGAAATGGAAGGGCACTGGCAGGGGGATTGCGGTACTGGAATGGAGGTTAACTTTATGGATATTACGATTTTATTTCCCGTGTTGGATGAGAGGCTGCGGTTGCGCAAAGGGATTGAAACAACCGTAAAGTATATGCGGGAAAACAGTACAATACCTTATCATTTGATGATACTGGACAATGGCTCTACGGATGAGACGCCGGAAATTGCGGCGCAGCTTTGCCAGGAATATGAAGAAGTGGAGTATGTCCGTGTGAACCGGAAGGGGGTCGGGGTTGCATTCCGGAAAGGGATAGAACTGAACCGGAGTGAGATTGTAGGATATATGGATATCGATTTATCCACCAATCTTAAGCACCTGGGGGAAGCGATTCATATTTTTTCCAGTTGCCCTGAAATAGATTATATTAACGGAACCCGTTTTAGTAAGAAATCAGACACAAAGGGGAGAAAGTGGTATCGGAAGATTACCTCCCAGGGATTGCTCATCCTTTTAAAGACGATTTTTGGTATGCGCTGTACAGATGCGGTCTGCGGATTTACCTTTTTGCGGAAAGATGCGGCCAAACGGCTGGTGGACGCATCAGGGAATGATGATGGCTGGTTTTACACGATTGAATTTCTGCTCCGGGCGGAGCGCATGGGCATGAAAATCATGGATATGCCGGTGGAGTGGCAGGAAGACTACAATACTACGGTAAAAGTATGGAAAACAGTGAAAAATTATCTGATTCAAATTTACAGGCTGAAAAAGGAATTTGATAAGGAAAAAGCAAAGAAAGAAAACCAAAAGATTAGGGAAGGGTAATTAAGGTAAGGATATGCTGAAAAGGATTGATTTGGGAAGAAACTACCGGAATCATAAAGAGGAATATTTGAAAGCGATAGAAGCGGTATGCGAGGAAACGGCTTTTTCAGGAGGCCGGTTTGCGGATAAGTTTGATGAGGAATTTGCGGCATACCTGGGAATCAAAGCGGCCACAGGAGTGGACAACGGCACTTCCGCTTTGCAGTTGGCTATGCTGGCATTGGGAATAGGGGAAGGGGATGAGGTAATCGTTCCGGCCAATACGTACATTGCCACCGCCTGGGGGCCTACTTACACAGGGGCAATCCCGGTATTTACGGACTGTACAAAAGACACCTGGGAAATAGACCCTGACAGGATAGAAGAAAAGATAACAAAGAGGACGAAAGCGATTATCGGAGTCCATCTTTATGGGCAGCCTTTTGAATTTGGCAGGATAAAAGAAATTGCCAATCGGCACGGGTTATTTATTGTGGAAGACTGCGCCCAATCCCACGGTGCGAAATATGAGGGAAGGATGACGGGAACGTTGGGGGATTTGGGCTGCTTCAGCTTTTACCCGGGAAAGAACCTGTATGCTTTTGGGGAAGCGGGAAGTGTGGTAAGCGATAAGGAAGAATATATAGACGCAATTAATACGTGGAAAAATCAAGGATGCAAAATCCGTTATTATCATGACGTGATAGGTTATAACATGCGTATGGAAGGGATTCAGGGGGCAGTGCTTAGTGTCAGCCTGAAATATCTGGACGGGTGGACACGCCGTCGCCAGGAAATCGGGCAGCGGTACATCAGGGAGATAAAAAATCCCCGGATTACCATGCAGGCCCATCCATCCAATACGGAACCGGTTTATCACTTATTCGTGGTTACGGTGCCAAAAGCGGAACAGTTTGTGGAATATATGGCGGGAAAAGGAATAGAATGCCACCGTCATTATCCCGTGCCCTGTCATCTGCAAAAAGCATATGCCCATCTTGGCTATCGGAAAGGGGATTGCCCTAATGCGGAATACCTGGCGGAGCATTGCGTGACCCTGCCTCTGTTCCCTGAAATGGAAGAGGGGGAAGTGGAAATGGTAATCAGGGCATGTAACGAGTATATGGGATAATCGCCTTATTGTGTCCGGTTTGGCTTTGCACGGAGCAGAAAGTCCTGCATTTCCGGTATTTCCGATTCCAAAACATCCATAAAATAAGTTGCGCCTTCATCATTCAGGTGGTCCGCATCGGCGAAAAGCTCCAGCCTGTTGGAGAAGCGTCCGTCATCGGAGTAATCATAGTAAGGAACGCCGGCATTGGAGGCGATAGTTTCTACCGTAGCATGGAATTCTTCTTTAAATTCCGGGGAAAACAATTCCGAATATAAGCTGGTATAAGGGGTGGTGATGAGAACGGCAGTGATGCCGTTTTCTTTGCAAAAAGCAAGGATACTATTTAAATTATCAATCCTTTCCTGGAGAAAATATTCTTCTTTGCCATCCATATGGCGGTGGTAGCGGTTCTGGGCTTTTTCCCGGAACTGTGCTTCCATGGCAGCCAGCTCTTCCGGTGAAGGGGTGGCCGGAGGCGCGGCGGCAAACACCTTTAAGGACAGGGAAGAAAAAGGCAGAATCTTTACTACTTCTTCCCCGGCGGAAAGGATGGGGAGGTAGTGGGTCACGATATCAATATAAGGGTCATAATGGGGAATAAACTTAGGGGATAAAAAAGTATAGTATTTGGCGGTTAAAAACTGTTCTTCGCTTTCATTGGTCACTTCGTTATTAAATGAAAAATAAGAGACCGGGATGAACATCAGGCAGTCATCGGCAAAGCTGTCCCGGTACATGGAAAGGATGGCGTAATCATAATCGTAGGTCTGGCTGGACATGGCAAAGTTAAAGCACTGGTAACCCCTTAAATAAGCAAGGAAATCATATTTAAAGGCATATTCCCCATGGGAACTGCCCAGATTGCAAATCTGAATATCGGGATATTCTTTTATATGAAAAAATTTATCGGCATCGCTGTAAGGGTTATCGCGGACCTGTTCATAGCGGAGGTTCAGCAAAAAGAGCAGGAACAATGTGCCCAGGCATACGATAAGACATTTAGCGGTAAATAAAACAATTTTTTTCATAGCGACCTCATTTCTGGACTTCTTGTTGTACATAATGGAGTTTTAACTCATTCTTTTAAAATTGAAAATAATAAAATTCTGTGGATACCCCTTTTTCTGAAAATAATAAAATAATAAGCAGAAAAAGCATATAAACAGGATAACGTACCCACGGCTTTTTGGAGGAAAGCCATGTAATTATGTTCATTTTTAAAGAGGCATAATCATAAACTATTAACAGCAGGACGGGAATGCATAGGTATATCATATAAGCATAGGACATATCCAAACAGATGATGGCGGTCCGCATATAGTTGTGGAGGTTGCCTATCTCATGGAAGCTTAACGATATGATTCGCCATGCATGGCTCAAATTATCCGCACGGAAGAATACCCATGCAAAACAAACAAGAGTAAAAGTAAGGAAAGTGGAGAAGAAATTCCAGAAAGGATTTCTTTTTCCTTTCCTGCCTTTTTTATTCCTGCCCGGCAAGGTTTCCATGATTTGATAAAGGCCATGAATCCCTCCCCATAAAATATAGTTGATGCCAGCCCCGTGCCAAAGGCCGCTGACGAGGAAAGTGGCCATCAGGTTAAGGCAATGGCGGAATCTGCCGACCCGGTTACCGCCCAAGGGAATGTAAAGGTAATCCCGGAACCAGGTAGAAAGGGAGATATGCCAGCGACTCCAGAATTCCTTAATACTGCGGGAAAAATAAGGGCTTTTGAAATTTTCCGACAGCTCAATGCCAAAGAGTTTGGCGCAGCCAATGGCAATATCGGTATAACCGGAGAAGTCGCAGTAAATCTGCAAAGCAAACATAATGGTGGCAATGATATAAATCAGCCCTATATAGCTGTCAGGATTATCATAAACTTTATCCACTGTGGGTGCCAGCAGGCCGGCGACTACAAGCTTTTTATAATAACCTACCGCCATGAGCTTTATGCCGTAAGAAGCCTGGGGCAAGTCGAAGGAACGTTCTTTTTTCAACTGGGGAAGCAGCATATCCCCGCGGCCGATAGGGCCTGAAAGGAGCTGGGGGAAAAAAGAGACAAAAAGGCAGTAATAGCCGAAATGCCGTTCCGCGGAATACTTTCCCCGGTAAATATCAATGAGATATCCTAAAGTCTGGAAAGTATAGAATGAAATTCCCACTGGCAGCATAAATTGTATAGCAGGGGAAGGCAGGCCGGCAATTTCGATGACGAAATTGGAATATTTTAACAAAGCCAGCACTCCTGTTAAAGCAAGGATGCCAATGAAAAGATACAGCTTTTTCCGGGATATGTCGGTGGCTGACTCAAGGGCAAGCGCCAGCAAATAGGAAACGGCGGCAGTGCCTAAGAGGAAAAAGATATATTTTGGGTTCAGATACATATAAAAATAAAAACTGGCCGCCAAAAGAAAGATATAGCGGTATTTTGCAGGGCAAGTCCAGTATAAAATAAATATAATCGGTAAAAATACGGCAAATGGTATAGAGTTAAATATCATAAAAATTTCTCAGCTTTCTGTTATTGATAATATCGCATAACTCGATGAAATTTGCTTTACCAGTATAGTGCCTGCGGCCTGTGGGTCATTGTGTTGACCATGGAAAAGCGTGGCGGTGAATAGTAATGCCTTGTTATATTATGCCACATTTTCATTCCAAAATAGATAATATCTAAAAATTATTAATTTTTTTTTAAGGTCTGCGGAACATTTCCTTAATAAACGGAGTCGGTACGTTGTAAAAGTAAAAATATGGTATAATGATATAATTGAAATATAGTCTTAAAATGTTAAAAGTGCAAGCGGAAATTGCCTGCAAGGGCAGCGACAGTTGTTTAGCCCGGGCGATTCCGGCACAGAAATGAGGAGAGTTATGAAAAAATGGAGCGTAGTAGTTATTTTGATTCTTTCCATGGCGTTGTGTATGGGATGTGGAAAGGACAATAAGGAGAATCTTCCGGAAGAAGATGCGGCAGGAAATACGGTTGTTATCAGCGAAACGCCGCAGCCTGCCAAGGCAACGGAGGAAATGAACCAGGAAAATGAAACGGCGCAGAAACAACAGCCGGAGCCAACAGAAATAGCTGAACAGCAGGTGGAAGAGCTGGTGGTAAATCCGGAAGAACTGCAAGAGCCGGAAATTACACAGGTAACCATCGAAGAAGAATCCCAGGAGATGGCGGCCGACCAATCATTGCAGATTGTCTTTCTTGGAGACAGTATTCTGGATGCATATAGGGATGGAACGGGGATTGCCTATCTGACTGGCTTAGGGTGCAATGCTAAAGTATATAACCTGGCGATGGGAGGGACTACCGCAGCTTTGACAACTTATGAAAATGCTGAGTATGCGGAATGGGACTCCAGATGCCTGCAAGGGGTGGTTCATGCTATCTGTGGGAACATAGACCCTGGAATCTTAGATGGCTACCGCGCCGGGGAAATATTTCAAACATGTGATTTTTCACAGACAGACTATTTTGTTATCGAATACGGAATGAATGATTTCCTTGCTGGGATACCAATAAGCGATGAAGATGCAGTTTATAACCAATATACTTATGTAGGCGCCCTGCGTATTGCGGTTATGAATCTGAGGGCAGCATACCCGGATGCGGCAATTGTGCTTTGTTCCCCTAACTATGCCCAGTTCTGGGGAAAAGACGGGGCATTTTTGGGCGATGGCAATATGGTAAACAACGGGGGAGGCACTTTAGCAGAGTATTACAGGGTGTGCGGCAATGTTTCCGCGGATATGCATACACTGTTTTTGAATGCCTATGAAGGGATTGGCTTGGATGCCTATACGGCTGATGAGTACTTGGAAGACGGGGTGCATTTATCGGAAAAAGGGCGCAGGAAATATGCTGAGAAATTGACAGAGATTATTTTGGCATATGAGGTTGAAAAAAACAATTAGAGGTGGCGGCAAAAGGGAAAATATGTTAAAATATGTAACAGATTTGCCTGATGTGCCACAGCATTATGGAAAAGCATGAGAATTGCAAAGCAATTCTTGAAAAGTTGGCCGCCTGGCCAACTGTTGTTTTAGGGAGAAAAGTCATTGAGAGAATTGGAATATCCGTTTAACAGTGAATATATACTGAAGAATTCAAAAAAGCTAAAGCGGGCTCTTCTTGGGCAGGAAGAGACCCGGATAAAAAAGAAGATTGCCGTGCTTGGGGGGAGCACAACCCATGATATTGTGCGTATACTGGAGCTTTTCCTGCTTGAACGCGGGATTGCGCCGGAGTTTTATGAATCGGAATATGGGCAGTATTTTCAGGATGCCATGTTTGGAAATGAGGAATTGGGCGCATTCGGGCCGGATGTGATATATATCCATACCAGCAACAGGAATATTGCGCAGTATCCGGAGCCGGGGGATGGCAGGGAAAAAGTGGAAGACATCCTGGAAGGGCAATACCAACATTTTGCCATGATGTGGGACAAGCTGGAAACAACCTATCATTGCCCGGTAATACAGAATAATTTTGAGTACCCGTTTTACCGTCTGCTGGGGAATCAGGATGGGGCAAGCATAAGCGGAAAAACCCGTTTCCTGGCCAGGCTGAACGAACGGTTTTACCAGTATGGGGAGACGCACGGGAATTTTTATATTAACGATATTAACTATATGTCATCCGCTTACGGGCTGGATAAGTGGTCAGACCCGTTTTACTGGCACATGTATAAATACTGCCTCTGTATGCAGGCGATACCGGGGTTTGCCTATAATCTGAGCAATATTATCAAAGCCATTTTCGGAAAAAATAAAAAAGCCTTTGTCCTTGACCTGGATAACACGCTCTGGGGAGGAGTGGTAGGGGATGATGGGGCGGAAAACCTGGAAATCGGCCAGGAGACGTCCATGGGGCAAGTATATGCAGAGTTTCAAAGCTATATTAAAGCCCATAAAGGCATCGGCATTATGCTCAACGTCAATTCCAAAAACGAAGAGGAAAATGCCTTGGCCGGATTGCATCATCCGGAGGGGGTTTTAAAGCCTGAGGACTTTATAATTATAAAAGCCAATTGGGAGCCTAAGAGTAAAAACATGGAGGAGATAGCGTCCGAACTGAATGTGCTGCCGGAAAGCCTTGTCTTTGTGGACGACAATCCGGCGGAGCGGGAAATTGTCAGAAGGCAGATACCTGGTGCTGCAGTGCCGGAAATTGACAGGCCGGAGCATTATATCCATGTGCTGGACCGTTCCGGCTTTTTTGAAGTGACCAGGCTGTCCGAAGATGACAGGAAGCGCAGCGATATGTACCAGGCAAACCGGATGCGGGAAAAACAGCAAAGCAGCTTTGCGGATTACGGGGAATATTTGAAATCCCTGGAAATGAAAGCCGCCATCCGACCCTTTGAACCCATGTACATGGCCAGGATTGCCCAACTGACCAACAAGAGCAACCAGTTTAACCTGACAACGAAGAGATATACCCAAGGGGAAATCGAACAGACAGCCGCCAACACGGACTATATTACCTTATACGGGAAGCTGGAGGATAAATTCGGGGATAACGGTGTGGTTTCCGTTATTATCGGCCATAAAAAGGGGACAACCCTCCCTATTGATTTATGGATTATGAGCTGCCGTGTCCTGAAAAGGGATATGGAATATGCCATGATGGACCGCCTGGTGGAAGAAGCCAGCAAAGCCGGCATCACAGAGATAATAGGATATTACTACCCCACGGCCAAAAACCACATGGTGGAAAACTTTTATGAACTGCAGGGATTTACAAAGACAGCGGAAGACGAAAATGGCAACACAACATGGGAATACAAAATCCCTGACACATATACAAAGAAAAATAAATATATAGAAATTGGCTAGGAAGTGAACTAGCGGAACTGGAATAGGAGATAGAAAAAATGACAAGAGAAGAAGTATTTGCAACATTAAATGAAGTATTTCAGGATGTATTTGACGATGAATCCATCAAGGTAAACGAAGAAACAACAGCAGACGATATTGAAGATTGGGATTCTCTGGAGCATATCAACCTGATTGCGGCCGTAGAGCAGGAATTCGGCATGAAATTCACCATGGGCCAGGTGGTTACCATGAAAAATGTAGGGGAAATGGCAGATATTATTATGAGCCAGACAGAGGGCTGAGCAGTTTGCTGCCTGGAAGGGCTTTGTGGTTTGGAGAAGGTTCATATATTGCCCAAACAGCGGAACGTGTAAAAACTGCTGCTATGATGTTTCCAAAAGCTCAATCATACCAAGAAAACGATTCATAAGGAAAACAACCCGCCGGCCCGAAAGGGCAGGGGCGGGGGTCGGACTATCGATGGCGGTAAAACCTTCTGCAGCCAGCGCTTCTAAGTCGGCATCGAATGTTGGCGTTTCATAGCAGATATGGTAAGGGCAGTTTTTGTATTTTTTCAAAAGCCCTGTTACAACGGATTCATTGTCCGCAGGGGAAACCAATTCAATCCGGTAACCATCCTTTTCCATAAAACAAATATGCACTTTACGAATATCATCGTAAATGGTATCAGATACCGCAGTATAGCCAAGGCGTTCAAATTCATCGATGGCCTGGTTTATTTTTTTGACTAAATATCCGATATGGTGTATTGTTAAATGTATCATGGCTATCCTCATTTCTGTGTTGCATTTTAATGCTCATATCTATTTGAGTCCGGCAGTTTTGTGGATGCAGCCCATACGCAAGCTTACAGATGCGGAGATGGGCATTTATATAGTTGCGAAAGGAATCTGTTTTATGCCAGCAAACTTTACATCCTTTTACTTTTTATGCTTTTATGCAATCATATTACTTATATATTATATAATTCCCAGAAAAATGCAATGGATATTTTTGCTTTTTGCCAGCGCAGCTTTTTATTTGCTCACAGGGAATGGGATTCTGATTCTCTATCCTGTTGCAGCATCATTGGTCGCATACATTTCCCTCCGCCTGATGACAGGAACGGAAGATGTAAAAAAGCGCAGGGCGGCCTTGCTGTTCGCTGTTATTTCCCTGATAGGGGCTTTGGTTGCCCTGAAATATATTAATTTCGGTATAAATACGGTTAATGGGGTAGCATCTTTCTTAGGAAAAGCGGAAAACATGATAACCCCTTTGCAGTTTTTGGTTCCGCTTGGTATTTCCTTTTATACATTCTCTATCTTAGGGTATGTTATAGATGTATATAATCAAATAGCCGAACCTCAAAAAAACTTTTTGAAATTAACTCTATATGGAATGTATTTCCCGGCTATTCTTTCCGGGCCTATCCTTCGCTACCGGGAAGACGGGGAACAGTTCTTCGCCCCCCATCCTTTCGACTACCGCCAGGTTACTTTCGGGATGCAGCGTATGGTATGGGGATTCTTTAAAGTCCTGGTCATATCGGAACGTATGAATTTAATCGTCAATACCGTATATGATAACTATGTCCAGTATCCCGGAGCCTATATTTGGATTGCTACCATATGTTTTGCATTCCAGCTATATACCAACTTTTCCGGCTCCATGGATATTGCCTTGGGCATATCCCAGACCTTTGGCATTTACTTGCCGGAAAATTTCGAGACACCTTTTTTTTCAAAAAATATTTCCGAATATTGGCGCAGATGGCATATTACCCTGGGTGTATGGATGAAAGAATACATCTTCTATCCCCTGCTGCGCACCAGCGCTTTTACCAATCTGGGGAAAAAGATGCGCAAGAAATTCGGGAAAAAGAGGGGGAAGCAATTGACCACTTTCCTGGCTATGTTTATCCTTTGGTTCACCGTAGGCATATGGCATGGGGGGGATTGGAAATTTGTAATAGGCTCTGGCCTGCTGCATTGGTTTTATATTGTTTCCGGCGAACTTTTAGCCCCTATTTTCCAGAAAGCAATGGAGAAACTCCGCATAAACCCGAAGGGCAGATGGCTGGATATCTTCCGGATGCTGCGTACATTTTTCCTGGTAAACATCGGTTTTGTATTTTTCCGCGCAGCCTCTGCGGCGGATGGCTGGAAAATGCTAAAGTCCGCTGTCAGCGTATGGAATCCCAGGATATTAGTGGATGGCTCTTTGTTTATGCTGGGCCTGGATGTTATAGAAGCTGTAATTGCCCTTGTATCCCTTCTTGTTCTTTGGACGATATCCTGCCTGCAGCAAAAAGGGCAGGTGCGGGAAAAAATAGAAAAACAGAAATTGCCCGTAAGGTTTTTATTATGGTATGCCCTGCTGTTTTATATTATACTCCTGGGGTATTATGGGCCGGAGTACAGCGCTGCAGAATTTATTTATCAGGGGTTTTAGATGGGGCATCCCTTAATTTCCCTAGACGGAAAAGGGATATTCTGTTAAAATATAGGTTATGATGATTGCAGAAGCAAAGGTGCTCCGGATAAAAGGCCGTATTGGCGGCAAAAGTGGTGCAGAAATGGGGTAAAAATGGATAAAATTGCAGTTTTGATACCATGCTATAATGAAGAAAAAACTATCGCGAAGGTTGTGGCGGATGCAAAAGCGGCATTGCCTGAAGCGGTAATTTATGTATATAACAATAATTCCAGCGACAGGACAGCCGAATTGGCGGCCAAGGCCGGGGCAGTGGTGCGGAATGAATACATGCAGGGAAAAGGAAATGTTATCCGCCGGATGTTCCGGGAGGTGGAAGCGGACTGCTATGTGATGGTGGATGGGGATGATACCTATCCTATGGAGTATGCGGCGGAAATGGTGGACAAGGTTTTGAACCATAATGCGGATATGGTGGTGGGCGACAGGCTTTCTTCCACTTATTTTACCGAAAATAAGCGCCCTTTCCATAATATGGGGAACAGCCTGGTGAGGGGGAGCATTAACCGGCTGTTTGGCTGCAATATCAAGGATATTATGACAGGATACCGGGCTTTCAGCTATGGATTCGTGAAGACATTTCCGGTACTTTCCAAGGGGTTTGAAATCGAGACGGAGATGACGATACATGCGGTGTCCAACAATATGCAGATAGAGAATGTGATTGTGGATTACAGAGACAGGCCGGAGGGGAGCGAATCGAAGCTGAATACGTACTCTGACGGGATAAAGGTGTTGGGAACCATAGGCAGGCTTTATAAGGACTATAAGCCACTGGGCTTTTTTACGCTGCTTGCTGTGCTTTTGGCGGGAGTTTCCATTATTTTCTTTATTCCGGTGCTGGTTGATTTTATCAGGACAGGAATAGTGGAAAAATTCCCTACGCTATTTGTGTGTGGTTTCGTTATGTTAGCCGCTATCCAGTCCTTTTTCTCCGGTTTGATTCTTTCCAATATGGCACTGAAAAACAGAAGGGATTTTGAGTTCCGGCTGAATATGATTCAAAGGCGGAAAGAGCATGATGATGTGGACTGACAGGCAGGAAAAAAGGGAAGGAAAGTTGAAAAAAAGGTGGGATAAATGGGATATTTGCCTGTTTGCGGCAGTATTGAGCTTTTATCTCTTTTTTCCGTTATATGACGGGCCGGTGTGGTGCAAGGATTCCCCCAGCTATGCTACGATGAATATTACAAGGGAGCCGCTGTATCCTACGTTTCTACTGATATTCAGAAAGATGTTCGGGGAGGATGGCTATCTGATGCCGGTGGTAGTCGCCCAGAGTATTCTGGCGGCATATGCCACATGGAAATTGGCAGTAACGGTGAAGGAATATAAGAATGGCAGCAAATTGCTGGCCCTGCTTTCGGTAGCTTTCCAGTTTGGGGTGACTTTTTTATGCCGTTTTGTGGCCATTAGGGGTTCTTCCTATATAGACAGCATTATGACGGAGGGGCTGGGGCTATCGTTGTATGTACTTTTTATCGTACAGCTTTATAAATATATAACAGAGGAAAAAGCGGTAAATTTGGCGGGAACAGCCTTTTTTGCTTTTTTGCTTGTAAATTTGAGAAAACAGATGTTGGTCAGCCTTTGCCTGATGGCGGCGGTTTTTCTGCTATATTATTTGATAAAAGAAAGGCGGGGGAAAAAGCTGCTGCTTTTGCTTGGGATGACGGTCGGCATTTTCATTGCATGTCGTTTTACGGATAAACTGTATAACTTTTGTGTCCGGGGGGCTTGGATTGAGCATTCGGGGACTGCTATGGGGATGCTTTGTACGTTGATTTATACCTCCGATGAGGGGGATGCTAACTTGTTTGAAGATGAGGTGCTGCGGGGCTTGTATGAGGAGATTTCAGGGGAAGCGGACAGGCAGGGCCTTAAAATTGCCTATGCACCAGAGGGCTGGGTGGATTTGTCTTCCCATTACGCGGATAGCTATGATGCCATTGGCTATGGCATTATTAATCCTGTTGTGCAAGGCTATATCAAAGACAACTGGAACTGTACGGAAATCGAAGCGGTGCTAAAGTATGATGAATATTGCGGTGATATGACAAAAACGCTGTTGGGGCAGGAAAAAGGCGATTTGATTAGGGTTTATGCGGCGAATGCATGGAAGGGATTCGTGAATTCCATCGCCAGGGTGAACCGGCTCTTGAATATTTATGCGGTAGGGGCATATCTTTTGTACCTGGGGCTTTATGGATATTGGATTTGGGAAAAGAAATGCTGGGCAAAAAGAGATACGGGCGCAGTTCTGGCGGAGATTGTGCTGGGCGGGGTAATCATCAATTCGTTGGTGGTTGGCGCTATGATTTTCTGCCAGCCCCGTTATATGATTTATAATATGGGATTATTCTACACGGCTTTGTCGGTGTTGATTTATGACCATGCGGAAGCGTTTTTTGCCAGACGGAAGTGAGTAAGGCATCATGGAAGGCTGTGCAAGGGAATTGTTAAGGCATCACATAGTTTGGAAGGGGAAAAGAAAGTGCATAAGATATGAAGAAAAAAATATTTGACAGTTGGTATGTGATTTTAATAGTTTTATTTTTGCTGTCAGTAGCCATGGTGTACGTTTTTTTCGGGGAAAGCAGCTATATTGCGGTGCATGATAACCTGGATTTATTCGTTGCCCAGTTTCAGATGCTGAAAAATACGGACAGCTTTTTTGCCCACGGTGTGGATGTTCCCTTTCTGGGCGGGGTTACCAGGGATAATCTTCCTTCGGAACTGTCGCTTTATACATTGCTGTATTTCATGTTCCCTTCTTTTGCAGCTTATATTATAGGATATTTGCTGAAAGTAATTCTGGCAGTTTTTTCGGTCTGGCTGTTTGTAAAGGATTGGTATGGGGCGGAGTTTGAAAACTATAAGCCGTTGGCGGCCATGTTTGGCTTATCCTACGGTGTTTTAAATATGTTCCCTGCCTTTGGGATTCCTTTTGCTTCTATTCCGCTGGCTCTATATCTGTTGCGGCAGATTTACAGGAAGCCTTCGGCAAAATGGTATTTAGCCTTGTTCTGTTATCCGTTTCTTTCTTATTTTTCCTACTTTGGATTTTTTATTTTAGCGTATCTCCTGGCTGGGATTATCTGGCTGGGCATCCGGGATAAAAAGGTGTCGGTGTCTTTGATTGGCGCGCTGCTTGTGCTGGGAATGGGGTATGTTTTTTTTGAATACCGGCTGTTTTATGTGATGCTTTTCGGCGGTGTGGAAACTATACGCTCATCTATGGTAGAGGCGGATTTGACGGCAGGGGAGATTTTGTTCCAAAGTAAAGATGTGTGGATGCACGGCATGTTCCATGCGGAAAGTGTGCATGATAAGCTTGTTTTGTGGATATGTGTAATTTATTTTTTGTACGTAAACGGGAAATACATAGCGAAAAAAAATTGGAAAGGAATTTTCCATGATGTTTATAACCTGGTGATGTTTTTGCTGGTGTTTAACAGCCTAGTATATGGCATTTATAATTGGGGGGCATTCCGGGGGATGATTGAAACAATACTTCCCCCATTAAAGGGCTTTCAGTTCAACCGTACTGTATTTTTCAGCCCTTTTCTTTGGTATGCTGCGTTTTTCCTCATTTTGCAGCGTGGGTATGATTTATCTTATAAAGGATTCCGATGGGGGGCAAACTTATTGGCGCTGGCGGCATTTGCAATTATATTGTTGACGCCTTCCAGATACAATGATTTGTATCATACATGCAAAAACAAGGCGCTGGAAATTCTAAAGGGAAAAGAAGCGGATGAAATGAACTATGAGGAGTTTTATTCCAGGGAGCTGTTTGAAAGGATAAAGGGGGAAATTGGCTATGAGGGGGAGTGGTCAGCAGCCTATGGGTTTCACCCAGCGGTGCTGGAATATAACGGGATAGCTACGTTGGACGGTTATCTTGGCTTTTATCCCCAGCAATATAAGGAGGATTTCCGTAAGGTGATTGCCCCAGCCATAGAAAGGGTGGAGCCCAGCCGGAGCTACTATGATGACTGGGGGGCTAGGGCATACCTTTATTCCGGAACGGAGGCTTCCGTGGTGAGCCATTTGAAATCTTTTGAGCCATTGGACAAGGATTTGTATATTGACAGCAAGGCATTTGGGGAAATGGGGGGGAAGTATATTTTTTCCCGGTTTGAACTGGGCAATGAGGATGAGATAGAAATGGAATTGATAGGGGTGTACGGAACGGATAGGAATCCCTATGCAGTGTATGTGTATGCCCTGGGTACTTAAAAGATGTATCAGAGGAAAGGAGCGGGCAGGGAAAAGTGGGAGTATTGAGGGATAAAAAGAAGAGGGGGCGTGTATTGGAAGCGGTTTTTTATATAGTGGTATTCGCATCCATTACATGTTTTGCCATGATACAGACTTATGGCGACCCGCCGGATGAAATCAACCGGTTTAAAGTTGTAAGCTACATATGCAGATATGGAACGCTGCCCCATGGTGCGGACCCGGAAGTCCTTTTGGCAGGATATGGGGCGTCTTATGCTTTCCAGCCTATACTGACTTATATTATTCAGGGCTTTTTGCTGCGTTTTTTATGTTTGTTTACCGATAATGGATATATGCTTCTTTTGGCGGCGCGGATGGTGAATGTGGTTTTCGGTGTGCTGATGGCTTATTTTGTCAGGAAAATAGCGAAGGAAGCATGGATAAATCCATATATTCAGTGGACATTTACGTTATTGGTGGTTTTTTTGCCCCAAAATATATTTATTCATTCCTATGTAAATACGGATTCCATGGCAATGCTGTCGGTGGCCATTATTTTCTATGTACTGCTCCGGGCTCAGAGGGTGGGCTTCGATAGACGGGGATGCCTGCTGCTGTCGGTAGGGATTATTCTATGCGCCATGTCCTACTATAATGCATATGGGATGATATTGGCGGCCATCCTATTGTTTGCGGGCAATTATATCCATCTGGACAGAGGGGTGTGGGTGGAATGGAAACCTTTGCTGCGGAAAGGCTTTTACATTTCCCTGATTGTGATGCTGGGGATTGGCTGGTGGTTCGCCAGAAATGCAGTGCTTTATAACGGTGATATTATAGCGATGAATGCCAGGAGGGAATGCGCTATTTTAACGGCTACCGAAGAATTTAACCCTCTCACCAGGTTCACCTACCAGAATGGGGGGAAAAGCCTGGGGGAAATGTTGTTTGATACAGGGTATATGACCCTGCTTAGGGATAGTTTTATCGCCATGTTCGGGCCGATGCTCATCCCTACTCATGGGTTGATTTATATTTACTATAAACGGCTTTGGATTATAACATGCGCTGCAGCCCTGCTTCCGGTGAAAAAAATCGAAGTGGTTTTCCGGAAGGCAAGGGAAGGCAGGAAGCAGGGGGATAAAGCGCCCTCCGGCATGAACGAAAGGGAATATAATGTTTATGGAGAGAGGGAGGGCTGGAAAGGCGGAAGAAAAGGGAAAGCCTTTTTCTACTTATGTATGGCTCTATTCTGCGCAATTACGATAGGGTTGAGTATTTACTATTCCTATACCTGGGAATATCAGCCCCAGGGAAGGTACATTCTTCCGGTGCTGATTCCGTTTATGTATCTGGTTACAGTAGGAATCCGGAAAATTTGTTGGCTTGGGAATACGATAAATGCAAGGATTGGTAAATTGATATGTCTGGGAATTATGGGATATGTAATGGCAGCTTTTGGCTATAGTTTATTTATCCGTTTCCTGCCTTATTATTTATAGGGCACAAATATATTCCAGATACAAGTATCCTTGACCGATAATCCGTTCAGTGATATGATAAATTCGGTTATAGAACTATGATTTGCAAAAAAAATAAGAAAGAGGAATAAATATGCCAGTAAGAGTACACAATTTTTTAGGAAGGTTAGGATGGAACGCGAGGAAGTATTTTCCTATGCTGTCCAGCGAAAGTTATTTGAAGCTTCAGTTTGTTACAAGGAGGAAGCTGCAGAAAAATTATATAGAATATTTTATGAATGCCAAAGAGGTGCCCCATCCTCTGGTAGTGAACCTGGAAACAATTAATAGGTGCAACAGCACATGTGAATTTTGTACGGCAAATAAAAATGCGGAAAAGCGGCCTTACAAGAGGATGGAGGACGAGCTTTTTTACAGTATCATCGACCAGTTGGCGGAGTGGGGGTATAAAGGGCATTTAACCATGTACGGCAACAATGAACCCTGGCTGGATACGCGTATTGTGGAGTTCCATAAATATGCCAGGGAGAAGCTCCCGGAAGCGTTTATCTTTGTATCCACCAACGGACTGCTTCTGGATGTACCCAAGGTGAAGGAAATCATTCCTTATGTCAATCAGTTAATTATTAACAATTACTGCCTGGATATGAAGCTGCACCGCAATATTCAGGTGATTTATAAATATATGCTGGAGCATCCCGATGAATTTAAGGATGTGGATGTTTTGATTCAGATGCGTTATTTGAAGGAAGTGCTCACCAACAGGGCGGGGAGTGCGCCCAATAAAAAGGCTACGGAAAAGGTAATTAAAGAAACATGCCTGATGCCTTATACGGATATGTGGATTATGCCCAACGGCAAGTTAGGGATTTGCTGCTGTGATAATTTTGAAGTGACGGATTTGGCAGATTTGCATGAAACTCCATTAAAAGAAGGATGGAACAGCGATAGATATAAATCTTTAAGGGAAGCCATACGGACGGGGCGGCAGAATTACCCGTTCTGCAAGCACTGTGATTTTATCGATGCGGGCCTGCGTATGGACGCAGTGGACGATATATTGAAAAACCGTGGGGCAATGCATGGGGCAAGGCAGTCGATGTTTAAGAAGTAGTTGTCAGTTGCGAATAGGGTAGCGGTAAGGTGAAGGTGAGCTTTCAGGTAGCTGTTGGACTGGAAAGTGCAGGAGGATTATGGATAGAAGAAGGATGAGGGCGTTTTTGAATGCCCTGTTGGCAGCATCGCTGGTGCTTGGTATATGGGGGATGGCCGGGTGCGGGGATGCGCAAGGCAGGACGGAGCTGGAACAGTTAGATGAAGCGGCTGGGGCGGAAGAAAAGCCGGAAGGTATTGCTAAGACAGAAGATGGCGAAGAGAAGCCGGAAGGCACTGCTAATGTGGAAGATGGCGGAGAGAAGCCGGAAGGCACTGCTAATGTGGAAGATGGCGGAGAGAAGCCGGAAGGCACTGCTAATGCAGAGGATGGCGAAGGGAAGCCGGAAGATACCGTTAATGCAGAGGAGGAGGAAAACGATTTGGTTCAGGGGGAAGGAGCTGAGGCAGGTGGGTCTGTTTCTCCATTGGCTGGAAAGACGGTTAGCATTTGTGGGGATAGCATCTCAACTTTTACGGGATATATTCCGGATTATTACAGTAAATTTTACCCGGAGATGGGGGATATTACCAGGGTGGAGGATACCTGGTGGATGCAGATGCTGGAGAGGACGGGCATGGAGCTTTGCCGAAATGCCTCTTATTCGGGAAGCACGGTAAGCGGCCAGTCACAGGATAACGGAGACGGGCGATATGCCTGCGGAAACTGCAGGGTATTGGATTTGGCCGGGGATGAAGGGGAAGACCCGGATGTAATATTGATTCTCATGGGGGCTAATGACTTGTTGACGGATATTCCTTTGGGGGCATACGATGGAGTCTCGCCGGTAGAAGAGGGATATATTAAGACTTTTAGTGAGGCATATGCCCTGATGTTGGATAAGATGATGAAGCGTTACCCGCAAACGGAGATTTACTGCTGTACTATGGTAGAGGTGGGCAGGTGGAACGAAGCCGGGGAAGGCTATTCCTATACCAATGCCCATAGCGCGGCCGCCAAGGATTAT
Organism: Lachnospiraceae bacterium; assembly: GCA_009911195.1. Lineage (GTDB taxonomy): Bacteria > Bacillota > Clostridia > Lachnospirales > Lachnospiraceae > Kineothrix. The sequence goes on along the minus strand of QXWV01000002.1, from coordinate 206,038 downwards.
AACGCATGGATTAAGGCGGTGGCGGAGGCAAAAGGCATTCCTGTAATTGATGTATACGAATGCGGTATTACCGCAGAAAATATCCAGCAATATACAAGCGATGGAACCCATCCCAATCCGGCAGGGGCGAAACTGATAGCTGATAAAGTATGTGCGGGATTGGGGGTAGAATAGCCCTGGTTTTTATTTTATTATTCCATTTCATTGGCTTTCGCTTCTTCGTGGTATTCCTTTTCTGTATTGACGCTCCATACATTGCTTCTGTCACGGATTCCGTTTTTAATATTCTTGACAGCCTCAAAGGACGTGCACATGGAGTGGTCAATATTGTTGTACCGGTGTTGGCCGTTGCGGCCCACACAGTATAAATTATCAATAGTATCCAGATATTCAATGAGCTTATCCATATCTTTATAAGTATCAAAATATGCGGGATAAGCTTTTTTCACCTTCTCGGAATGGGTGTCGAGAACCTGGGAAGCATTGTCGATGAGACCCATTTTCACCATTTCATGCAAGCCGAATTTGGTGAATTTCGCATCGGACATGTTCCAGTACTTATCCCCTTCGTTGCAGAAATACTCAAGCCCTACCCAGACTGTATGCTTTAAATCTTTTACCATATAGGGAGACCAGTTATTGTATATCTGAAGCCGCCCCAGTTTAACGGTTTTATCATGGACATAAATCCAGCAGTCGGGCACAATATTGCCTACTGTCTTCATTTTGGTCTTATTTTTTAAGTTCAGCCTGGGCACGAGAACGCCCAGTGTGCGGTAATCCCTGTAAGGCAGCCCGGCAGCAATCTTGGCCATTTTTGCCGGAACATCATTCATTCCCCCCACTAAATCCTTGATTGGCATAGAAGAAATGAAAATATCCCCTTCCATGGTGGAAACAGTGCCATCATGTTCATAAGTAAGTGCGGTAATATGATTGTTTTCGTCTTTTATAAAGCCAGTTACCTTACTGTTCTTTAAAATCTTACCGCCCAATGCAGTGATTTCTTCAGCGGTAACATCCCAGAGCTGCCCAGGCCCTAGCTTGGGGTATTTGAACTGCTCGATGAGGGAGGTTTCCACTTTACGGTTTTTCTTAGAGGGCAGGAGCTTGCCGAGCATATCCATGATAATGGCAAAAATGGATAAGCCTTTCGCCCGCTGGGCACCCCAGTCAGGGGCAATTTCGGAAGGATGCCTGCCCCAGAGGTTTTCCGTGTAGTTTTCAAAAAACATGGCATAAAGTTTCTGTCCAAACCGGTTAATATAGAAATCTTCCAGCGACTTTTCTTCCCTTTTATGGACAAGGGTTTTCAGATAGCTGAAAAAAACCTGAATTGTTGTTAAAAATCCCATATTCTTAAGCGTTTCAAATTTCAGGGAGATGGGATAGTCAAAAAATTTCTTTTTAAAATAAATACGGGATACCCGATTCCTGTTCAGCATTACCCGTTCTTCTTTCTGGGGATTGGGGCCGCCCGCAGCTAATGGCATTTTCCGGCGCAAAAGAATATCATCGTAAGAGGGGAAGCCTTGCTCCGGCAACATTTTAGCCCACCATTCATTTACTTCGGGAACTTTGGAAAAGAACCTGTGTCCCCCCATATCCATACGGTTGCCATTATGGTTGACCGTTTTGGAAATACCGCCCATGGCATCGCTTTCTTCAAATACGATTACTTCATAATCATTGTCTACAGCCGGATTTCCAGGCTGCCTGTCAGTTAATAATTCATAAGCAGCGGTAAGCCCGGCAGGCCCTGCACCTATGATAAGTACTTTCCTCATAATGATGAATTCCTCTCCGTTTACATAACATATTTTTTGCTCATTGAAAGTATTTTAACATGGAATTATGGGATTGTCCATGGACAGATAAAGGGAATTGGGGTAAACTAGTAAAGAACTGTTAGACTCAAATAGATTTGAGCGCAGAAAATCAGTGAAGAAATGAGGAGAAACATGATAATTTTAAGGATTTTGGGCCTTATTTTATGGCTATGTGCGGTTCCCTTCTGCATCGGCCTTATTCCGATGCCGTGGATTCCGAAGGAAAAAAGAAACATAGGGGTGGTTTTGGTTGCCGGCTATCTAATCATGCTGTCCTTATGCTGGCTGGTAACGGTGCCTTGTATTCTGCTGGTAAAATATGACAGCTTCCTTGCAATGGCAAGGCTGTTTACTATAGTGTTGGGTGTAGCCGTAGCGCTGGGGATAGGAGTGTACGTCCGGTCTTATAAGAAAGGGAATCCGGCCGTAAGAATTCCCGCATTACGGCTAGGGGCAATGGGATGGGAAGAGCGGGTCGGCTGGCTTATATTCTTTGCCCTTATTTTCTGGCAGTTGTATAAATCCTTTACCCTCGCATCCTTTGATGGGGATGATGCGGAATATGTGGCGCAGTCGCTGATTACATGGCAAAGCAATACGATGTATCTGATTAAGCCTTATACTGGCGGGACTACTTCCCTGGATATCCGGCACTCCCTGGCTATACTGCCTGTTTGGGTGGCTTATATCGGGAGGATGAGCGGGGTGCATACAACGATTTTAAACCATAGTGTACTTCCGTTTGTGTGGATTCCGTTAACGTATATTGTCTTTTACGAAATCGGCAGGCATTTACAAAAGGATAAAAAAGAGCATTTGCCCTTTTTTATGATAATTATGGCGCTTTTGCAGATATTCGGGAATGTGTCTATTTTCACCAACGAAACGTTTTTCCTGACCAGGACATGGCAGGGGAAGGCTGTGGCGGCCAGCTTTGTGATTCCGGTTACTATCTGGCTTTTACTCTGGATTTTCGATGGGAAGGAAGAGGGGGAGAATGGAAACCGCAAAAGGCCAGGAAAGAGTATGCAAAGCGGCCAGGGAGCCGGGTTATGGGTTTTGTTAGTGCTGGCTAACATGGCGGCGGGGGTGTGCACGTCCATGGTGGTTTTTCTTAATGTAGTATTAATTGGGGCAGCCGCATTTTGGCTGATGATAGCGGAGCGGAAGTTCAGTATTCTTGTGAAAGCAGGGCTGGTATGCATCCCCAACGGTATATATATGATATTGTATTTATTTTTGCATGCATAGGGATGGAATAGAAAGGGCAAGGCTATTGATATGTACGGAATTTTTATGGAAAGTGTGGTAATTTTTAAGAACTATATGGGCGGACGGTATTTGGCAGTTTTATTTTTGCTGGCACTTGTTTATTTGCTTGTGGCGGAGAAAAATAGAAAACGCAGGGCACTGTTCCTTTACATGCCTTTGAGCCTGCTGCTGCTGTTCTTTTTTCCCATTTTCAGGAAAGTGTTCGTCCGCCTGATGGGGGATGGGGATACTTATTACAGGGTGTTGTGGCTTATTCCCATGGGCATTATCACAGCCTATGGGGCTATAAAGCTGGCAGGGCAGCTCTATGAAAAAAAAGGGGCATGGGCAGGGCGGATGGCTTTTGCCGCTGCCGCCGTGCTGGTGATAGCAGGGGGGAAATATGTATATGGCAGCCAATATATGTCCAAGGCGGAGAATATGTATCATCTGCCCCAGCATGTGATAGATATTTGCGACCTGATAGCCCCCAAGGAGGGGGAACCCCGGGTATGGGCTGTATTCCCTACGGATTTGGTTTATTTTGTCCGGCAGTATGATACGAATATCCAGTTGCTTTACGGGAGGGAAATGGTGGAGCCGAAGTGGCAGTATGCGGAACCGGTGCATACGATTATGAACCATCCCACAACGATTGATATTGAAGAATTGTTAAAGCTGACGCGGGAAAGGTATTGTACTTATATCGTACTGCCTAATGTGAAGGACAAAGGGGTTTCGGAGGCTCCGGAAAATTTCGGCCTGGAACTGATTGATACGGTATCCGGGTATCCGGTTTATTATGACCCGGTGGCGGCAGCGATTATTGAGGAAACGTTTGGATAAATTTGTTTTGCGTATGTTGTATACATGAAAGTTTGCGGATTATGGAAAGGGCATGGCTGTCGATATGCTATTTCAATCGTATGTATTTGTATTTTTATTTTTGCCAATAAGCCTGGCTGGGTTTTACCTGGCAGGAAATAAGCAAGGCAGCAAGGCGGCAAAGCTTTGGCTGATTGCCATGTCGCTTTGGTTCTATGGCAGTTTCCGTATAGAATATGTATTTCTTTTGCTGTCTAGTGTGGTATTTAATTATGGTATGGCGCAGAAAATAAGGGAGAAAAGAAAATGCGCCGGTGCAGTTGGAACGGAAACGGGGAAGGATACTGCGGAATGGGGAAATCAAAGTGGCAAGGAGGCCGAAGCCGGGAAAAGGGCGGCGAAAGGGAGACTGGCAGCAGGGATTGCGGGGAATCTGGCGCTGCTTTTTTTCTTTAAATATATGAATTTCTTTATTGGGAATTGGAATTATATAAGCGGAAGCGGGCTGCCCCTGCTGCGCATTGCATTGCCTGTGGGCATCAGCTTTTTTACTTTTCAGCAGATTTCCTATCTGGTGGATTGCTACCGGGGAGAAACAGACGGCGGCGGATTCGTAGATTATATGCTAACCATTGTTTATTTCCCAAAACTGGTGGAAGGGCCGTTAGCGATGTCATCCGAATTATTCCCCCGGCTGGACGGGGTGGGGGAAAAGAAGCCGGATGGGGAACGGATGATGAGGGGAATCTGCCTGTTTATTATGGGGATGCTGAAAAAAGTGATTTTGGCGGATACCTTTGGGGGAGCGGTAGACTATGGATACGCAAACCTGGAAATTATGCATGGCTGGGATGCATTATTGCTGGTGATATTTTATACGTTGCAGCTTTATTTTGATTTCAGCGGATATTGCGATATGGCCAGAGGGGTGAGCCGGATGTTCGGCATTGAACTGCCGGTGAATTTCAATTCCCCTTATCAGGCGGGGAATATCGTGGATTTCTGGAAACGGTGGCATATTACGTTAAACCGTTTTTTTACAAAATATCTGTACATTCCCTTAGGAGGGAACAGGAAAGGGAAGGTAAGGACTTATGTCAATCTGCTGTTGGTCTTCCTGGTCAGTGGGATATGGCATGGGGCGGGGTGGAACTTTATCTTATGGGGGCTTTTGCACGGTGTGCTGTATGTGCTGACAAGGATGTGGCAGGGCATAAGGGGAAGCCGGGCGGCAAAGGAAACAGGGGATAAGCTGACGGATGGCAAAAAAACTGGCAAAGGAGTTGGCGTGTTTTTTACCTTTTGTTATGTGGCTGTTGCGTGGGTCTATTTCCGGGCGGAGAGCGTGGCGCAGGGAAATCAACTGTTCCGGTTAATATTTGCCAATGATTTTGTAAGGGTGAACCGGAATCTGGCGGGGTATTTTAATCTGGATGAGTTCTGGTACATCCTTAAGGTGCTGCGGCTGGATAAATGGGAATTTGGCCATTATATTTTGATGGCGGCATTTACTGCCTTTTCCCTGATGTTGGTTTTTTTCGGAAAAAATGCGGCGGAGGTGGGGGGAAAAATAAAGCCCCGCATATGGACAGCCATATTATTCGCCTTGCTGCTGCTTTGGTGCGTATTGACATTTTCCAATGTAAGCACTTTTTTGTACGTGAATTTTTAGGATGGGATAGGATGAATGGCAATGAAGCGAGATAAAGAAAGCATACAAAGGCGAAGGGGAATGGATGCGGCAGCGGGGAAGCCACAGGAGGAAAGGTTATCATATAAGGGGTGGTTTTTTGTATTCCTTTTTACATTTCTGGCCGCCGCCGGAGTGGTGATGCTGTTGGTGGCCTATGTGGACCCTTTTTTCCAGTACCATGAACCTTTGGAAGATTTTCCCTACCAAGTGGATAACCAGGTAAACCAGAATCCGGGGATGGCCAAGCATATGGACTATGACAGCGTGATTTTAGGGTCATCCATGACGGTGAATTTCAATACCCGCTGGTTTGAAGAACTGATGGGGATGAAAACGTTGAAACTGAGTTATAGCGGAGCTTTTCCCAAAGACCAGGCGAATATTATGGATATCATATTTGCGGATGGGCGGAAGGTGGATGCGGTCTTTCTCGGCATTGACGTGATTACCTACAGTGGCGGAGTGGAGGAGACGAAATACCCAATCCCGGAATATTTGTATGACGATACGGCATGGAACGATATCCCATATCTTTTAAATAAAGATGTGCTGCTGCAATATATTATGAGACCGCTGGCAGACCCGGACAAAACGGATTTAGCCACAGTGTATGCCAGTTGGTGGACCGAGGATTATTATAATAAACAGTGGGTGATGCATAATTATGTGGCGGCACAGCCAGCTATAAAAGAAGCGGGGCGGGAGAAATTTGTGGAAAATATTAAGGCAAATATGGACAGCAACATATGTCCGTATATTGAGGCGAACCCGGATACGGAATTCTATGTATTTTATCCCCCATACAGTATTCTTTATTGGAACGATGTGCTGCAGGAGAAGCAGTTGGAGGCGGTATTGCGGGAATATGAGTATATTTCAGAGCGGCTTTTTGCATATGATAATGTGAAGGTTTTCTTTTTCCCTAACCAGGAGTGGATTATCTGCGATTTGGACAATTATGCGGACTATAGCCATTACCACCCGGATATTAACCGTTATATGGCAGAATGCTTTGCTAATGGGGAACACCAGGTAACAGAGGGGGAGCTGGAAGAAGAATTGGAGGCAATGAGACGAATTGTGCTGGAGTATGATTTTGAAGAGTTGTTTTCGGTGGAGTATTAAGAGGATGAATGGATAACTAGGGGGGAGTAATTTACTCCCCCTGCTTTACCGAGCTGAAGTTCTCCCTGTGTTTACAAATTCTGCCAATCTGGCGGCCATAGCTTCCCGTCCGGCATCATTAAGATGAATATAATCGCTCATATAGTCATGATAATTATCTTCGTTAATCGTTCCGTAAAAATTGTCGATAATGGAAACCCCACAGGAAATTGCCACATCGATTTCTTTTAGCAGATAATGGGGAAGGGCACCATTCCCTAAGTCGGTACTGCCTCCGTTCTGATAGTTGCCGTCAGCATCAATCGACTGTGCGAAGGTGTGGGACATGACAACAATTCTTATATACGGATAAGTATTTTGGATATTTTCAATAGCGGTGCGCAGGCCGCCGGTATAGGCGCTGAGTTCATATGGGTCATTAGGATTATCGGAGGGAATACCTTCCAGGTAATCCCGGCCGTCATAAATAAGGGCAATCATATCCACCTTATCATAATCAATGTTTTTTAAGGTTTCTACAGATTCCCGGTAAATGGCATCCTGTTCGGCTGCAGCCGCCGATTCTAAACGGGAGAAATCTTTGCTGCAGATGCTTTGTGCAACATAAGGGAGATTAAAATTGTCCTTGGGATAAGAATCGCTATATACAGCATATTTAGCCCCTATGGTAGATTCCGGGAAACCGCCGTTATATACAGTAGCGCCGGTTTTGGAAGAGAGCAACGAAACAAAGCCATTGCCTCCGGTTTCGTCCGTAAGAGGATTATTACCTAAACAGAGGATAGTAGTAACTCCGTCATCGACATGGCCTTCCAACTTGGATTCGCTCAGCGGTATAATAGTGTCCAGTGCTTCCACATCATATCCTTCTGCAATGTTATCGGGGTCAAAATCTGATTTGGTACCGATGTTCCATACAACCAGCCTTATAATGGCTGTGGCGGCGAGAATCAATATAGCAGCCAGCAATATGATATGCCCGTTTACCAGGGTTTTCTTTTTTTTATGCTTATTGTGATGCGTTTTGTTCATAATATTAACCATGCCTTTCTTTCAGCCTATAAACCATTTTCTTATTGTACTATGTTCTGCTGAAAAAATCCACTTTTTTAATACTGGCGGCACGGAAATCGCATGACAGTTAAGACAGGACAACTATAATTCTTCCTACTGGCTGTGGAGTTCTTTGTACCACTTACTGTATTTATACATACGGTATGTAGTGCCAAGCTCCTTTAACTGTTCGTCATCAGCGCATCTGGCTTTAAATGCATCGCGTTCGCTCATATCCATGCCCACATATTCCATATACGGAATGCGGAGCTCGGTAATAGAACCGCCACATTTGGGGCACGTCATTTTGTGCCCATTCAACATGTGGACACGGTGGCATGGTTTACAATAGTGCATGTACATCATGAGTAAAAATCCCCTTTTCCAATTTGAGTAATATATGTAATGCTTTCTATCCTCTTTGATTGTGTCAGTATTGACGAAAAAAGTCAACAATTAAATGTAGTAATTCATCGACAAAATGGGGGGAGCAATTTTTAATTTTTTATTGCACTAGAGGAAAATCATTGAAAAATGGAAGGACACATGGTAAAATGAATCCACGTGTCAAGTGGAAGGATGCGAATGAATATCAGTTATCTGGGGAATTAGATAAAATTAGAAATTTCAATTACAGGTTTGTGTTTGTACGGCATCCACAAACCTACAGGCTAAGAAAGGAACAGGGATATAAAGATGAGGACTTATTTAGTAACAGGCGGGGCAGGGTTTATTGGTTCAAACTACATTCATTATATGTTTAAAAAGTATGGGGATGAAATACGTATTATCAATGTGGATGCCCTTACCTATGCAGGAAACCTTGAAAACCTAAAGGGTGTGGAAGAACGGGAAAATTACACTTTCGTAAAAGCGGATATCTGTGATAAAGAGGCTATTACGAAAATTTTTGAAGAAAATGATATTGACAGGGTAGTCCATTTTGCGGCAGAAAGCCATGTGGACAGAAGTATACGAAATCCCGAGATATTTGTGCAGACAAATGTGCTGGGAACTGCGGTTATGCTGAATTGTGCAAAAGCTGCCTGGGAACTTCCGGATGGGAAATTCCAGGAAGGAAAGAAGTTTTTACATGTTTCCACCGATGAAGTGTATGGCTCCCTGGAAGAAGACGGGGGATACTTTTATGAGACAACCCCCTATGCTCCCCATAGCCCTTATTCAGCCAGCAAGGCCAGTTCGGACATGCTGGTAAGGTCCTATATGGATACGTATCATTTTCCGGCCAATATTACGAACTGCTCCAACAATTATGGCCCATACCAGTTCCCGGAAAAGCTGATTCCCTTAATTATCAACAATGCCCTCCAGGGAAAGAAACTGCCGGTATATGGTGACGGAAAAAATGTACGGGATTGGCTGTATGTGGAGGACCATGCGAAAGCCATTGATATGGTACAGGAGAAGGGCAGGCTGTTTGAAACTTATAATGTGGGCGGCCACAACGAGAAGCAGAATATAGAGATTATCCATATTATTATCGACACTTTACAGGAAATGCTGCCGGAAGGGGACCCAAGGAAAGCCTTGGTCAGCAAAGACCTGATTACGTATGTGGAAGACCGCAAAGGGCATGACAGGCGTTATGCTATTGCGCCCGACAAAATAAGGGAAGAAATCGGCTGGGAGCCGGAGACGATGTTCAAGGAGGGAATCAGGCTTACGATTCAATGGTTTTTTGAACACGGGACTGGATGAAAAATGTGACCAGCGGCGATTATCAGAAATATTATGAAGAAATGTATCAACAGAAATAAGTGTTAGCCTGGCGGCACCTGAAAAGTGCCGCCTTGCTTTTATATACAGAGGTGGAGTAAATGGATTCAGAAAAAAGGGAAAAAGGGAAAAAGAAGAAAAATGTGGTGGCGATTGCAGCCATACTTTTTATTCTGCTTGTCATGGGAGGAATGGCATACAGGCAAATCCAGAAACACCAGGCCAAAGAAGCTTGGGCGGACCGGCTGGAGCAGGGGGAGGAACGGAGAGCCAGGCGGGCAGCGGAGGCCGAATTGGCCATGTCGGAAAGCCAGGGGCTGCTGGATTTTCCTGTAGAATCAGGAATGGATGTGCTGGATGCGGTGGAGGAGCGCCCTTTCCAAGTAGAGCTTACGGAAGAAACGGCGGAAGATTTCCTTAAAATCGAGTCCTGTTTGGTGGATAATAAAACGAGCAATGTTTTTCTGAAAGCCACATCAGAAGGGATTCCGGCCAGCGATGATGATTTTTACTATCTTTTTGCTTATAGGATTCAAAACGATGAAATGACGGAGGCAATGTTTCCTGTTACGGAAATATACAAAAAAGAAGAGATAGAATTTCAGTTTTCCAGGCATTTCGGCGTAATTAACGGGCTGTTGTATAAATATGTGGTTGCTATAAAAAAAGACGGGAAATATCAGCCGGTGTGTAAGCCGCAATATATTACAAACCCGGAGGAAGTATCGGTTTATAAGTCTAATGGGGGAAAAATGCCCAGTAAAAAGGGGCTTTTGATTGACCCGGATAAGCTTTTGTCATCGGAAATTGACGATTTAGGGATAAGGCATGCGGCATATAACATCCCAGTCTCAAGAATATTGGGGCAGACTACCAGCGAGGAATATCCTACGATTGAATATGGGTATCAGGGCAAAGGCTATGAATTTAATGGGGAGGCTATTTCGGAATATGACCTGATTTTCAGCACCTTAACGGAAAAAGAAATCGAGATTACCGTAATCCTCCTAAATGATGTGGCGGAAGGGTATTCCCAGATGATACATCCTTTAGCCCGCGACGGCATCGGGGATGCGCCCTATTATGCATTTAATGCGACGGATGAAGAGGGAATCGAATGCCTGGCAGCGGTAAGCTCCTTTCTGGCAGAACGGTATTCGGGAAGGGCCAACGGAAGAGGGGTGATTTCAAACTGGGTTATCGGTAATGAAATCAATGCAAGAAAGAGTTGGAACTATATGCAGTATACCGATGTAAAAACCTATGTACAGGAATATGTAAAAGCTTTCCGGGTGTTTTATAATACTATAAAGAGCAGAAATGCTGCCAGCAGGATTTATATCTCTTTAGACCAAAGATGGGACAGCAATACCGGCGGTACGGAAAGCTACGATGCCAAAGATATTCTGGATGAATTCAATCAACAGATAAAAGATGGGGGGAATATTGACTGGGGGCTGGCCATTCATCCGTATAACGTACCATTAACGTCTCCTTACATATGGAAAGACTCCCGTTATGTGAAAAGTTCTGCGGATACTGCCATGGTGACTATGGCCAATTTTCATGTGGTAACGGATTATTTGGAGCAGGAAGAATTCCTGACGGAAGACGGGGAAGTGCGCTCCGTTACACTAAGCGAATTAGGCTATACTTCATCCGATGGGGAAGAAATACAGGCGGCGGCTTTGGTCTATGCCTATAAAGTGGCGGAAGCCAATTCCCATGTGGATGCGGTGCTTTTTTCCAGGCAGACAGATGCGGAAGAGGAGCTGGAACAGGAATTGGCCCTCGGCCTAAACAATATGGATGGAACCCATAAATATGCCTATAAAGTGTTTCAGCATATGGATGCGGACCAGCAGGAAAAGTATACGGATTTTGCAAAAGAAATTATAGGGATTGAGAGCTGGGAGGAAGTAACCAAACAGGGAAGGGCGGTACAAGAATAGGAGATTAAGGGAATATGCATAGTTTCCCACTTTCATTTTCTTGTATTTATGGTATAATGTTGAAACAGGAAAACATGTTTCAACTTTTGATTCCATGTGCGCGAAAGCGCACGTAACTGAGGTATAATGTTGAAACAAGAAAGCACGTTTCAACTTTTGATTCCATGTGCGCAGAGGCGCACGCAGTAGCGGTATAATGTTGAAACAGTAGAGTATAGAGAGGAGACCATTCATATGAAAGGGATTATATTGGCGGGGGGGAGCGGTACGCGGCTCTATCCATTAACAAAGGCGGTTTCTAAGCAGATTTTACCTGTATATGATAAACCAATGATTTATTACCCTTTATCAACACTAATGCTGGCAGGGATACGGGAGATATTGATTATCTCCACTCCCCGGGATTTGCCGGTGTTTCAAGACTTATTCGGTACGGGGGAACAGCTAGGGCTTCATATGGAGTATGCGGTACAGGAATACCCCAGGGGGCTGGCGGATGCCTTTTTGATAGGTGCGGATTTTATCGGGCAGGATAAGGTGGCATTGGTGCTGGGGGATAATATCTTTTATGGGCAGAGTTTTTCCAGGGTGCTGCGGGAAGCGGCTATGAGGGAAAAAGGCGCAACGATTTTCGGATATTACGTCAGAGACCCGAGGGAATATGGGGTAGTGGAATTCGATGAGGACGGGAAGGCACTTTCCATTGAGGAAAAGCCGGAGAACCCCAAAAGCAACTATGCGGTACCAGGGCTTTATTTTTATGATAACGATGTGGTGGAGATTGCAAGGAATGTGAAGCCTTCTGCAAGAGGGGAAATAGAGATTACGAGCATCAATAACGAATATTTAAGACGGGGATGCCTGATGGTGGAAACGTTGGGCAGGGGCTTTGCATGGCTGGATACGGGAAATCATAATTCGCTGCTAGATGCGGCCGATTTCGTGGCGGCAGTCCAGAAAAGGCAGGGGCTTTATATTTCCTGTATTGAGGAGATTGCGTTTAAAAAAGGTTTTATTACAAAAGAGCAGCTTTTAAAGCTGGCGGAACCGTTACTGAAAACGGATTATGGAAAATACATGGTAGAGGTTGCAAATGGGCTCTAATGTGAAACGAATCATTATTTTGCTGATTTTATTTATGTTTGTGTCGGTGGGAGGGATTGTTCTGTACGCCAATATCCAGTCCTCCCCAGAGGTTGAGGAAACGGCGGGCATAGAGGAAAGTGTGACGGAAAATGCGGAGCCGATGCAAATAGGGGATGACACACGCGCTTTTCTTGGGGATGAGACTTTTTTTGAACCGGACAAACAGCCTTATTCATCCATTGAAAAAATGGATGGGAAAAATTTATCCTTGCTTATGACCTCGGTGCAGAAGGACTTGCGCATCCAGATTGTGGATAACGCAGGGAAGCTGGTAACAGGTGAAGAATTCTGTGTGGTTTTGAATGGGGATAAGGAATATAAGGATGAGGATAAGGATGGCATAATTTATATAGAGTACCTCCGCGCAGGGGAATATGAAGTGGCGCTTAAGGAGGCAGAAGGATACCGTGTGCCGGAAACCAATGCCCACATAAACGTAAAGCAAAGTGTAGAGTATGTAGTGATAGATGATATTGATTTGTTGATTTTGAGCGAAGACGAAGTCAATGTGGAACTGGAGGATTTGGAAGCGAACGGTGCAGCGGATGATGCGGACAAGTCGGAAATCACAGGGATGCAGGAGGGAAATGCCACTGCAAAGATGGGAATTGACGTTTCCAAGTGGAATAAGGAAATTGACTGGGATAAGGTGAAAGAAGCGGGGGTGGAATTCGCCATTATCCGCGTAGGCTACCGGGGGGCTACCACCGGGGCTTTAATCGAAGACCCTTATTTTGAAGCGAACATCAAAGGGGCAATACGTGCCGGGATTCCGGTAGGGGTATACTTCTTTACCCAGGCGGTAAATACGGTGGAAGCAGTAGAAGAAGCCAGTATGGTTACGGCATTGTGCCGTGATTATAAAATTTCCTATCCGGTATTTATCGATGTGGAGGGCCTGGGCGGCAGCGGCAGGGCCGACGGGCTGGATGTGGAAACGAGAACGGCAGTGAGCAAGGCTTTCTGCGCCACCATGGAAAGTGCAGGATACCGTGCGGGTGTTTATTCTTCCAGAAATTGGTTAAATGACATGTTGGACATGAACGAGCTGAGGGACTATGTAGTGTGGCTGGCAGAATACCGTGACGTGCCCATCTATCAGGGATATTACCATATGTGGCAATATACCTCCAAAGGAAGCGTGGACGGTATCGAAGGCAATGTGGACTTTAATTTAAGCTATCTAAGGATAGAAGATACAGTAACCTCTATTCTTCAGGAGGAAGAACTGGAGGAGCAGGAAGGGGAAGAGGAAGCGGCAGAGACGCCGGAAGAAGTTCCGGAGGATGAAATTACAGAGCCTAAACCTATTGAAGGCGCTGAGAATGCGGAATGGTAAGGGAATCTTACCATTTCCCTGGGAATTGTGGAGCGGTTCTTCCAAAGGATTTGCGTATTTGGGCAATGCATAAAATATAGGAAAAATAAAGGAGCGGTAAAAGTGGGTAAATTAACAATAGAAACTTGCGAAATCGAAGGGCTAAAAGTAATTACTCCGGCAGTATTCGGGGATGAAAGAGGATATTTTATGGAAACCTATCATTATGAAGCCTACAAAGAGGCAGGGATTGACCAAGTCTTTGTGCAGGATAATCAGTCGGCTTCCAAAAAGGGTGTCCTCAGAGGGCTGCATTTTCAGAAAGAGTTTCCCCAGGATAAGCTGGTCAGGGTGATAAATGGGGAAGTGTTTGACGTTGCGGTAGATTTGAGGGAAGGGAGTGCAACCTTTGGCAAATGGTTTGGGGTAGTGCTTTCGGCGGAAAATAAAAAACAGTTTTTTGTTCCGAAAAATTTTGCCCATGGCTTTTTGGTGCTGTCGGATTATGCGGAGTTTGCTTATAAGTGTACGGATTTTTATCATCCCAATGATGAGGGGGGGATTCTCTATAATGACCCGGAAATCGGTGTGGAATGGCCGATTCCGGAAGGAATGGAAATTATTATGTCAAAGAAGGATAAAGAGTGGGGGGGCATCAGGGCATATATGGCGGGAAAGTAAGTAACAGGGATAAGCAGGGGTTTAAAAAAGGGCGCAGCCCAAAGCTTGCAGGTTACGGAAAGGGCATGTTATTTACATGGAGAGTAAGAAAAGGAAGAACAAGCCGAAAGGGAACAGAATAAAAAAACGGAAAAGGAAAAACCGCAATACACCCAAAAGTATGGTGATGGCTGCTTTTTATGGAATGGCAGCCATCTTGGTGGCTGTGGTGCTTCTGCATCATAACCCTCTGGCGGACCAGGTGACGGAAGTGATGAAGAAGGTGATGGCGTGTCTGCTTATCGCCTTTACTAGTGTGATTTTCGGTATCTTTTATGACAGGCTTATGGTTCTTCCAAAAGAACTTTATCAAAGCAGACGCCTGATTTGGAAGCTGGCAAAAAATGATTTTAAAAAACGCTATGCGGGTTCTTATCTGGGGATGGTATGGGCATTTGTACAGCCGGTAGTGACGGTAGTGATGTATT
Source organism: Lachnospiraceae bacterium (assembly GCA_009911195.1). Lineage (GTDB taxonomy): Bacteria > Bacillota > Clostridia > Lachnospirales > Lachnospiraceae > Kineothrix. Next base: position 190,961 of record QXWV01000002.1, on the reverse strand, counting down.
GGATTGTATTTGACCGGGTATTCAATACAAGAAGCCAGTTGGTGGCAGGAGGGATAGAGGTTCCCTATGTTTTATACCTTACCGCAGGGCTTGTACCCTGGTTTTATTTTACGGAAGCTTTGACCAACGGAACAACAGCACTATTGGAATATAACTATCTGGTCAAAAAGGTTGTTTTTAAAATAAGTATTCTGCCGATTATAAAGGTAATAGCAGCAACATTTATCCATATTTTTTTTGTATGTGTATTATTTGCGATTGCGGTTGCCTATGGCTATTATCCAAGCATTTACACGCTGCAAATACTTTATTATAGTTTTTGCGAATTTGTGCTCGTGCTGGCCATAAGCTATGTCACTTGTGCGGTGGTTGTATTTTTTAAAGATTTACAGCAGATTATCGGCATTGCTTTGCAAATAGGCATGTGGGCAACGCCGATTCTTTGGGATATTTCAGTTTTGTCGGATGGGATGAAGCCTTTTTTTAAGCTGAACCCGATGGTTTATATCGTAAATGGATATCGGAGTGCAATTTATGAACAGGAGTGGTTTTTTGAGCATTTTTATTCATCCACTTATTTCTGGATTTTCACGGTGACATTATTTTGTATCGGTTCGCTGATATTCAAAAGGCTAAAGGTACATTTTGCCGATGTTTTGTAAAGATGATACATGGCTAAAAGACTTGGCCATAGAAGGCGTCCGGCAAATTACACAAAAAGTTGCGCGCATTACAATAGCAGGAGAAGCAGCAGGATGGGGAAGAAAAAAGTTGCGATTCAGGTGAAGGAACTGGATAAGGTATATAAATTGTATGATAAGCCTTCGGACAGGATGAAGGAGGCATTGGGGCTTTCCAAAAAGAAAAAATATAAGGAACACCATGCCTTAAACAAAGTGAACCTGACTGTTTACCAGGGGGAGACGGTGGGGATTATCGGAACGAACGGTTCGGGCAAGTCTACGATTTTGAAGATTATTACGGGGGTTTTGAACCCTTCGGCAGGGAAAGTGGCGGTGAACGGCAGGATTTCTGCCCTGTTGGAATTGGGTGCCGGTTTTAACCAGGAGTACAACGGCATTGAAAATATTTACCTGAACGGAACGATGATAGGATTTTCAGAGAAAGAAATTGACGAAAAGATGGACGCCATCCTGGAATTTGCGGATATTGGGGATTATGTTTACCAGCCGGTAAAAACTTATTCCAGCGGGATGTTTGTCCGTCTTGCTTTTGCTGTGGCCATTAATATCGAGCCGGAAATCCTAATTGTGGACGAAGCCCTTTCGGTAGGGGATGTTTTTTTCCAGGCGAAATGTTACCATAAATTTGAAGAATTCAAGAAGATGGGGAAGACAATCCTTTTTGTCAGCCATGATTTAAGCAGCATCAGCAAATATTGTGACCGTGTAGTGCTGTTAAATCAGGGAGTGAAGCTGGGGGAAGGCTCGCCCAAAGAAATGATAGATGTGTATAAACGCGTGCTGGTAGGGCAGTATGAGCTTCATGATGGAGGGGAGGGAAACCTCCTGGAGGATGGGGAAGTGACGGCTGCCGCAGCAGCACGGGCGGGCATTAACCCGGAATTGCTGGAATATGGAACTGGTGTGGCAAAAATTGCAGAATATTATATTACGGATGATAAGGGGGTACGTACCACCGCTGTGATTAAGGGGCAGGAATTTACCATTCATATGGAGGTGGATTTTACGGAAGATGTGCCTGCGCCAATTTTTGCTTTTACTATAAAAAATATAAAGGGTACGGAAATTACGGGAACCAATACCATGGTGGAAAAGGCTTTTTTAGAGCCGGTGAAGGCGGGGGAGAAAAAGGAAGCAGTATTTACCCAGAAGATGAGCCTGCAGGGCGGGGAATATTTGCTTTCCCTGGGAGTGACAGGCTATGAAAGGGATACGTTCCAGGTATACCACAGGCTGTATGATGTGCTAAACATTACGGTGATATCGGACAAGGATACGGTGGGATTCTATGATATGGGAACAACTGCCGCGGTGTATGATAGACAGGGAACAACGGAATAGTAAGCAACGGGAATAGCGGGCGGTGGAATTACGGCAACAGGAGTCCGGGGCAGGGAGGCATAGATGAGGGAGAAAATAGGGAAAATTACACTTGATTATAAACACTATCCGGGGGAAGATTTTTATTGTGATGGAGATGTGGAGGACGAACTGCTGGAAATTGTGAAGAGCCACAGTGAAGAGGAGTTCTGGAAAATTATAGAAGAACAGGCAAAGTGGCCGGTGCTGTATCACTTATCACCGCTGCGGGAAAATATTGTGGACTGGATTCCCATGGAAAAAGATGCCAAGGTTCTGGAAATTGGTTCCGGATGCGGTGCGATTACGGGAAAACTGGCACAAAAGGCGGGCAGTGTAACCTGTATCGAATTATCGAAAAAAAGAAGTTTAATTAATGCCTATCGCCATCAGGACTGCGACAATGTAACAATACATGTGGGGAATTTTCAGGATATTGAACCGGAACTGCCAGGCGATTTCGATTTTATATGCTTTATCGGCGTTTTTGAGTATGGGCAGAGCTATATCGGCTCAGAGAACCCTTATGTGGACTGGCTGAGGATGATGCACGGCCATCTGAAAGAAGGCGGAAGGATTGTAATTGCTATCGAAAACAAATTAGGGCTAAAATATTTTGCGGGCTGTATGGAAGACCATTTGGGAACATATTTTTCCGGTATCGAAGACTATGCGGAGGGCGGAGGCGTGCGGACTTTCGTAAGGGGAAGGCTGGAGCAGATGTTGGTAGAAAGCGGCCTGCGGGAGTATTCTTTTTATTACCCTTACCCGGATTATAAGTTTATGTCGGCGGTTTATTCCGATGAAAGGCTTCCGAAGCCGGGGGAACTGTATGATAATTTAAGGAATTTCGACAGGGACAGGATGCTTCTTTTTGACGAAAAGAGGGCTTTTGACGGAATTATAAAGGACGGGCTTTTTCCGGTATTTTCCAATTCCTATGCAGTAGTGACCGGGCCGGAAATAGAGATTAAATATGCCAAATATTCCAATGACCGGGCACAGGAATATGCCATCCGCACGGAGCTGGGGATAATAGAGGGGAGGCCAGTCATAAGGAAATGGGCGCTTTCCCAGGCGGCAAAAGAGCATATCCGGGAAATGGGCAAAGCTTGCGTTGATTTGACCAAACGGTACGAAGGAAGCGGGCTGGAAATCAATAAGTGCCATATTTTCCAGGATGGGGCCTGGGCGGAATGCGAATATATTCCAGGGGTGACGCTGGAGGAAATCATGGATTTCTTTCTGGAAAAGGAAGACTGGAACAGCTTTTATGGATTATTTGATGAATATATGAAGCGGACGGCCAGGGGGGAAGAACTCCCGGTGGCGGATTACGATTTGATATTTGCAAACATACTGGTCAGCCTGCCGGAAGAGGCGACGATAGAGGATGTGGAAGCTGTAAAGGCTTCCCCCTGGACGGTGATTGATTACGAATGGACCTTTGGGAAGGCGATGGGGGCAAAAGAGATTGCTTATCGTGCCCTTTATTGCTATGTGCTGGAGGATGAAAAGCGCAAAAAGCTGGATTTGGCACAGATGGCCCGGAGGCTGGGGATGACAGAGAAGGAAGCCGAGGATTGTGTTAGCCGTGAGATGGATTTCCAGAAGTTTGTTACCGGCAGCCATAAAGCCTTGGGAGAGATGCGGGAAGCCATAGGCAATAAGGTGATGGAGCCGGAACAATGGCTGCATAAATTTGATGGTTCCGTGCAAGAGGAGCGTGTTCAGGTTTATATGGACAGAGGGCATGGGTACAGCGAGGAGGATTCGCTTTTTGTAAAGGATGCTTATGCCGGAGAAAATAGGGTTATGTTATCCCTGGAAGTGGAAAGGGATGTAAAAATACTGCGCATTGACCCGGCGATGGATTATTGCATAGTAAAAATAGAAAAGCTAATGTTTAACGGCATTCCAGTGGAAGATGGAAGGAAAAATATAGCTGTAAACGGTAAAAGGCTGGGTAACGGAAGCTATGTGTTTGCCACGAAAGACCCGAATATTAATATAAAAGTGGACAGGCTGAATATGGGGGAGAAGAACAGACTGGAAATGGAAATGGAAATTATCCGTCTTACGGAAGGCATTGCAGTGGACATGGCCGGGGCGGTAAAAAAATGGTTTTAAGGCGGGATGGGCATTGAGCATAATTAGGCATGTAAAGTCCTGCTTTGGGCAAGGGCTGAAACAAGGATTAAAACAAGTTATAAAAGAAGTGCTGGCGGACAGGCAGCGAAGGAAGTATGGGCAGATACTGGAAAAAAAGACGGTATCCTATGACGCATGGATTAGGCAGATAGAGGAAGAGAGGGCGCAATCCCTGGATAACTCCGGTGCACTTAGGGTGAAAGAAATACCTTATGAGGCATGTATGGATTACTGCCTTGGAAAAGCTTTGCAGAAGGAAACGGCCGATGTGATTGTCTTCGTGGATTCCCGGGGGATAATTAGCGATAACGCCAGGGAGGAAATCGGGGAGTATTTTTCTTCCCACAAAAGGATAAAGATGTTGTATGGGGATGAAGATGTGATGGGCCCGGAAGGTATACGGTATACCCCCTGGTTCAAACCAGATTGGTCGCCGGATACTTTTTTGTCCTTTTTTTATTTTGGAAGTATCTTTGCGGTTAGGGCTCAATTGCTGCGGGAACTTACGGAAGAGGAAGTGAAATGGGCATTCGGGGAAGAGGGTGAGAAAGGGGATAGCAAAGGAATATACCGGATATGCTATCTTCTTGCCCTAAAGTGTGGAGGATTCCGGAAACGCGCTGTGGATACAAAGGGCAGGAATAAGGAAAAGGACAGGAATACGGAAGAGCACAGGAATGGGGAATCGGACAGGAATACGGAAGAGCACAGGAATACAGGGAATGAGGATAAAGAGGGTCAGGATGAAGCATGGAATTTTCCGATAGGGCATTTGGATGAGGTGTTGTTTCATGGAAAGTCTAACCGGGAAATGATGCTGGAACGGATGGCAGGGGAGATATTAGGGGATTTGCCAGGATTGGGGATGGAAGAAAAGCCAGAACAATTATCAGGAGCGATACAGAAGCAAATATCCATCATCATCCCATCAAAAGACCACCCGGAACTTTTAAAAAGATGCATTTTAAGCCTGTTGGCAGAAGTGGGGCAGGAATATGGAAAGCAATATGAAATAATCATTGTGGATAACGGAAGCCGGGAAGAAACGAAGCGGGAGTTGGAAAGCTGGCTGGAAGCGCAGGGAATTCCGGCAAAGTACCTTTATCGGCCTATGCCCTTCCATTTTTCCAGAATGTGCAATATGGGCGCGGAGGCGGCGGAAGGAGATGTGCTGCTGTTTCTCAATGACGATGTGGAAATACCGGGGAAAAGCAGCGGGATGAGGAAAGAAAACCTGCTGCAGCGGCTATCTCTTATGGCGTCCAGGCCCTATGTGGGAGCTGTGGGAGTAAAGCTTTATTATCCGGATTCCATCCGTATCCAACATGCCGGAATCGTGAATTTAGGGTTAGGACCGGTTCATAAGCTACAGTTCAAAGAGGATGGCATTGGCTACTATTATGGATGGAACAGGAAACAGAGGAATGTGATAGCGGTAACAGGTGCCTGCCTTGGGGTGGAAAAGAAAAAATTCACAGAGGCAGGAGGGTTTCCGGAAGAATTACCGGTGGCATTTAATGACGTGGATTTTTGCTTTTCCCTTTTTGAAAAAGGCTATTATAATGTGGTGCTGCAGGATATCCCTTTATACCACCACGAATCCTTAAGCAGAGGGAATGACGATGACAGGGAAAAGCTGGAACGGCTGCTTCATGAAAAGGATAAGCTGTATGCGCGGCATCCGGCATTGGCAGGAAAGGACCCATTTTATCATAAATATTTGGCTGCGGATATATTGAGTACCGGCTTTGAGCTAAAAGCGGAGCACGGATTGGAGCACAAGCTCATACACCGGAAACCCCAGGCCGCAGAAAACCTTCTTGCAGGGGCAAGGGAAGATGCCTGCGTGATGGTTAGCATCGAATATGCAGGGCCAACCCCGGCAGTATGGGGAAAGGAAAATAAAGCGACGGACTATCTGGTTCAGGGCTATTGTTTTGTGGCAGGTTCAGACAACGCCATATATGAGAAAAAAATCATTCTGGCATCGGAGCAGGATATGTCTGGAAATTGTGCAGGGCAAAGCCACGCAGGGGGCGAAGCCTGTTTATTGTCGGTAACTCCTGAACCCATGATACGGCGGGATGTGGAAGAAAACCTTCCCGACCAGACAAACGTGGGTCTGGCCGGATTCTGTGCCATTATAGACGGCAGCGGATGGCAAGGGGGCTGCTACCGGATAGGTGTTCTGGCAAAGGACAAAACTTCCGGCCAGAAATTATATTCATGGACCAACCGATATATGAAAATATAAGCCGCCCCACCCGGAAGGGTAAGCGCGGAACTGGAATAGGAGACAAAAAAGATGGACTATAAAGCGGCATATGAAAAAGAGCATATTAAGTGTGCGGATTTAGCCGGCCGGATTGCGGAACTGGAAGAGAAAAACGAGGAGTTGAATTATAAAATCAACCGGATTAAGACGAATCCTATCTGGAAAATGAGCGCACCGTTTCGCAAAGCGATGCACTACTGTATCCGCCAGAGGGACCGGTTAAGAAACTGCGGCAATCTGCGGGGCATATGGGCGAAGATAAAATATAAGGGGAGGGAGCGGGCGGCCATGGAGCGTTATGGTACGGCCAGCTTTCCCGACGAAGAAAGAAGGCGCGTGGAACAGGAAACGATATTTCCTCATATGGTGAAGTTCAGCATCTTAGTTCCCCTTTATAATACGCCCCGTGAATTTCTGACGGCCATGTTGGATTCGGTGATAAACCAGACTTATGGAAATTGGGAACTTTGCCTGGCGGATGGCTCCGACGAAGCCCATAATTATGTGGGGCAGATATGCCTGGAATATCAGAAAGGCGATAAAGCTTGTACCGGTGGGGAAGGGCGGATTGTCTACAAGAAGCTGGAAAAAAATGAAGGGATTTCCGGGAATACGAACCGGTGTCTGGCCATGGCTACGGGGGAATATATCGGCCTGTTTGACCATGATGACATCATCCATCCTTCCGTGCTTTATGAATATGCAAAGGTCATCAACGAGCAGGGGGCAGATTATATTTATTGTGATGAAACCACCTTTAAAAATAACGATATCAATAAAATGCTCACCATGCATTTTAAGCCGGACTATGCCATTGACAATCTGCGCGCCAATAATTATATTTGCCATTTCACTGTTTTTTACAGACATCTTTTGGATGGGAACGAGCTGTTCCGCACCAAATTCGACGGCAGCCAGGACCACGATATGATACTGCGCCTGACGGATAAGGCGAAGAAAGTGGTGCATGTGCCCAAGCTGATGTATTATTGGCGTTCCCATTCCGGCAGCGTGGCCAGCGGCATTCAGGCCAAAACCTATGCGGTGGACGCAGCCAAGGGGGCAGTGGCGGACCATTTGAGAAAACATGGTTTTGAGCATTTTAAAATCACAAGTACACGTGCTTTTGAAACAATTTTCAAAATCAGCTACCAGATTGTCGGCAACCCGAAGATATCCATTATCATTGCCAATAAAGACCATGAACCGGATTTACGTAGATGCATCTCATCGATTATGGAAAAATCCACATACGATAATTTTGAAATTATTGTGGTGGAAAATAACAGCGAAACGGCGGAAATACAAAAATACTATGAGGAACTGAAGCAGAACGAAAAGGTAAAAATCATCACTTACCACGGGCCATTCAACTATTCGGCCATCAATAACCTGGGGGCGGAAAAGGCGGAAGGCGAATATCTTCTGCTGTTAAATAATGACACCCAGGTGATTACCGTGAATTGGATGGAAGAGCTGCTGATGTATGCCCAAAGGGATGATGTGGGTGCGGTAGGTGCAAAGCTATATTATGGAGACAAGACGATACAGCATGCCGGTGTGGTACTTGGCCTGGGAGCCCACCGCACGGCGGGGCACAGCCATTATATGCAGCACCGTGAAAACCTGGGTTATATGGGCAGGCTTTGCTATACCCAGAATGTATCCGCCGTTACCGGCGCATGCCTGATGGTTTCCAAAGAACTGTTTGAAAAGGCAGGGGGGTTGGAAGAATCTTTTGCAGTTTCCCTGAATGATGTGGACTTTTGCATAAAGTTAAGGGAAATGGGGTATTTGAATGTGTTTACCCCCTTTGCGGAGCTGTTCCATTTTGAATCCGCTTCCAGAGGGCTGGATGATAAAGGGGAGAAGGCGGAGCGCTATAATGAGGAATCCGCCCGTTTCCGGGAGAAATGGAAGGAAGTGCTGGCCAAGGGCGACCCGTATTATAATCCCAACTTTTCCCTGGACAGGAGCGATTTTTCGTTGCGGGTTGAGTAGGATTCTGTAAGTGCATAGGTTCTATTTAATTTTCATGGGCAGCACAGCGGGCAGGGCGTTTGGCTCATGAAAATTTATTTCCGTGAAATGATTACCAATACCTATAGCGGCATGGCCCAAAATATGATATACTAGATAAAATAATATTCAGGATAACATCCCGTAAATAATTAGTATAGGAGGAATGGAAGCATGAGCTATCAGGAAGAATTTAACTTCTGGCTGAATGACGAGTATTTTGATGAGGATACGAAGAAAGAATTATTGGCCATCAGGAATGACGAAAAGGAGATAGAGGACCGTTTCTATAAAGAACTGGAATTCGGCACCGGCGGCCTGCGTGGCGTAATCGGGGCAGGGACAAACCGGATGAACATCTATACAGTGCGCAAGGCTACCCAGGGGCTGGCCAACTATATTTTAAAGCAGGGCGGGAAAGAAAAAGGGGTTGCCATTGCTTATGATTCCAGGAGAAAATCCCCTGAATTTGCAGATGAAGCGGCCCTGTGCTTAGCGGCAAACGGCATTAAGGCTTATGTATTCGATGCCCTCCGCCCCACACCGGAATTATCCTTTGCATTAAGGCAACTGGGCTGTATTTCAGGTATTGTGATTACGGCCAGCCATAATCCGCCGGAATATAACGGCTATAAAGCATATTGGGAAGATGGCGCACAGGTGACGGCACCGAAGGATAAAGAGATTATCACAGAAGTGAAAAATGTTACCGATTACCATGATGTGAAGACCATGGATAAAGAAGAAGCCATTCAGGCAGGGCTGTATCAGGTCATCGGGGCGGAAATCGACGATGCCTATATGGCAGAACTGAAAAAGCAGATTATCCATCCGGAAATCATCAAAGAGATGGCGGACGATATTAAAATTGTTTACTCCCCGTTCCATGGAACAGGAAATGTGCCGGTAAGGCGTATTTTATCGGAACTGGGATTTAAACATGTATATGTTGTGCCGGAGCAGGAATTGCCGGACCCGGATTTCACTACGCTGGATTACCCTAACCCGGAAGACCCGAAGGCATTTACCCTTGCCCTTAAGCTGGCGAAGGAAAAGAATGCGGATATTGTTTTGGCTACCGACCCGGATGCGGATAGGTTGGGGATTTATGCGCTGGATACGAAAAGTGGGGAATATGTTCCTTTTACCGGCAATATGTCAGGAATGCTGATTGCAGAATATATTTTAAGGGAACGGACTGCTACAGGTACGATGCCAGAGAATCCGGCATTGGTAACAACCATTGTTACTACCAATATGGCAAAGGCTATTTCCGATGACTACAATGTGAAATGCATTGAAGTGCTCACAGGCTTCAAATATATCGGCGAGCAGGTTAAATGGTTTGAGGAGAGCGGCTCGAATAATTATGTGTTTGGTTTGGAAGAAAGCTATGGCTGTCTGGCTGGAACCCATGCAAGGGATAAAGATGCGGTAGTGGCTGTGATGTGCCTGTGCGAAATGGCAGCATGGTGCAAAAAGCATGGAAAGACTGTATGGGACCAAATGTTGGATTTGTATGAAAAATACGGATACTTTAAAGAAACCCAGTACACAATTACATTGAAGGGCATCGAAGGCTCCAAGCAGATTGCGGCAATTATGGACAAATTGCGTGGCGACCTGCCCAAAGAGTTTGGCGAATTGAAAGTAGTGGAAGCAAGGGATTATGACAGGAACAAGATTGTGAATATGGAGAGCGGGGAAGAGAGGGAAACAGGTCTTCCGCAGTCCAATGTTATTTATTTCGACCTGACCAATGATTCCTGGTGCTGTGCGCGTCCTTCCGGTACGGAACCTAAGCTGAAATTCTATATGGGGGTAAAAGGGAACAGCTTAGAGGATGCACAGGAGAAAGTGGAGAAGCTGACAGAAGCTTTGAAAGCACACATCTAATATATTGGGTATTTGGAAAAAGACATGATGGACAAAAGGGAAGGGATGCGCTGGACGTGTTGCTTCCCTTTTGCAAAAGGACGATGGAACATTAAAATTGCAATGATGAATGCTGCGCAGAAATGGGGAAGAGTATGGCGCATATTATTAAAAAAAGTAACTTACAAAAGACATATCATTATCTAAAAAAGAACGGCCTGAAAAATACGTATTATGCGGTTTGGGAGAGGGTGAAGGTGGGCAAGGGGCCTGATTACCATTACGAGGAAGTGGAAGAAGAAGTATTGGCCAGGCAGAGGCAGGAGACTGTTGCTTCCCCGTACCGGTTCAGCATCCTTGTGCCTGCCTATGAAACAAGGGAAGAGCATTTGCGGGAAATGATAGAATCCGTTTTGAACCAAAGCTACGGAAAATTTGAACTCATCATTGCGGATGCCGGCAGGGGGAATGGCGTACAGGAGACGGTGGGCAGTTATCCGGACCGGAGGATACGCTATATCCGCCTGGAGGAAAACAGGGGGATATCGGAAAATACCAATGCAGCACTTGCGATAGCCAAGGGGGAATATATCGGCCTGCTGGACCATGACGATGTGCTTGCGCCCGATGCGCTATATGAGATGGCCAAAGCCATTCGCGAGAGCGCGCAAAGGGGAAAAACGGCCTGGATGTTATATTCGGATGAGGACAAAGGGAACGGGGATATGACGGAATTCTACGAACCCCACCGTAAGCATGGGCTGAACCTGGATTTGCTTTTTTCCAATAATTATTTCTGCCATTTTCTTGTCATGCGAAAGGAACTGATGCGCAGCTTGCAGCTTAGGGAAAGCTATGACGGGGCACAGGATTATGATTTAGTCCTGCGCGCCATTGGCCGGTTGATTTATGAGGAGGAGAGGGGAAGGGATTCGGTAGTACATGTGCCGAAAGTGCTGTACCACTGGCGCTGCCACAGCGAATCCACAGCGGAGAATCCGGAAAGCAAGCGATATGCCTATGAAGCGGGGAAAAGGGCTTTGGAGGATTTTATGGCTGCCAGGGGGTGGAAAGGAAGTGTGGAGCATACCCTCCATTTAGGTTTTTACCGTATTGCATATGAAAACGGCATTTTTGCCCAACGGAAAGAAGTGGGAGTTGTGGGGGGAAAACTGGTGGACAAGAAGGGGCGCATTGTGGGCGGGATATATAATTCCCGGGGGAAATGCCTGTATGCGGGCTTGAACCGCAATTTCAGCGGATATATGCACCGCGCTGCCCTTGCCCAGGAAGCCTATGCGGTGGATTTGCGTTATATGAGGGTAAAGAAGGAGCTTTGGGGGATTTTTGAAGATGTATTCGGCATACCATATCGGGAGAAAGAAATGGATGGGATGCGGCGGTTCCCCTATGAGGAAATTGTACTTCATGAGAAGGCTGGGAATACAATAAAGAAAGAGAGTGAAAGGAACATAAAAGAAGGCGTGGCACAAAACAGGGATGAAAACCTGAAAAAATTATGCCTGGATTTCGGCAGACGGGTGCGAAGGGCAGGCTATATGGTAGTGTGGATACCGGACTGGGAACGCAAACTGCCCGGGCAATGGAATGAGGTGTATTGAACATCTGCCGATTGACGTCAGTGCCTTCAGCCGCCAAAAGATGGCACTTGGGGTGTGCGCCCCTTGTCTGCAGGGGATAGGGACGGAGAAGAGAAATGGGGAGAAATATAGAAATATGAAAACATCAGCGGATGTAACGGTAGTGATACCCAATTATAACGGAATAAAATATATAGACAATTGCCTCAAATCCATTTGTATCGGGGATATGATGCCTGAAATCATCGTGGTGGATAACGGTTCTTCAGATGGCAGTGCACAAATCGTAGAAAAGAATTATCCAATGTGCAGGCTCGTTCGCTTTGAAAAAAACCAGGGGTTTTGCCGTGCGGTAAATGAAGGGATACGCCTTGCCGGTACAAAGTATGTAATTTTACTGAATAACGATACTGTCGTGGATAAAAAGTTAGTTTCGCGCCTGTTAAAAACTATTCAAAATAACGAGAGGGTATTTTCCGTAAGCGCCAAAATGCTTTCCATGCAAAACCCGGACATCATTGATGACGCAGGAGACTTATATTGCGCTTTGGGCTGGGCCTTTGCCCTGGGCAAAGGAAAAGAAAGCTGGAATTATTCTGTTCCCAGGGAAATCTTTGCCGCCTGCGGCGGTGCGGCCATATACCGGAAGGATATTTTTTCCGTTATTGGGGATTTTGACGAAAATCATTTCGCTTATCTGGAAGATATTGATATCGGATACAGGGCAAAAATTTCCGGGTTTGCTAATTGTTATGAGCCGGGTGCAATTGTTTACCATGCAGGGAGCGCAGTGAGCGGCTCCAGATACAATGAATTCAAAGTAAAATTATCTTCCAGGAACAGCATTTACCTGATTTACAAAAACATGCCGGCCGTTCAGATTTTGTTTAATCTGCCCTTCCTCATGGCAGGCATTTTCATCAAGGCTCTCTTTTTTGCCAGAAAAGGAATGGGAAAAACCTACTGGAAGGGTATTTGGGAAGGGATACGGCTATGCCGTTCTGAAGAAGGCAAAAGGCACAAAGTACCATTCCGGCCGGAATGCCTGGGGAATTATATGAGGATTCAATTGGAACTATGGGTGAACATGATAAGGAGGATAGCGGGATAGAGGATTTTTTTTATCCCTGCTCCCTGCCCGCATTTCCGGCATCTTCCCAATCTTCCATTTTTATGGAAAATTAAGTTGTACTTTTTCCTATAATATTGTAAAATACATATCAGTATAGGAAATTTGGTGAAATTATGATAAAAGATAACCAAAAATATTTTAATAGACTGCACCTGCTGGTGGATGCGGTTGTTATAGCCCTTTCCTATTCACTGGCATGGTTGATAAAATTTGCGACACCGCTTGCAGATACGGAACCCGGCGTGACTGCGTTGTCTGTTGAGACATATTTCAGTGCGCTTTATTTTATTGTACCCGGTTATGTGGCTCTATACTATTTTTTTAACATGTATACGCCAAAACGGGCGACGCGGAGAAAGTATGAAATAGCCGGGATTATAAAAGCAAATACAACGGGGACTATGTTATTTATGGTAGTGCTTTATGCTTTTAAAATAGAGCATTTTTCCCGTCTTTTGGTTGGCCTTTTTTATATCATAACGATTATATTGTCTACTTTTTCAAAAACAATGATAAGGAATAGTTTGCAATATTTTCGGAAAAAAGGGTATAATTTAAAGTATGTACTTTTAGTGGGATATTCGCGGGCAGCGGAGGAATATATTACCAGAATTAATGCTAATCCCCAATGGGGATATGTGGTAAGGGGTATTTTGGATGACAGGGTGCCCAGCGGCACGCTGTATAAAGGCGTGAAAGTGTTGGGGAGGATAGAAAACCTTTTATATATCCTGCCCGAGAATAAACTGGATGAAATTGCGGTTACATTGGCACTGGAAGATTATAATCGTCTGGAACGGATTGTGGACTTGTGCGAAAAATCCGGTGTCCATACGAAATTTATTCCGGATTATAATAATCTGGTGCCGAGCAGGCCCTATACAGAAGATTTGATGGGGCTGCCGGTTATTAATATCAGGTATGTGCCTTTGACCAATACGCTGAATTGGATGGCAAAAAGGGCAGTGGATGTGGTGGGGGCGCTCTTTGGACTGATTGTTTCATCTCCTTTTATGCTTCTGGCCGCAATTCTTGTAAAAGTTACCAGCCCGGGGCCGGTGATTTTTAAACAGGAGAGGGTAGGGCTTCACAATAAGTCATTTTATATGTACAAATTCCGTACTATGGAATTGCAGAAGCCTTCTCAGGAAAAAAAGGCATGGACGGTAAAGGATGACCCACGGGTAACAAGGGTAGGAAAGATATTGAGGAAGACAAGCCTGGACGAGTTGCCCCAGTTTTTCAATATTTTAGCGGGGGAAATGAGTTTGGTGGGACCCAGGCCGGAGCGGCCGCTGTTTGTGGAGAAATTTAAAGAAGAGATACCCCGTTATATGATTAAGCATCAGGTGCGGCCGGGGCTGACCGGATGGGCACAAATTAACGGATACCGGGGCGATACGTCTATCCGTAAGCGGGTTGAGTACGATATTTTTTATATAGAGAATTGGACCATGGGCTTGGATATTAAGATTATGTTCCTGACTATTTTTAAAGGGTTCATCAATAAAAATGCTTATTAGTATATTGATTAAGCAGAGTACAGGGGACGCAATGTAATACAACGAATTGCAAAAAGATAAGGGAGAATGAAAATGGCTGAGAAATCGAAAAAAAAGAAAAGCAATGGGAGCAGCAAGACTTCCCAAAGTACACAGGGGAAAAAGCAGTCCGTCAGGGAGAGGGAGAAGAAGAAAAGAGGAAAAATCATCCTCTTTATTGTAGAGATATTTATCCTGCTCATTATGGTGGCTGTGCTTTATGCCGTATTGAAAGTTGAGAAAGTCGGCAAAGTAGAGTTGAATGAGGAAAAGCTTGTTATAAATGAGGAAGTGAAGGAACGGGCGGAAACAACGAATATGAAAGGATACCGCAATATCGCCCTGTTCGGTGTGGACTCGACAACAGGGGCTCTGGCGAAAAATACGAGAAGCGATACTATTATCATTGCTTCCATCAATCTGGATACTGGGGATTGTAAGCTTGTGTCCGTATACAGGGATACTTACCTGAACCTTAGCAATGACACCTACAATAAGTGCAATGCTGCTTATATGAAGGGTGGGCCGGAAATGGCGATTAATATGTTGAATATGAATCTGGACATGAACATTACGGACTTTATCACCGTAGGGTTTGCCGGATTGGCGGATACAATCGATGCCCTGGGCGGCGTAATGATAGATGTGGATGAGGCGGAAATCAACCACCTGAACAGCTACCAGTTCACTATGGCTGAAGATTTGAAGCGCCCCTATAAAGAAGTAACCAGTACAGGCTACCAGTTGCTGACCGGCTTGCAGGCTACGGCCTACTGCCGTATCCGCTATACCGCAGGGGATGATTTCAAGCGTACCGAGCGCCAGAGGGAAGTAATTATGGCAATGTCGGACAAAGCGAAGACAGCATCGGTGGCTACATTAAACCAAATTGCCAATGATGTGTTTAATGAAATCTATACATCGCTGGATTTGACGGAAATTGTAGAGTTGCTAGGCGGGATTAGCAATTATAATATTGTAGACCAGGCGGGATTCCCTTATGAGGAATATCGTACCACGGGAACTATCGGTTCAAAAGGAAGCTGTGTCATACCGGTGGATTTGAAGGAAAATGTGGAGTGGCTGCATAAATTCCTGTTTGATGAAGACTATACAGCTTCTTCCGAAGTGCAGACCTACAGCGAGAAAATCAAGAGCGACACCAGCCCGTATTTAAAATAGGATAATAGTTCAGCAACCAATAGAGTAAAAGGACCTGAAAGGGTCCTTTTATTCCCATCTACAGGGGTTAAGGAGCATGGCTAAAGAAAATGAAAAAAGTGGATGTAATTATACCGGTTTATAAGCCGGAAAGCGGTTTTTTTGAATTAATCGACAGACTGGAACATCAGACTTTGGCTGTCAATAAGATTATTTTGATGAATACGGAACAGAAATATTTTGACAGGCTTGTGAACGGAAGCCCTCTTTTTAGGAAGTACGATAATATTTGTGTTACCCACTTCTCCAAAGGGGAATTCGACCATGGGAAAACGAGGGGGCAGGGGGTTGAAAAATCGGATGCGCCCTTTTTTGTAATGATGACCCAGGATGCCATGCCGGCAGATAAATATTTGCTGGAGAGGCTTACAGCCCCGTTAGAAAAAGAGGATATGGCGGCGGCATATGCCAGGCAGGTAGCGGCAAAGGACTGTAATGTGATAGAATGCTATACAAGGCAATTTAACTATCCGGAAGAAAGTTGTGTAAAGTCCAGGGAGGATATAGGGCGGCTGGGTATTAAAACTTTTTTCTGCTCCAATGTATGCGCAGCGTATCGGAGGGATGTTTATGAATTATTAGGAGGATTTATAAAACATACCATTTTCAATGAAGATATGATTTATGCGGCGGGGGCGGTGAAGGCAGGGTATAAAATCGCATATGAAGCGGATGCCCGGGTAGTGCATTCCCATAATTATACTTGTATTCAGCAGTTCCATAGAAATTTTGATTTAGGGGTTTCCCAGGCGGAACATCCGGAGGTCTTTGCCGCGGTCTCCTCGGTGGGTGAGGGGGCAGCGCTGATAAAAAAGACAACGGGGTATTTGTGGAAATCCGGGCATAAGCGGCTGATTCCTATTTTATACATAAGCAGTGCCTGCAAATATGCAGGGTTTTTAATGGGGAAAAATTATAAGAAACTGCCAAGGAAAATGATATTGAAATGTACCATGAACAGGGAATACTGGTAGGCGGTGTTGAAGTTCAAGGCGGCTGGAATATTCTGACAATACAAATGGATTTTAATTTGTGATAATAAAATTATAACAAAATCATCACAGAAAACGCATATTTCTATCACAAAAAAGACACATTTCAAAACTATACTATGTTTAAAATCCAGAAAGGAAAAGAGGTAGCTGCTATGTATGGAAATAATTATCCTAATGATTATGAAAATAGAAATGCTGTTGATAGTACGGCTAGGGAAGTGAAGGCGGAAGGCGGAAATTTTAGCGGGCAAAGTTCCCCTGTTTATCAGGAGGGGAGCGGATACCAGGGGCAAAATGAATATGGAAGTACCATGAATGCGGAGAATGGAAGTGCGGGAAGCAGCGGGAACAGATATGAAAAAACTGAAAACATATATGGAAATGGCGGAAGCACATATAGAAATGAAAGCACGTACAACAGTGCCGGAAAAATGTATGGAAGCGGTGGAAATGGATATGGCATTTCTTATACAGGAAGCCAGAAGCCGCCTAAAAAGGAAAAGAAAAGCGGAGGAAGCTATTGGAAGAAGGCTTTGGCAGCAGTAAGCTTCGGGCTGCTTTTCGGGGGATTTGCAGGGCTTGGATTCTATGGGATAGATGCAATTACGAATCCTGGGAATAGCGATGGCAAAACAGAGGCGGTTGCGGAAGCCGCAGAGGAAATGGCGCAGTCGGCCAAAGAGACGGTTGGGGATATTGCCGGAGCGGCGGAAAACATGGTTGGAACGGATGTGGGCGACAAAGCGGTTGTAATGGATGTGAGCGGCGTGGCTTCCAAGGTAATGCCGGCCATTGTTTCGATTAATAATACGTATACCCAGACAATGTCTTATTTCGGACAGACGTTGAAAAGCGAATCTACAGCAGCCGGTTCCGGTATTATTGTAGGGGAGAACGATGAAGAATTACTGATTGTATCCAACTACCATGTAGTGGAGAATGCGGATAAACTGATTATACAGTTTGTGGACGGTTCGGAGGCGGAAGCACAATTGAAAGGCTCAAACCCGAGCATGGATTTGGCGGTGATAGCGGTGCCGCTTAAAGATGTGGAGGCTACAACCAGAGCGGCAATTACAGTGGCAGCCTTGGGAGATTCGGAAAACCTGAATGTGGGGGAACCAGCTATCGCCATCGGCAATGCATTGGGATATGGCCAGTCGGTAACATTAGGGGTAATCAGTGCTTTGGACCGGAGCATTGATGTGGCAATGCAGATGGGGAATGAGCAGGGAAATGAAGATGGAGCGACTTTTATACAGACAGATGCAGCAATTAATCCGGGAAATTCCGGTGGGGCATTGCTGAATATAAAAGGGGAAGTCATCGGTATTAATTCCAATAAGATTGGCGGCAATGCGGTAGAGGGTATGGGATATGCTATCCCAATTTCAGCGGCAAAGCCGATTATCGAAGAATTAATGTTAAAGGAGACCAGGACAAAAGTAACGGAGAGCAACAAAGGGTATCTGGGCATTTCCCCCCGTACAGTTGCAGACGAAATGACAGAGATTTATGGGATGCCTCAAGGGGCATATGTGGCTGAAGTCTATGAAGGCACTGGGGCGGATGCAGCAGGAATCCGGAAAGGAAATATCATCACGGAGTTTGATGGCAACGAAATCAGAAGTGCCGAGGATTTGCTCCGGGTTATGGAATATTATGCCGTAGGGGAAAGCGTGGATGTCACCATCATGCACGGAAGCCAGGATGGCTGGGAAAGCAAGACCGTAACCGTGACGCTGGGAGAGAAATTTGATTAAGCGATTGCATGCTTCCGACAGGAAGGCAAGTGCACAGGGTATGTGAAAGCATACCTTGTGCATTTTTAATGCACACCCCCATGCAGAGGCAACAAGCCGTTATGCGGCGCACGAGGCGCGCGGCGGGTAGGGGAAAAGCCGTTCCCCTATTCGATTTCCTGCAGACTGCAAAATATAGTTTAGAAAATGTTCACTTGTTTATCAATAAATCATGCTTTATAATAAAACATGGTTGATATTAGCGAAAAATAAAGATAGCGGCTTTTGAACAGGAGGTTTGTGTCTGCGCGGCATCCACAAACTTGACAGGCGCAAATAGCTGCGCAGAAATGGAGTAAAAAATGGGCAATTCGGACAATAAGGACAATGAATATGAAATCCGCGATGAGGAATTGGATATGCGGGATACGGAAATAAATGAAGACGATTACGAAGAGGATGAGGATAATGCCGGGGATACAAAGGCAGAAGTAACGGCTCAGGAAAGCAAGAAAGAGGAGAAGAAAGATAAAGGGCCGGATGGAGAGGAAAGCGAGTACGAGGATGTATGTTTTATCTGTAGACGTCCGGAGAGCAAAGCGGGGAAGATGTTTAAGCTGCCCAACAATATATCGGTTTGCAATGACTGTATGCATAAGACGATGGATACAGTCAGCCAGTTCGATTACCAGGGGATGCTGAACCATACAAACTGGAATAATGAAATGAATAAATGGGGAAAGGAAAATGGATTTGCCAATATCAGCTTTGTAAACCTGGCGGATTTGCAGGGGGATGGGGGAATCCCTAACAAACAGAAGCTGAAAAAGAAGAAGCCGAAGGGAAAGGAAGAGCCGGTATTGGATATTAAAAATATCCCGGCACCCCATAAAATAAAAGCCCAGTTGGACGAATACGTAGTGGGGCAGGAAAAGGCAAAGAAGATTATTTCTGTAGCCGTGTATAACCATTATAAGCGGGTAGCTACGGGAACAATGGATGAAATAGAAATAGAAAAATCCAACATACTTATGATTGGACCTACGGGGAGCGGCAAAACATACTTGGTAAAAACGCTGGCAAGGCTATTGGATGTGCCCCTTGCTATTGCGGATGCTACTTCATTGACGGAAGCAGGGTATATCGGGGATGACATTGAAAGCGTAGTATCCAAGCTTTTGGCGGCAGCGGACAATGATGTGGATAAGGCGGAAAGGGGAATTGTCTTTATTGACGAAATTGACAAGATTGCCAAGAAAAGGAATACCAATTCCCGGGATGTCAGCGGCGAGTCGGTGCAGCAGGGAATGTTAAAGCTGCTGGAAGGCGCGGAAGTGGAAGTGCCGGTAGGGGCAAACAGTAAGAATGCCATGGTTCCCTTAACAACAATTAATACAAAAAATATTTTATTTATCTGCGGCGGTGCATTCCCGGATTTGGAAGAAATTATTAAACAGCGCCTGAATAAAGGCACTTCTATAGGATATGGGGCGCAGTTGAAGGATAAATATGACAAGGATAAAAATATTTTGGGTAAGGTTACGGTGGAGGATATCCGGAAATTCGGGATGATACCGGAGTTTTTAGGGCGTCTGCCGATTATCTGTACTTTGGAGGGCCTGTCAAAAGAAATGCTGGTGAAAATTTTAAAAGAGCCGAAAAACGCTATTTTAAAGCAATACCAGAAGCTCCTGGAGCTGGATGAAGTAAAACTTTTATTCGATGAAGGGGCGTTGGAAGCCATTGCGGAAAAGGCGATGGAAAAGGATACGGGCGCCAGGGCCTTGCGGGCGATTATTGAAGAATTTATGCTGGATATCATGTACGAAATACCGAAGGATGATAACATCGGGAAAGTGACGATTACCAGGGAATATATTGAAAATACGGGAGGGCCAATTATCGATATCCGAAGCAACAGCATAGAATTGCCGGATAATCTTAACGTTATTAAAGGGTGAGTCATACAATAGAAGAAAAATGTAAAGAGCATAAGTATGGCGTGCAGAGAGCAAATTTTGTCGGAAGACTACGGTGCAGCATTGGTGGATTTTGCACT
This sequence comes from Lachnospiraceae bacterium, assembly GCA_009911195.1. GTDB lineage: Bacteria > Bacillota > Clostridia > Lachnospirales > Lachnospiraceae > Kineothrix. Next base: position 170,287 of record QXWV01000002.1, on the reverse strand, counting down.
GACAGGGAACGAACTGGATGGCATGGATTATTGCATGGAAACAATTGATGACCAGTTTGCGGTATTATATTTCAGGCGAACGGGCCAAGCGCCAATCAGTGTCAGCCGGTATACGTATAATTCGATTCCCAAACTTTACGGGCTAATGCAGGATATAGTGGCCCCAATGGGGGAATATGACCCGATTAACCTGATAAAATCAGGGATTTCCCAGATACAGGGGCCACCCCTTTCATTGACAGGAAAAGGGGTGGTCATCGGTTTTATTGACACGGGTATCCGCTACAATCTGGATGTGTTCAGGCGGCCGGACGGCACATCGAGGATTATATCCATATGGGACCAGACAATACAGGACGGAACGCCTCCGGAAGGCTTTTCTTTTGGAACAGAATATACCAATGAGCAGATTAACGAGGCGTTGAGGAGCGATAACCCCCTGTCCGTTGTTCCCTCAACGGATACGGATGGACACGGTACGGCTGTGGCCAGTGTAGCTGCGGGCAGCGATGTGGGATACGGGATGAATTTCCTGGGGGCGGCTCCGGATGCGGATATTGTTATGGTGAAATGCAAAGAAGCGAAACAATATTTAAGGGATTATTATTTTGTCCAGGACGGCGTACCGGCTTACTGCGATGCCAATATTGGTATGGCGGTGAAATATTTGGACAGTTTTACCCGGGTAGGGGAGAGGCCAGTGGTGATTTGCCTTGGTATGGGAACAAACTTGGGAGACCATGCGGGCAATTCCATATTGGCAAGATATTTGGACCGGATTGCCAGAAAAAGAAACCGGGTGGTAGTGGTATGCGGAGGAAATGAAGGGAATGCAGGGCATCACTATCATAGCCTTTTCCCATTAGAGGATGGCCAGACAACACAGGCTGTAGAAATACGGGTAGGGGAGGAAACGCCGGGGATTGTGATGGAACTATGGAATGCCATTCCCAATACAATGAGCATATCTATCCGTTCCCCCGGCGGGGAAGTCATCCCCTATATGGATTTCAGGAGCAGGGAAACGAGGAATTTCAGTTTCATTTACGAAAGGACCAGAATATCGGTAGACCATGTCCTGGTGGAACAGGGTGGTGGCGATGAACTGGTGGTATTCCGCATAGAGCAGCCCACGGCTGGGGTATGGACATTTTTTGTGGATGTGAAAGGAAATGTAGGCTATGGGTATATCAATATGTGGCTGCCCATCACCCAGTTTTTGGGAACCGATACTTATTTCTTAAAGCCATCACCTTATGAAACACTGACAGAACCTTCCCTTGCGGACAATGTGATTACAGTATCTTCCTATAATGCGAGCAACAATAGCTTTTATCTGGAATCGGGCCGGGGCTTTGCCAGGGATGGGGGGCTAAAGCCGGACATTGCAGCGCCGGGGGTGAACGTATCCACGGCATTGGGAAGCCGCACCGGCTCTTGTATGGCCGCTGCCATTACGGCGGGCGGCGCGGCGCAGTTGATGCAGTGGGCGGTAATAGAAAAGAATGATTTGCTGGCCCAAAGCATGGAAGTAAAGTCTTATTTCGCCAGGGGGGCAGTACGGTCACCGGATTTGATATACCCCAACCGCTCCTGGGGATTTGGTCGTTTGAATGTGGCCAGGGCATTTGATATTATTGCGGGAACGGAGAGTCAGTAAGCCCGCCGTAAGGCGGGTTATTTTAATACACAATATGAGCTTTCGCATACTTTTACAAAGGATATGATGAAAGAACAAACAGTAGAATAATCACGAATGGAAGTTTGGGAGGAATATAGGAATATGCCCAAAATGATGAAATTTACTACAGTTTTTTGCTTTATGATGTCGATTTTTACAACCATATTATACCGCCGTTTCAACAGTGAAATATGCATAACGCTGGCAGTTACTTTTGGTACAATTACTTATCATTTGGGAATGAGATTGCTTGTAGGATTGCTTTATAATATTGGAATGAAGAATAGAGCAAATTATACAAAGAAATGGTATCGGATTCATTCATGGGAACACATACTGTATCAATTTTTGAAAGTAAAAAAGTGGAAAGCTAAGATGCCTACTTATAATTCAGATATTTTTTCAAACAAAAAATATACATGGGATGAAATAGCGCAAGCTATGTGCCAATCAGAATTAGTGCATGAAACGAACATTGTACTTAGCTTTGTTCCGCTTGTAGCTTCGGTGCGTTTTGGCGCATTTAGTGTGTTTCTTATAACTTCTATATGCAGTGCCATATTTGATTTGATGTTTGTTATTATACAAAGATATAATAGAACACGTATAATAAGAATGGTATTGCGAGAGAGATAGGATTTTAGATGAACAACAAAAAATCGCTGATTGCCTGTCAGCATATGATGAAGCTATCCAGATAAAGAAAGAGAAACTGGAAGACGAAAGGATGAGGAATATGAGGTGGCTGTTCCATTTACCAGGGAAACTCTACTCAAGCTCTGCCACTAATTCCTCCAGGCTCATAACGGTCTCAATAAACACATATTCCCCTGCCTCATAAGTATCCCATTCTTCATCGGTAATTTGTACGCCATTTAAATAGCTGACGCTGTAATTGCCCATGGAGTCATATTCCTCTTCATCGGGAATGCCATTTCCATTTACATCATCGAAATTGAAGGTTTCTATTGAGGCTGTAATTTCCAAAGAATGCTGGCTGCCAATGGCCATGTAGGTAGTATACATAAGAGCCCCGGCATAATCGGCATTGTAATTCCGCAGGCTGTTTTTCTTTGGGGAGTACTCATACCCCGCATTTCCCATGGCTCCATATCCCCAGTCATCCATGAGGCAGTATACGGTTCCGCCCTGAAAAGTGTATAAACTCATATAATATCCGTTGACTCCGGTAACAAGTTCGGGGATTTCGTCATCATCAAAGTAAATTAAATTAAACTTGAGTTCAGGGGCATTTTCGTCCTCCATAATGCATAGCTGGCTGATTGCCCGGTATGCTTCCTGGTAATTGGAAAAATCGCCGTTCTTTTTCCCGGCGGATAAAAAGCTGCGGATTTCGGAAACGGTGAGCGGCTGTACTGCGTGGGTTATATTTTCGGAGAGCGTCTCTCGTGGAAAGAAGCTTTTCCCGTAATCTTCGGAATTTCCGCCATACCCGTAATAAATGGCCGCAAAAGTGGTATCGCCATATGTTTCAATCAGGAGGATATCCGTATTGCCGTCATAGTTTATGTCATAGAAAGATACGGCATCCAGGCTGGAAAATGCTTCGCCGGACAGATGTTCAGGGATATATTGGGGGAGTTCGGCGAGGACTTCCCCATCCCGCATCAGTTGGATATGGAAATCGGGATTGCCCTGTGAAGGCGCAAAAGGAACGAAATAAACCTTCCCGTCAAATTCGCTAAGCTCCACTTCAAAGGTTTGGTCCGTAAGGCAGTTTTCCCCAAATTTATTTTTCAAATCATCGGTCATATTGCTTTCTGATGGGTCATTTTCTGAAGAAATATTTTCCAAAGAAGAGTTGCCCGAAGGAATGTCCTCCTGAGGAGATATAGGTTTATCCTGCCCGCTGTCTGTGCCAGGGGTGTCAATGGCCTGGCCGCTGCCGGAACTGTTTGTAGGATTTTCGGTTTCGATGTTTTTTGTGGGAATGCCGCCATTAGAACCGGCTTCCTGCCCACAGGCGGTGAGCACCCCGGCAAGGAGTAACGGACAGATAAAATATAATGCTGCAAAAGGCAAATGCAGGCGGTGAGGACACGCCTCTGAAGCTGGCCGCCGGGCAAATTTCATGAAAATATTGTTGGATTTTTTGTACATGTCATCAAACATAGATTTCCCTCATTTCCTGTTATATAGACTGCCGGAACTTCCTTTGCCATTGTATTTTTGGCTTATGAAATAAGTCTCCGTCTAATTTTTATCATACTCCTAACTAGGCAGAATGTCAAAATTCATAGAGGAAAATCCCTACGGGCAATGAGGGCTTTTGGCCCTCGCGCCCTTTGTCAAGTTAAGCCCGCTTCCTGATTCTTTGCCCGCAGGGAGAAAATAATGCAGATACCCAAACAGCTATTTGCTAGAACAATAGGCAACGATTGCCTGTCGAGCGAATTGGGCGGTGCCCGTGCCGCCGACTGCATCAATATTGCGCGTCATGCGCTCATCCTCTACATATATCTGCCCTAATCCACACAGGATTTCATTGGTGCATTTGTAATAATTTTTTGAAATAAATGCTTGTAGTGCATCTACCTTTTCCTGCACGGCTTCGTTTTCTGGCGGAAGATGCCGAAGAAGCCCTAGCTTTTTGAATATATCCATAAGTTCCCCGGAAACTGCATTTAGTTCTTCTGGCGTTTTCCCTTTTGTATTTTGCTGATATTCTTCATATGATGCAGTATTTCCCCATTTTTTCTTTACTTCATCGGCATACTGCTGTAACTCTGTTTTTTGAAAAGCTTGAAAGTCCATTTCATATCCTCCTTTTTGTTGAATTTCGTATGCAAAAGAAATCAGTCTTTCGAGATGCTTTTTCTTCAGCTCCAACAATTTAATCTGCTGCGAAATGGCCTCCTGGGGATGAAACCTAGGGCTGTCAAGAATGGCCTGGATTTCTTTAAGGGGAAATTCCAATTCGCGGAACATCAATATATTTTGCAGCCGACGGAGGGCGGCATCGTCATAGAGACGGTATCCCGCCGTTGTTTTTTCCGTTGGCTTTAATAATCCGATGGCATCATAGTGGTGAAGCGTGCGTGCACTCACCCCGGTAAGCTTGCTTATTTCATGGACTGATTTCATGCTGCGTCCTCCTTTTTTCATTTTACAGATTCCGGAATCCGTTGTAGGGGCGGATTTTAATTCCTGCCATCCCCCATATTTGGTATGATATACTATGACGTAAGGTAAGAGTCAATAGGTGGAGTATAATTTTTTTAAGTCCTGCCCCGTCCGTATACCAAAGCGTTTGTCCATTTCATTAGTGGAATCTGCTTTTATTGCTTGTCTCTTTATATAGAATTTGCTATACTCACAAATATATATCCAATATGACAAATCACAAATAGAGAAACACATAAGAAAGGGGCATTATAAAGATGGGCAAAAGAAAAGGGCTTATGGAAGAATTTAAAAAATTTATTATGCGCGGAAATGTGATGGATATGGCGGTGGGTGTTATTGTAGGCGGGGCATTTACGTCAATTGTAACTTCGCTGAACCAGGATATCCTGACACCGATTCTGGGAATCTTCGGGGGAACGGATTTTTCCAGCCTGAAGATAACGCTTGGCAGCGGAGAGAACGCTCCGGTGCTTTGCTATGGCAATTTTATTACGGCAGTTATTAATTTCCTGATTACTGCCTTTGTCATTTTCATTTTAATTAAGGCAATCAACAGTTTGAGTTCACGCCTGATTAAGAAAGAGGAAAAGAAACAGGCAGCGCCTACAACGAAAAAATGCCCGTATTGCTGTAGTGAAATAGCGCTGGAAGCGGTGCGCTGCCCACATTGTACATCCGTGTTGGAGGACTAGGGCAAAATAAAAGATGATACCACATTGCTATTTTAGAGACAGAAGAAATGGGGAAAACAGAATGATTTATCTAGGGATTGCAGCAATCATTTTTACCGGAGACCTGTTTATTAAAAACTATATGGAAAAAACATTGAAAGAGGGGGAAGAAAGGAAGAAGCTGAAAGGCTTCATCCGGCTAAGGAAACACCATAATAAAGGCGCCTTCCTGAACGCGGGCCAGAAAAGGCGGCCTGTGGTAGCTGTGCTCTCCTTGCTCCTGACGGCGGGGGTGGCGGCAGTGTTTGCCCTTTCCTTTGGGCAGCGGGGCAACCGTCTGCTGAAGGCCGGGCTTTCCTTGCTGTTAGGAGGGGCATTTTCCAATACCTATGACCGGCTGAAAAGAAAATATGTGGTGGACTATTTCAGCTTTGGCGTGCGGTGGAAATGGCTGTCGCGGATTATTTTTAACCTGTCGGATTTTGGGATTATGATTGGGGCAATGATGGCGGCGCTGGCAGCAGGGCAAGGAAAGTAAATGGAATCAAGGCACAATGACTGTTCCTGCTTTTCCTTTAAGGGCATCCTTCACATATTCAATGGAAGTAATCAGGACGCTGCCATCAGGGCAGGCATTCAGATAGGCGATGGCAGCTTCTATTTTAGGGAGCATATTGCCTTCCCCAAACTGGTGGCCTTTCTGATAAGCCATGGCATCGGCTACTGTGAGGGTAGAAAGCGGTTCTTGGCTGTCAGAACCGAAATTCTTATAAACACAAGGTACGCCGGTAAGGATGATGAGCTGGTCGGCGCGCAAATCTGCTGCCAGCTTCCCGGCGATGGAATCCTTTTCGATAACAGCGGAAGCCCCTTTTAAAGCATGGTTCTGCTCGATGACAGGAATACCGCCGCCGCCGCAGGCGATGACTACTTGCCCGGCATCCGAAAGCAGGCGGATGGCTTCTATTTCGACAATATCAATTGGTTTGGGCGGGCCACTACACGGCGGAAGCCTTTACCCGGTTCTTCTGCCACATAGTTTCCTTTCTTCAATTCGATTTCCGCATCATCTTTGGACATATAGCGGCCGATGATTTTGGCAGGCTCATAAAAAGCTTCATCATAAGGGTTCACGGTGACCTGGGTCAAAATAGTGCTGACCGTCTTGGAAATCCCCCGGTTCAACAGTTCTGCCCGCAGGGAATTCTGGATATCGTAACCGACATAGCCCTGGCTCATGGCAGAGCAGACGCACATGGGCGCGGGGGTGTAGTCAATATAGACACGGCGCAGCTCGGTCATGGCCTTATGAATCATACTGATTTGTGGGCCATTGCTGTGGGTGATGGTGAGCTGGTAATCGGCTTCCACCAAATCAGCAAGCGCTTTGGAAGTGATTTTCACCGCATCGCGCTGTTCTAAGGTAGTATAACCTAAAGCCTGGTGTCCGAGGGATACTACAACTTTCTTCTTCATAAATTTATTATAGTCCTTTCCTTTTTTAAAGAAATTATATCAAAAAGAGGCGGGAATGTATAGTTCTATTGATTCCTGTTCTTTGCCCTATGGTTTGGCTGTATCCGGCTGGTTTCTCCAGTCCAGGGGACTCATTCCCATATTTTTTTTAAATAATCTGCTAAAATATCCCTGGTCTTGATAGCCAACCATTTCGCTAATCTGCTTTACGGATATTTCCGGATTGTGGGATAGGTAGTGTTTGGCCTGGGCGAGCCGCATTTGAGTGATAAATTTTAATGGGGACACCTGATATTGCTGCTGGAAGATTTTGGTCAGATAGCTGGGGCTATAATGCATGTTGCATGCAATCAGGTTTAGGTTTGTGTCCACGTTATAGTTTTTGACCAGATAGTCCCTCAGTGTGGCAGCAATTTGCTCGGGGGAGTTCCGTGCCATGGATTCATTGAAAATTTCGTCATAAGCTTTCTGTTCAATCTGATACTGTTTCCGTATATTCCGCAAGGCGAGGCTCAATTCTTCCGGGTCTACCGGCTTTAGCAAATATTCCGATACTTTTAAACGGATGGCGCTCTGGGCATATTCAAAATCCGAGAAACCACTGATGATGATAAACTTGGTCAGGGGGAAACGGTTATAGACTTTTTCGAGCAGCTCAATTCCGTTCATGACAGGCATGCGGATATCCGTTATGAGCAGATTTGGGTTATGCTGTTTGACAAGCTGGTAGGCTTCATCCCCTGTCTGGGCTGTTCCAACCACTTCAAAATCCGGGGCATATTGGCGGATTTTTTCTGTCAGGTGATTTAGAAGCAATATTTCATCTTCTGCTACGATTACGGTATATTTGGTTGTTCCCATTCTTCTTTTCCCTCCTTCTTCCGCCCAATTGCCACAATTCCATGATGTTCATCTGTATTTCCGTATTCAAATATGATTTGTGCTCCGCAGTGTAGATGCCAGCGTATGTATACATTCAACAGTCCAAGTCCGTCTATATTCAGTTCCGGCAGTCCGGGCTGTTCGTCCGCAATGCGGATGCGCTCCTGAATCATGTTAAGGGCATTTTCGGAAAATCCGATGCCGGAATCTTCCACTTCTATCCGCCAGGAGGATTCCGTAATTATGCTCCGGATGGAAAGATTCCATGGGGGTTTGCAGTCAATCCCGTACTTTAGGGCATTTTCAACAATGGGCTGTATAATCAGCTTAGGAACTGGAACATCCAGGATGGAATCGTCTATTTCAATGGTGTAGTTTAAGTTTTCCTGGAAACGGATTTTCATGCAGTATAAGTATTTTCGGACATATTCCATTTCATCCCGGAGGGCAACAGGGGCATTGGATGTATCTGTGATATACCGCATCATCCGGGTCAGGTTACGGCAAATCATGACAACCTCATCTTTCCGCTCCATTTCTGCCAGCGCGATGATGCTGGCCAGTATATTGTAATAAAAATGCGGATTTATCTGGGACTGTAGCGCCAGATTCCTTGATTTTAATTCCTGTGCCCGGGAATCCAGCAGCTCATTCATGGAATTTTTCAGATTCACATTCATATTGGCAAATTCCTGGTTCAACTCTTCCAATTCCGTAAAAGAATTGCTTAGTTCAGCCTTGTTGTTTTCATCCAGCGTATCCAGCATAGTCTTATGGATGACTCTCTTTAGCTTGCGGATAGGTTTGATGAGCTGGCGGGAAGTCATAAAGGAAAAGACCAGGCATAGCCCTATCATGAGGAAGACAACCATTATCAGAAAATTTAGCATTTTCCTGACAGGAAGCAGAACCTGGGCTTCGTCCTGGACAATTACATAGGTCCAATGGGTGTAGGAGGAGGTTTTATGTATAAGTAGTTCGCGCTTTCCGTTGGCCTCATAAGTTTTGACGGAATCATTTTCCGGCTGTCCTCCTATGATGGAATAGTATGTTGAGGAAACATTGCCCGCTTCCGGCGAGTCATAAGGATATACCAGTTTCCCGACGGCGTTGTAGATATAAACGGCCGGCGCATTTTTCGTCCTCTTCTGATAAGTAATAATGCTTTTGAAAACAGAAGAGCATTTTTTCATGGTTTCAATAACTCCGATTTCCTGTTTGGAATTGTTTTGCAGCGTGCGGTACAAGGAGATGTACCAAGTAGGCGGCGTGTTGGAGGTACCGCTTGACTTAAGGTCATTTGTTGCATAAGGCAAGCTGACAGTTTTTTTCCCGGCATTTTCAGATACTGTATCCATCCAGTCCAGAGTATCTAAATTAATAGGATAGATGTTAGTTTTTGTTCCGACCTGTAAAAGATAGCCGTTGTAATCGTAGAGATTGATTTGGTCAGCATTCATGTTTGTTCCATTTATAGACATCAAGAGCGTGGTCAGATTCCGGAACTCATCGGAACCGGCGGATACATTCATCCATTCAGACAGTTGCTTTTTAATCAGATTGCTGTAGGAAATGTTGATGGACACATTGTCCAGCTCACGGATTTCCGAGTCGGTTTGGGAAAGGAAGGAATTATTGAGTTCCTGCAGATTTTTTGTCTCCCGCTCAATCAGGATTTCCGAAGTATATTGATAAAAAAATACGGAGTACAGCAGGACAACAACCATTGCCATAAAAAAATATGTCAAAAAAAAATGGGTTTGCAATTTGTGCTTCATCTGAAACAGAGTCCTTCCGTGTATGTAGCAAGACAGCATGTCAACAGTAACGTATTATCATGGTACAACAGAATGTCTAAAAATGCAAATGTAAATGTAGGATGAAAGTCATAATGTATAAGATGAAATTTGAGAGGGAAAATGAAAATGTATAATTTGTATATGGAATAAAGAAAATTAACCATAAAACTATAAAAAGTGTAAAAAATGTCCTAATTCAAAAGCGGAAAATACATAGACGTGATTATAAAAAAGAACTACTATAAGTACATAAAAGACATAGTATTCCAGAATCAAAGATAGCTGCCCGGTGTGGGAGGCAGCAGTGGGTTGCTGAATATGCAAAATAAAAAAGGAAGGATGAGGACAGATGAAGAAAAAATTAATCAGCGCATTATTGTGTGCGGCAATGTTGGCATTGGCGATGACAGGATGTTCAGGCGGGGGTTCGTCTGACAGCGGAAGCGTCCAGGAGGAGAGCGCTGAGGCGGAGAGCTCCGGGAGCGAGGGCTCTGGGGAAGCCGCAGCAGTGGAAGAAAGCCCGGAGGGAGCCGTTGATGCGGATTTTGCAGGGGAAGAACTGAGTATTCTGGTATCCGCAGGATGGATGGACAATCGCTATGATGAAACAATTGCAAGGTTTGAAGAAACTTATGATGTGACAGTGGATTTGCAGACAATTCCGGCAGACCAATACAGCGATATTCTTCAATCAAAGCTTTCCACAGAATCCTGTGCGGATATTTTCTGGATTCAATCCAATCCGTTTGCAATCAGTTCTGTGATTGTGGACCCGGAGAAATACTGTATTGACTTTTCCGATGCGGGGTGGAAGGATATCATGCCGGAGGCAAGGCTTTCTTCCTGCGAGTATGATGGGAAACTATATGGGCTGCAGATTTGGCATAACTCGCCGGAATATGTTATGACTTATAATAAGACTTTATTTGAGGAATTGAATTTGGAGATTCCGTCTAATTATGCCGAGCTGCTGGATGTTTGCGAAAAAATTGCAGCGGAAGGCATTACCCCCTGGTTTTTGCCGGGCGCGGACGGATGGCAGCATCAGCTTGCATTTTTCCAGATTGGCGGCGTGTATGAAGAAGCCGTTCCGGGTTTGTATGATGCACTGAACGAAAATTCCGCAACATTTGCCGATAATGAAAAGATGCTAGAGGTATTGGGGCAGTTTAAGGAATTATCGGATAAAGGATATTTCGGGGAAGACTGGATAGGCACTGATAGTGCGAATATGGCAAATGAATTTGGTGACAGGAACTGCGCAATGGCAATGGCGAATTCCAGCTATATCAAACAAATCCAGGAAGAGACGGGTACAACGGATGAATATGGATTGTTCCTTATCCCGCTTGGGGATAATACATGCTTCCCGACAAATCCGGCAGGACCGACCATGTTCGGATATAAAGGAACGGAACATGAAGAACTGGTAAAAACGTTCTTTGATTTTGTTACAACTACGGAAAGTTTGCAGGAAATCCTGGACAATTCGCCGGCGTATACGAACCTGGATGTAAATGATGATGGATTGGAACAACATTGGCTGCCTGAAGAAGAGGAGTTCATGAACGCTGTGGATAAGAGCAAAATGAATACGCCTGTACTTCAGACCGGAACAAAATATACGAATGATTATTGGGGAGATTTTGGCGCGGATATGATATCTTACTGCCAGAATCAGTGTGAGGCAAATGATGTCCTGAAAAATATGGATTCCAACCGGGCAGAGGCAGCGAAAATTGCCGGTGATAGCGCATGGGAATAAATAGTTCTGTAAAGTGATAGAAACAGTGAAGGTAAAGTTGCCGGAGGGGAGCGGCCTGTGCCCCACCGGCACTTTCTAAAACCGGGAAAGTGGTGATTCTTTGAAAAAAAATAAAATATATCCAATGTGGTTCTTGTTTGTTCCGCTCGCGCTTTACAGTATTTTTTTCCTTCTGCCTAGTATCCTCGGAATCGGATATTCGTTCACGGACTGGAATTCCCGCAGCATGGGAGAAGTAAGTTTTGTGGGGCTTCGCAACTATATCGAAATTTTCACTTCGGATAAGGACTATCTTTCGGGAATCGGGCATACGCTGATGTTTACAATTGTTTCAAATATCGTGAAGCTGATTCCGGCTCTGTTTTTGGCTATCATGCTTAATGAAGGGCTTCAGGGGAAAGGCATATACAGGACTTTGCTGTATCTGCCGTCCATATTGCCGTATGTGATTATCGGTATTTTATTTACATCAATTTTGAATTATAACAACGGATTGCTCAATAGTGTTTTTGAATTTCTTCATTTGGGTTTTCTGAAACAGAAATGGCTGTCGGATTTGAATGTTGTCTGGAAATCTATTTTCGGAGTGGATGCATGGAGGGGTATCGGTTATGTCATGACAATTTTTATTGCAGGCTTAAGTACCATCCCAAGGTCCTATTATGAGGCGGCACAGATTGATGGAGCAAATTTCTGGCAGAGGCTGCGGTATGTGACGCTGCCTATGCTTTCGGGTTCCGTGATGATTAACCTGGTATTCGGCATTACTTATGGACTGAAAGTGTTTGATATCATATATGTATTGACTAATGGAGGCCCAGGGCATGCGACGGAAGTGATTACAACTTATTCCTATCAATTATATTCCTCCGGGCATTATGGAATGTCCACAGCATTGAACACGATTCTGTTATTTATTACGGCTGTAGTCGGGGTATGGATTGTAAAGAGCATGAGCAAACAGGAGGTGCAGCAATGACGAAAAAGAGAATGCTTGCCGCATGTAAGCATGTACTGATGATTCTGTTGTGCCTTGCGGTAGTCCTTCCGTTTTATCTTGTGGTAATCAATTCTTTTAAAACAAAGGGGGAGGCGGCGAGGATGAATTTGTCGCTTCCAAAGGAATGGCAGTTTTCTAATTATACGGAAGTGATTGAGAAAGGGAAGCTGATACAGGGCTTTTTCAATAGCCTTGTTTATGCTGGGGTATCCACGTTAATCGGAGTGGTGAGTTCCGCAATGGCATCGTTTGTAATGAGCAGGCGGAGGATAAAGGCCAATATATTTTTATATTACTTCGTGCTTTGCGGGCTGTTCTTTCCTGTAAACTATGTGACATTGTCCAGGGTTTTGAGTGCATTCCACCTGACGAATACAAAAGCGGGGATAGTGGTTGTTTTTACAAGCGCAATGATTCCGTTTTGCGTATTTACCATCCGGAATTTTATTTCATCGGTACCAGTGGAGCTTGATGAGGCGGCGGTGCTTGATGGGGCTGGACCTGTAGCACTGTTTTTCAGGATTATCATACCAATGCTGAAACCGGTATTGTTTACCTGCTTTATCCTGCAGTTTATGGGAGTGTGGAGCGACTTTCTTACACCCCTGTACCTGTCATCCAAGAGCAAGTTATTCCCTATGACGATGGCGGTATACCAGTTCTTTGGCAAAAATACGAACTATTGGAATTACATATTCGCAGATATTGTCCTGACCTGTATACCGGTCATTCTTGTATATTTGATTGGACAAAAGTATATTATCGGAGGACTGACATCAGGCGCGGTGAAAGAATAATTAAATAAACAAATAAAATAAGATGCGCAAAAAGAAGCGCAGAAATGGAGAAAAAAATGAAAGAATTAGCGATGAACACGAAACTGATTGTGCGCCCGATTGTAGGCTGCCTGACTCATTCCCATTTCTGGGAAGGGCCATGCCGTGCGGGCTATAAGGAAGATATGACCGTGGAGGCGGAAAGCGCAGCGGCTGACAAGGCATTTGATGAGGCCAAAAAGGTGTTGGAGCAGGCGACGGACGAGATTCGGTTTTTGGAAGCAGTAGATGCCCGCTATGACGAAAAATTCGTTGTAGGGAGAGACGTATTTGAGAAGATTGAAGAAGATATGGCTCAGGTGGATTTCTTCCTTTGTATGAATTGGAGGATTCCGAAGCTGGAACGCTACAAGAAGCCTATAGTTATTTTGCAAAATGGCAATGAAGGGATTGATTTTGCGGCATATTGCAGGAATATCGGGGTTGAGGCTTATGTGGCAATGGATATCCGGGACCTGAATGAAATTGCACATCTTCTGTGGGTGCGGAAAGCGGTGTCGCAGACCAGGGCCCTTGTGCTGACCGCAGGCGGGCAGCCTACTTTTGGCATCCAAAGTTTAATCCGGGACCCGGAAGTATTGCGCCAGAAATATGGGTTTGAAGTAATCAAGCTTCCGTTCCGGGAGATTTTCAAATATATGGATGAGATTACCGATGAAGCGGCTCAGCCGATTGCAGACAGGGTTATCAATGGTTCTAGGGAAACAAAGGTGAACACGGATTGGTTTCTTAATGATGTGAAGTATTATCTGGCAGCAAAGAAGATGATGGATATTTATGACTGTAATGCATTTTCTACGGCGTGCCATGAACTTTGTACCTCTGAGATTCCCCAGGAGAGGAAGTTCACTCCCTGCATGTGCCATTCGTTGATGAAAGATGAAGGTATTCCCAGCGGATGCGAAGAAGACTTGAATGCACTGTTGGCTATGAGCATTTTGCAATATGCAGCCCGTCGTCCGGCATTTATGGGCAATCCAAATCATGAAACGGATGAACTGTTGCGTATCCACCATGCTGTTCCGGCTCTATGCATGAATGGATACGGCACAAAGCCTTTGGAATATAAGCTGTGGGCATTTACCGGGCAGGGGTTCGGCGGAAAGCTACAGGTTGATTTTACGGAAAACGAACAGGATGACGTAACGTTGGCACGCTTTAACCCGGCCGGCGATACGATATGCGTTAAAGTAGGGCAGGTGCTCCGCTCCGAGTATGATGAAGTTTACTGTAGCCCGTATTATTATATCCAGATGGATGATGCGAGAAGATATATGCATCATCTGGCAGGATTCGGCCATCACCAGGTACTGGTATTTGGCAACTATATGCAGGAATTGAAAGACCTGGCGGAGGTTATGGGCTTTAAAGTGCTGGAGGGGTAGTGTGAGAAAAACTTCTAACGCTCGTACCGAAGAATGCCAGGAAAACAGGCATTCTGCATTTGAACTTGTGATGCTATAAAGCATCATCATGGGAGTAGAATGGATATGGTTTATCTGAATAATGCAGCAACCACATATCCTAAGCCGCAGTGTGTTGCAGAAGCGCACACTGCGGCTTTATGTTCCCCTCCAGAAGGGCAGTTCCGCAGCAGCGGGCAGGGAACAGGTAAGGATGTGTTTACATGCTGCCGGGAAAATTTGGGCAGGCTTTTCGGAATCGGCAGCCCGGAACGGATTTATTTTACATCGGGAGCGACGGATTCCCTGAACCAGCTTTTCCATGGCCTGGAAAGGAAAGGGAAGAAAATACTAGTTACACAGACGGAGCATAATAGTGTATTCCGCCCTTTGCTCAATGGGATTGCGGATGGGATAGAGCTGGAAATTGTGCCCTGCGATAAATATGGGTGGGTGAATCCAGAGGCATTTGAGGAGCGGATTACAGATGAGACGGGGCTGTTTGTCCTGAACCATTGCTCCAATGTGACAGGCATGGTGCAGGAGGCTGCATTGTTTGGGGAGATTGCAAAAAGGCATGGGGTATTGTTCCTGCTGGATGCTTCCCAGAGTGCCGGGTGCATTCCGGTAGACTGTGATGAATGGTATGTGGATGCACTTGTTTTTACAGGGCATAAGGGTTTATTTGGCTCCCAGGGAACAGGTGGGTATTTCCTGAGGGAGGGGGTTAAGATGAAGCCATACCGGTATGGGGGAACGGGAAATGATAGTAATAAACTGGTTTATAAAGACAACGAATATGAGTATGAGGTAGGGACCTTGAACGGGCATGGGCTTCGGGCATTAAATGCCGGAACGGAATATATCCTGGAGAGGGGCGTGAAAAAGATTGAGGAAGAGGAACAAAGGCTGATGGAGCTTTTGTATAATGGGCTGGCGGAATTGAATGGTGTGACGGTCTATGGGGAGAAGGCGCGGAACAAGGGGCCGGTTCTAAGTATGAATATAGCCGGGCTGCGACCATCGGAACTGGCATATATCTTACAGAATGGGTATGAAACGGTAGTGCGTGCTGGGCTGCACTGTGCGCCGCTTATCCATCAGGCATTGGGGACGGAAAGGTATGGAACAGTGAGGGTCAGCATCTCCGCATTGACGAAAAGGCAGGAAGCGGAAAGGTTCTTAGAAATTATGGAGGAAATTGCGGTGGCAGTGGGAAGATGATGGTATGAAAATATTAGAGATTACAGCATCCAGGGAACGTTGTGCGGAAGCAGGCTGGTATGCCTATGATTTTATTTTGGGGCAGCCTATGGACGATGGATTTATAGAGGCTTTGCGTCCGCTGGGAAGCTTCCTGTACATGAAGATGCTGAGGAAACCGTTTTTTAAAGTAGAATCGGAGCATTTTTTGTTGAAGGGAATCCGGGGGGATGCTTTTTTTCGGATGGCGGTTCATGGGGATTATCCGGAAGAATTAAAAAAAGTGGAAAAGTTTGTTATGGATTCAGTGAATGCATGAAAATTCAACAGGATAGTCATAGAAAGAAAGGAAGTAGAGCTTGTTATGAAATATATACATACAGGGCAGTATGTGGAATTGGCTGGCGAGGCGTATTATTTGCGCCTGATTCCGATAGAGGAAGAGGTCTTTCGGTGCATTTTCAGTCAGGAGCCTATTGATGATATGGAATCTGTTTTGATTAGCATGGATAATTTTGCGCCGGTGCCGTTTTCGGCAAAAGAAACGGAGCGCAGCTTTCAGATTAGCACAAAGAGTGTGCAGGCAGAAGTCTTAAAGGAGGATGGGAGGGTTATTTGGACAAGCCTGACAGATGGACGCTGCCTTTTGGAAGAGGGGCGCAAGGAATTGGAAAAAATTGACGTGATGCGATATACCACAGGCGATGAAGAGCCAGTAATTGATAGGGTCAGGACAGTGGACGGGGAGCGGAATTTTATTCAAAACCTGAAACAAGTGACAGACCATCAGGCATACAAGGGGCGGCTGCATTTCCGGTGGAAGGAGGAGGAGGGGATTTATGGCCTGGGGCAGGCAGAGGAAGGCATTTACAATTACAGAGGGCATGACCAATATTTGTATCAACATAATATGAGGATTCCTATGCCTGTGTTTTTATCGGATGAGGGATATGGGATGCTGTTTAACTGTGGCAGCTTGATGGTATTCCATGATGGCGATGACGATTCTTACCTGCTTTTTGATACAGTTTCCCAAATGGACTATTATTTTATCGCCCAAAGGACACCGGATAAAATTATTAAGGCAATTCGTTCCCTGACCGGCCGTGCGGCTATGCTGCCCAAATGGGCATTTGGTTATATCCAGTCAAAGGAACAGTATTATACAGCGAAAGAACTTGTCGATGTGGTACGGAAATATCGGGAACTGGAAGTGCCGTTAGATTGTGTGGTGCAGGATTGGAATACATGGGATTCCGGCAACTGGGGCGAAAAGTTGGTGGATAAGTTCCGCTATGGGGACCTGAAAGAATGCATGGAAAAGATTCATGGAATGCATGCACATTCTATGGTATCGGTCTGGCCAAATATGAATACGGGAGGGAAAAACCATACGGAATTTTTTAAGGCAGGGCATCTTTTGAATGATTATGCCACATATAATGCATTTTCAGAGGAAGCGAGGGAGATGTACTGGAAGCAGGCAAAGGAGGAGTTATTTGCGGGAGGGTTTGATTCCTGGTGGTGTGATTCCACAGAGCCGTTCAGTGGGCCGGATTGGGGGGGCTCTATGAAGAGGGAGCCATGGGAGCGTTATATGCTGGTGGGAAATGAACACAAAAAATATTTGCCGCCAGAAGAAGCGAATCTATTTGCTTTGATGCATGCAAAGGGAATCTATGAAAACCAGCGGAAAGAGACGGAGGATATTCGCGTGCTGAACCTAACCCGTTCAGGATATATATCGGGTCAGCAGTATGGGGCAGTACTTTGGTCTGGAGATACTTATGCTTCCTGGGAAACGTTGAAAAAGCAGATTGTGGAAGGCTTAAATATGGGATTGTCAGGATATCCGTATTGGACGTTTGACATCGGAGGATTCTTTACGGTAGGTGATAAATGGCAGAATAGAGGCTGTGGCTGCAATACGGATTCTTCCCCCAAATGGTTCTGGCGGGGGGAATATGACGAAGGAGTGGCGGATTATGGCTACCGGGAGCTGTATGTCAGATGGCTGGAGGCAGGCACATTTCTCCCTATGTTCCGTTCCCATGGAACTGACACACCGCGGGAAATCTGGAATTTCGGGAAAAAAGGAGAGCCATTTTATGATGCCATCGAAAAATATATCCGGCTAAGGTATGATTTGATGCCATATATTTATTCTTTGGCAGGGGATGTGTATCTGAACCATGGAACAATGATGCGTAGCCTTCTGTTTGATTATATGGAAGATGCTCAGGCCAGAAAGGTGGAACAGGAATTTTTATTTGGGAAAAATCTGCTCATCTGCCCGGTGACAGCACCCATGTATTATGGAAAGGGCGGGCGGAAAATTAAGGCAGATAAAATATGGAAATGCTATTTGCCGGCGGGGGATGACTGGTATCATTACTGGACAGACAAAAAATATGCTGGAGGGCAGTTTGTGGATGTAGAGGCGCCGCTTGACCGACTTCCGGTTTTTGTGAAAGCCGGTTCGGTTATCCCGATGAAAAAAGGGCTAATGTATGCAGATGAGGAAAACGGAAATCCGCTGGAAATCCATGTTTATCCGGGAAAGGACGCAAAATTTACGCTATATGAGGATGAGGGGAACAATTACCGTTACGAAAGCGGCAGTTATGCAATAACGGATTTGATATGGGATGAAGCGGCGCAGAGGCTGATGGTAGGCGAAACGGTGGGGGGATTCCCGGGAATGGAGAAGGAATGGAGAGAGAAAATGGAAGTGCATATCCATGGAACTGACAGATAGGCTTTCTGGATTTCCTGTGTATCTGCCTTTGCGGCCGATTCCTGCCAACCGTATGCAAATTTGAGCCAACGCAACGTGTACATAAATTTGTGGATTGTGGAAAGGGCATGGTAACTGAAATGAATAAAATTTTTTATAAAGATTTTGCTAAAGAATGGATGGAAGCGCTTCCGCTGGGAAACGGGCGGCTGGGGGCCATGGTTTATGGAGAGCCGTTTGAGGGCAGGATTCAGTTGAATGAGGAAAGTGTTGTTTATGGAGGCCCGATTAACCGTATCAATCCGGATGCCAGAAAAAATATAGTTAAAATACGTAGCCTTATAAAAGAAGATAGAATTGAAGAGGCAGAGGAACTGGGTGTCTATGCTCTGTCGGGAACGCCGCAGAGCCAGAGGCCGTTTCAAACATTGGGTCAGTTTTCATATCGCATCAGCAACAGCGGCAGTGAAGTTATGGGCTACAGGCGTGAATTGGATTTAGAGACCGGAACTGTGTCAGTCAGCTATATGCAGGATGAAATTGCATACACTATAAAAGCTTTTATTTCCAAGGAGGCCGATGTCCTTGCAGTGGAATTCTCTACGGACAGGGGAGGGGGGCTTTCCATGTCAGGGCTTTTGACAAGGGGGAGGTATTATAACTGTGCCGGAAGTGCAGGGAAAGACACAATTTATATGGATGGGGATTTGGGAAAAGGGGGAAGCGAATTCTGTGTGCAGGCGAAAGCATGTGTGCAGGGGGGCAGTATACGGACAATCGGGGAACATTTGGTGATAAAAAACGCAGACAGGATAGTAATCTACCTAAACGGTGTGACTACATATCCGTTACGGGATAAAAAAATTGCCAACTGCTACAAGCATCTTCAGCAGCAATTGTCCGGGCTGGATTTGGAAAGCTTTGACGAGGTAAGGGAATCACATATCCGCAGGCATAAAGAAATATTCGGCCGTTCGGTATTGGAGCTGGAAGCCGGGAATCCGGAACTGGAAGCGATTCCTACGAACGAACGGCTAAGGCGTATTGCGGACGGGGGCATTGACCGCGGGATGGTATCGCTTTACTATGCATATGGGCGTTACCTGCTAATGTCCTGTAGCCAGCCGGGAGGGCTGCCGGCTAATCTACAGGGAATCTGGTGCGAGAAACTGGAACCAATATGGGATTCCAAATATACGATTAATATCAATACGCAGATGAATTACTGGCCGGCAGAAATCTGCAACCTTTCGGAGTGCCACATGCCGCTGTTTGACCATTTGGAACGGATGATGGAAAACGGCAGGCGCACAGCTACGGAAATGTATGGCTGCTGTGGATTTGTTGCCCATCATAATACGGATGTGTGGGCGGATACAGCGCCCCAGGATTTGGCGATACCGGCTTCATACTGGGTGATGGGGGGCGCATGGCTTGCAACGCATATCTGGCAACATTACCGGTACACTATGGACCAGGACTTTCTGGAACGGATGTATCCGGTATTATATGAGTGTGTGCTGTTTTTTGCGGATTTTTTGATGGAGGATAAGGGAGAACTGGTAATCTGCCCTTCGGTCTCTCCGGAGAACACATATATCATGAAAAATGGGAAAACGGGAAGAATCTGTATGAGTTCTGTTATGGATACGGCTATTCTACGGGATATTCTGATACAATTTTTAGAAAGTGAAAAGATTTTGGGGAAGAAATCGGAACTTAGTGGGCAGGCAGCCGTTATCTTGGAAAAATTGCCTGGATTTGGTATTGGCCGGCATGGCCAGCTAATGGAATGGCGGGAAGATTATGATGAGTGGGAAATAGGACACCGGCATTTTTCGCATTTATATCCAATATTTCCTTCTAATCAGATTAATCAGTACGAGAACCAGGATTTTTTAGAGGCCGGCAAAAAGTCATTGGAGCGCCGTATGGAATACGGCGGAGGGCACACAGGCTGGAGCTGCGCATGGCTGGTCAACCTATATGCGCGCTTTGGGGATGGGAACAGTGCGGTAAAATATATATATCATCTTTTGGGGAAGCTGACGGCTCCGAATCTGTTCGATTTGCATCCCCCCCTGGAAAGGATTCCCGGCATTCCTTGGGTATTCCAGATAGACGGGAATTTGGGAGGCGTCTGTGGAATTGCACAGATGCTGCTGCAGAGCCATCTGGGTGAAATATGCTTTCTTCCGGCACTCCCGTCTTCTTGGGGGGAGGGGAGCGTAAAAGGACTATGTGCGGAAGGAGGATTTGAAGTGGATATACGCTGGCAGGAAGGTAGGCTGAGAGAAGCTGTCCTCCATGCAAGGAAAGGAGGGAGAGTGGTGATTCGCTGCAGTGAAAACCTTAAGGTATCGAAGGAAGGGGAAGATGTCCAGGTTTGCAGGGATAAAAAAGGGCGTTATATTTGGGAGACATGCGCAGGGGGGATTTACCGGCTTGATTCCTGTGGGTAACGAATAAAGTGGCGGAATTGTGATAAAAAGTGCTTGACAGGAAATGTCATATATGATATAAATAAATTAGTGTATAAAATATTTTTAACGGATAAGGATTGTAACTCTTCGAGGCATTACCTTTGTAATAGGGTATGTATTCGGAGAGTTTTTTTTGTACACTTATATATTTTTAAAAGTCAATATATAAACGTATTGACGAATGTCATATAGCAAAGGAGGAAGGGAGCTATGTTTGGTTTTTTGAGAAAGGAAAACAATGGAGTGGCTGCCCCGGTAACGGGGAAGTGCATCCGCTTGGAGGAAGTGCCGGATAAAGTATTTTCTTCTAAAATGATGGGGGACGGCTTTGCAGTGATACCGGAGAATGATACGGTGGTAGCCCCGGCAGATGGGGAAATTGTTATGATTCCGGCGACAAAACATGCCTTTGGGATGAAGACGAAAGCCGGTGTGGAGCTGTTGATACATATTGGGTTGGATACGGTAGAACTGAAGGGGGAAGGCTTTACCGCCCTGGCAAAACAGGGGAAAAAGGTCAGGGCTGGGGAAGCAGTTATCCGTTTTGACCGGGAACTGTTGGAGAAAAAGGGGATTGACATGACCACTATGGTAATTTTTACCGGAGGGGATGGGAAGGAAATCAATTTGGAAGTATATGGGCAAAAGGTAAATGCGGGGGACACTGTCCTGGAAGGGTAGAACTAACGAAGCAGCCCTGGGGAGAGAACAGGTGCAGCATTAACGGGATAGTGAGGGGTGGAAAGGAATCAGGAGAAGGATTTCATGAAGGTAATAAAAAAAATAAACAATAATGTGGCGATTGGCTTGGATGGCAATAACCGGGAAGTGGTTATTTTCGGAAAAGGAATCGGGTTTGGGGAAATACCTTATGAATTGAAGGACTTATCAAAAATAGACAGAACCTACTATGACATCGACAGAAGATATTATGGGCTGCTGACAGAAATTCCGGAAAAAATATTCCTTCTGGTTACAAAGCTTTTGGACATCGCTAAAACACGGATAAAAGGGAGGCTGAACCCCAATCTTGTCTTCGTCCTGGCCGACCATATCAACTTTTCGATTGAGAGGGAACGCAAAGGAATGAACGTGACGCTTCCGTATTCCTATGAGATGGAATATGAATACCCGGAGCTGACTATGATTTCCCAATGGTTTATCCGTAAAATCAATGAAAAAATGAAAGTTCATCTCGCCCCGGGGGAAGTGACCAGCATTACGATGCATTTTATTAATGCATTGGAAGGGGAAAAAGTGCCGGAAAAGAATCCCGACCGTACAGCCCGGATTATCCGTGAGGTGACAGAGCTGGTGGAGGAATATTTCGGCTTTGCGGTGGAAAAAAACAGTTTTCATTATTTCCGCTTCAAGAATCACATGAAGTATTTTGTCCAGCGCAAGGAAAGAAATGAAGAGTTTAATGACAGCAATGAGGAGCTTTACCAGGGCATGAAGGAAAATAATCCGGAAATCAGGAAATGTGTGGCAAAGATTGACGATTATATGGAACAGGAATTCGGGGAACGATGCCCCCACGAAGAACTTTTATATTTGATGATACATGTGAATCAGTTATATGCCAAGTCAACAACCCCGCTGCAAGGGGAAGGGCATTAAAAATGGGGTTTGCAAATGGATTTGGGCAAGCTGCTATTTGACAGGGCTGATACAGTATATGGCGCGCAATATACTGTGATAAATATAGGCAAAGATAGAAAGGAAGGATAAGATTATGGCTGACAACAAAAAGAAAGCTTCCGCTATTCTCGAAAAGGTGGGAGGGAAAGAAAACATCGAATTTTTAGTGCACTGCATGACTCGCCTGCGCTTTAACTTAAAGGACCAGAGCCTGGCGAAGCAGTCGGAAATCGAAGCGATTCCCGGCGTATTGGGAACAATGATACAGAATGGGCAGTTCCAGGTGATTATAGGGGAAACGGTTCCGGATGTATACGAGGAAATCTGTAAGCTGGCAGGGATTGAAAGGGAAGCGGCAATTGATGAAAACCTGGATGGCGGGAAACGGGGCAAATTTAGCTTTGGCGTCTTGTTTGAGGTTATCAGCGGCGTATTTGCGCCGGTAGTTACCGCTTTTGCAGGTGCCGGTGTATTAAAGGGCCTGCTGACTCTGATGGCAAATTATGGGTGGATAGCCACCGATACAGGGCTTTACTTGATTTTGAATGCGGCATCCGACTCCGTATTTTATTTCCTGCCGTTCATTTTGGCATTTACAAGTGCTAAAAAATTCAGGACAAATGAAGTAATGGCATTGATTTTGGCGGGTGTCTATATGTACCCCAGCGTTTTGGAAGGGGCAGGTACGCAGACTTCCCTGCTTGGGCTGAACTTTTATCTGGTAAAATATTCTTCCAGCGTACTGCCGATTATTATATCCGTTTGGATTATGAGTTATTTACATAGGTGGTTAAGCAAGCATACGCCGAGCTTTTTGCGTGTTGTTGTAGTTCCTATCGGCACGTTGCTCGTAATGGCTCCGTTAAGTCTGGTAGCTATCGGGCCGCTTGGATACAATGCAGGTATTTATGTGGGTGAATTTTTCAAATGGCTGTTTACAACAGCGCCTTGGCTGGGAGGGCTGATTGATGGAGCTACCCGTCCGCTTGTGGTTTTCACGGGTACCCATATGATGCTGTCGCCTGTTATGATTAATAATATTGAAACGTTAGGCTATGATATGTTAGGGCCGGTGCACTGCGTGGCAACGATGGCAGCGGCAGGCATGTGTTTCGGCGTCTTTTTGAAAGCTAAAAAGGAAAATAATAAGACGGCAGTATTTTCTTCTTTTATATCCGCGTTTATCGGGGTTACGGAGCCTGCCCTGTATGGGGTTGCCTTCCGTTTCAAGAGGCCATTGATTGCCCTTTGTATCGGCGGAGGGGTATCCGGCGCTTTCGTAGCGATAATGGGAGGAAAAGCGGTTAGCTTTGCGATGCCGTCTATCATTTCCCTGCCAGTTTATGCAGGTTCTATACCGGTAATGCTGATTGGGCTGGCGATTTCCTTTGTATTGACGGCAACATTGACCTATATTCTGGGATTTGACGAGAATATTGAAAAAGATGACAGGGCGATAGAAGCGGAAAAGAAAAATATAATAAAATAGGAAAAAGCAGTATAATGCGGAACGAAAAAGCCGGAAGCGGATGGAAGGTAAGGAGGTTATTATATGAGACAAGGTTTTCCAAAAGATTTTTTATGGGGAGGGGCAACGGCGGCCTCCCAGGTAGAAGGCGGATGGGATGAAGGTGGGAAAGGGCTGGATACCCAGGACTGCCGCCCCCAGTTTGCAAATTTAACAAGGGAACAGAAAAACAGTTGGGAATATAAGCAGATGACCAACCAGAAATTTGCCGATGCATTGGTCAGCCGGGAAACATCCATTTATCCGTTCCGTTTTGGGAGCGACCACTATCACCGCTACAAAGAGGATATCGCTTTGTTTGCCGAAATGGGCATGAAGATATACCGCATGTCTATTAGCTGGGCGCGCATTTATCCCAACGGGGATGATGAGAAACCCAATGAAGAAGGTATCCGGTTCTACAAAAATATATTTGAAGAGTGCCATAAATATGGGATTAAAGTCTTCGTGACAATGCTTCATTACGCAGTTCCGGTTCATTTGGTGGAAGCTTACGGGGGATGGAAAAACAGGAAATTAATTGATTTTTACTTAAAATATGCAAAAACGTTGTTTGAAAACTTTAAGGATGATGTGGATTACTGGCTTCCGTTCAACGAGATGAACGCTGGGCGGTTTAACCCATATAATGGAGTAGCCCTGATTAAAGAAAGGGAAGAAAACTATGACCAGTCTGTCCATCAGGCGCTGCACCATCAGTTTGTGGCAAATGCGCTGACGGTGAAGCTTGCCCATGAGATGATGCCGGGCAGCCAGATTGGATGTATGATTGCCCGTTTCTGCCACTATGGGGCGACTTGCAACCCGGCTGACCAGCTAACGTTGATGCATGACGAACAATACACGAACTGGTATTATACGGATGTAATGGCAAGGGGCTTTTATCCGGAATATATGGAAAGGTATTTTGAGAAAAAGAATATCCATTTGGAGATTACGGAGGAAGACCGCAAGGTGCTAATGGAAAATCCGGTGGATTTCGTATCCTTTTCTTATTATTTTACACAAGTATCCACGGCCAGCGAAAACTGGGAAAAGACAGACGGAAACCTTGTTGTCGGGAATAAAAATCCATATCTTCCCAGCAGCGAATGGGGATGGCAGAGCGATGCCACAGGCTTACGGATTACCCTGAACCAACTGTATGACAGATACCATAAACCGTTGTTCATCGCGGAAAACGGCCTTGGGGCAGTGGACAGGGTAGTGGATGGCAAAGTCCATGATGATTACCGTATCGGTTATCTGCGCGACCATATCCAAGCCATGAAAGATGCGGTTGAGGACGGTGTGGACCTGTTTGGCTATACGATGTGGGGGATTATCGACCTGGTAAGCTGTGGCTCCATCGAAATGAGCAAACGCTATGGCGTTATTTACGTAGATGCGGATGACCAAGGGAACGGCACCTTTGACCGCCTGAGGAAAGACAGCTTTTACTGGTATAAAAAATGTATTGAAACCAATGGCGAAGATTTGGGCTGAGGCAGAAAAATAAGCATTGGAACAAAGGGGATGAAATGACTGGCGCCAGCATTAGGGAGGGTTTGGAAATGAATTTAATCATTGCGGAAGATTATGAAAATATGAGCAGGACGGCGGCTATGGAACTAATGGGCTGGATTATGAAAGGGAAAGGGAAAAGGGTGAACCTGGCGGTTACTGGAGGGAAGACCCCTGCCAGAATGTATGAAATTATCCGGGACTTTTTAAAAGATAACAGGTTTGAAAATGTCCATTATTATAATTTCGATGAAATTCCCGTAAAAGGCGGGCCAAGCCTGACGATGGATACGCTGAACCGCCTGTTCTTTCATCCATGCATGATTGACGGGGCGCAGATTGAAATCTTTGATGAAAAGAATTATATGCATTTTGACAAGAAGCTGAAAGAAGACGGCGGGATAGATATGATTATGCTGGGCTTAGGGCCGGATGGCCATTTTTGCGGGAACTTATCGGGAACGCTGAACGGCTTTGGCGAAGGATGCCGCGCGGTGAGCAACCATCTGAATGAGGGGATAGAAAAGCGCTTGGCATTTTTAAGCGGTGGAATGGATAAAATGACCGATTATTATGTGACCTTTGGCCCGGCTACAGTCATGGGCTGTAAGAATATTGTTATGATTGTCAGCGGTACGGAGAAGGCCGAGATATTAAAGAAGGTATTGGAAGGCCCTGTATGCGAAGAAATCCCCAGTTCCCTACTGCGGCTGCACCCCAATTTTACAGTAATTGCGGATAAGGAGGCGGCCAGCCTTTTGGGACATGTACAATAAAGCCGTGTACAAATGGAGAAAAAATGAAAGCAGAACGGATAACATAGTCAAAAACCACGGGCGGGGAATCTGAAAACAGGTTTCCCGCCTTTGGATTAAAACCGGAGAAACTTAAACCGGAGAAAAAAGTTGACATTTGTTCCATTAGGTGGTATCATCTAATTCATAATTTTCCTAGTAGAATACTAGGAAATAAAAAGGGTTAAAAATGCAGCCCGAGAGGAGGATGACAAAATGTCTTATGTGAAAAAGAGTGCTACAGAATTAATCGGCAAAACGCCTTTGCTGGAGGTAAGGAATTTTTCCGGGGCAGAAGGCGTGGAAGGGGCAACGGTTCTGGCGAAACTGGAATATCTCAATCCGGCAGGAAGCGTCAAGGACAGGGTGGCATTGGCGATGATTGAGGACGGGGAGAAAAAAGGGATTTTGAAAAAAGGGGCAGCGATTATCGAACCTACCTCAGGCAATACAGGCATCGGGCTGGCGGCTGTAGCGGCGGCCAGGGGATATAGGACAATCCTCACCCTGCCAGATACGATGAGCGTGGAACGGAGGAATCTTCTGAAAGCCTATGGGGCTGAGCTGGTTCTCACCGAAGGGGCAAAAGGGATGAAAGGGGCGATTGAAAAAGCGGAAGAACTGCAAAGGAGTATTCCCGGGGCAGTTATCTTAGGGCAATTTGATAATCCGGCGAATCCTGCAGTCCATGCGGCGACTACGGGGCCGGAAATATGGGAAGACACGGACGGAAAAGTGGATATTTTTGTAGCAGGGGTAGGGACTGGCGGAACAATTACCGGTGTAGGGACATTCTTAAAATCAAGAAACCCTAAAATAAAAGTAGTTGCCGTTGAGCCGGAGGATTCCCCGGTGCTTTCGGGGGGGAATCCTGGCTCCCACAAAATACAGGGAATCGGGGCAGGATTTGTGCCAAAAGTGCTGAACATAAATGTATATGACGAAGTAATCCGGATAAAAAGTGAAGATGCATTCGCAGCGGGGAAAAAGATTGCGGTGAAAGAAGGGATACTGGTAGGAATATCCTCAGGCGCGGCGCTGGCAGCAGCCGTGGAGCTGGCAAAAAGGGAAGAAAACAAGGGGAAGACTATCGTAGCTTTATTGCCGGACTCCGGAGACAGATATCTCTCTACGCCGATGTTTGCGGAATAGTAAACGGAAATCCCGAACATAAACTTGCAGAAATTGACAGTCTGTGGTATGATACGGACTGTATTAACGAACAGTTTCTGAGCATAGAAAGAGCGGGGCAGTTATGGAAACGATGATACAGGTAAAAGATGTCAGCAAGACATTTGTTGGAAAAGAGAATACGGTAGAAGCGTTGAAGGGAATCAATCTGGAGATTCACAAGGGCGAAATCTACGGCATAATCGGAATGAGCGGTGCGGGGAAAAGTACCCTTGTCCGTTGCTTGAATTTTCTGGAAAAACCGACGGAAGGAACGGTAATTGTGGAAGGAAAGGACCTTTCCTCCCTGCCCGATAAAGATTTGCGGCTTATGCGTACACAAATCGCCATGATTTTCCAGCATTTTAATCTTCTGATGCAAAGGACTGTATTGGATAATATTTGTTTTCCTTTGGAAATCGTAGGGCAAAAGAAAAAGGAAGCCAGGGAAAAGGCAAAGGAACTGCTGGAAATTGTAGGGCTTTCGGAGAAAGCAAGCGCATATCCAGCGCAGCTTTCCGGCGGGCAGAAGCAGAGGGTGGCTATTGCCAGGGCCCTTGCTACCAATCCGAAGATTTTGCTTTGCGATGAGGCTACAAGCGCGCTGGACCCTACTACTACCAAATCCATACTGGCGCTTTTAAAGGACATTAATGCAAGATATGGCATTACAATCGTTATTATCACCCACGAAATGGCAGTGGTACAGGAAATATGTACCCATGTGGCGATTATTGACGGCGGCACCCTGGCGGAGACAGGCACGGTGGAAGAGGTATTTGCAAGGCCGCGTTCGTCCGCAGCCAAGAGGCTGGTTTTCCAAAATGGCGGCAATTATGAGGAAATGAAAGGGAAACATTGTATCCGTATCGTGTTCAAGGAGAACTCATCTTTTGAACCGGTTATCGCCAACATGGTGCTGGAATGTAAGACACCGGTGAATATCCTTTTGGCGGATACGAAAGATATCGGCGGTGTAGCCCACGGACAGATGGTTTTACAGCTCCCGGAAGATAAAATTACAGCCGGTAAAATGATAACCTATTTGAAGGAGAGAAGACTGGAAGTGGAGGAGCTGGATAATTATGTGGGATAGTTCGATGATTCTGATGCTCGCAAAAGAGACGGGCATAACCTTATATATGACATTGGTATCTACGGCCCTGGCATATGTCATCGGGCTGCCAATGGGGATTTTCCTGGTAATTACGGCAAAGGACGGGTTAAAGCCCAATGCTGTTGTTTATAAAATATTGGATGTAGTGGTAAATGTGGTGCGTTCTATCCCATTCCTTATCCTGTTGATGATGCTCATTCCATTTACCAGGTTTGTGGTAGGGAAAAGCTATGGGGCTACGGCGACGATTGTGCCCCTTACAATAGCAGCGGCACCATTTATCGCCAGGCTGGTAGAATCTTCCCTGTTAGAGGTGGACAGAGGCGTAATTGAAGCGGCCCAGAGCATGGGGGCGGGAATAAAAACTATCGTCTGGAAGGTGCTTTTAGCGGAGGCACGGACTTCATTGATTGTGGGGGCGACGATAGCCCTTGGAACTATATTGGGATATTCGGCCATGGCAGGGGCTGTAGGCGGCGGCGGTCTTGGAGATGTGGCCATACGTTACGGATATCACCGGTATCAGGTGGATATCATGTTAGTGACTGTGGCGCTGCTCATTATATTGGTACAGATACTTCAGTGGATAGGCACAACGATTTCCAGGAAAATGGATAAGCGGATTACCGGATAGGAATTTATAATAAAATACATAATGAAACGTCCATTTGCAGGGCGTTTCCGGTTAAGAGGAGGAAAATGTTATGAAAAAGAAAGCAGTATTATTATTGATTGCGGCAGTATTTGCCATAGGTGCGCTCACAGGATGTGGCTCCAAGGATGGCGGGGCGATTAAGGTGGCGGCCACGGAAGTTCCCCATTCGGAGATATTGGAGGCAGCGAAACCGATTCTGGCGGAAAAAGGATGGGATCTTCAGGTTACGGTATTTAATGACTATGTGCAGCCTAATGAGGTAGTGGAAGCAGGGGATTTTGATTGCAATTATTTCCAGCATACCCCTTATCTGGATAGTTTTAACGAAGAAAAAGGCACACATCTTGTGAATGTTGGGGAAATTCATTATGAACCCCTGGGGATTTATGGGGGAACGGAATCCGATTTGGCAAATATCTCCGATGGGGCAACGATAGCAGTTCCCAATGACACCACCAATGAGGCCAGGGCATTGCTGCTTTTGCAGGACAATGGCATCATTACTTTGAAGGACGGTGCAGGGATGGAAGCTACAAAGAACGATATCGCTGAGAATCCCCATAACGTGGAAATCATCGAATTGGAAGCGGCACAGGTGGCAAGGGTAATTGAGGAAACCTCTTTTGTTGTGTTAAACGGGAACTATGCGCTCCAGGCAGGGCTGAATGCCCAGACGGATGCACTGGCTTACGAAACTTCGGATTCCGAGGCTGCTAAGACTTATGTGAATGTCATTGTAGTAAAAGAAGGAAATGAAGGGAACGAAGGCGTAAAGGCTTTGGTGGAAGTATTAAAATCCGATGAAATGAGTGATTTTATTAATGAAAAATACCAGGGTTCGGTAGTGCCGTTTAAATAAAGTGATGCCGTCTAAATTGGGATGTATTAAAACGGGCACATTTAAAGGGATATAAAATATGAGGGTGTATGCAGGAGATGCCAGGAGGGGTATGCCTTGCCGCACCCTCATTTGGCGTAACCGCAGCATAGAAATGAGGTTCAGATTGAAAACTTTAAATTTTCAATCTGAAGATTTGTGCTACGAAAGTTTGCGTTTCGTAAGTTTGCGTTTCGCAAGTTTGCGTTTCGCACTATAGTCTTTGGGTTTTGGAAAGGGGCATGGATATAAAGATGAAATATATTTTTTTGGATATTGATGGAACATTGTTTGACCATAATATTAATGCGATTCCCGAAAGCGCATACCGGGGAGTGGAACTGGCCAGGGAGGCCGGGCATAAGATTTTCATTTGTACAGGGCGCTCATGCTGCCTGTTAGACCATGTAAAAGAAATAAAGTATGATGGGGTGGTAGCGGCAGCAGGCGCATATGTGCGGGTTGGGGAAAAAGTCATTTATGAGGATGTTATGACGGCGGAGGAGCTGCAGCCGGCTTTGGAATATTGCCTGGGCAAAGGGGCTTCCTATGTGATGGAAGGGAAATCGGGGGTCTATATGCATAAGGAAATACAGGACTACTTTGCAGGCAGAAAGGAAGGGGAGTCCGGGCGGGAGTTTTTCCGGCAGAAGACAGTACATGGTATGGATGCCTATGACCCGGAAAAAGAAGTGATTTATAAATTTTGCCTGTATGCGGAGGATGAGAGAATCCTGCAGGAGATAGAGGGACATTATAAAGATAAATACCAGTTCGTGTGCAGTATACCTGGCGGAAGGGAAATGAACAATGTGGAAGTGCTGTCCATGCGGAATAACAAAGCGGGCGGTATACGGAAAATCATGAATTATTTAGGAGGGAGCATGGAGGATACCGTAGCTGTAGGGGATAGCCTCAATGACCTGGAAATGGTTCAGGAATGCGGCATAGGTATCGTGATGGGCAATGGGGATGAGCGGTTAAAGCCTTATGCGGATTATATTACGGAGGATATAGGGGAAGACGGGCTATATCGGGCATTGGAGCATTTTGGGCTGTACCATAAATAAAATAAATTTTCATTGAGGAGGAGAGGTAAATGGAGAGAGAAAAACTAGGTTCAAGGCTGGGCTTCATCCTGCTTTCGGCGGGGTGTGCCATAGGAATCGGTAATGTGTGGAGGTTTCCCTATGTGGCAGGCAGATATGGGGGCGGCGCTTTTGTATTGTTTTATCTGTTCTTCCTGGTTATTATGGGGCTTCCCGTTATGACTATGGAGTTTGCAGTAGGGCGGGCCAGCAAGAAGAGTATTATTAAGAGCTTCCATCAGTTGGAAAAGCCGGGGACGAAATGGCATTTCCACGGTTACATCGGGATGGCGGGCAACTATTGCCTGATGATGTTTTATACTACGGTAGCAGGGTGGATGCTCTACTATTTTTACCTGATGCTCAGCGGGCGTTTCGCAGGGGCAGATGCGGCAGCCGTAGGGCAGATTTTCGGGGATATGCTGGCCAAACCGGGGGTGATGGTAGGATTGATGATTCTTGTGGTAGTGGTTGGCTTCGGCATTTGTTCCGCAGGGCTGCAAAGCGGCGTGGAGCGTATGACGAAAGTGATGATGGTGGCGCTTCTGGGAATTATGGTATTGCTGGCCGCACACAGCCTGACAATGGATGGTGGGATGGAGGGGATTGCGTTTTACCTGAAACCGGATTTTGGCAGAATGATGGAAGTAGGAATCGGTGAAACTATGGTGGGGGCTATGAACCAGGCATTTTTTACATTAAGCCTTGGAATAGGCTCAATGGCAATCTTCGGAAGCTATATCGGCAAAGAGCATACGCTTTTGAAGGAGTCGGTGAACATTGCAGTATTGGATACGTTTGTAGCTATTGTGGCTGGCCTGATTATCTTCCCGGCCTGTTTTTCCTTCGGCGTTAGCCCGGATAGCGGGCCTTCCCTGATTTTTGTCACCTTGCCCAATGTATTTAACAGTATGGCAGGTGGAAGGGTGTGGGGGGCATTGTTTTTTATCTTTATGTCTTTTGCAGCATTTTCCACGGTATTGGCTGTGTTTGAAAATATTATTTCCTGCAATATGGATATGTGGAAAATACCCCGTAAAAAAGCATGTTTGATAAATATGGCCCTTATGGCGGTGCTTTCTCTTCCATGCGTGCTTGGCTTTAACCTTTGGGCCGGATTCATGCCTTTTGGGGAGGGGAGCAATGTGCTGGACCTGGAAGATTTCCTTGTGAGCAACCTGATGCTTCCTATGGGTTCTTTTATCTACCTTATGTTCTGTGTAACGAAGAAAGGTTGGGGGTTTGACAACTATCTGGAGGAAGCGAACACAGGAAAAGGGCCGAAAATGGCAAAAGCTTTGGGATTTTATCTGAAATTCATTCTTCCGGTATTGATATTGTTTATTTTCTTTCAGGGAATCATTGATAAATTTTAAGAGGATGAAAGAAGGCGCAGCAGATGTTTAGGCGCCAGTATGGAGGAAAGGATGAAGATTTCGACAAAAGGCCGCTATGCGGTCCGGGTTATGCTGGATTTGGCAGTGCACAATACGGGCGGATATATTAAAGTAAAACAAATAGCGGAGCGCCAGGAAATATCCGAAAAATATTTGGAACAGATTATATCGGTTTTAAATAAGGCGGGTTTTGTGAAAAGCACGAGAGGGGCGCAGGGGGGGTACCGGATTGTCGGCAATCCGGAAAACTATACAGTAGGCATGGTGCTGCGCCTGACGGAAGGGAAGCTTTGCCCTGTGTCCTGCCTGGAGGATGAAGTGAACCAATGTGGCCGGTGTGATACCTGTGAAACACTTACGGTTTGGAAAGAGCTGCATGAAGCCATAAATAAAGTGGTGGATGGAGTAACGATAGCGGATTTGGCAAAAAAGCAAATGGAGCGGGAAGCCGCTATGGATTATTCTATATAACGAATAGGGCGATGTGTAACAGTTTGACCCAGGGCTTCACAGCAAAGTGTAAAGCTCTGGGTCAAACTGTTGCGATATCTTCGTTATATTTTCCAGTATTTTGTATTTTAAGGTTTACTTATTCATCAATATGCATTAAAATAGAGGACAGGAAAAATATCGTGCAAGGAGGATTCACATGAAAGAATTTATAGGGAAGTCGGTCTTTTCCGGCATTGCTATTGGCAAGATAGCCATCTTGAAAAAGGACAATCAAAGTGTAAAAAGAACTCACGTAGAAGACATAGCAGGAGAATTGGCCAGAGTAAATGCGGCGAAGGAAAAAGCGATTGACCAGTTGAAAGTTTTGTATGAAAAGGCAGTGAAGGAAGTCGGGGAAGCAGGGGCCATGATTTTCGATGTCCATCAGATGATGCTGGAGGACCAGGATTATCTTGATTCGATTACAAATATGATTGAGACCCAAAACATCAATGCGGAATATGCAGTGGCGGTTACCGGGGATAATTTTTCAACCATGTTTGCGGAGATGGACGATGACTACATGAAGGCCAGGGCTGCCGATGTGAAGGATATCTCGGAACGTTTAATCCGCGTGCTCCAGGGGGCGGATGGAAACGAACTGAATGCGGAAGGGGCAACTATTGTTGTGGCAGAAGATTTGGCGCCCAGCGAGACGGTACAGATGGACAAGAGTAAGGTGTTGGCGTTTGTGACCAGGTTCGGCTCTTCCAATTCCCATACGGCGATTTTAGCAAGGACGATGAACATCCCGGCGCTAATCAGTGTGGATTATGTAGACGAGATAGATGGAAAAATGGCCGTGGTGGATGGCTTTGAGGGCAAGCTGGTGGTAGAGCCGGAAGAAGATGTCCTGGAAGCATACAAAGCCAGGTATGAGCAGGAAATAGAGAAACGCAAATTGCTCCAGGAATTAAAGGGCAAAGAAAATGTGACGAAGAGCGGCAAAAAGATTAATATTTATGCGAATATTGGAAAAGTTTCCGATGTGGCGAATGTGCTGCAGAATGATGCCGGGGGAATTGGCTTATTCCGGAGCGAATTCCTTTATCTGGAAAAGGATACTTTCCCTACGGAAGAAGAGCAGTATCAGGCTTATAAGCAGGTGGCGGAGACAATGGCCGGAAAGAAGGTTATTATCCGTACCCTGGATATCGGTGCGGATAAGCAGGCGGACTATTTTGGGCTGGACCACGAAGAGAATCCGGCGATGGGATATCGTGCCATCCGTATTTGCCTGAACCAGCCTGATATTTTCAAGACACAGTTGCGTGCCTTATTCCGCGCAAGTATTTTTGGCACAATTGCCATTATGTACCCGATGATTATTTCCGTAAATGAGGTGCGCAGGATTAAAGAAATCGTGGAAGAGGTGAAGAAGGAACTGGATGAAGAAGGGCTTCCTTACGCTAATGTGGAGCAGGGCATTATGATAGAGACTCCGGCCGCAGTTATGATTAGCGATTTGCTGGCAAAAGAAGTGGACTTCTTCAGTATAGGAACCAATGACCTCACCCAATATACGCTGGCTATCGACAGGCAGAACGCGAAGCTGGATAATATATATGATTCCCACCATGAAGCAGTGCTGCGGATGATAAAGATGGTTGTGGACAATGCCCATAAAGAGGGAATCTGGGCCGGTATCTGCGGGGAATTGGGCGCTGATACTACCCTGACCGAAGAATTTGTAAGGATGGGCCTGGATGAACTGTCCGTAACGCCTACTTTTGTACTTCCGGTAAGGAAAGTAGTCCGTGAGATGGAATAAAGGCAATTGGCGGAAATACCCTTGCGGGCTGGCCGGAATATGGACAGGAAGGATGGGCATGATTGCATATTGTGGAGTGGATATGTAGAAGCACATAGGGAATAATAACGGAAAAGTTGCTTCTTAGAACACCTGTAATTGTGAATAGAGAGAAAAAAAAGAAAGTAAGAGAGCCCTATTGACGGGATATAGGTAAAATGATAATGTTATCAGTGTTAGCAATGACGCTGATAACATTTTTTTCTGCTTATTAAAGTGGAGGTGGATTATTATGGAAAAAGTTATGGCAAAAGACACAACAAAAGATATGACACAAGGTTCCCCGATGAAGTTGATATTGGGCTTTTCGGTGCCGCTGCTTTTTGGCTTCCTGTTCCAGCAGTTTTACAGTATGGTGGACACTATTATTGTAGGGCGTTTTCTCGGCGTAAATGCACTGGCAGGAGTGGGCAGTACGGGCTCTTTGAATTTCCTGATTATCGGATTCTGCATGGGTGTATGCAATGGGTTTGCGATTCCGCTGGCACATATGTTTGGTGCGAAGGATTATTCCGGCTTACGGCGTTTTATGGCAAACGGCGTGTGGCTGTCTGTTCTTTTTTCAGGGGTGATGACGGTACTTACGGCCGTTTTCTGCCGCCAGATGCTGACGGCGATGAAGACGCCGGAGGATATTTTTGCCCATGCCTACAGTTATATTTTTATTATATTTTTGGGGATTCCGGCAACTTATTTGTATAACATGCTTTCCGGGATTATCCGTGCCATGGGTGACAGCAAGACTCCCCTTGTATTTTTGACATTATCTTCCGTTTTGAATATCGTACTGGATTTGACATGCATTCTGGTACTGCATATGGGAGTGGCCGGGGCAGCGGTAGCAACAGTGGTTTCCCAGGCGGTTTCCGGGATATTATGTTTAATTTATATGGTATATAAGTTTCCTCTTTTAAGGGTAAAAAAAGAGGAATGGCGTATGAATCTGCCCTATATGAAAACGTTATGCGGGATGGGGATTCCCATGGGGCTGCAGTATTCGATTACGGCAATCGGTAGCGTAATCCTCCAGTCCGCAGTGAATACATTAGGGGCATCGGCAGTAGCATCGGTGACAGCCGCGGGAAAAGTAGGTATGTTTTTTTGCTGCCCTTATGATGCGATGGGTTCTACCATGGCAACCTACGGAGGGCAGAATGTGGGCGCGAAGAAGCCGGAACGCCTGGGCCTGGGGATAAAGGCATGCATGAAGATTGCTGCGGTTTATTCTGTGATAGCGCTGGCTGTACTGTATTTCTTCGGCGCGCAGTTGGCTTCCCTTTTCGTGGATACGGCAGATAGCCAGCTTTTGGCCAATGCCAGGCTGCTTTTAGTAGTGAATAGTATGTTCTTTATACCTCTGGCTGTTGTAAATATTGTGCGGTTTTTAATTCAGGGCATGGGCTTTGGAACGGTGGCAATCCTGGCCGGAGTTTGCGAAATGGTGGCCAGAGGGCTTGCGGGACTGTTCCTTGTACCGACATATGGTTTTGTTGGGGTTTGTTTTGCCAGCCCGTTGGCCTGGATATTCGCAGATGCCTTTTTGATTCCGGCCTATATCCATTTACGGAAGAAGCTGGATAAGAAGGAAGCCTGCTATGCTTTAGGCTGACAGGACAGTTCAGCCTTAGTGGGTCTGTGGCCGGCTGCAGGCTGGCCATTGATGCCCAGGATGTGCATATAAAATTGGGCAAATTCCATTGCGCGGGGAATTGCGATGGAATTTGCCCAAGTATTTATTACGAGGCGATTCTATTTCAGGATAAGTATGGAATCGTCATTTTCTATAGTACTGGTGATTGGGTTGGTACGGATATCCAGGTATTCCAGGTTTTCTGCCTGGTGGAGGGGCGACAGGTCAGTGATGTAATTGTCCTTAATGCTGAACGTGGTCAGCCGGTGTAAGGTGGATGCAAACTGGATGTTGGTCAGTTGGTTTCCGTCCAGATAAAGTACCTCTAGGTTAGGGTAATTGGAGAGGAAGCCTATGTGCTCATCCAGGGATACATCGTCATACCAAATATCGGTCATGCCGTTATAGGATTCTACATAAAAATTTTCTTTCAGGTTTACTTCTTTCAGTTCCAGATGCTTTAAAGTAGTGTTTTCAGCCAGTCTGTCGAATTCCAGGGCAAACATGCAGTTGTTAAGGATGAGCTTTTCCAGGCTGGGATGGTTGAATACGTTGGAAATATCCCCCATAATATTAACATAATTTTGATAACCGCCCCAGAAGTCATCGTTGCCGCCGCTGAAATCAATGGACTTTAAATTCGTCATTCCGTTGATGAAGTTCACATCCATCAAAGGGACTGCATAAGTCCAGATGGAGTAGCAAGTGAGGGTTTCCAGGCTGGTAAGGCCGGAAAGGGCGTATGCTTCGTCAATATTACAGCTATGGATGGATAAGTGTTTCAAGTTATTCATGCGGTTTAAGAAAGAAATGGAAATAAATCCGCACATATCCAGCTCTTCTAGCTGATGTAGGGAAGATAAGTCGGGGTCAGGCTGGGAAGTGCCTTTATCAATTACCAGTGTCCGCAGGCTGGTAAGGCTTGCTACAGGGCTGTAATCCTGTAGGGCATTATTATCTTCCAGCTTTAGGTAAGTGAGCTGGGAGAGTTCCGCCAGGGGTGCGATGCTGATGGCCTCGGATTCCATTAAGGATAGGCTGGTAAGTCCGGTCAGGGGCTTCAAAAAGCTAAAATCCCGGATGAAGGGTGAGGATAGTTCCAGGCTTTCCAGCCCTGTCAGCACGGAAAGGGCGGAATAGTCGGTGAGGGAGGCCGGTTCCGAGTCGGAAAAGGGGTCTGAGTCATCCTCTTCTTCAAGGGATAAAAATTTCAGGTTTTGAAGGGAGACTAATTGTTTCAGGTCGGGTTCGCAGATATCTTTCACAGTGAGCTTTTCCAAGTTCTTAAATGCGGCGATTCCGTCAAGGGTTCCCGGTTCGTCCAGGGAAAGCTCCAGAAGCTGCTCAGGGTAGGGCAGCCTTTGGGAGAGGTCATCGGGGGAGGCTCCATCGCAAACAAGCCCTTTTAAC
This sequence comes from Lachnospiraceae bacterium, assembly GCA_009911195.1. Classification (GTDB taxonomy): domain Bacteria; phylum Bacillota; class Clostridia; order Lachnospirales; family Lachnospiraceae; genus Kineothrix. The sequence goes on along the minus strand of QXWV01000002.1, from coordinate 132,092 downwards.
TGCGTAAATTCCTTCAAAGGTACTTTTTCGGCCTGCTCATCGCTGATATCTAATTTTTCCAGTCCGGAAAAAGCGGATAAATCCCAACAATCCCAAGAGGAAGGTTCCAGCCGGAGGGTGATAGTTTCAAAAGGGATTCCTTCGTTTCCGTAAGGGCTTTGGAAACTATACTCTACGGTATAAAACTCCAGGCTGGTATAGACTCTTAGATATTTTATTTTATTCAGGTCCTCGTCTGTAATACTGCCGGATTCTTTTTCAAAAATAGCTTCTGTCATGGAAGTATAGAATGGGCTGTGTTCTGCCAGAAGTTCTTCCTCCTCATATTCGTCGGAATCCCAGGAATACTGGTAGTCGCTATCCGTTGAATAGAAAGAAGGGCTGCCGGAAGAGATTCCAGATTGCTGCCTGGTGGAGGAAAAACTTAATATTATAATAGAAAGGAAGCTGGCAGCAGCAATAATCCCTACAGCGATAGGGCCTTTGTTGGAGGGCTCTTCCGTTTGCCTCGGCATATGGCTGGGAGGGGTCTGGTGGATATGGTAATTAACGGTTACATCATCCTCCACCATAAATTGGCTGTTGCAGTATTCGCAGACCATGACATGGGAATTTCCATCCATCGGTTTCAGCTTGCCCCCGCAGGAAGGGCATTCTAAGTTTGTTATTTTCATAAAAAGTCCTGTCCTTTCTTTATTCAACAGTTTGGCCTATGCCTATTCGCAAATTCTGGCGGAACTGTTAATTTACATATTTTCCGGTCATAGGTGAGTAGCCCGTTTACCTCTTCCTCCACATCGGATACTTGTGTGTAGACAGCTCCGCACAATCCTTTTTTAATTAACGGTTTTAAAGAATGGTGGATGAGCTTTTGGTAAGCTATGGAGAATTCTTTTTTTGTGGAAAACTGCCGATAGCCATAAATGCGTTCTACGCTGGAATGCCCCGGGATGCGGCAGGCATAGCCGCCATACTCGGAGAGGACAAAAGCGCGCGGGTCTTTGACAATGCCCAGTTTCCTGAAATAATTATGTACACTTTTGAAATCCCCTCCTCCTGGTCAAACCAGCCGCTGGCCTGGTCAACAGGGCGGGTGGAATCCTTGGCCTTTATCAGCCGGGTAATTCGGTTGGCGTCGAACTGCCCCCAGCCTTCGTTAAAAGGAACCCATGTAGCGATGGAAGGGACATTATATAAATAATCAATGGTGTCCAGACATTCTTTGGTCCATTCCTTCCTTCCTTTTTTGGAAAGGCGGCCAAACAGTTTGTAGCGGTTATCCTTTAGGTGGCCGGAAATATGGGGAAACAGCGTCGGGAGGTAGCAAACAATGGGCAGGGAGTAGGAAGAGCCGCCGCTGACCATGTCCTGCCATACAATCATTCCCAGCCGGTCACAGTGGTAATACCAGCGCGCCGATTCTATTTTAATATGCTTGCGCATCATATTGAAGCCCAGCTTCTGCATAGAACGGATATCATAAATCAAAGCTTTATCGGAAGGGGCAGTATAAAGGCCATCCGGCCAATAGCCCTGGTCCAGTACCCCGTGAAGGAAAAGGGGTTTGTGGTTCAGGCAGAAGCGCATCATTCCCTGGCGGTCCGGCTCTACGGTAAAGGTGCGCATGGCAAAATAGCTTTCTATCCGGTCATTGCCGAACTGGACTTTTAAAGTATATAAATAAGGGATGTCCGGCGTCCATGGGTGCATTTCCCGTATGGGGATGCGGACAGATAAACCGAAGTTATTTTGCTGCGTATCAAGTTCCGGCACGGTCTCCTGCAGAATTTGGCGTTCCCCTGCAAAAACCTGGATTTTTACCGGGGCAGAACCCAGGGTAAGCATGCGGATATGAAGCCTGCTGTTGTCGAAATCGGGAGTCAGGTAAAGCTTACGGATATAATTTGCCGGAACCCACTCCATCCAGACCGTCTGCCATATGCCGCTTTGGGCCGTGTAAAACATGCCGCCCCGTTTTAGGGTCTGCTTGCCACGGGTATGATAGGAGGTATCGCTTGCATCCTGTACACGGACAACGAGAAAATTTTCCCCTTCTTTAAGGAAAGGGGTAATATCCGCTTCAAAAGGAAGGTAACCGCCTGTGTGCCGGCATACGCGTTGGCCGTTAAGATAAACCTGGGCGGACTGGTCCACTGCGCCGAAATGGAGCAGAAGCCGTTTGCCCATATCGGAATCATGGCTTTTATGGATGCCTTGGTTTCTATGGGTTGAAACGGAAAGGGAGGCATATTCGTCTGCGGACAGGAAAATATTGCGTTCATACCATAGATATTCGTCTGGCTGTAGCTGACGCCCCACACCTGAGAGAAGGCTTTCAGGGGAAAAAGGCACTAGGATTTTCCCGTCATAAGAGGCCGGGAAAGAGGGGGAGCGCGTAACGGCGTAATTCCAGTATCCGTTTAAAATGGTATAGTTATCCCGCTTTAGCTGAGGGCGCGGATATTCTTCCAAGACATGCTCCGGGTCCAGATTTTCTCCCCAAACGGTGGTAAGCTTCGCGAGAACATCGTTTTCATGGGATTTATTAATGTTTCGTGCACAGTTTATAATATCCATAATCAAATCCTTATCATGTGGGTAAAAGTGTATCATCCGCCGCGGCCCACATCCTTTGGATATGCCGGGCAAATATCTCTAATTCTATTATAATGAAAATATGGGGGGTGTCAAACAGATATGAAAAAGTGTTCCTGCCAATAAAAAAGAGGAACATCGCCGCCAAATTGCCAGGTTCAGCAGCGCGTCCTCAAACAAGGGGGTATAAAGAAAATCTATATATAATTCAACAGCCAAATATCGGCGTTGAAGGATTTTTTGTCCTGATAGGACAATTCTTCAAGAAAAGAATCGTGTAAGGCGGAGTATTTCATCCAGTTATCGTCTGCGGTGATAATATCCGAAATGGATAACCGCCGTGGTACTATATCATTATGCATTTATTACCTCCTTTGGATAAATTTAGTATATGGCACAAATATGAACGGCGTGTGTTTAAAGTCTTAAAGAAAGCTTATTTTTCTTATGAAAAAATGAGGGAAATATTAATTAAAAATAAACTGCCGGTATGAGGGCATATATGGTATGGAAAAAGGGGTGCTCCATCGCCGGCAAAGAATATTTGGCTTGAGGGGCAATGGGGTGGAAACGGGCAGTACCTATGGGGGCAGCATTGTCAAAAAGCGGACTACATATATATAATATGAAGGCGGATGGGGTTTTATGATTAAAATCTGAAGGCTATGGCATATAAATAGCCCGGCCGGAAGAGGATGGCTTCGGGCCGGGCGAAATATGGAAGTCCAGGGGCTTGCCAACTATTCTGATTTTTTGTCCGAAGAAAATATGCGGGAAAGCAAAGACACCATGCCTACAATTAAAAGGGTTGCTACAAAAATCCCCGCCATTCCTTTGCCCATAATTTCAAGGGCGATAATTACATTTCCTCCCATAACATTCCTCCTTCATCAAATACTGCCTTTCATTACAAATAACCCGACACCAAATGAATTACCAGCCCCCCTGCTATCACGGAAGCAATTTGCCCCGAAACATTGGCTCCGGCTGCCTGCATGATGAGCACATTGCCCGGGTCTTCTTTCATAGCCATTTTTTGTACCACCCGGGAAGACATAGGAAAAGCGGAGATTCCCGCCGCCCCTATCATGGGGTTGATTTTATTGCGCAAAAACAAATTAAGCACTTTGGCAAAAAGGACACCCCCTATGGTATCCAACACAAAAGCGGCAAGCCCTATCCCCATGATAAAGAGGGTATCGGGGCGGACGAAAGCATCGGCTTTCATGCTGAAGGAAACGGTGATTCCCAGAAGCAGCGTGATTAAATTAGCCAGTGTATTTTGTGCAGCCTCCGATAAAGTGCCAAGGACGCCGCATTCCCGGATAAGGTTGCCGAACATCAGGAAGCCCACCAATGCCACGGAGGAAGGGGCGATGAATCCGACGATAAAAGTAACGGCGATGGGGAAAGCGATGCGCAGCTTTTTGGATACCTGGGCAGGTTTGTATGCCATGCGGATACACCGTTCTTTTTTCGTAGTGACCAGACGGATGGCAAAGGGCTGTACTACAGGGACAAGGGCCATATAGGAATAGGCAGCGACTGCGATAGCGCCAATATAATTGGAATGGAGCACTTGGGATACGAGTATGGAGGTCGGGCCATCGGCGGCGCCAATAATGCCGATAGAAGCCGCATCCTTTAAATCGAAGCCAAGCATGGACGCTATCAGGATAGCGCCGAAAATACCGAATTGGGCGGCTGCCCCGAAAAGGAACATAATTGGTTTTGACAAAAGCGGGCCGAAATCAATCATTGCCCCGATTCCTATGAAAAGAAGGATGGGAAGGGCTTCGGAAGCCTCGATACCGACCTGGAACAGCCATTCAATAATACCGTTTATTTCCCCCACGCCTTCCATTGTCTGGTTTAACACGCCAGAAGCCGGCAGATTGACCAGAATGGCGCCGAATCCCATGGGAAGCAGCAGGGATGGCTCGTACTCCTTGTGGATAGCGAGCCAGATAAGCAGAATACCAATTAAATACATTACCATTTGTTGCCATGTGACAGACATAATCCCTTCCAAAATAAACTCCATAATAATAACCATGCCTTTCTTCAGTCTGCAAACTTTGGGCCGCAGCCGGGGCTTTTAGTGTCCGAATCTATATGATAAAAAAAGACCTTTACCGCACATAGGATAACTACGTGCAATAAAAGTCTTGCCATTTCAATTCCAAGCGGATTACAGCGGACATTTTCTATCATCCTGGCTAATCAATTGGGAAATGATAGGCCAACGTATAGATGAAAGTTAGAAAGCTTATGCTGCAACCGGGTATGTCGCTTCGGAATCCATATATATGCCGGCTACTCCCTTTCATTGGCTGTTGCATATAATTCATTCCCCCAGATAACAAGCCAAGTGGCGGCCTGCGGTGGGATATTTAACTTTATTATACATCAAAGGGGCGAAGTTGTGTGTAAAATTTTTGTAAAGATTGTTGCAGAAGGAATGGGAGAAAAATATCTCTTCCAAACAATCCCATAAAATGCTATATTGTTGATAGAAGTATGACCTATTGTCTACAGGAATCAATGGTATGTCTGCACAAAAATTTGCAGATAATGGAAAAGGATGGTGATTGCTTTGGAACGAGTGATTGAAAATTTCTTGAAGTATGTAAAAATTGATACGGAGTCGGAGGAAGGCAGCGGCTTAACGCCTTCTACCCGGAAGCAGCATGATTTGGCTAAGGTGCTGGTGAAGCAGCTTGAGGAAATGGGGGCAGAGGAAATTACGTATGATGAGAAATATTGTTACGTATATGCTTCCGTTCCGGCATCGGCTGGATGCGAGACGGCTCCGGTGCTTGGGTTTATTGCCCATATGGACACTGCCCCGGCGGTGACGGGGGCTGGGGTGAAGCCCCGTATGGTGGAGGGCTATGATGGGAAAGATATCGTGCTAAATGAGGAAAAGCAGATTGTCATGAAAGTATCCGATTTTCCGGAACTGGCATCCTATGAAGGAAAAAGGCTGATTGTTACCGATGGGACAACCCTGCTTGGCGCGGATGACAAAGCGGGGGTAGCGGAGATTATGGCGATGGCGGAATACCTGCTGCAGCATCAGGAAATAGCCCATGGAAAGATTCGGGTTGGATTTACGCCGGATGAAGAGATAGGGGCCGGTGCGGACTACTTCGACGTGAAGCTTTTTGGTGCGGATTATGCGTATACAGTGGACGGCGGAAAGCTGGGGGAAATGGAATATGAGAATTTCAATGCCGCAGGGGCGAAAGTGACCGTCCATGGCAGAAGCGTGCACCCAGGGGAAGCAAAAGGAAAAATGCGAAATGCGATTCTTATGGCCCAGGAATTCCAGTCACAGATTCCGGCGTTGGAGAGCCCTATGCATACCAGTGGGTATGAAGGCTTCTACCATTTGGATTCCATCAAAGGCACAGTGGAAGAAACGGTGGCGGAATATATTATCAGAGACCATGACAGGGAGAAGTTTGAAAATAAAAAGGAAAACTTTTTGCGGATTGCCGATTTGCTGAATTTGAAATATGGAGAGAAAACCTTTGAGATAGAGATGAAGGATTCCTATTATAATATGAAGGAAATTATAGAGAAGCATATGCACCTGGTGGACAATGCAAAAGAGGTTATGGAGGAATTGGGCGTTGAACCTATAGTAGTGCCTATCCGGGGAGGAACGGATGGGGCACGGCTGTCCTATATGGGGCTGCCATGCCCTAACCTTGGTACAGGGGGGCAGAATTTCCACGGGAGATTTGAATATGCCTGTGCGGATGAAATGGAAATGATAGTGAAACTTCTGGTGAAGCTGGCAGAGAAGTATGGGAAAGTTTTTTAGGAAGTTCGACTATGACAAACTATACCCGTCATATATTAGTTACAACAGCAAAAACGGGTGTTTGTGAGATATGAAACGATACAGGAAAGAGATAGTGCCAAAGAAGAAGGAAGAGCAGGCTGGGGAAGGGAACAAGGGCGAAAGGATTATAAAATGGGCAAGCGCTTTTATTTTTCTTCTGGCAGCTTTGGCCATTATGCGGGGAGTGATGCTGAGGCTGCCCGGCTCTATTACCGTGAGCAGCAGCGTTAACGGGCGGCTATTGCCCATCAGCAGCGTGGAAACGGAGAAAAAACAGGTGGCGCTTACTTTTGATGCGGTGGACGGGAATGAGGATACGGAGATAATATTGGAAACGTTAAAGAAGCATGATGTCCATGCCACGTTTTTTATGACTGGAGGATGGGTGGAAGCCTACCCGGATGATGTGAAAGCCCTTTTGAACGCCGGGCATGACTTGGGAAACGGGAGCGAAAGCCACCGGAGCATGCCCCAGTTGACCGGGGAGCAATGTATGGATGAAATCCAGCAGGTTCATACAAAGGTGCAGGAGCTGACCGGTTATGATATGTTCCTGTTCCGTCCGCCTTATGGGGATTATGATAACCAGGTGGTAAGCAGTGCGGCCAAATGCGGCTATTATTCCATCCTTTGGGATGTGGACTCCCTGGATTGGAAAGATTATGGAACAGAATCTATCCTCAATAATGTGCTGAAGAGCAAAAATCTGCAAAATGGTTCTATTATCCGATGCCATAGCGGGGCAAAATATACTTCGCAGGCGCTTGAAAAGCTGATTGACGGATTGGAAAAACAGGGATACGAAATCGTACCGGTTTCCCAGCTTATTTATAAAGAAAAATATCATTTGAACGGGGAAGGCCGGCAGATGGGGAACGGATAAAACCTCTGGGGAGGGGGAGGATGTGAAGGTGCTGCGGATAGCAATATGCGGTGATGAGGAATATTTCAGGCTTCTGGAAAAGGAGCTGATAGAGAAATATATGGAAGGGCAGGGGTATGAGTGTATTATAGACTCCTATTCCTCCGGGGAGGAAATGCTTAGCGGGGGAAAAGAAGGGGAGAGTGGAAAGCCCGAAGCCCTGCCCTACGATATCATCATCCTGGATGTGAGTATGGGGGAAATGGACGGGATTGAGACGGCCAGACGTATCCGCCAAAGGAACGAAAAGGTAAAAAGTGAAATGGCCATGTACCGTTCCATATCCGAACATTTGGACAAGCAAAGAAAAAGGACTCATGAATATAAAAATCAGATTGCCGCAATCAGCGCTTTAGCGGCGGCTAAACAATACGGGAAGCTGGGCGCATATTTAGAAAAAATAGATACCAACTTAAAGATTAGTGGGGATGCCATTGACACCAATCATGTGATTGTAAATGCCATTTTAAATACAAAATACCGTGAAGCGGTGGATAAAGGGGTGTCTTTTGTGCTGAAAATCAACGATTTATCCGGATTACATATGGAAGAGGAAGATATTGTGGTCATATGCTTCAACCTATTGGACAATGCCATAGAAGCCTGTAGCCAGCGTGGCCCGTGTAACCATAGTGAGGGGAAGGTGGTGAAATTTAAATTCGTATTGGAAGAGGGGAGGATAGTGATTGCAATCAAAAACAGCATGGAAAGAAAACCCATTCTGAAAAATGGAAAATTCGTAACCTCTAAGATGAAAGAGGCAAATGAACATGGATTTGGCATTCGGAACGTAATGGAAACGGTGGAAAAATATGGGGGGCAATACGCGGTGGACAGCGGTGGAGGATGGTTTTCCTTTACTATTTTAATTAGAAATCCTGTCGCTTAAGAGATAATAAAGCAGATGAAATTTTTGGAGTAAAAAATCCTTCTGCGAAGCCTTTAAGCCGAATAAGAGGAAATTGACTTTTTCTTTGCTGTGTGCTATATTTTTTTAAACAATTGAATATTTGTAATGTCTTCAGGGCAGGGTGAAATTCCCGATCGGCGGTTATAGTCCGCGGGCGCGAAAGCGCGGGGTTTGGTGAAATTCCAAAACCGACGGTATAGTCCGGATTAAAGAAGGTGTATTGAGATTGTCAGAATAAATCTGACAATGGTTTTTGCACTCTTTTTTGTCAAATCGCTCTGTTGACATTTTCAATACACCTTAAATTTTAACACTTGAAAGGCATTCAGATATTTTCAAGTGTTAATTTTATTTAAGGAGGTATTCAAATGAATATCAGTAAAACAAAGAAACTCACAACAATAGGTATGCTGTGTGCACTTGCTTATGCCGCAGTGGTTGCCGGGCGCATCCCCCTCGTACTTTTTTTGAAGTATGACCCCAAAGATGTTATCATAGTAATTGGTGGATTTATTTTTGGGCCTCTTACTTCATTTGTTGTAACAATGATTGTTTCTGTAGTGCAAATGTTAACGATTAGCGGAACGGGAATTTTGGGTTGTATTATGAATATGATTTCAAGCTGTTCCTTTGCGTGTACCGCTGCATTAATCTATAAAAGGAAACATAAGTTATCGGGCGCCATATTTGGACTTTTTTGTGGTTGTGGTTGCCAGGTTGTAGTAATGATGCTTTGGAACTATTTGATTGCTCCTATCTATATGGGTTATCCGAGAGAAGCTGTTGTAGAATTGTTGCTTCCGGCATTTTTACCGTTTAATTTGATTAAGGGAGGATTGAATGCGGCAATAACAATGCTTTTGTATAAACCTGTTGTTGCTTCATTGCGCCGTTTAAATTTAATTGAATCTAAGCGGCATTCAGGTAAAGTGCGGATAAATATTGGAGTTTTATTAGTGGCTCTATTAATGATAATAACTTGCGTGCTATTGATACTTTCTTTTCATAACAAGATTTAGGCGGATTGGCGGATTGGCAACCCCTTTTACCAAATCTGTCCGGAAATTTCCAAATATGCAAAACATCTAAAGGAAAAGGGCAGCCGCTCCGATAGTAATAAATAGATTTGTTTGCCAGCAGGGTTCGGGCGTTAAAAGCCTTGTTTAGGAAAAGCTTCTGGCATCTGAATCATAGCAGGAATAAAAGAGGGAAGGGGGCTAAAGCATAGGATGCAGGGGGAAAAAGCGATAGGGCGGAAATTAACGGAAGCCCATGCCAATATTGGAAAAATCGTGCTGCGGACTTCGCTTCGTGTCCTGGTGGCCGGGGTCATCATACTGGCTGGTATGAGGGGGAATCCGCCGCAGGGAAAGCCTGTCAGTTTTCAGGCCGGGTTTCTGGTAGCGCTCATTGCTTTTGGCGCTGCGATTTGGGTGTTTTTTCCTTTGATTCATTGGAAGGATTGTGTGCTATTTTATGAAAATGGCATTGTAGCCGGTGGTAGAAAGTGGACATTGGATGAACTGGGGGAGATTTCATTTATGGATATTAAGTCCAACTATTCGGCATTTACCCGGACTTACATGTGTACGGCGGTAAGGAAGTTTGATATGACGTACATAAAAGATGGGAAAAAGAATTTTAACCGCGCATACTTTGATACGATTTAGTCCGGCAGATGGGCGGTCTTGGCATCCTTGTATATATGCTTAAGGATATGTGCCAGGAATATATGAAAAACGAAGGCCGGAGGAAAGGGAGAGAAATTATATGACAAATTATATTATTATCGGGGTTGTGGCAGTTGTAGTTCTTTTTGTGATTGTTTACGTAAAGATGACAATTGACGAAAAGAAGGGAGCAAACAGTGAAGAAAAGCAGAAAGTAAAGGACATTGTGAAAAAGGTAGTGCCGGGCAGCGAAGCTTATACGGCAGCCTATGGGACAAGGGAAGAATATTCCTTCGGCGGGGGCGGAAGGACTGTGACTTCCACTACAAAATATTGGTATTATGGTGTAGCATTTAAGCCGGGGGATTTGTATCTGGTACCATTGTCATTTGAAGGCGGGGATATCAGCTACAGCGAACCCATTCATTTTGAAAAAGGCGACCTGGGTATGGCGGAGACGAAGAATGGCCTGCTGACCTTGTATGGCAAGGACAGGAAAGAGCTGATGAATCTTTTCGTGGTAGCCAGCAACACGAAGGAGGATAAGTACCATCCGGTGAATATCCAGCAAAAGGAAGAGGCCGAAGCTTTCGGGCAGTTCGCTCAGGCATTTGCCCAGGAAATCAATGCGGCTAACGGTATTACCGATATTAAGGCGGCGAAGAAGGAAGCGAGGAAGAGTTGACCAAATTTACATAGTTTTTAAAAAAAGAGCTTGTAGAAGCAATGGACGGATTCGGGTATTTGCTTTTATGGGCTTTTTTATATTATAGAAAATTACGCCACAGTGTTGTAAGTCGCCAATAGTTGACCGCCGGGCCAACTATTTTTCACCATATAGGAAAGTTTTCATAAATAAGGTAATCCATGCTATAATAATAAAATAGTAACCTGACATTTTGATGAACCATAAATATATGGAAGTAGATTGGAGTACATATGAATTTTTTAGAAGAACGTATACAGAAGGATGGAATAGTAAAAGAAGGCAACGTATTAAAGGTGGACAGCTTCCTGAACCATCAGATGGATATCCTGCTATTTGAGCAGATGGGGGAGGAATTCGCCCGCCGGTTCAAGGATGTGGAAATAGATAAAATATTGACTATCGAAGCTTCTGGAATCGGGATTGCCTGTATTGCGGCCAGATATTTTAATGTTCCGGTTGTTTTTGCAAAAAAGGCGAAGAGCGTGAACCTGGAGGGGGAAATGTACATTGCGGAAGTGGAATCCTTTACCCATAAATGCAAAAACCAGGTTATAGTATCCAGGAAGTATTTGACGGAAGGCGAGAATATTTTAATTATTGATGATTTCCTGGCCAATGGATGTGCACTGCAGGGGCTGATTTCCATTGTGAAGGAGGCTGGGGCGACGGTGGCGGGAATTGGTATTGCCATAGAAAAAGGCTTTCAGATGGGAGGCAAAGTAATAAGGAATCTGGGATACCGCCTGGAATCCCTGGCCATCATAGAAGCTATGGATACAGCTTCGGGGAAGATTACGTTTAGGGAGTAGAGCTGATTATTGGATGATAGAAAAATGTTTCCACACCATACCCATGCACATCTGTGCAGAATTTGCAAAAATATTTACATGAAAAAATGCACATGATAAGGTAACTATATCAGATAAGCCATTTGGAAAATGGCAGGAAGAGATGCACTGGTATTCCGTATCGGGAATTTCTGAAACAGAGCGCCAGTACAGGGCCGGGGTTATAAAAGGAGATTGGGTGTGGACATTTTAGTGATTGACGTAGGAACATCCAGTATGCGTGGCGTATTGCTAGACCATGAAGGGGAGGAATTTACTGGAAAACAGATTTTCTACCATGTTATTTATATGGAAGGCGGCAGGGCGGAGCAAAATCCGGAGGACTGGAAAAATGCATTATATCATATTTTAAAAGATGTGTCGGAAAAAGCAAAGGCTGGGAAACGGCGTATCGACGCTATTGTGCTGACTGCCCAGAGGTCTTCTATTTTGGCCATGGATTTCCAGATGAGGCCCATGGGCAATGCCATCATGTGGCAGGATAAGAGAAGCCAGGAAATTTGCAGGCGGCTGGAAAGATATAATGACAGGATATTTTTACTCAGCGGTTCCATGGTTAACCCGGTATTTTCGGCGGGGAAGATGGCATGGATAAGGGAAAAAAGGGAAGATATTTATCGGAAAACGTATAAATTTATGACGATTCCGGATTATTTGATTTATCTTTTGACAGGAAATATCTGTACGGATTATTCTTATGGCAGCCGTTCCCATCTGATGAACGTAAGAACAAAAAAATGGGATGAGGAACTGCTGGAAATGTTCTGCGTGGAAAAAGAGAAGCTTTGCGAATTGACAGAAGTAGGAAGCATCAGTGGATATTTGACAAAAGAGGCGGCCAAAATTACGGGATGCCCGGAAAGAATACCCGTTATCACAGCGGGCGGAGACCAGCAGTGCGGGGCTATCGGACAGGGTGTGGTGAGGGAAGGAATCCTTTCCGTGACAGCGGGCACCGGAGGGTTTCTTGTTTCAGCGGTGGAAAAGATACCGGAAAATTTAAAGCCAAATGTAATTTGCAATTGTTCTTCTGTAAAAGGGCAATATGTGCTGGAATCCAATGTCCTGACATGCTGTTCCGCTTTTGACTGGTTTCGCCATGAATTTTACCCGGATAAGTCTTCGCTGGAGGCCATTAATGATGAAATAGAAAAATCTTCCGCAGGGGCAAACGGATGTATCTGCATCCCTTACTTTCAGGGGAGGGGAACGCCGGACTTCAATACAGATGCTACAGGGCATTTTGCATGTATTACATTGAATACAAAAAGGTGCGATATGCTGAGAAGCCTGTTGGAAGGGATTTGCTATGAGATTGGTAATGGAATAGAGGCAATGCGGGATTATACGGATGTGGACCGGATTTATATTAACGGAGGGCTTACCAACAGCGAAGCCTTCAATGAAATGCAGGCGAAAGTTTATGGCAGCAGGCTTATCCGGAAAGGGAAAACGGATGCCACAGTAAGGGGTGCGCTTATGGTGGCATCCGCCGCATTAGGGTTGTACGCTTCCGTGGAAGAGGCTTTTGATAAAATCGACGGAAACAGGGATATGCGGGAATATTTCCCTTCGGGGGGAGAGGTAAAGCTATATCAGGAATATAGGAAAAAAATGAATCTCATTTATAAAAGGTTATATGGCGCATAGAAGCTAACAACCCCGCCGCAGGCAACGGGGCGTTAAACATGGTTTACAGGTTGTGGAAAGGGAATGGTTATTGGTATGGAAAAAAGGGTTTTGGCACAGTTGGAAAAATGTTATGCAGTTGCTCCTCTATATTATGAGGGCAGCCTGCATATTTTAGTTGCGGCGGAAAAAAAGGACCGCTGTATTCTTTTTGATGGGGATGGAAATGAGAAAGCTACGGTTTGGGAAGGGCCGGGAGGGGTAATGACAATGGTTCAGATTCCGGGAAAGGATGGGCAATTCCTGGCAACCCATAGGTTTTATTCGCCTAATGACGGGAAAGAAGCAGGGATTGTCAGTGCAGTGCCCGATGGAAAAGGCGGCTGGGAAATCCGGTCTCTCGTTCCATTGCCATTTGTGCATCGTTTTGACATTTTAAGCAGCGGCGGCGAGAAATATTTAATTGCATGTACGATAAAATCGGGCCATCAGTATAAGGATGACTGGTCCATGCCGGGAAAGGTTTATGGCGCCAGGCTGCCAGAGGATATTTCCGCCTATCATGAAGGGAATCCTTTGCAACTGGAAGTAATCAAAGACGGCATGCTTAAGAACCACGGCTATTGCAAAGTGGAGAAAGAAGGGAATGAGGCGGCTTTGATATGCAGCGAAAACGGGATTTTTCTTTTTTATCCCCCAAAGACGCCTGATGGCCAATGGGAAATCCACCAGCTTTTGGATACGCCGGCCAGCGATGCGGTGATGATAGATTTGGATGGAGATGGGGAGGATGAACTTTTCGTGCTATCCCCTTTCCATGGCTCAGAAATATCCATTTACAGGAAGTCGGAAGAAGGATACCGGAAGGTATATGCATATCCGGAACAGGCGGAGTTCCTCCATGCGATTTGGGGTGGTAAAATAAACGGGAAAGCAACAGTGGTGGCCGGATATAGGCGTGGGGCAAAAAGACTGTTGGCTTTTACATGGGATGAAAACAAACAGGGCTATATGTTCCATACATTGGACGAGGACTGTGGGCCGGCAAATGTATACGGCTATTCTTATCATGGGAAGGACAGGCTGGTCTGTGCTAACCGGGAGACGGATGAGGTAGCGATGTATATTTTTTAAGCGGGTTCGCGGATAGTTCGGAAATGCCTTATGGCAACGGAAAGGAATAGGTATTTTCCTATATGGCAGAACTAGAAAACTATGATGATATGAGCGTGCAGCAGAAATGGAATATCCTTGCGATGGTTGCGAATATGTATTATAATTCAAACCTTACCCAAAGCCAGATTGCAGAACGCCTTTATACATCCAGGTCTAAGGTTTCCAGAATGCTGAAAGAAGCCAGGGAACTGGGGATTGTGCGGATTGATATCAAAGAGCCGTGGGAGCGCAACCTGGAGTATGAGACGAATATGAAAGCTTTGTTCCCGTTGGATAATATCCGTGTGGTCAAGGTAAAAAGTGTCGGGATGGAAGACATTGAAAGAAGCATCGGACAAGTTGCCGCTTATTATCTGGATTCCATTATAAAAAAGGATATTATTGTGGGAATCTCATGGGGGAATACTTTATATCGTGTGGTGAAATATATCAGCGCCAACAACAAGAAAAATATCCCCATTACAGTAGTGCCGATTATGGGGGCGGCCAATACCCCTATTCCGGCGCATGACGCCATAGATTTGGCAAAAGAACTGGCGATGGCATATGGCGGGGAATACCGGTATATTTTTGCACCCCTTTTTGTCAGGAGCAAGGAGCTGAAAGATGAACTTCTGCAAGAGGAAAGCATCAGGGATTGCCTGGAATTATCCAGGAAGGCGGACATTATTTTAACAAGCGTAGGCTCTGTTTCGTACAAATCGTGGAAAGGATTCCTGAATGAAGAAACACTTCAGGGGTTGGAAAGCATAGGGGCGGTAGGGCATATCGGCGGCCATTTTTTCGATATAGAAGGGAAGGAATTAGGCTTGTCGATTAACAGCAGGATTATAGGTTTAAGCTTTCAGGAGATAAAGGACTGCGGGCAGGCAGTCTGCATCATCTGCAATAAAAAGAAGTCCGCAGCCGCCGTGGGGGCAGTGCGCAGCGGGGTGGTTAATACGTTGATTGTGGATGAATTCAGTGCGGAGGGAATGATGGAAATCGCCAGGGCATCCAGTTCCGTATAAGCTGGTTTTGGGATATCTTACCACTGGTTCCAGGCCATATAGATGATGGCTGCCAGCACGAGGGTACACCAAACCGCAATTCGGACGATACGGCTGAGCATGGAGGCTCGTGATTTTTCAGGATACAGCCTGCCGCTGTCGGACAGCCCTATGGCAATGTATAGGAGGCAAATCACGATATACCGAAAATCGCTGCTGCAGGTATAGGGATATTTAATGGAAAAAGCAGCAAAACTGAGCAAAAAGGCCAAATAGCCGGTGGAGAGGAAGATGGCTTCCTGTTTCTGGACATCGGTTGTTATGGCCATTTTTAGTGTAATTGCCGTTGGTTTGGCAGTTCCATACTTCCACTTCCGGTATTGGACGGCCAGGAAGAGGATAGCGCTTGCCAGGGCGGTAATAATGGCAAGGGGGTATGCAAACCGGCATAACAGAAGCGGAAGGCCGGACAGCTCGGTGGGGTATACTTCCGCAAATAGGGAAGTTTGAAACATGATAACCCATGTATTGTGAATCACATCCCCGCTCAAAGGATGAAAGGGGAAAGAAAAGTGCCAGTGGGAAAAGGCAGGGATTCCGATTCTTGCCCAGAGGCCATAATCCCCGGTATACATTACGGAGGCTTCGGTAGCGGAAGATATTCCTGGTTTGACGTGGAAACGTATGAGATTGCGCACAATCCAGGATAAACCTATGAAACCGGAAAGGAAGGCAAATAGCAGGTAATGCTTCATGGACAGCCAGACCCTGGAGAAAATATTTCCTTCCTGGCGGCGTACCGCTCCGACAAAATCTATCAGGAAAAGCAGCCCTATAGGAAGAGCGATAATGGCCGTGTTAATTTTACAAAGCATGCCAAAACCAATGGAGAGGGCGATGAAAATGAGGTTTTTCAGCGTTTTTTCCCTTATCCAGCATAAAACGGCATAGATACAGCAGGCAAGAAGCAAGGTGGAAAGCATGTCATTGTTGACGCTGCCCGACATAATGGTCAGCGACGGATGCAGGGCAACGAGAAGCAGCCCGGTGAAAAGGGGTTTTCCACATGCCCCTGTTTTTTTCAAAATATGATAGGTAAGCAGCATAAGAAGCCCGGAATAAAACAGCGGAAGTACCTGTAGATTTTCAAAGGCCAGCTCTTCAGGCATGCCAAGGGAGGTTAGGAAAATCAGCCAGATACCGGCCAGGGCGTAGTGGAGTGGGGGATGATAATAGGAAAAAAGCTGGTAAGGGTTGATATCCGGCAATTTGCGGAACTTATAAATATATTCGATATAACCGATATGGCCGGGATTTACCTGGCTGGTGGCGATTCCGGTATATACCCCTTCATCATGCTGCCTGTCATAAAGGCCCGATAACAGCACATAACAGCAATGCAGGACCATGCCCGCTGCAATGATTAGGAGTACAGTTCTTTCTTCTGTCAGTTTTCCTTTTCTATAAAGGAATAAAAAAATAAGAAAAAGAGAAAGCAGCATGAAAATACACCCGTTCCATATCACTTCCCTGGGGATATGGGCCAATGCGGGAACTCCCTGCATAAGGACAGTGAGGAAACAGAGGAAAAGGATGGTAATTAAGATAAAGGGCTGGACATTTTTCTCTTTTGAATTCATGATATAGTCTGAAACCTTTCCGTTAGGTGTAATTGTTTTGCAAAGGTATTATAGCATAATTTCATTTTTTTTTGTATAATAAAATGGTAGTTGCTTTTTATTCCTGCGGGCAACGAGCCAGGCAGCCGCGCTTGTGCGGATATTTGGCGACTACCGCGATGGTCAATACCCCGCTGCTTGCAGCGCTGGAGGTTTGATGCCCCGTTGGTTGCGGCATGGTTATTGGCTGAGGGAATATGGAGAAAGCGGCAGGGATGGACAAAAGCGAAAGGAATGGGAGTATGGGGATGAAAGGGAAAAGAAGTCCTTTTTTATTGATTTTAGCAGCGGTGCTGGTGGTGGAATTTGTGGCATGCAATTTTTCGGCATGGAAAAGTTTGTTTTATAAGGATAGGGTGGTTTTTGAAAATGTGGAAATAGGCGGGGGTACTGCTATAGAAGGAAGCCCTGGGGAATATTGGGTGGAGGAAGGGATTTTGACACTGCATATTTCTGAAGTGAGCCGGGAAGTACATAATTTGTTTTTTGCATTTGATTTTTCGGAAAATGAGCCGGTCTATTATACGGTGACTCTGACGGATGAAGGGAATTATTACCCTTATTCGCTGCCGGAGAGGGTGCTGATGCCGGGAAACCGGAAATCTTATAGTACGAATCTCTACCCTTCGGGGAAGGTGGGGGAAATTGCGGTACAGTTTGCCGTTCCGGCAGGAAGTGTGGTGACGGTGAATGGGATTTGCGCCAATGCAAGGATTCCTTTTGCCTTTAGCATAGGGCGGGCACTTTTTATGCTGGGGGCAGCACTGCTGCTGTACCGGGCATTTTGGAAGGAAGGGCGTCAGAAGGAAGCCGAGCTGTGCACAGGAAGCGGGAGGCAGTGGGCGATAATCGGGGTTGTTCTGCTTTTGCTTATCGGCATGTCATGGAAGCTGGCCCATGTGAATCCTGTCTGTGTTACATCACCCTGGCCTCATCACAAGCAATACCAGGAACTGGCGGAAGCTATGGCGGAAGGGAATGTGGCCTTGGGGTTTGAACCATCGGAAGGGCTTTTGAACGCCCCCAACCCTTATGATACTATTTACCTTCAGGCAAATGGCATCGATTACCGGGCGGATTATGCCTACTATGAGGGGAAATATTATGTTTATTTCGGGGTTGTGCCGGAGCTTTTACTATATTTGCCATGTTATCTTTTGACAGGGCATCATATCCCCAACTATATGGCCGTATTTTTATTTTACAGCGGTTTTATCCTGGCGGTTTTTGCCCTTTACTGGGAGATTGTGAAAAGGTGGTTTACCAAAGTCCCTTTTTTCGCCTATCTGGCGGTGGGTGCACTTACGGTTTGCGGCGGCAATTATCTGTTTATCATCGCAAGGCCCGATTTATATGATACACCTATTATGGCGGCAAATATGTTTACCGTTGCCGGGCTGTGGCTATGGATTAGGGGGAAATATGCGCTGTCTGCCAAAGGCAGGAGGGCATGGTACTTTCTTGGCTCGCTCTGTATGGCCCTGGTGGCAGGATGCCGCCCTCAGATGCTTTTGTTTTCTTTCCTGGCTATCCCCCTGTTTTGGAAAGAAGTGATGGAGACAAGGGAACTGTTCGGGAAAAAGAATTTAGGGGATACTTTGTGCATATGCCTGCCTTATGTGCTGACGGCGGCCGGGGTGATGCTTTATAACGGAGCCAGGTTCAGTTCGCCTTTTGACTTTGGGGCAACCTACAGCCTGACCAGCAATGATATGACAAAAAGAGGGTTCAATCTGCATCAGGCCATGCTGGGGCTATGGCATTACTTTTTGCGCCCCCCGGTGGTGGAAAGCGGATTCCCCTATCTGCAGGGGGTGCAAATCGAATCCGGCGCTTATATGGGCAAGCTGAATGCGGAATATACGTATGGGGGCCTTTTGGCTGGCAATGCTTTTCTATGGATATTGCTTTGTATGGGAAAAGTGAAGGACCAACTGAAAGGAAAAGGGCTGTATGCCCTTGCATTGGTAAGCGCAGCGGTATCTGTAGTGTTAGGGCTTGTGGATGTCACTGGGGCCGGGATTCTACAACGTTACATGGTGGACATGATTTGGGGAATCTGGTTCGGGGCAGTATTGGTTTGGTTTGCCATGATGGAAAAGGCATCCTCAAAGGGATGGCTTAGGCCGCTTATGATTTGCCTGGCTGCAGTTTGCCTGCTGCAGGCTGTTTATGGCTTTGGAATTATATTCGGAAACGGGGATTTGAGCGTCAATGTGCGGGGGAGCAACCCGGAACTGTATTATTATCTGGAGGGTCTGCTGCGGTTTTAGGAAGCGTGGGCATGGATGCCCGTTGCTTCCGCCCCGTCCGGATAGCAAAGCGTTTCTCCATTTCATTAGTGAAATCTACTTTTTATCTTAGCCGCAAAACCGAACACTGCATGGGCCAAAGACCCTGCCCGCTACGCCGCCCATGAAAATTGATTTCTGTGAGGGGTTTAGAAAAAATACGGTTAGCTCATTGACAAAAATCCCCCCATATGTTACCATATCTTCACAATATTCGTGGGTAAATTATAAATGACGTGAAACCTATCTATTGGAAAATGATTTCTAATGGATGGGTTTTTTTGTTGTTTTGCAGTTAATCGACAACCCCGCTGTGGGCAGTGGGGTATTGGCTCTCGCGGCAGCCGCCAAATAACCACACAAATGCCCAAGTTTGTGTCTGCTCAGCATCCACAAACTTGGCATGCGCAAAAAGCTGCGCAGAAATGGGGTCAAAAATGAAAAGGAGATAATGGATGGATAAAAAGAAGATAAAATCAATAAAAACGAAATTTTCCGCATTAATTATCGCGGCAATGTTGGCCATACCGGTTGAGGTACACGCACAGGCTATCACCGCACAGGAAAACTCTACGGCAGCCAGGAAAATACATCATATCCATGTAGGCAGTTCCGAAGAAGGTGGGGCGTGTTATAAAAATGAAGTGATGCATATCCATGAAGGTGACGAGGAAGCCGGAGGGGATTGTTTTCTCACCCCAGTCTACCACACCCACGAGGGGGATGAGACAGAAGGGGGAGTCTGTTACCGGACGGAAGTGTTTCATGCGCATATGGGCACGGAAGAGAAGGGGGGAGGATGTTACGGCAAAGAAGTCTACCATCGGCATGGAGGGGATAAAAATGCCGGGGGAGGCTGTTATGGGAAGCCGGTTTACCATAGCCATACAGGAAGCAGCGCCGGGGGAGGCTGTTATGGAATGCCGGTGTATCATAGCCATACAGGAAGCAGCGCCGGGGGAGGCTGCTACGGAACGCCCGTTTATCACAGCCATACGGGAAGCGCTGCGGCCAGGGGCGGCTGCTATGTGACCCCGGTGTATCATCAACATACCGGAAATGAGGTATCGGGAGGAGGGTGTTTTAGTCCGGTTTACCATCAGCATATCGACTCCTGTTACGAAGATAAAGTATGTATGGCGGAATATGTAAAGGATTTAGCGGTGATAGATACATGGACGGAATATTGTTATCATCATGGGAATACAACACATGCGTATATTTCAGGTGTTTTCAGGCATACAGGATGCGATGCCGGAGAAAAGTATGAAGAATCGGGCATCTGCTGGACGTGCCGCATATTAAAGATGTATCATTATTATCCGGATGTGGTTTGCGGAAAAACAACCGAGACGGTGGAAGGTTATGAGAGGACATGCGGGAAGGGAACAGACAGCATAGAATCCTGGTCTTTAGGTTGTGGGAAAAATGAGTCCAGCATTGAAAAGTATGAACTGAGTTGTGGGAAAAATGAACAAACGGTGGAATCTTACAGGATAAACTGCAATAAAAACGGGAACTCCATAGACAGCTATGAATTGAATTGCAATAAAACGGAATCTTCCATAGAAAAGTATGGCTTAAACTGTGGAAAAACAGGGATGGATGTAGATAGTTACGAACTGAGTTGCGAAAAGGGCGATAAAGCCATAGATGGTTATGGGCTTTCCTGCTATAAGACGGAAGATACTGTGGACTCATATGGACTTTCCTGCGGAAAAAATGAAGAAGAGGGCTATGCAGAACTTTTCCTTACAAATAAGACTCCCCAATGGACGGACGGAAAAGTGGTTTTGCAGGCATCCTATACGGACCAGGGGGGATTCCTTATATTGCCGGAGACGCCTTTTATGTGGGAAGGGAAAGGGATAGCGAATAAAAACGGAGAGGAAGTGGATGTGGAATCCAACGGAATTTACAAAGTACGCCTAAATGCAGAAAATGAAGATGTCAGCCAGGAGGAATTGAGCCTGTCCGTTGAGGTGAAAAATATAGATAAAACAGCACCTGTAATTGTGTCAGCCGATTTTTTGGAAAAGGAAGGCAAAATGTCTAACATAATCCGCGTTATGGCGAAGGATTTGCAGCCGGATGGAAAATATGGCAGCGGACTTGCGGAGGAAGCCTATTCCTTTGACGGAGGAAAGACATGGCAGCGGGAAAATGAGATGGAGGCGGTTCAAAACGGGGAGATATCCGTTGCGGTGAGGGATTGGTGCGGAAATATATCTGTCAAAGCAGTGAAGGTTTCCCATATAGAAGAAAAAGAGCCAGGAGATGGAAATGAAGATGGCAGTGGGAGCGGGCAGAATACGGATAAAGAAGATAATTCCGAAGAAAATACAGGGAATGGAGGAAAGGATGAAAACGGCGGCGATTCCGAAAATAGCAGCGATTCGGAAGTGGATGAAGAGTCCGGCTCAGGAGAAGAGCCAGGCACTGAGGATACAGATGGAGGTACAGGAGAGGATGCGGAACAGGGCGGAGGCTCAGGTTCCGGAAGCAGCTCCGGCTCATCAGGGGATTCCGGACAAACCCATACGGAAGAAGGGGATGGGAAAAAACAGGAGGCTTTAGAGAAGGATGAACAGTTGACGGAAGAAAATAAAAAGCCGCTGAAAGGAAATTCTGCCAGAAAGGGCGGGAAGGAGAAGGAAAGAAAAGAAACAAGAAGGAACAGAGCGGATGAGTATGAAATGGTAATGCCAAAGAAGGAAGAAACGAAAACCCCCAATGCGGCCGAAGACTATCAAAAGGAAACGGTGGAGATAGAGGCGAAGGAAACGATGGCAGGGCCACAGGCCGGTGAAAGGACATTGCTGGCCAAAAGGGCCGAAATGGTGGAAAAGGTTGTAAAAGCGGTTACTTTTACGGTAAGCAGCATTATGCTGGCGGCGGGACTGCTTTATCTGATTTATCTCATGTTCCGTAGTATACAGGTTTTTGACTGTGATGGGGAAGGGAATATCAAATATGCAGGAAGCTGCATTATGAAAAAAACAGAAGAAGGATTTGAGGTGAGAATCCCGGATATGATATGGGAGCATTCCGCCACAGGGCAATATAGCCTAAAGCCTGGAAAACTGTTTGCAAAGAAAAACAAAGGAAAAGAATTAATCGTAATTATGGGGGATAGAAAGGAGGCCGTATGGATTGACAAGGAAATTCCCTTAAGAGTATTAATGAGTGCATAAATATAGAAGCAAGGGTGTGCCTTCAGTCCGATATTTGCTTGCTAAATACGTGTGGGCACAATTAGGCAAACGAATATCGGGCTGTCTGAAGCAAGTACAAAAAATGCAAAAAAATGAATATTTATGCTTGATTTTCATGAATGAACGTGATATGCTGGCCTATAGAAAAATTGCCGGGCTGAAGGCGGCGTGTACATAATTGGAGATAGGCGAAGACCGGAAGCCAAAGGCAAATTTGAAATAAGAATGCAGCAGAGATAAAAAAGCTGTGCAGGAAAGAGGGAAAATTATGAAAAAAATTTTAGCAGCAATGTTGACAGCAGTGTTATGCATGGGGCTGTTAACGGCATGTGGAAACGCAGCGGAAGAAACAGGCCAAGCAGCAGAGACAGAGGAAACTGCGACAGAGGCGGCAAATGAAGCCGAGCCTGCGGATGCAGTGGAAGAAACAGCAGAAGAGGCAGCGCAGCCGGAAGCGGAAGCATCAGTATCAGAAGCGCTGGCAGATGGCGTTTTAAACGTAGGGACCAATGCAGAATTCCCACCCTTTGAATATGTGGATGACAATGGGGAGCCGGATGGTTTCGATATCGCCCTGATTAAAGCAATCGGCGAGAAGCTGGGCGTGGAAGTACAGGTTGAAAATATGGAATTCAGCGCTTTGGTAGCTTCTATCGGAGGAAAAATCGATGTAGCGATTGCCGGCATGACAGTGACGGATGAGAGGAAGGAAACGGTTGATTTTTCCGATTCTTATTATACGGCAGTACAGTATGTGATTTTGCCGAAGGACTCTGAAATAGCGGCAGCAGCCGATTTAGAAGGAAAAGCAATCGGTGTACAGCTTGGCACTACAGGGGATTTCATTGCAGAAGAAATTGCAGGGGCGGAAGTTGCCCAGTATAACAAGGCATTGGATGCGGTAAATGACCTAGTAAACGGCAGGCTGGATTGTGTTATTGTAGATAAGAACCCGGCGTTGGTTTTCCAGTCAAAATTTGAAGACCAGGTAAAGGCAGTGGATGGTGCCCAGTTTGACTTTGAGGCAGAAGAATATGCAATTGCCATCCCTAAGGGAGATACGGTATTGGCAGAACAGATTAATGCGGCCCTTAAAGAAATGATGGATGATGGTACTTTTGATGAGCTGGTGAAAGAATACATCGAAGGCAGCGATGAATAAGCAATATATGAATGGATGGGAGGATAGCGGGTATCCGCTATCCTTTTATCGCATTACAGGTTTTGGTAAAGGAAAGGATGACAAGAAAGATGCAGGCATGGTTTGAAAAGGTGGCGAAAATGTTCGATGCTGCGTTTATTAGCGGTGACCGGTGGAAGCTTTATTTGAGCGGTCTGGGGGTAACGCTTGAGGTGGCCTTCTTTGCTGCTATTTTAGGTATGGTTATCGGTACGGTGCTGGCGTTTATGAAGCTGTCGGTAAGGCGGAACGGAAAGAAAACAATATTTACGGTGATTGCGAATATTTACATAGATGTTATCCGGGGTACGCCGTCTGTGCTTCAATTGATGATTATGTGGTTTATTATATTTTCCAACGCAAAAAATGGAGTTGTGGTAGCTATTTTATCCTTTGGCGTGAACAGCGGAGCTTATGTGGCGGAAATAGTCCGGGCGGGCATCCTGGCCGTGGATAAGGGGCAGATGGAGGCCGGGAGGTCTTTGGGGCTTTCAAAAGCACAGACGATGGTATCCGTCATTATCCCCCAGGCAGTCAAAAATGTACTCCCTCCCATTGGCAATGAGTTTATTGTCCTGTTGAAAGAAACGGCTATTGTAGGGTATGTGAGCCTGACGGATTTGACAAGGGCAGCCAATCAGATTGCATCCAGGACATATGAGCCTTTTATGCCATTAATCGGTGCGGCAGTCATTTATTTTGTGGTAATTAAAATATTAACCATTTTGCTTGGAATCTTGGAGAGGAGGCTTCGTAAGAGTGATAATCGTTAAAGACTTACATAAAACCTTTGAGAATA
The DNA here is from genome assembly GCA_009911195.1 of Lachnospiraceae bacterium. Classification (GTDB taxonomy): domain Bacteria; phylum Bacillota; class Clostridia; order Lachnospirales; family Lachnospiraceae; genus Kineothrix. Next base: position 107,627 of record QXWV01000002.1, on the reverse strand, counting down.
ACCATGTGCTGCGTGGAGTGGACTATCATGTGCATCAGGGAGAGAAAATCGTAGTCATCGGCCCTTCCGGTTCAGGGAAAAGTACTTTCCTGCGTTGCCTGAATCTTTTGGAAACGCCTACCAGCGGTGAGATATGGTTTGACGGCATCAATATTACTGACCCGAAAACAGATATTGATAAAGTGCGGGAACATATGGGAATGGTGTTCCAGAATTTCAATCTTTTCAATAATCTGACCATTATGCAGAATATCACGCTGGCTCCGGTGAAATTGAAAGTAATGGGGAAAGAAGAGGCTGGGGAAAATGCCTTAAAGCTGTTGGAGAGGGTTGGCCTGAAAGAAAAAGCGGATGCTTACCCAAGCCAGTTATCCGGTGGGCAAAAGCAAAGGGTGGCTATTGTCCGTTCCCTTGCTATGAATCCCCGGGTGATGCTGTTTGACGAGCCTACTTCCGCACTTGACCCGGAGATGGTAGGCGAGGTTTTGGATGTAATGAAAGGCCTGGCAGATTCCGGCATGACAATGGTAGTGGTTACCCATGAAATGGGATTTGCCAGGGAAGTGGGAACCAAGGTTCTGTTTATGGACGAGGGGATTATTATGGAAGAGAATACCCCCCAGGAGTTTTTTGCCCATCCCAAGAGCCAAAGGCTTCAGGATTTTCTGTCCAAAGTACTATAGCCATTGACAAAAGGCAGGAGAAGATAAAGCGGGAGAGTGTAAGCCAGGGAATAGGCATACCGGAATTCCGAGGCAACAGGGGTTGCTGCCAGCAAAGTCAGAATGAGCCCAAGCCCGGGCAGGAACAGGATGAAGCGGGGATATTGCTTCTTGGCGAAAACAATCGCAATACAGCAGATAAGTGCCCAGAACATAGCCCCCATACTGAAAAGAAGTCCGTAAAGCGGGAGCATATCCCCCAGCTTTTGCAGGATTTCTTTTGTTTTTACCACCAATGGCCCGCCGATAAGGGGATGGCTGAAAACGCCGGCCTCATTGGCGATGATACCGTCAATATCCCCAACGGTATAGTACACATCAGGATACCAGAAACCGATTGTCTGGCCGATATACGCCTGCAGATAGGTGGCAGGGTATTTGAGGCCAAGGGAAAGCCAGAGCGTAAAGTATTCCCCTTTATGTTCTGTCAGATAAGCAGGGTTGCCTGCCCTCACCAATTCCTTCATATTGTCGGCGAAGCCGGGGTCATATAAATCTTTGATATAAGTGGTGTCAATGACTTTATGGACACTTTCCCACTGTTCTGGCGTCAATGCTTTATCCTCGTAAAGAACCCTGGCTGTTTGTTGGAGGGGGATGCAGATGGATTCCACAAAATCCGGCTGTGCCACCTGGTAAGCATTCATTACAGGAATTTTTATGAACAGGGCAGCAAAAAGGATAGCAAGATGCAGGGGGAGCATTGTTTTCAGGCAACGCCGGAATGCAAAGAGCAGGAAGGGCAGGGAAAATAAAAAAGCATACCACCCGTTGGAACGGAACAGGCAGACCATTAGGCCGGACAAGGCATAAATGATATAAGATTTTTTATCCTGAAAGAAATAAATACGGGCCAGAGCCGTGGAAAAAAGAAGGAAAGCCCCGGAAAATAATACATCCTTCCATATCGTAACAACAAAAACCCCATGATAGGGAATCAGTGCATAAAAGGCGATGATAAGATAGCAGAGGATTTGATTGATATGTAATTTTTGCAAGGTGTCGATAAGCCATGCAGCGCAGCCAGCCATAAAAATCATCTGAAAGACGGTGAAGAAAGCCAGGGATGCATTTGGGCTGCCAGTCAGGGAATACCCGATGGAATAAAAAGCTTTTATCAACATAGTATGTGCCCAGGGATGGTGGTTGCTGTAAGGTATCATATGGAGCACCTGTTCCAGTTGATTGATGCTGTCCGGCGTCATGATAGCCGGATATTCATATAGGAAATAAGGAAGCCAGCCAAGTATACAGGCAAAAAAACAGAAAAGGGGAAGATGCTTTGCTTGTTTCCCCCGGTCTGCCAAAGTATAAGGAATGGCAAAGATAAGCAGCAGGGAAAGTGCGGCGGAAATAAGGAAAAAAGCGCCGATTCCGCTGGCTGCAAGAATTATCAGTTGAAAAAGCCGGTTTGTGAGCCCTTCTGTCAGGGAAGGGGACTCCGCCAGAAGAAAAAGCAAGGTAAAAAACAACCCACATATGCGGACGAGTGTTAAAGTATGTTTGGTAAAAATTTCCGTTTTTTCACTTTTAAGCTTAAAGACGTAGCGGAAAGACAGAAAAAAAGCGCCAAATAGAATAGGTGTCAGGAAATTTTTTGTAGTGAGATGGCATGCCCGGCTTATGGCCCAAAGGGCAAAAAAACTTTCTATAAGAAGCCTGTAAAGGATAAAAGAGCTTTTACTATATATTTTTTTTAACATAAATACCTCCGCCAATACACTAATATATAATTATGATGTAATAGTCATAGTTTATATGGTATAATGGATTGCGTCAATGGGCAATTTTTCCGCAAATAGCCTTGCAATGCTGGTAAATGGAAAGGCTTTTGCGGTATGGGGATAGGAGGAAAGTATGATAACAATAAGCTTATGTATGATAGTGAAAAACGAAGAGAAAAATTTAAGAAGATGTTTATCCTGCATTGCGGATTTAATGGATGAAATTATTATAGTGGATACGGGGTCGGGGGACAAAACAAAAGAAATAGCTTTGGAATACACCAATAAAGTATTTGACTTCCAATGGACGGGTGATTTCTCGGCGGCGAGGAACTTTGCTTTCTCAAAAGCGTCCGGGGATTATATTTATTCGGCGGATGCGGATGAAATCCTGGACGAAACAAACAGGGAACGGTTTCGGGTTTTAAAAGAAAACATGTACCCGGAAATAGAGATTGTCCAGATGTACTATACCAATCAGCTAAAATTCCGTACCATATATAATTACGATAAAGAATACAGGCCAAAGCTGTTTAAGCGGGTAAGGAATTTTACATGGATTGAGCCAGTACATGAAACGGTCAGGACGAAGCCGGTAGTATTCGACAGCGACATAGAGATTATCCATGAGCAGGAAGCCAACCATGCAAAGAGGGATTTAGCGGCTCTTTGCCGGGCCGGCAGGGAAGGCAGGCTTTCGGAAAGGCTTTTTGATATGTATGCCAGGGAACTGTACTTTGCCGGCGACAGGGAAGACTTTAGGGATGGGGAAGCCTTTTTTGAGGCGGCCTGTAAAGATGACAGCATTGGCAGCGACCAGTTAAAGGCAGCGCTTTCCATTATGGTAAAGGCGGCGCGTGTATTGGGCGATGACAGGAAATTTTTAAAGTATACGATAAAAGCAGCAGCCTTTGGAGGCGTTTCCGAAATCTGCCTGGAACTGGGCAGCTATTATATGGAGCAGGAAGATTATGAAGAAGCCGCTGTGTGGTATTATAATGCGGCTTACGAAACGGAAAGCATATTCGATGCCCATAGCAGGGGCGATATCCCTTTGAAAAAAATGGCCGAGTGCTGCAGAAAGCTGGGTCATCAAGAGGAAGCGAAATATTACGAAAAGAGTGCCGAAGAGTGGCTGGCGGGATGTGATATACCATACGGAAAGGAGTAAGACAACCGAAAATGAATTGGGAAGAGAATGTCCGTAAAGTAACCCCGTATGTACCGGGCGAACAGCCGGATGATATCAATGTGATTAAGTTAAATACGAATGAATGCCCTTACCCCCCATCCCCTGGAGTAAAAGAAAAAGCGGAAAGCTTTGACTGTAGCAGGCTGCGTCTGTACCCGGATACGGAGGCAGGAGAACTGGCCAATGCCCTTTGCGGATACTACCATATCCGGCCGGAGCAGCTTTTCATCGGAGTGGGGAGCGATGACGTGCTGGCCATGGCCTTCCTAACCTTTTTTAATTCTGGGAAGCCGGTGTTTTTCCCGGATATTACTTATTCTTTTTATGATGTCTGGGCAGAGCTTTACCGTATTCCGTATGAACGGAAATGCCTGGATGACAAGTTCCATATCCGGAAAGAGGACTATAAGGAGGGGAACGGAGGAATTATCATCCCTAACCCTAATGCGCCTACCGGATTGACGGAGCCGCTTGAAGTGCTGGAGGATATTATTGCTTCCAATCCGGGCAGTGTGGTAATTATCGATGAGGCATATGTGGACTTTGGCGGGGAAAGCTGTCTGCCGCTTATTGAAAAATATGATAATCTTTTAGTGGTCCAGACGTTTTCCAAGTCCAGGGCACTGGCAGGGCTGCGTGTAGGGTTCGCCATGGGGAATCCCCGGCTGATAGGTTATTTAAAGGATGTGAAATTTTCCTTTAATTCCTATACTATGAACATGCTTTCGGTGGAACTGGGGGCGGAGTCGGTGAAGGATGTGGGGTACTTTAAGGATACCGTCAATAAAATAATAGCTACGAGGGAGCGGATAAAGGGGGAATTGCTGGAATTAGGCTTTACCTTCCCCGATTCCAAGGCTAATTTTATCTTTGCATCCCATAAAGAAATACCGGCGAAAACGATTTTCCGGGAATTGCGCAAAAGGGGTATTTATGTCCGCTATTGGGAGAAACCTAGGATTGACAATTTTGTAAGGATTACAGTAGGTACGGATAATCAAATGGATGTGCTGATAAAAAATTTAAAGGAAATGATAGAAATAGAAAAGGAGCTTAATTAAAAATGGTAAAAAATATTTTAAAAGGGATTGTAATCGGGCTGGCAAATGTAATTCCAGGAGTCAGCGGAGGAACTATGATGGTATCTATGGGGATTTATGATAAACTGATTCATTGTATTACCCATTTGTTTTCGGAATTTAAAAAGAGCCTGCAGTTTTTGATTCCCATTTTTATCGGTATCGGCATCGCTGTAGTAGTAGTGCCTTTCGGCATTGAATTTTTATTTGCCAATTATCCGTTTCAAACGAACCTGTTGTTTATAGGATTAATTATCGGCGGTCTTCCGGCGGTCTGGAAAAAGGTAAAAGGAAATTCCGTGAGGGTGGGGCATATCATTGCCTGTGTCCTGTTTTTCGCCCTTGTGGCAGGGCTTGCCCTTGTAGGGGAAACGGAAGGGGCTGCTGCGGATTTGTCCTTTAGTTTGATTTCTGTAATTAAACTTTTTGGTGTGGGTATTGTGGCATCCGCAACAATGGTAATTCCCGGAGTCAGCGGTTCTATGATGCTGCTCCTGCTCGGCTATTATCATCCGATTTTAGAAACCATTACGAATTTTATTAAAGCAGCGCTTGCTTTTGATATCAATGGGATTCTCGCAGGTGTGGGTGTATTGATGCCTTTTGGCATCGGTGTTGTTGTGGGAATCTTTGCGATTGCCAAGCTGATAGAGATTATCTTTGTGAAATTTCCCCTTTATGCCTATTGGGCAATTATCGGCCTGATTGTTTCTTCGCCGGTGGCTATTCTCGTTATCGGCGGAATAGGAACGGTGACGGTGGTTTCCATAATAACAGGGGTTGTTGCGCTGGGGGTAGGATTTATTATCGCTTTAAAGCTGGGGGAATGAGAGGAATCATTTAAAATATTCGGACCTGGAAAGGAGCATGCTTATAAGAATGGAGGCATATACGGATTTTGCGGATGTGTATGATATCTTTATGGATAATGTGCCTTATGAAGAATGGGCGGAATACATTGATGGTTTATTGAAGGAGTACGGCGTGCCGCAGGGAGAAGCCCCCACTTTGCCGGAAGGGGAAGCTTTCCAAAAGGGGGGACTTACGCTGGAAGAAGAAAGGGTGCATCTGGCGGCACTATCGGCAGAGCGGAATGTGGTAGTTGACTTAGGCTGCGGAACAGGAGTGCTGACGGAGCTTTTGGCGGACAAAGGATATGATATGATTGGAATTGATAATTCCCAGGAAATGCTGAATGTGGCCCAGAGGAAGAAAGAATGCTCGGGGAAGGAAATCCTGTACCTCCTGCAGGATATGCGGGAACTGGAGCTGTACGGGTGTGTAGGCGCTATAGTGAGCGTATGCGACTCCCTGAATTATCTTCTGGAGGAAGAGGATGTGGTGGAGACGTTCCGGCTGGTGAACAATTATTTATATCCGGGTGGAGTTTTTATTTTTGATTTTAATACGGTTTATAAATATGAAACGGTAATCGGGGATGCCACGATTGCAGAAAACAGGGAAGATTGCAGCTTTATTTGGGAAAATTATTATAATGCCGATGAACAAATAAACGAATATGATTTGACCATTTTTGCCAGGATGGAGGAGGAAAAGGCGGGGGAAGAAAGTTCGGAAGGATGTTTTCGGCGCTTTATGGAAACCCATTATCAAAGGGGGTATACGTTAGGGCAGATGCGGACTATGGTAGAGGTAGCAGGGCTGGAATTCATTATGGCAGCGGACGGAAATACCCACGGAGAAGTGACGGCAGAAAGCGAACGGGTCTATGTGGTGGCGCGGGAGCGCGGAAAAAAGAAATAGCAGCATAAAGGTGGAGGAAAAGGCAGATGGCTGGGATAGAACGAAAAGGGGATTATATTGTACGGGCTACGGCAGCGGAGGCGCAGATACGGGCTTTCGCCGCCACTACCAGAGGGCTTGTAGAGGAGATGAGGGAGATTCATAATACCAGCCCGGTGGCCAGTGCGGCATTAGGGCGGCTTTTGACTGCCGGGGCAATGATGGGGGCAATGATGAAGGGGGAGGAAGACTTGCTCACCCTTCAAGTGATGGGGGATGGGCCGATGGGCGGGATGACGGTGACGGCAGACTCCCAGGGGTATGTAAAAGGGTATGCAAATGTGCCCCAGGTTATATTGCCCGCCAGCCCCCAGGGCAAGCTGGATGTAGGAAGGGCTGTGGGCAGCGGAAGCTTGCGGGTGATAAAGGACATGGGATTAAAAGAGCCTTATGTGGGGCAGACTATGCTACAAACGGGGGAGATTGCGGAGGACTTAACGTATTATTTTGCGGTTTCGGAGCAGGTGCCCTCTTCGGTAGGGCTGGGAGTGCTGATGGAAGGGGATAATACGGTAAAGCAGGCCGGTGGATTTATTATACAGCTTATGCCTTTTGCTGAAGAAGCGGCAGTGGTGCGGCTGGAAGAAAATCTACAGAAGTTCCGGTCGGTAACTTCGGTTTTGGAGGAAGGGCATTCCCCGGAAAAAATGTTGGAAATGCTTTTGGATGGGCTTTCTATGCAAGTGGTGGACAAGGTGGAGGCCGGATACCGCTGCGGATGTTCCAAACAGAGGGTGGAAAGGGCGGTTGCCAGCATTGGAAAGAAGGATATTGAAGAAATGATAGCGGAAGGGAAGGATATTGAAGTGGGCTGCCATTTCTGCAATAAGAAATACATCTTTTCAGTGGATGAGTTAAAGCAGTTAGTGTGAAGGAGATGCTTTTAGACGGTAAGAAAGGTATGGATACGGGCATGGAGCATGGATTTGTAAAGGCAGCGGCGGTGACGCCGCGGATAAAAGTGGCGGATACGGTGTATAATTCGGAGCAGATTATACTGGGGATAGAAGAGGCGGCAACCGCCGGAGCGAAGCTTATTGTCTGTCCGGAATTATGCATCACAGGATATACTTGCGGGGATTTATTTTTACAGGGGCTGCTTCTTCGGAAGGCACAGGAGGGGCTTTTTAAGATAGCCGGACGGACACGGGAAATTGATGCGCTCATTTTTGTAGGGCTGCCCCTGGTGCGCGAAAATAAACTGTATAATGTGGCGGCTGCACTATACCGGGGGGAAGTCCGGGGGCTTATCCCCAAGGCAAATATTCCGGCTTATGCGGAATTTTATGAAAGCAGGCATTTTGAGGAAGGGAACAGAGAGCCGGTGGAATATGTTCTGAAATGCCAAGAAGAAGAGCAAAGGGTACTTTTCGGAACGAATCTTCTATTTGAAATAGAAGCGGTAAGAGGTTTAAAAGTGGGATGTGAAATCTGCGAGGATATTTGGGTGGCGGATTCACCGGCCAATTCCCATGCCAAGGCGGGGGCAACAGTAATCGTGAACCTTTCCGCATCGGATGAAACGGTGGGAAAAGACGAATACCGGGAGCTGCTGGTAAAGTCTTCCAGCGGCAGAAATATTGCCGGTTATGTATATACCAGTGCCGGTGAGGGGGAATCCTCCCAGGATTTGGTATTTGGAGGCCATAATATTATTGCGGAAAACGGTACGGTGCTTTCTCAGTCCAGAAGATTTGCAAACCAGACAATCTATGGGGATATCGATATTGGAAGAATCTGTCATGAAAGGCGGAGAATGGGTACTTACCGCCAGGAAGCCGATGGAATGTACCGTACAGTAAAAATCCCGATGAAAAAAGAAAAAACAGAAATTACCCGGACATACGGCTGTCTGCCTTTTGTGCCGGAGGATAAGGAGAAGAGGAATAAGAGGTGTGATGAAATTCTGTCCATCCAGTCCTGCGGGATGAAAAAGCGTTATGAACATACGGGGTGCAAAAAAGCGGTAATAGGGATTTCCGGCGGGTTGGATTCCACATTGGCGCTGCTCGTGGCGGCCAGAACCTTCGATATGCTTTCCCTTGAAAGGAAGAATATTGTTTCGGTGACTATGCCCTGTTTTGGAACAACAGACAGGACTTATGATAATGCCTGCAAGCTGGCTCGTGTATTGGGGACGGAGTTGAGGGAGATTCCCGTTAAAGAAGCGGTAGCCCTTCACTTTGAGGAAATAGGGCAGGACATGGATAATCATGATGTGACTTATGAGAACAGCCAGGCCAGGGAAAGGACTCAGGTTCTGATGGATGTAGCTAATCAGGAAAATGCATTGGTCATCGGCACAGGAGACATGTCGGAACTGGCGCTGGGATGGGCTACTTATAATGGAGACCATATGTCCATGTACGGGGTGAATGCAGGTGTGCCTAAGACATTGGTCAGGCATTTGGTGCAGTATTATGCGAATACCTGTGGGAATGAAGAGCTAAAAGCGGTGCTGCTAGACGTACTGGATACGCCGGTCAGCCCAGAACTATTGCCGCCGGTGGACGGGGTCATTGCCCAGAAAACGGAAGACTTGGTAGGGCCTTATGAGCTCCATGACTTTTTCCTTTATTACATGCTCCGGTGCGGGTTCGAGCCGGACAAAATATACCGAATTGCCTGTATGTCTTTTGCCGGGCAGTATGAGAAGAAAGTGATTTTGAAGTGGTTAAAAACTTTCTACAGAAGGTTTTTTGCCCAGCAGTTTAAGCGCTCCTGCCTGCCGGACGGGCCGAAGGTGGGAAGCGTTGCCCTGTCGCCCAGGGGGGATTTGCGTATGCCATCGGATGCTTGTGGGCGCATTTGGCTGGAGGAGTTGGAGAAATAGAAATTTGAGGACAGGTAAAAAGTGGGAGGAAAGTGGATATAAAAGACGAAAAGAATTTCCAAGGCGGAAAAGCAGAGCCTGGGAAATTCCAAGATTCGCCTGAAATAGCATGAGGTAGAAAGGTAAACTATGGCGTTTTGGAGGAAGTAAAGGGCAGATGATATTGCTGCCCTTACTTTTTTTCTTCACCAGCAGCCGAATTGGCTATAGCAGCGTCCTCTGCTTTTTGAAGGGAGGATTTAATCGCATCCAAAAGCACCATAGAAGTATATTTGTTATCGTCCGAATAGGTAATGCCGTCCAAGGACTGATTTTCGCATATCTGCGATGCCAGGTCTTCAAAAGCCGGCTCGATGAGGGGGTACATGGCAGCTACCGCTTCGTCTAAATTTACGATACGGATGCTGTTTATATTTGCTTCATCTACCGTCACTTCGATATCCACTACATTATCATTCAGCACAAGAGAAGTCGTATAGACGCCGGGCATATAAGAGTTCGCCGGCTGTATGGTACTGGAGTCTTTATCCTTATTCTTGGGGAGGAACATAATGATTAAAAGTATAATAAAGAGGAGCCCAAGAACGGCAAAGATGCCGGTATATATTAATTCTTTTAGGTGAAGCACAACAATTTTGGTTTTGGAACTCATAGCAATATTCCCGCCTGTTTTCTTTTTACTATCATATTAATGGATGGGGGTTTTTATGACTATGGGAACATGGGGGCGAAAAAAAAGTTTAAGGGATGTGGACGGGTCAGAAGCAACGGGCATGGACCATTTCATAAGTGAAATTGCTGAAATTAGTATTTTCGCTAAATTAGTATTGACAAATTCCTCTGCGCCTTGCTATTATAGTATAGGACAAAGGCGTTCTTATGAAGAAGAACGTCTTTTTTTATTATAGGAAATTATGCCATAGCGTTGTAAGTCGCCAGGAAAGAATGCGAAGCATTCTTTTTCATGCGCAGTCCCGTGGAGAGGAAACAAGCCGCTAAGCGGCACACGGGGGGCGCGGCGAGTAGGGGAAAATTATTCCCCTACTCGATGATGTAAAACTAAAAATATATTTTGGCGCAAAAAGTTGCGCAGAAATGGGGTAGAAATGAAAAGAAATTATACGAGGGAAGATATTGTAAATATAGTAAGGGAGGAGGATGTGGAATTCATCCGGCTGCAGTTTACAGACATATTCGGGAATCTGAAAAATGTGGCGATTACATCCAGCCAACTGGAGAAGGCATTGGACAATAAGTGTATGTTTGACGGCTCTTCTATAGAAGGGTTTGTGAGGATTGAGGAATCGGATATGTATCTTTACCCGGATTTTAACACATTGCAGATTTTCCCATGGAGACCCCAGAGGGGAAAGGTGGCAAGGCTTATCTGCGATGTTTACCGGCCGAACGGGAATCCTTTCGAGGGAGACCCCAGATATATACTGAAATGTGCCATAAGGGAAGCGGAAAATATGGGCTACCACTTCGAGGTTGGCCCGGAGTGCGAATTTTTCCTGTTTCATACGGATGAAAATGCACTTCCTACTACGATTACCCATGAACAGGCGGGATACTTCGATTTGGGACCGGTGGATTTTGGGGAGAACGCAAGGCGTGATATGGTGCTTACTTTGGAAGATATGGGATTTATTATAGAAGCATCCCACCATGAGGTGGCACCTGCACAGCATGAAATAGACTTTAAATATGATGAGGCTCTTGCCACCGCAGATAATATTATGACATTTAAGCTGGCGGTAAAGACGATTGCGAAACGCCACGGGCTTCATGCTACATTTATGCCAAAACCGAAATCCGGCATAAACGGTTCAGGGATGCATATCAATATGTCTCTGTCAAAAGATGGGAAAAATATATTTGCGGACTCTTCCGATGAATTGGGGCTGAGCAAAGAAGCATATTATTTTATCGGTGGTATTATAAAGCATATGAAAGGGATGGCGGCGATTACAAACCCGTTAGTTAATTCTTATAAGAGACTTGTGCCCGGATTTGAGGCTCCGGTTTATATTGCATGGAGTGCGACGAACCGGAGTCCGCTAATCAGGATTCCGGCTACCAGGGGGGAGGGGACGAGAATAGAATTGAGATGCCCGGACCCGTCGGCCAATCCATACTTGGCATTGGCGGTATGTTTAAGGGCTGGGCTGGATGGTATTGCCAATCGGATAGAACCGCCTAAGAGCGTAGATTGCAACATTTTTGCAATGACGAAGGATGAACGGGAAGAAGCGGGAATCGAAGCAATTCCCGAAACACTAATTGAGGCGGTATACGAATTGGAAAAAGACAGATTTATCCAATCGGTTCTTGGAAAGCATGTGAGCGATAAATATATTGAGGCGAAAAAAGCGGAATGGGCGGAATACCGTTCCCAAGTAACCCAATGGGAAATAGGGGCATATCTAAACAAGTTTTAAAATTGCCATAGAAATGGTCTGTTAGGGCGGCTAAAACAATGGAATTAGGGAGTTTGCGGCTCAAAGGGAATCTGGTTATTGCCGAAAAGGGGGGTGGGTAAATGGCTGGTATTATTGTGGCGTTTCCGAAAGTGGAGGATGCCAAAAATATAAAAAACCTTCTGGTAAGAAACGGGTTTTCCGTGTCAGATGTCTGTACAACAGGGGCACAGGCCATAGGTTTGGCAGACAGTTATGGCAAGGGCATCGTTATCTGCGGTTACCGCCTGCCAGATATGATTTATCAGGAGCTTTACGGCTGTCTGCCTCCGGAGTTTGAAATGCTGCTTATGGCATCCCAACATATACTTGCGGAATGCATGGACAACGATGTCATTTGCCTGTCTATGCCGGTTAAAGTCCTGGATTTGGTAAATACGGTGGATATGCTGCTGCAGACAATTCAAAGGCGGCATAGGCGGATGAGGGGGGCGCCAAGGGAACGCAGTGGCGAGGAAATCCGGCTGATTCATGAAGCCAAATATTTACTGATGGACAGGAATCATATGACGGAAGAGGAGGCATACAGATATATACAGAAGTGCAGTATGGACAGCGGAACAAAATTGGAGGAAACGGCACGGATGGTGCTGTCTATGATGAAATAAAAAGATAAATATACCTGAAATTCATCGAATGAATTTTTAGGTATATTTATTTATTTTTTATGGAATTTGGACGATATTAATGATATATTGGATTGATATAGTAGTTGTTTACAGGAAGGTATGGGGAAGGTGGCCGGATAAGTGATAAAGGGAAGGGGGTAACTTGAATGAAAGTTGGTGAGGCACAGCATATTTATAGAAGGCAAGTGAGTGAGTACAGGGAGCAGAGGGCAGCCGTATCGAAGAGGCTGAAGGATATCCGTTCTAAGATGGAAAAATCCCCTGAGAATAAGGAGCAGTTTGAATCGGAAGCGGCAGCTTTAGAGCTGACATTGGATTCGTTGGACGAAAAGCAGAGCGAGTATGAGAAATATTTGGAACAATTGTCGGAAAAATATTGTGCATATTGGAACAATGCGGTAGCGGAGCAGCAGGCGGATGCTATGGAAGAATATGCTGCGGATATGGGGAAAATCATGGAAGTGGCACGGCGTATTATGAAAGGGGCAATTGTTCCTGCATCGGACGAAAAGAAATTGATGGAATTCAGTAATGAAATATATCAGACTGCCAAAAATATAGGTGCTATGATTCGGCGTCAAAAGAGAGAAAAATACGATACGCTTTGGGGGGATAAAGAAGAGAAAGAGTACCAGGACCCGCAGGAAGCGGCGGAGAATGCACAGGCGCCAAGCGGTGCGCCGGAAGTGGTGGATGTAGCGGAAACAATGTTAGCCCCGGGAGGGGAATCCATGCAGTAGGATACGAAGTAATGGATAAATATCGATTGGGTAAATTTGTGGGCAGCTAGCAGGAAAATGGCCGGCTGGCCATAAAAGTATGTGTAAAAATAAGGTATTCATGTGCATCCTTTGAAAAGGGAGTTGTTTTTATGAAAAAAACTGATATAATTGTAATATCGAAGGGCAATATGGGAAAGGCTAACAGGTTAGCCTATATTCTTATAAAGAATGAAGAGGCAGCACATACGGTTGCTTGGAAATAGAAAAGTATTTATTAATAATAGCCGTAAGGCGAAAGACCTAAGGAGGAAAAATACACATGGGTATCCATGATATGACTAAGAATAGAAGCCATACAACACGTTTTTTAATTGGAAGCTTTACCATTCTTCTAATTGTTAGCGCAGCGGCATTTTTATGCTTAGGATATTATATGAGCCAAGTGAGCAAGGATGCTATTGATGAAGTGGGCAACCTGTATATGACAGGCATGAATGAGCAGATTACCGCACATTTCCGTACAATTATGGATTTAAAGCTGGAACAGGCGGAGGCAGTAGTAGAAGTAGTTTCCGATGGAGAGCATAGTAATGATACGGATGATGTGGAAGAAATATATGAGGAGCTGGTTTACAGGGTTCAGATTAGAAATTTTAATTATCTTGCACTTTGCTCGGAGAGTGGGCAGTTGGAAATGATTTATGGGGAGCAGATTAGCCTTGATGACCCAGAGCCTTTTTACCAGTCATTGAAGAATAAAGAAAAGAAAATTGCGGTTGGAAGGGATTTATCTGGAAACGAAATTGTGTTGTTCGGCATCAGTGCGGATTATAAGATGAGGAGCGGGGAGAGAAGTATGGCCATAGTCATGGCTCTTCCTATCGAGTATATCAGTACAATGCTGGAAACGGAGGAAGAGAATGCATTGATGTATTCCCATATTATCAGGCAGGATGGCAGTTTTATTGTGAGCAATATGAATGATGAATATGAGGATTATTTCAGTAGCCTTTATGGCAGATATGAGAACGATGACCGGAAAAAAATAGATGAGTATGTCAAGGCTCTTTCCGAGGCGATGAAAAAAGGGGAAAATTTTTCGGCGATACCTGATTTTGATGGGAGCAGGCAGCAGATATACTGTACGAGCCTTCCTTATTCGGAATGGCATTTGATTACAATACTGCCTTTTGGGATATTGAATGAAACAGTGAATAAATTAAACGGAGACCGGACGGTTGCCACAATATCGGTCTGTGCGGTGATTCTTCTTGTGTTGCTGCTGATATTTTATATATATTATAAAATGACATGCCAACAACTGGAAGACTTGGAGGAAGCGCGTCAGGAAGCCTTGCAGGCAACAAGGGCTAAGAGCGAATTCCTTTCCAATATGAGCCATGATATCCGTACCCCGATGAATGCCATTGTAGGGATGACAGCGATTGCAACAACGCATATTGATGACAAAGAGCAGGTGAGGAATTGTCTGAAGAAGATAGCCCTGTCCGGCAAACATTTGCTCGGGCTGATTAACGATGTGCTGGATATGTCCAAGATTGAAAGCGGCAAAATGACGCTGACGGCAGAACGCATTTCTTTAAGGGAAGTGGTAGAAGGGATTGTCAGCATTGTGCAGACGCAGGTGAAGGGTAAAGGGCAGCATTTTAACGTACATATTGATAATATTATGGTAGAAGATGTATATTGCGATAGTGTACGTCTGAACCAGGTATTATTGAATCTCTTATCTAACGCGGTGAAATACACGCAGGAGGGCGGTACAATACAATTATCGCTTTTCCAGGAGGCAGCCCCGCTGGAAAAAGGCAGTGCATTTGTCAGGACGCATGTTATGGTAAAGGATAATGGGATCGGTATGGCTCCGGATTTCCTGGAACATATTTTTGATTCCTATTCAAGGGCAGACAGTAAACGTGTGCAGAAAACAGAGGGAGCCGGGCTCGGCATGGCAATCACAAAATATATTGTGGATGTGATGCAGGGCAGCATAACGGTGGATAGCGAACCGAATAAAGGAACGGAATTCCATTTGATTTTGGATATGGAGAAAGCGGCGGAGCAGGAAGAAGACATGGTGCTGCCGGCATGGAAAATGCTGGTGGTGGATGATGACGAGGTTTTATGCCGTACAGCAGTGGATGCGCTGGATTCCATCGGTATACAGGCGGACTGGACATTGAGTGGGGAGAATGCCATTGAGATGGTGACAAAGCATCATCAAATGCGGGATGATTATCAGATTGTGCTGCTGGATTGGAAGCTTCCCGGTATGGATGGTATTTTTATTGCGAAAAAGATACGGCAGATTATAGGTGCTGAAATGCCGATTATATTGATTTCGGCCTATGATTGGAGCGATTTTGAAGTGGAGGCCAGGAATGCTGGTATTGATGGCTTTATCGCGAAACCGCTGTTTAAGTCGACCTTGTTTTACGGGCTGAAGAAATATATGGGTGTAGAAGAGGAGCAAAATGAACAGGATAAGAACCTGGATTTATGCGGACGCCATATATTGGTTGCAGAGGATAACGATTTGAACTGGGAAATATTGGAGGAATTACTCTCCGATGTAGGTATGAAGCTGGAATGGGCCGAAAACGGAAAAATGTGCGTGGAGAAATTCCAGTCATCGAACCCTGGCTACTATGATGCTATACTGATGGACGTGCGTATGCCGATTATGAACGGATATGAAGCAACCAGGGAGATAAGGCTGTTAAACCATCCCAATGCACAGGATATTCCTATTATTGCCATGACAGCGGATGCTTTTTCGGAAGATATCCAGAAGTGTTTGGACAGCGGCATGAATGCCCATACTGCTAAGCCGATAAATCTGGATGAAGTGTTGTCATTGTTAAAGAAGTTTATATTGAAGGAAAAAAGCTGACAACAGTTGTGGTATAATAGAAAATGGTTAGATAAAATCAATTTTCAGGAGTTCTGGAATGGGGCTTCTGAAAATTGATTTATTGTTTTTCTAAATTCATCCCCCTTTCTTAAGAATTTCTTTATTTTTAAAAGCACATCTTATTTAGTTTTCCCATTTACAATATAACATGTAATCAGAAACAAGGAACTATATCGGAGGAAGATAATGGATATTTTACTTTCTTAAAATATGATATACTTTCAACAGCAGATAGCATAGGGGAAGACGGAAGTTTATCCAAAGGATGGATTCCATGGAAACCCAGGGAGAGAAAGGAGCAGTTGCAATGGAAGGATATCATATATTAATTGTCGAGGATGATAAGGACATCAGGGATGGGATTGAAATTTACCTGAAAAACCAGGGGTATGCCGTATCCCAGGCTGCAGATGGGATAGAGGGTCTTAAGGCGATGGAGCAGGAAGAGATACATCTTGCCATTGTGGACATTATGATGCCCCGGATGGATGGGATTACCATGATGATGAAGATGAGGGAAAAGGGGTATGATTTCCCTGTTATCATGCTTTCGGCAAAGTCGGAAGAAGTGGATAAGATTATGGGGTTGAATATGGGAGCCGACGATTATGTGACAAAGCCTTTTACCACAATGGAGCTGCTGGCGCGGGTAAATTCCCATCTGCGTAGATACGGCAAATATCTCCAGGCGGTAGAAGGCGCAAAAGAAAATGATAAAGTACACATCATTGGGGGTCTGGAGTTGAATGAAGAGACGGTGGAAGTCAGCGTGGATGGGAAACCGGTTAAAATGACCCCTTTGGAATTTAAAATCCTTCTTCTGTTGATGAGGAATCCGGGTAGAGTGTTCAGTGCGGATGAGATTTATGAAAGGGTCTGGAATGAGCAGGCCGTGAATACGGATACTATCATGGTCCATATCCGGAAAATAAGAGAGAAAATAGAAATTAATCCGAAAGAACCGAAATATTTAAAGGTGGTGTGGGGTGTTGGATATAAAATTGAAAAACAGTAATAAATTCAAACTTTTTATTTTAATAATGGCAATTGTGCTGTCCTGTGCCGGCTATATGGCGTTGTATCCGACTTTTGAAAATAAAGCGGATAAATATTATAAAGACAGTTTGTCAAATGATGCTTTTCTGGAGAGCCTCCAGAGGGGCAACTATGTATTATATAAAGAAATATCAGAAAAAGTAGACGGGATAAATTACAGTTATGTAGATTTGTACCTGGATACAGAGGAAGAGTGGGTAATGGATATCAATATGGACGCTTTTTACGAAAGCGGAAATTTGTATGAAGATATCGATGGACTGTCGGAAGAAATGCGGAATCAGATGACTAGTACCCTCAATACATGGGAAAATGGATTCAGGAATGATATTGCCCAAAATGTAGATTACTGTGTCATTGATGAAGAAAGCGGACAGTTTATAAAAAATACCGGCAGAAAGATTGAAGCATTGTGGAAGAAAGGAATGGAGGGCGAAAAGGAGGAATTGCCATATGTTTACTATGTGATGGTGACTTATAATGGGATTGGGAATTCCGACCGGGTGGCGGTGAAGGGGAAAAACTCGGATGACCTCCTTAAAAATGTACAGGCTGTGATGAGAAACGGGCAGCTAGAACCGGTATTGGGGTATGGAAATGAGGTCAATCCTTACGCGAGGGAAAAGGAATACTACGGTGTTAGCAACTTAAATGGGAAAGCGGTAAAAGTTAGCTGTTCCATTAAGGCGCCGAAAAATACTACTTTCATCTATGCATTGACCCAGGAGCAGAAAAGCGTTCTGGCAGGAGGGGAAAACCCGTTTTATTCTAGCTGGGATGAATGGTATTCTTACTTCCGCGCAGGAGCAGGTGATTTTTACTGGATGATGCTGGGAATACTGACAGTGGTTTCGGTTTTGCTGATGCTGGATAAAAGGCATACCATACATTATGGGAAAATAGTAAGAATCCCTTTGGAAGCCACTATTTTTTTAGCGGTTATCATTGGTGGGGCATTCCAGCAGACGGTTATCGAGCTGGTGCTTAGAACGAACAAGGGATATTTTGATGCTGTATGGAACAACTATTTGTTTTTCCTGTCAGTGGAGAGCTTTCCTTTCCTGACAGGGGCTGTGAATTTTATCTGCCTTTTCCTTCTCTTCGGGGGCTGGGTTTATGCGGTAAATACATTGGGAGAAATTCCGTCCATGGGCATAAAAGGATATTTAAAAGAAAGAAGCCTCTGCGTGCGGATAGGGGATAGATTCTGCCGGAAGGCGAGAAAGCTTTGGCGTGGGTTTAAAGACGAACTGCTGCATGTGGATTTGGGGGAAGACATAAAGTATACCCTCCATAAAACAGTGCTGATAAATTTTATTATACTTGGCATTATATGCAGTGCATGGTTTTTTGGATGGTTTATACTTGTCATTTATTCCGTGGCTCTCTATGTGCTGTTAAAAAAATATATCAGAAAACTGCAAGAACAATATAAAAAGCTATTGAATGCTACAGGAGCCATTGCGGAGGGCAATTTGAATACAACATTTGATGAGGATTTCGGGGTATTTGAATCCTACAAAGAAGCCCTTTATAAAATCCAGGAAGGATTCCGCAAGGCAGTGGACGAAGAGGTAAAAAGCCAGAGAATGAAAGCGGAGCTTATCACAAACGTTTCCCATGACTTAAAGACTCCGCTGACGGCTATTACCACTTATATTGACCTATTGAAGGAAGACGGGATTACGGAAGAGCAGAGAAAAGAATATATTGGTGTACTGGAAAAGAAATCTCTGCGGCTGAAACGGCTGATAGAAGATTTATTTGAAGTGAGCAAAGCGAATAGCAGGAATGTAACGGTAAATTTGGTTGATGTGGACATTGTAAACCTGATACGGCAGGTATATTTGGAATATGAAGAGAAAGTGGAGGAGGCCAATCTGATTGTCCGTTTCCGTATGCCGGAAGGAAAGGTGATATTGAAGCTGGACAGCGAGAAAACCTACCGTATCTTCGAGAACCTGTATTCCAACATTATAAAATACGCCATGATTGGAACCAGGGTCTATGTGGATGTGGAGAAAAGGGATGGAATGGTTATCATCAGCCTTAGGAATATGTCCGCAGTAGAGCTTCAAGTTATCCCTGAGGAACTTACAGAACGTTTCGTGCGGGGAGACAGTTCACGAAATACAGAAGGCAGCGGTCTTGGCCTTGCCATCGCGAAAAGCTTTACCGAGATTCAGGGGGGGAAGATGGAAGTAGTGGTGGATGGGGATTTATTTAAGATAGTACTTAGCTGGAAGTGTGAATGAGAGGTCCGGTAAGCAAAGTCCATGGATGGCGCAGCGATGGCCTGCCCGCTGCGCCGCCCATGAAAATTGATTTTCGTGTCTGTAAGCGGCGTTTCGCCTGCAGGGGCGAAAGTTTTTATTTTCATCTTTCCCGGAATGTAGTATACTGAAATCATCTGTTAGATATGGGGATATTATATCGGACAGGGGAAGGAGGGCCATATATGAAGATAGCATTTACCAAAATGCATGGATGCGGAAATGATTATATTTACGTAAATGGCGCAGAAGTAAAGATAGAAGAGGATAAAAAGCCGGAAGCGGTGCGCAGGCTGAGTGACAGGCATTTTGGCATAGGCGGAGACGGTGTTATTTTTATCCATCCTTTAAATGGCGGCGCTGCAGGGCAGCAGGCGGACTTTGAGATGGAAATGTATAATGCGGACGGTTCCAGAGGGGAAATGTGTGGGAATGGTATCCGGTGCGTGGCTAAATATGTGTATGATAAAGGGCTGACGGATAAGAATACTATTCGGATTGTAAGCTGCGGGAAAGTGAAAATACTGGAGCTTACGGTGCAGGACGGCAAAGTGGTGAAGGTAAAGGTGAATATGGGCGCCCCGGTATTGAAGGCGGAGGATATTCCGGTGATTTCCGGGCAGGAGAAGGCTATAGCGGAGAGGATTGAAGTAGAGGGGAAAGAGTATAAAATGACATGTGTATCCATGGGGAATCCCCATGCGGTAGTTTTTATGGAAGGGCAGGAGGATTTGAGCCGGTTTGCCATAGAAAAGGTAGGGCCGCATTTTGAGAACCATATGCGGTTTCCGAAACGGGTGAATACGGAGTTCGTGAAAGTGCTTGACAGGCATACGGTACAGATGCGGGTATGGGAGAGGGGAACGGGGGAAACCTTGGCTTGCGGAACCGGCGCATGTGCAACGGTGGTGGCTGGCATCTTAAATGGTTTGACGGAAGAGGAAGTAACTGTTAAACTGTTAGGTGGCGAATTAAACATACGCTGGAACAGGGAGGAAAATCTGGTTTATATGACAGGCCCTGCGGAAACTGTTTTTGAAGGAACGATAGAATTGACACTTTAAACAGTTCCCCAAGTTTGCGTGGGCGCAGCAGGCGCAAACTTGATAAACCGAGTGCTCTATATCTGAAATTCCCGTTTGGGCTTCGGCTGCGGAGTGCGGGAAGGCTTTGAATATAAAAACTGCGCAGGAATGGAGAGAAAAATGTTTAAAATTAATGACAACTATTTGAAATTACCCGGAAGCTATCTTTTTTCTACGATTGGAAAGAAAGTAAACGCTTATGCACAGGCCAACCCGGAGAAAAAAATCATCCGGCTGGGCATCGGCGATGTGACACAGCCTTTAGCCCCGGCCATTATCGATGCGCTGCATAGCGCTGTGGATGAGATGGGGAAGGCGGAAACTTTTCATGGATATGCCCCCGACTTGGGCTATGAATTTTTACGGAATACTATTGCACAGAACGATTATCAGGCCAGAGGGTGCGACATTTCGGCGGATGAAATTTTTGTTTCCGATGGGGCGAAATGCGATTCCGGCAATATCCAGGAAATATTCAGCACGGATAATAAAATTGCTGTCTGTGACCCGGTGTACCCGGTTTATGTGGATACCAATGTCATGGCAGGAAGAACTGGGACTTACAATGCATCGAAAGAGATATGGAGCGATGTGATTTATATGCCATGCCTGGCAGAAAATAATTTTGCACCAGAACTGCCCAAGGACGCGCCGGATATCATATACCTTTGCTTCCCCAATAACCCTACCGGTTCTACGGTAACCAAAGCCCAGCTTCAGGAATGGGTGGATTATGCAAATAAGGTAGGGGCGGTGATTATTTATGATGCGGCCTACGAAGCATATATTTCCCAGGAGGATGTACCCCACAGCATTTATGAATGCGAAGGGGCGAGGACATGTGCGATAGAACTGCATTCCTTCTCCAAGAATGCGGGCTTTACGGGAGTGCGCCTTGGCTTTACAGTGATTCCGAAGGAACTGAAGTGCGGGGATGTAGCTCTGCATTCCTTGTGGGCAAGACGCCATGGCACAAAATATAACGGGGCGCCATATATCGTACAGCGGGCCGGGGAAGCGGTTTATTCGGAAGCCGGGAAAGCGCAGTTGAAACAACAGGTGGCATACTATATGAATAATGCCAAATATATTCTGAACGGGTTAAAGGATGCGGGATATACGGTTTCCGGCGGCGTAAATGCGCCTTATATCTGGCTGAAGGCTCCTAATGGCATGAGCAGTTGGGAATTCTTTGACTATCTTTTGGAGAACGCCAATGTGGTAGGTACGCCAGGCTCCGGTTTCGGGCCAAGCGGTGAGACATACTTCCGGCTCACTGCCTTTGGCAGCTACGAGAATACGGTGGAGGCAATCGAACGGATTAAGAAATTATAGAGTGGGCAGAAGGAATAGAAATGTGAAAAGGAATCCTGAAACAGTAAAGAAGGCTGTTCTTGGATTCCTTTTTTCACAAATATTTTATGAGTTCTTCGACTAACTGGTAGACCCGTGTGGCTGGACACATTTTAGACGGGGCAATATCTCCGTAGGATTCATATTGTTGTTTTGCACGTGCCAAAGCTTTATTTGTTTTGTCATGCAATATATCATATATATTTGGCATATTTTTTTCATATCCACAGTATTTTCGCAAAAGATGACGATATTTTTCCCGCCCCACATTAGATGTTAAATCTTGAAAATGTAGGAGAAACCATAACTCTATACATTCATTAGACCATGCAACCTTATACTTTCGCTTATCTTTTTTGGTTAGAGCACTATGTTGTGTATTGTCAAAATTGTCCAGAGGGAAATCATCTTTATCATACATCAGCCAGACTACAGTAGCTTGGGGAAAATCTATTTCTACCTGTTTCCTGGCATATTGAAGTAAATTTTTTGTACTTTTTCCAGTGCCATGTACAATAATTCGCTTTCCGGATGACAAATCATAATATTTTGCATTAATTTTATCAGTCATGCCTATGATGTAGTTAGGCTCTGTTTTGGTTCCCTCGCTGACAATGTAAGTGTATGGAGGCAGAAAATCCAATAAAGGTTTAGCCTTTTTTTGCATTTTGCTCTTTAGCTCTTTTTGGCTTCGCTTTGTTTCACTGAATTTTATCGGTTTAAGGCTCATTTTCAATGCTCCAATCTAATACATTCTGGATATATGGGTCGGCACCGTAATATCCTGCCAGATATCTTTTTCCATATACCTCATCATTTCTTGGCTGTAAGCCATTTTCCTTCCTGAATGAAATGAGGGAGTAAAGCTTCGATGCGCCTAATGGGTTTCTTGCGCAGAGCCAAATTTCATCCCTCCGGAACACTTTAGGGGTCATGGTAGCTATATCATGAGAAGTGATAAGTAGCTGGGCCCCTTTTTTGTTAGAATCTGGATTTGTAAATAACTCAATAATGAACTGGAGTAATTTGGGGTGCAATTTTGCGTCTAACTCATCGGCAATAATCAGGCTTCCTTTATCCAGGCATGATATACAGTTTGCTAAAAAGCTGAACAGCTTCCTTGTTCCACTGGATTCTTCGGAAAATGGTATTTCATAAATTTTTCCGTTTTCAAGTAAGTGTTTCATATATATATTCTTGATGTTGCCATCCAAATCCTTTTCAATACGGATATCCTTAATTTGAATATCCATAGCACACAACATTTCAAACATTTTTTGCTTTTCTGAATTGCTTTTTGGTATTCGAATATAATGCTCTTTTTTAGGGTCATCATAATTGATTGAGTCAATATTTAGAAACCAATGAATGGCTTTGTCAATTAATTCGACATCATAATTAATAGCAATGTGAGAAATAAGTGGCATAGTGTTGCTAACTCTTTCAACGGCAATGTCATCCACGGCTTCTCCTAATATACATTCCTTTTCCGAACGTTCAAATATAAGCGAAATGGATTCTTCCCCTACAGTTTGGGAATATAAGTTCTCCTCCATTATTTTATTTTGCAGCAGGGAAAGCTGGTATTTGAATTGTGTTCCGTCTGCCCTGAACATAATATCAAAATGAGTGGGCTGGTTTTTACATTCCGGCTCAAACTTATGATATCTTTCCCTTGATGATTCTTTTGAAAAATTAGCAATTAAAGGACCGTATTTGTCATTGTCATCCTGCAATTTGACAAGAATGATTGTTTGCAGAATATATAGCCTGAGAAAATTTAGCGCTTCAAGTACAGTGGACTTTCCGCCCCCATTTGGACCATAAATGGATATAATGGGAATGAATTTTTCGTTATCTATACTATCAATGATTAAGCTTTTTTTGTGCTCTTTAATAGGTTCTGCAATAAAATCTAATACAGCTTCGTTTTTAAATGCCTTATAGTTACCAAATGAAAATTGACATAACATGACATAATCTCCTTTGAGAAAAAATCTCATTAATAAACTGAATAGTAATATAGTATCACCAATTAATAATGTTTTCAATATAAATTAATTGATTTTTTCTCAAAATATCGAATGTAGTTAGAGCTTCAAAGATAAATGGGCATTTAGTTTATGGAATATATAATTGCGTGCTTTTGCGTGCAATAAACATATAATATAACAAAATACACAAATCAAATAATCAATTTTTGTGAAAAGCATAGAAAATTTAAAAATACGGCGGATTTATTGCAAAATATATGTATGTGTGCTATGTTTAATACATAAATATAATTAAATAAGCACGCAAAAGCACACAAACTAACCTGGGAATAAAAAACTCCAGTATGATTTTTCCGTGCAAAGCTGTGAAGGCACAAACTTGGCTATGCGTAACGGTTCGGTAAAGGCGGGCCATAAAGGACTACGCAGAAATGAGGAGAACATGAAGTATATTGATTTTGACGAATCCAGACCTATGGATATCGTCCTGCTGGGCCGGGTGGCCATCGATTTTAACCCGGCTTATAATGACCAGGTGAAGGAAGAATTTAAGCCGTTAAAAGAGGTGCACATGTTTGAAAAATATGTGGGCGGTTCGCCGGCCAATATAGCAGTAGGCGTTACAAGGCATGGATTGAAGGCGGGTTTTTTGGGAAAAGTCTCCGATGACCAGTTCGGGGATTTTGTAGTGGATTATTTTAACAGGCAGGGAATCGACACATCCCACATTACAAGGTGTACCGGAGGGCAGAAGCTGGGGCTTACTTTTACGGAAATGCTTTCCCCAAAAGAAAGCAATATCCTGATGTACCGTAATTGTATTGCGGACTTGCAGCTTCATGTGGACGATATTGATGAGGATTACATAAAAAATACGAAAGCCCTTCTCATATCCGGCACATCTTTGGCGGAAAGCCCTTCCAGGGAGGCGGCCATAAAGGCGGTGCTGCTGGCAAGAAAAAACAATACCCCGGTCATATTTGATATTGATTACAGGGAATATAACTGGAAAAATAAAGACGAAATTTCCATTTATTACTCTATGGTGGCTAAAGAAGCGGACATAATTATGGGCTCACGGGAGGAGTTCGATTTGACGGAGCTTCTCATTCGCCCAGGGATGACGGATAAGGAAAGCGCAGCATACTGGCATAGCTGCGGGGCAAAGATTGTGGTAATTAAGCATGGGATGCAAGGCTCCACAGCATATACCTCTGACGGCCAGGAGTATAGCATCAAACCATTCCCGGTAAAAGCCCGCAAAGGCTTTGGCGGCGGAGACGGTTATGGCTCCGGCTTCCTTTACGGATTATACAGCGGATGGGAAATGATAGACTGTCTGGAATTCGGCTCAGCGGAAGCGTCCATGATGGTGAGGAGCAACAACTGCTCAGATTCCCTCCCCGGCTCTGAAGAAGTATGGGAATTTATGAAAGAAGAAAAAGAACAATATGGCGAAATGATAGCCCGCCTGACATAAAACAGTAGATAAAAGGATGTTATATGGGTACGGAATGGGCGGTTGCGGAACCGGAAAAACACCGGGATAGGAGGCTAATACTAATATGTTTAACAAAGAAAAAGTAAAACTGGGGATTGCCCCGATTGCATGGACCAATGATGACATGCCGGATTTAGGGAAAGAAAATACGTTTGAACAGTGCGTCAGCGAAATGGCGTTGGCCGGTTATACCGGTTCTGAGGTGGGGAACAAGTACCCCAGGGATACGGAGGTGCTGAAAAAGGCGCTGCAGCTTCGGGGGATGGAAATCTGCAACCAATGGTTTTCCTGCTTTTTGATTACAAAACCTTTTGAAGAGGTAGAGAGGGAGTTCCGGAGTCAATTGTTGTACCTGAAAACGATGGGGGCGAAAATCATAGGCGCTTCCGAACAAAGCCACAGCGTACAGGGAATGACGGATACCCCCATTTTTGGCCACAAATATGTTATGAATGAGGAAGAATGGGATGTTTTCTGTAAAGGAATGAACCGCTTGGGAAAGATAGCAAAGGAAGAGTATGGCATTTCCCTTACATTTCATCATCATATGGGAACTGTTGTCCAGGATGAGGGTGAAGTGGACCGTATGATGGAAAATACCGACCCGGAATATGTGAGCCTGCTTTTCGATACGGGGCATTTTGCATACTGCGGTGTAGACCCGCTGAAAATGGTAAAGAAATACTCCAATCGTATAAAGCATGTGCATTTAAAGGATATACGCCAGGAAATGGTGGAAAAAGTAAAGGCGGAGAATTTAAGCTTTCTTGACGGCGTCCGTCTGGGAACTTTCACCGTACCCGGAGATGGATGCATTGATTTTGAGCCTATTTTTAAAGTATTGGAAGAGGGCGGATATGAAGGCTATATGCTGGTGGAAGCGGAGCAGGACCCGGCAAAGGCTAATCCGCTGGAATATGCCATAAAAGCAAGAAAATTTATTGCGGAAAAGACCGGATTATAGAAGAAAAGGAAATGGAGGAAAAAAGATGGTAACAGTAGGAATTATCGGAGCAGGAAGAATAGGAAAAGTACATGTGGAGAGTATCTGCACAAAAGTGGCGGACGCGAAAGTAAAGACCCTGGCGGACCCGTTTATCAATGACGCTACGGCGGAATGGGCCAAAAATATGGGCGTGGAAAATATCACGAAGGATTATAAAGAAATACTGGCAGACCCGGAAATCGATGCGGTGCTCATCTGCTCATCCACCGATACCCATTCGCCAATTTCAGTGGAAGCGATTAAAGCCGGAAAACACGTTTTCTGCGAAAAGCCTATCGACCATGATGTGAGTAAAATCCAGGAAGTAATACATGCCCTGGAGGGAAGCAATGTGAAGTATCAGGTTGGCTTCAACCGCCGTTTTGACCATAACTTTGAAGCGGTACAGAAGGCGGCAGCGCAAGGGAAGGTGGGAGATATCCATCTGATAAAAATCACATCCAGAGACCCGGAGCCGCCCAGTGCGGAATACGTAAAAGTATCCGGGGGGATGTTCCTGGATATGACGATTCATGACTTCGACATGGTACGTTTCCTGGCCGGCTGCGATGCGGAAGAGGTTTATACGCAGGCAGCGGTTTTGGTAGACCCTGCTATTGGGGAAGCGGGGGATGTGGATACGGCGGTTATTACATTAAAGATGGAAAATGGTGCGATTGCGGTGATAGATAATTCAAGAAAGGCAGTATACGGTTATGACCAGAGGGCGGAAGTGTTCGGCTCGAAAGGAATGGCCGCTACGGGCAACGATACAGCATCTGCCATGGTGCTTTCCAATGGGGAAGGGGTTACAGGTGAAAAGCCGCTCCATTTCTTCCTGGAGCGGTATATGGATGCATATGCAAAAGAAATCCAATGTTTTATAGAAGCGATTGAAAAAGATACGGATACTCCCCTTGGAGTAATGGACGGCTTAAAACCGGTACTTATGGGTCTGGCGGCCAAGAAATCCATGGAGGAGCACCGCCCGGTAAAAATTTCAGAGATTTAAGCCAGTGAAGGATGAAGGGAGGGCGCTATGCCGGTTACCATTCAGCAAATAGCAGAGGCGGCAGGGGTATCGCGGGGAACTGTGGACCGTGCGCTGAACCACCGGGGGAGAATCAGCCCCGAGGTGGAAAACAGAATACAGCAGATAGCAGGGCAATTGGGCTATGAGCATAA
Source organism: Lachnospiraceae bacterium (assembly GCA_009911195.1). Classification (GTDB taxonomy): domain Bacteria; phylum Bacillota; class Clostridia; order Lachnospirales; family Lachnospiraceae; genus Kineothrix. Next base: position 80,076 of record QXWV01000002.1, on the reverse strand, counting down.
AGCGAGAAAGAAAAGCGGGAAGAAAAAATGGAAAATCGGCATAGTGACCCAACTGGCAAAATCCTCTTTCATGCTGGAAATAAACCGGGGAATCCGCATGGCAAAAAAGGAATGGGAGGACCGGGGAATCGAACTTCTGATAGAAGAAAGGGAATCCGTGGATAAAGAAGAACAACTGGATGCCATAGAGCGCCTGGTGAGACAGGGAATCCATGGACTGGCGATTATGCCCATAGAATGCGATGAAGTAAGGGATAGGCTGAATGGGCTGATTGCAGAAAAGAAAATGCCGGTGGTGACTTTTAATTCCGACATTGTGGGAACGAAAAGGCTTTGCTTTGTGGGGATGGATAACCACCGCAGCGGCCAGGCGGCGGCCGGGCTTTTGGGGATGCTGACTGGTGGAAACGGGAAAATACTGATTATCACGGGGCATTTTAACAGTGCCTTGAATAATCAGCGGGTGGACGGTTTTGTGAAGGAAATAAAGCAGATATGCCCTGGGCTGGAAATTGCTGGGGTACAGGGGAGCTTCAATGACGCGGAAGAAGTGGAGCGGATTATAGAGAATTCCTTTGCGAATATTGCGGGAATCAATGGGGTTTTTGTAGTATCCGGAGGGCAGGAAGGGATTGGCCGCGCCTTTGAAAAGCTGGCGTGCAAGAAGCGTCCTTATGTTGTTATCTATGACCGGACGCCCAGAAATGAAAAAATGATACTGGAAGGAACGGTGGACTTTCTGATTGACCAGAACGGGTTTGAGCAGGGATACCGCCCGGCTTTCGTGCTGGCGGATTATCTGCTGAAAAAACAGCAGCCGGAAAAGGAATTCATGTATACGGATATTGCGATTAAGACCCGTTATAATTTGTGACTTGTTCTCCAATATATATAAACAGGTGCGGCATATGAAAGATAGCTATAAAGGCCGCGCAGAAATGAGGAAAATATGACAAAAACAGTTCGTTTGACAACCGCTCAGGCGATTGTAAGATTTTTGGATAATCAGTATGTTTCCATGGATGGGAAGGAAACAAAATTTGTGGAAGGATTTTTTACCATTTTCGGACATGGCATTGCGGTGGGGTTAGGGGAAGCGCTGGATACCATGCCGGGAAGCTTGCGTGTGATGCAAGGCAGGAATGAGCAGGGGATGTGCCATACGGCAATTGCTTTTGCAAAGCAGAACCAAAGGAAGAGAATCATAGCCTGCGCCTCCTCCGTCGGCCCGGGGGCGGCCAATATGGTGACAGCCTGCGCAACGGCTACGGTAAATAATATTCCGCTTCTTGTGTTTCCGGCGGATACTTTTGCTTCCAGGCAGCCCGACCCGGTGCTGCAGCAGTTGGAGCAGAGCGCATCGCTGGCGGTATCTACCAATGACGCATTCCGCCCGGTGTGCAAATATTGGGATAGGGTGATGCGCCCGGAAATGGTGATGACGGCATTAATCAATGCCATGCGCGTACTGACAGACCCGGCGGAGACCGGAGCATGCTGTATTGCGCTGCCACAGGATGTGGAAGGGGAAACCTTTGACTATCCTGAATATTTTTTTGAAAAAAGAGTGCACCGGATTACAAGGCCGGCGGCCGTGGAAGAAGAACTGGAAGACGTGGCAGAGGTCATCGCAGGGGCCAAGAAGCCTTTGGTGATTGTAGGCGGCGGCGTCCGTTATTCGGATGCGGGCAAATGCGTGGAAGATTTCTGCGAAGAATTCAAAATTCCTTTTGGGGAGACACAGGCAGGAAAAAGCGCATGTATTTCCAGCCACCCGTATTGCCTGGGCGGGATTGGCGTCACGGGCACATATGCGGCCAATGTTATTGGAAAAGATGCGGATGTGGTCATTTCTATCGGTTCCCGGATGTCCGATTTCACCACCAGTTCCAAGCACCTTTTCCAAAAGGAAGGGGTAAAATTTGTCTCCATTAATAACTGCCGTTTCCATGCATATAAAATGGATGCGGTAAAAGCGGTAGGGGACGCGAAAGCGACAGTGGAAGCCCTGGCCGTAAAGCTGCGGGAAAGGAATTACCAGTCAGGTTATACAACGGAAATTGCCGATGCGAAAAGGGTCTGGGAGAAAGAAATGGAGCACCTTGGGGGCATTGCATATACAGGGGAAGGCTTTGAGCCGATGATAAAAGCCAGAGACCCCAGAACTATCCCTGAATTCGTAGCCCTTACCGAGGGCAGGATTACACAGACGGCTGCGCTTGCAGCTATCCGCCGCAGCATAGATGAAGATGCGGTGATTATTACGGCAGGGGGCTCTCTGCCTAGCTGTATGCAGAGAATGTGGACTACGGATAAACGGGGAGGTTATCATGCGGAATACGGCTATTCCTGCATGGGATATGAAGTGGCGGCCACGTTGGGCGTGAAATTTGCGGAGCCGGAATCGGAAGTATATTGTGTGGTTGGCGATTCCAGTTTTCAAATGCTCCATAGCGAGATTATGACAATTATGCAGGAAAAACAGAAGGTAAATATCCTGGTATTCGATAATTGCGGTTTTGGATGTATTAACAACCTGGAAATGAATCATGGGATTGGAAGCCTTGCTACCGAATTCCGTTACACGGACGGCAAAAAGCCGTGCGGCGATTTGATTCCGGTGAATTATGCAAAAATAGCCGAGGGGTATGGCCTGCAGTCTTATACCTGCCGGACGATAGAAGAGCTGGAGGCGGCGCTGGAGGATGCGAAAAAGCAGAAGACGGCATGTCTGTTCGACTTGAAAGTGCTTCCGAAGACGATGACGGACGGATACGAGTCATGGTGGAACGTGGGGATTGCAACCACATCCGAAAAAGCATCGGTGCGGGAAGCCTGTGAGGGCGTGATGAAAGGCAGGAGCGAATCCAGGGCATATTAGAGGAGAATCTTTTTGCAAAGAGCAGCATTTTCCTTTGTCCGTTTGTGTCTTTGAAAGGAACGGGAAGGAAGATTGCCGGCGGAAGGATGGAACAGAAAGGCGGATGATAGGAATGGGAAAAGTTTTTGGATATCCTGTATTCGATGAGACAGGGGAAATGGTTCTTACCACTTATGACAATGAATATAAAGAAATGATGATGGATATCCGGGTCTACCGGATGAAAGGGCAGGAAAGCAGAAAATTTTACAGGGAGGGGGAGGAAATGGCCATTCTCCTTCTTTCCGGCGAGGTCATTTATGAATGGGAAGGGAAAAGCGGTGCGGCCTCCAGAAAAGATGTGTTTACGGAAGGACCCTGGTGCCTGCATGTGGCCGGGCAAAAGGAAGTGACGGTTACGGCGGGGAAAGAGGCGGAGATTCTCGTCCAGTGCACCCACAATGAACGCGCTTTTGCAAGCCGTTTGTACAGACCGGAGGATGCCCCCTGGGGCTATTCCTGCTTAGGGAAATTCGGCAATGTGGCCAAACGGAGGGTGAGTACTATTTTCGACCATGATATCTGCCCGGAATCCAATATGGTTTTGGGGGAAGTGCTGAACGATAAGGGGAACTGGTCGGGCTATCTGCCCCATAGGCATCCCCAGCCGGAAACTTATCTGTTTAAGTTTGACAGGCCGGAAGGCTTCGGTGCCAGCTTTGTAGGAGACCAGGTATTTAAAAGCGTGGATAACAGCTTTTCCGCGATTCCAGGGGGAGAACTCCATCCTCAGGCGGTAGCTCCGGGATTTCAGATGTATACCTGTTGGATGATACGCCATCTGGAGGGGAATCCGTGGCTTCAGACGGACCGGTGCGAAGATGAAAGATACGTATGGCTTCATGAAAGCCCATAGATATTTGTATTTGAAAATATTTTCAGGAGGAGAAGAGAAATGGCAAGAGAGTTTATTGTTCCGGGCCAGATTATTAATGGAGCTGGGGCTTTGGATATGGCAGAAAGTTCTTTGGCACAGCTTGGGAAAAAGGCAATGATTGTTACGGACAAGGTAATGATTGAGCTGGGGAACTGCGAGAAACTGGAAAATGCCCTGAAAAACCAGGGAATCGAATATATAATTTATTCGGAAATCACAGGGGAGCCTACCGATAAAATGGTAGAAGAAGGGCTGGCTTTATACAAAGCCCAAAACTGCGATTTCCTGATAGCACTTGGGGGAGGAAGCCCCATTGATGCAATGAAAGCAATTGCTTCTTTAACTCTGAACGGAGGCAGCATTGCCGGCTATATGGGGAAAGAGATTGCTGTGGAAATGCCCCCTATAGTGGCAATACCTACAACGGCAGGTACAGGCTCCGAGGCAACCCAGTTTACCATTATTACAGATACCCGTAACAATGTGAAAATGCTGTTAAAGGGCAAGGTACTAATGCCCCGGCTGGCAGTGATAGACCCTCAGTTTACGATGACAGCGCCGCCGAAAATCACAGCGGCCACTGGTCTGGATGCACTCTGTCATGCGATAGAAGCATACACATCCAGGAAATCCCAGGAAATGTCAGATACTTTTGCCTTATCGGCAGTAAAAAGAATATTCCGGTATCTTCCCAAGGCATTTCATAACGGGCAGGATGAGGAAGCCAGGGTGCAAATGTCCGTTGCGGCGCTGGAAGCAGGGATTGCATTTAACAATGCAAGCGTTACGTTAATCCATGGCATGAGCCGCCCTATAGGAGCCTTGTTCCATGTGGCCCATGGGCTTTCCAATGCAATGCTGATGAAAGAGTGCTTAAGCTTCGCCCTGGAAGGGGCGTATGAGCGTTTTGCTGCTCTGGGGCAGACCATCGGGGCAGCAGGGGCGGAAGATTCCAGCCAGGTCGCAGGGGAGAAATTCCTGGCAGCAGTGATAGCTTTGACAGAAGAGCTGGAAACCCCTACGCTGGAAGAGTATGGCATCTCAAAAGAAGCATTTTTCCAAACAATACCGAAAATGGCCCAAGATGCAATGACCAGCGGCAGCCCCCAGAATACGCTTCGGGAAGTAACACAGGAAGACATAGAGAAAATGTATAAAAACCTTTGGCGATAAAAAGTAGCTTGCTATGGCATTTTTAGAGATGATTTAGAGATTCCTCCATTACAATGTGTAAAGATTTTGTAAGGAGGATATCGAATCACATGAAAAGAAAATGTATATTGGCAACAGGAATTATGGTTATGCTGATGGCCTTTGGCGGCTGTGGAACCGCACAGGATGCGGGGGATGGAAGTGCACAAATTCCCATAGACGAGGCGGCAGAGAAAGATACAGGGCAGCAAGGGCTAAGTGAGGCTGGGGAAACCGATGTATCCCCAATCCCGGAACCGGATGCTCCCCAGGAAAGCAGTGTGGAAAAGACGGAAGAGGCCATGATTATCGGGGGAAAAGTAAGGGATGTCATGGAAGACAGCTTTGTCATCAGCCGTGTGCAGTATATGGATAGCGATAACACTATGGTACTGATACCGGAAGAAGGCAGCCCTGAGGAGGAACTGGTGACAGTACGGTGTACTGGTTCGACTGTCTTTGAGCACTGGCTTATCCAAGGAGGCGGTGCGGGTATTGATATGAGGGAAGCGACATTTGCGGACATACAGGAGGGCGGCGGCCTGGAAGCAGAAGGATATTTTGACGGGGAAGAGTTCATGGCAAGTAAAGTTATCATTGAAACTTATGAGTAAAGTATAGATTTCCCTTGTAAATGGCTGTCAGTCTGCAAGGCATATTTATATAATAGGAAATTACGCCACAGCGTTGTAAGTTGCCAGGAAAGAATGCGAAGCATTCTTTGGAGTTGGCCGCCGGGCCAACTCTTTTTTACCTTATAGGAAATTCCGTCGCCAGGCGGACATAAATTGACGAAGAACCGAAGGTTCTTCATGAAGTGTCGAAGACACTTTTTTATATAATAGGAAATTACGCCACAGCGTTGTAAGTCGCCAGGAAAGAATGCGAAGCATTCTTTGGAATTGGCCGCCGGGCCAATTCTTTTTTATAAGGATATATTCACAGGAGGGCGGATGCGAAAATAATCTGCCCTCCTTTATCGACAATCTCCAGATAACTGCCATTGAGCCATCGGACATCCCCCAGGTATTGGCGGTAATGCCGGAAAGTGGGGGCAGTGGTGGCAACCGGGATTTTGCCGGTCACAGACTTGTTTTCCGTAATCACCAAGAGAATAACGGCTTCCGTTATAGTCTGTGTTATCCTTAGGGCTGCACTTTTATTTAGCCCGGGACAGCGGGAAGGTTTTCCGTGGACCCATTGGTTTTTGAAATTACCGGAAATGATAGTATGGCGGATAAAATCGAAATACTGCAAGTTCCACCCCCATTCCCGGCCAATATATCTGACGGATGCGTGGATGATATTAAGATAAAAAAGGCTCTTCTCATTTTCGGAAAGGGATAAAAACTTGCCGGAGTAGAAAGGTATCAGAAGAGAAACGTAGCCGTTGTGGGTGGAGGTGATACATGGATGCCGAACCCTATCGCTGCAGAAGATATTTAACTTTCGGCAATGGTCATTGTCGAAATATTTGACCAGACGAAAATACATGTCAATAATGTGGGCACTTTCTTCCCTGATGGTTTCTGTGAGTTCACGGCTTGTTTCAAATATGATATCAATATTGTTGAATCGCATAGTTTTCCCTTTTTGGCGGTATGTTTTGGAATGTACAGCATTTATAGATGCAATGCTATTTTGCAAGAGTTTTATAAGAAATAATAATTATTATAAAAAATAATATTAATTAATTATAACACAAAGTTATCGGAAAATACAATCTAAATCTGTTGTTTTTTGACTTTATCCCATTATTCTTAATGGATGATAAAAATATTTTATTGACATATGCGGCAGGAAGTAATATAACTGCCTATAAGGATGATGCTGGGGGCAAAAGCCCTGCTAAAGGAAGGGAAGAATGGATATGGAGATAAATGTTTCCGGAATTATCATCGAAGTCCGTAAAAAGAAGATAAAAAATATGTATTTATCCGTGAAGCCGCCGGAGGGGAAGGTAACAATCTCAGCCCCCCTGTCCATGAAGCGGGGGGCCATCGAAGCGTTTGCCCGGTCAAAGATAGATTGGATGATTGCGCAGAAGAAAAAATATGAGAACTATCCAAAAGCAGCGGACAGACAATATGTTTCCGGCGAAATTTTGTATTTTTGGGGAAAACCATACCTTTTGCTTTTACAGGAAAAGGGGGGTAAAAATTCCCTGGAATTATCGGAGGGAAGGGCTGTGTTGACTATGCGGGGCAACAGTACGGTGAAACAGCGGGAGGCATATATCAGGGAGCGGTATCGGGCTATGCTGAAAGAAGAAATCGCCAGCCTTCTTCCCAAATGGGAGGTACTGACAGGGCTGCGCTGCTGCTCCTGGCATACTAAATATATGACAACCCGCTGGGGGACGTGCAATACGGCAAAAAAGAGGCTGTGGTTTAACGTGCAGTTGGCGGAGAAACCGGTAGAATGCCTGGAATATGTCATTTTGCATGAACTGGCGCATACCAAAGTGAGCAATCATGGCGCAGAATTCGTGGCGGTGATGGATGAATATATGCCAATGTGGCGGGAGGTGAAAAAGCGGTTGAATACTTTTGCTATTCAGTAGTTTCCGCCAAGTATTTTTTTCTGTATTCTTTTGGGGAGCAGTGTACGGAGGATTGAAAAGCTTTCCCGAAGTAGCTGCTGTTGTTAAACCCTACCATGGTTGCGATTTCAGTAATGGATTTGTTGGTGCTGATGAGCAAATCCTCAGCGGAGCGGATGCGGCATTGGAGAAGGTATTCTACCGGGGTCATGCCGATATTTCGCATAAAACAGCGGTAACAGACGCGCTCGCTGATGTTGACGCTGGCGGCGATATCTTCTACGGATATTTTGTAAGGATAATTGCTGCGGATATAGGAAATCATAGCTTTAATACGGTCCGTTTCCACGCTGGACTTTATTTTTTTCTTATTAACAATGGGGTAGGCTTCCTGCAGGAGCATAATCCATACGCAGGAGAGCAAATCCCGTACCCGGAATTCGTACCCAAACTCCTGGGCATCGGCGATTTCATAGGCGATGCGCATCTTTTCCAGGATTTGGTTTTGGGCGGGATGCTCCGGCGAAAATTTGTAGTATTCTAAATTCTTGCAGTTAATAACTGGGTCTATATATTTTTGTTCAAAAATACTGTTATAGAAGCCGCTCAGGAAAAGCTTTTTAAAAGTGTGGGCGAGAAGGACCGTATTTTTGCAGTTGTCTTGGGGCTTTAGCATATGAAGGACATTAGAATTCATAAAACAGCCTTCCCCCTTTTCCAATGTAATAACGGTTGCCTTTACGTGATATTCCACTGTTCCCTTTAACACATAAATGAATTCCAGTTCGTCATGCCAATGCCAGGGGATATATCCGCCTGGATAGGTGTCCATTTCCACATGGCAGGAAATATATGGAAAATCCGGCGTCATGTGGAGTATTTTTTCTTCTAAATTATCGTTTAGCTGTATTTGGGATAATTTCATGGTTGGTTGCGGCGCTCCTTTCAAATTAGAACACGTGATAGAAAAAAATGGTATAAATAATAAAAAAATGTATAATATGGCAGTATATTTATAAAATAAGGCGCTATAATTGTTTATTTAATATAATAGTATCATTATAATGGTATTATGTAAATGGCAATTTTACAAAAAGGAAACGGAAAAGGACAGAATATTTTGACCGATGAAGAGATGATGCCCAGGATGGAGGGGCAAAAGAAAGGATGGGATGTGGAATGGGAAAATTCCTGGACAAAATGGCTGGCAAGATAAGAGATGGGAAAATTGTCTGTGGCGTCTGTGTGTCGCTGAATGACCCGGCCGTTAGCGAACTGGTGGGTATGGCAGGGTATGATTTTGTATGGATAGAAGGGGAGCATGGCGCTATGGGAAGGGCGGAAATGCAGAATCTGATGATTGGCGCCCATGCAGGCGGTGCGGCCGCAATGGTGAGGGTTCCTTATGTGGATGCGGCATTGGTTCGCCCGGTGCTTGATATGGGGCCGGATATTATAGGCTTTCCCTTTATTAACAGTGCGGAGGATGCGAGGAAGGCAGTTGCCATCTGTACTTACCCGCCGGAAGGGGTGAGGGGATGGAATCCCCAGAGGGCAGGGCGATACGGCCAGATGGGACAGGCGGATTATGTGGATATTGCGGACCGGGAAACGTGGAAAATGATGATTGTGGAACAGGAAGAAGGATTCCGTAATATAGAAGAAATCGTTCAGGTAAAAGGGGTTGACCTGATTGTATTAGGGCCTGGGGATTTGTCGGTAAGCATGGGGCTAAGAGGCAGGCAGGGGGATGAAAGAATCCAGGAGATGATGAACCATGCGGCAGAGGTTTGTGTGGAATATCATATGCCGTACCTGGCATGGCCGGCCATGCAGGCGGAAAGCCTTGGGGAATGGGAGAAAAAAGGGGCATCCCTATTCGGTTTCCCGCAGGATTCTTTTTTCATATCCCAGGCAATTATGAAACTTTGGCCGGAATATGAAAAGGCGATTCCGGAAGAGAAAAGGACAAAATAAATATGTGGAGCACTTGGCTGCAAAAGGAAGGGGCAAAAGAAAGTGAAAGTAACATGGAAGGTATTGGATGAGAGGCTGTTGGAACTGGTTGATTTGGAGGAGGAAATTGAAGAGATTGTACCAAAGATGCATTTGACGGAAGGGGCTTTGTGGGATTACGGGAAGGATAGGCTGCTGTTTAACGATATCCCGGTGTCCAATACTATGTATTGGACAAAAGATGGGAAAAGCGGCGTACTGTTCCATAATGGGAAAAAAGCCAATGGGCAATGCTTTGACTTGAAAGGGCGTCTGGTTGTCTGCGAGCATGCTACAAGTTTTCTGTCCAGATGCCATACGGATGGATTGGAATATGAGGTATTAGCGAAAAACTGTGATGGGGTGGAACTGAACAGCCCCAATGATGTTATATGCAGAAGCGATGGATTGATTTATTTTACGGACCCTGATTATGGAAGGCAGGATGCGCCTGCAGGGGTGGGGAGGCCGATTCCTTCCGATAAGCGTCCGGTTTATATCATCAATCCGGAAAATGGGGAAATCAGGGTAGGGGCGGATGGCTTTGCCAACCCTAACGGTCTTTGTTTTTCAATGGATGAAAAGGTGCTTTATGTGAATGACTCCCCTAATTACTGTATTGAGGCATTTGATGTAGCGGAAGACGGTTCGTTATCGGGAAGGCGCATGTTTGCTAAAGTGCCTGTGCTTGGCAGTGATGACACTGTGCCGGACGGAATGAAAATCGATGAAAGGGGGAATATTTTATGTTGCGGGCCGGATGGGCTTCATTATTATCTGCCGGATGGTACACATTTGGGGATTCTGGTGACAAGCGGCATAGATACGGCATTGAATTTTTGCTGGGGAGGGGATGACGGCAAAGATTTGTTTATTACATGCAAAGGAAGTGTGCTCCGGACAAGGACAAAGGTATGCGGATATACGCATATTCAATATTTAAATGGGATATTTCCCAAAAAGGATAAGAGGTGAGATATATAAGAATCAGAAAACTGAAAAAAGAGGAAAAGAATGGCATTATGGTTTTGGCGGGCATTCTGGCAGTCAGTATTCTGTTTTCGTGCACTACGGCGACCTTTGCCACAGGGGCTAATTTCCTGCGCCTGCTGCGCCAGATGGTAATCATGATAATCATAGCTACCGGGATGACGTTTGTAGTATCCACCGGTGAAATGGATATTTCGGTGGGGGCTATTTACAATCTGGCAGTAAATGTGATGGCATTGCTTACTCTACATACGGGATTAAGCCCATGGCTATGGGCGCCGGTGGGGATTCTGATAGGCGCGGCCTGTGGGGGCATGAATGGGGTAATCAGTACCTCCCTGGGTCTTCCGGCAATTATCATTACATTGGGGACTTCCTATGTATACCGGGGTGCGACTTTTGTATTGACCGGAGGCTATAGTGTGGGAAATCTGGGAAAAAGTACTTTTTTTGATTTTGGAACCGGGGCTTTTCTTGGGGTAAATAATACTGTCTATGTGGCGCTGTTTGTAGTAGCGGTTTCGGCATGGTGGATGAAAAGAAGCGTTGTATGCAGGGAATTCCTTGCGATTGGAAGCAATGCCAATGCATCCAGGTATACCGGAGTGCCGGTAAAAGGAAGGAAAATACAGAATGAAGTCCTTATGGGGGGCTTCGCTGGCCTTGCAGCCGTGCTGTCACTGGCGTTTATGGCTTCCGCGACTTCGGAAGGGGGGAGCGGATATGAAATGCTGGCAATTACGGCGGTAGTGGCCGGAGGGGGCTCTACAGAAGGGGGGAGCGCTTCGGTATGGGGAACCCTGGGGGGGATTGCCCTGATAATGATTATCAAAAACGGGCTGATGCTGATGGGGATGAGCACAGCATACCAAGAGGCGACGGAAGGCTTTTTGCTTGTATTTGCGATTGCTATGCAGAGGCTGATGCATAAACGTACCGGTTAAAAGGAGGCTGCGTATGGGTGATAAAATTTTGGAAATGAGAAATGTATGCAAAAGCTTTCATCAGGTCCGTGCTGTGCGGAATGTAAGTTTTTCCATAAAGAGAGGGGAAGTACATGCTATCTGCGGAGAAAATGGAGCCGGAAAATCTACGTTGATGAACCTGATTGCCGGGGTATACCGTTATGACGAGGGGGAAATGCTGATAGACGGGGAATCTTACCGGCCGAAAGACCCGGCAGAGGCAAGAGGCAGAGGGGTAAATATAGTTTTCCAGGAGCTTTCTTTATTTTCGCTGCAGACGGCGGATAAGAATATTTTTGCCGGGAAGGAAATAACGAAAGCAGGGCTGCTTGCCCACAGGGAGATGAAAGAAAAAACAGCCCGGACTTTGCAGGAAATGGAACTGGCTATAGATGGGGATAAACCGGTGGCCCAACTGACAATTGGACAGAGGCAATGGATTGAGATAGCGAGGGCGCTGGCCGATGAGGCTAAAATATTGATATTGGACGAGCCGAATTCGGCTTTGAATATGTATGAAACAGAAATATTGTTTGGGCTGATTGAGGAACTGACGGTAAAGGGGATTACAATCATTTATATTTCCCATAGGATGGATGAAGTTTTCCGCATTGCGGACAGAATCACCGTTATGAGGGATGGAAGCTATATTAAAACGCTGGAGGTAAAAGAGACATCCGTAGATGAAATCATTGCCCTGATGCTGGGAAAAGAAACAAAGTGCGTATTTACAAGGAGCGCATCGGAAAAAGGGCAGGTGGTGGCAGAGGGGAAAAACATTACAGTTTCAGGAAAGATAGAGGATATTTCTTTTTGTGTACGTCAGGGGGAAGTGTTGGGGCTGTGCGGGCTTGCAGGCAGCGGCTATGAGACTTTGTTGCAGGTGCTTTTCGGTTTGGTGCGGATGGAAAGCGGTGAGATAGTGATGGAAGGCGAGCGGATTGAGAACCGGACGCCGCTCGATGCGATGCGTCATCATATTGCAATGGTTCCTTCCGATAGAAGGGATACGGGGCTGATGACGGAATGGTCCATTGAAAAGAATATTGCCCAGAGCCTTCTTAGGATAACATCGAGAAGGGGGCTGATTCACCGGAAGGAAAACCGGAAAATCGCGGAAGAATATGTCAGAGGGCTGAACGTGGTATGCAAATCTGTGGAGGATTCTATGGTGGAGCTTTCAGGAGGAAACCAGCAGAAGGTACTTTTGGCAAAATGGCTGGCTACGAAGCCAAAGCTGCTCATATTGGATGACCCTACAAGGGGTATTGATGTGGGGGCGAAGCAGGAGATTTATCAGCTAATTGACAAGTTGACCAGGCAGGGGTTTGCAGTTATCCTCACTTCTTCGGAAATTGATGAACTGACTGCCCTTAGCGACAGGATTATGCTGTTTAAAAAAGGAAGGCATATAGAGACGGTCCAGGCAGGGGCATCGAAGGGTGAAATTTTGAAGTATATTGCAGGAAATGAGGGGGAAGCGCAGGCTAGGGGGATAAACATTCAGGAAGAAGGGGAAAAGGCATGTGCCGGGGGAGAAGGCAGGAGCGGGGCAGGGCATGAACCCGGAAGATGGGGTAAAAGGGTAAAAGCTGTTTTCAAGAAAAAGGAGATTGGGGTATTGATTGCAGCGGTCATAGTGTTCTTAGGATTTTCCATGATGGTTCCATCCTTTTTATCCGGGCAGAATGTTGCGGTAATTTTAAAACAAATGAGTATCCTGGGGCTTTTGACTTATGGTATGACGTTTGTGTTTTGTGCCGGGGAAGTGGATTTGTCTGTGGGAATGGTCTTGAATGCAACCATGGCTTTTATGGCGCTGCTGATGACAAAAGGGGATATGAACCCCTGGCTGGCTGTGGCGGCCGGCCTGCTCCTGGCGACAGTGCTTGGGGTCATTAACGGGCTTCTTGCCGTAGCCTTTAGCCTGTCAACGATAGTGGTAACCTTGGGAACAATGTCCATTTACAGAGGGCTTTCGCTGCTTTTAAACGGCGGCAGGACTATCAGCGGGTTGCCGGAGGGGTCTTTTTTAATAATGGCAAGGGTAAAAATATTTGGGATATCCTTGATTGCATGGATTTCATTGGCCGTTTTTTTCCTGCTGCTTTTTATATTCAAAAATACAAAGTTTTCCAGGCATCTGCTGCTTATGGGGGATAATGGGCAGGCAGCGGGAAAAATGGGGATAAAGACGAATCTGCTGCGGATTGGGGTAATGGCTTTGAGCGGTTTTTTAAGCGGGCTGGGCGCAGTGCTTACCCTTTCCAATTTAACTTCCGCAGATACTACAACCGGTGCGGACTATGCGATGTCGGCAATTGGTGCGGCAGTGATAGGCGGCACAAAAATGGGGGGAGGATGCGGAAGCATGTGGGGCTCCCTGATAGGTATTGCACTGGTTACGGTGATACAGAACGGATTGGTGTTCCTGGGAATGCAGTCCGGGTGGAGGTCGCTTTTTATCGGTGTAACAATGATTGCCGCTATATTTATTGACACAGCGGTGGAAAGGAGGCCAGTAAAAAAAGAAAAGCAGCTATTGAATTTGCAACAGTAAATAACAGGATAACGAAAAAGCAGTGCAGAAATGAGGTTGACTATGAGGAAAAGATTATTTGCATTATTTATGGGATTAGCATTGTGTCTGGCAGGCTGTGCGTCAGCAGTTACGGTGGAAGGGGATGACAATGGGGCTAAAGAGGAAGCTCCTGGCAGCGAAGAAAAGGGAAATGAAGCGGGTGAAGCAGCAAGCGAAGAAGCGGCTGGCAGCGCAGGGCAGGATGCCGCTGCAAATGAGACAGGAAATGCTGATAAAGAAGCAGGGGATGGGAAGGAATATCATATAGGGTTCGTTGTGCATACTACTTCAGGGGATGTTATGTCTTCGATTGAATATGGGGCACAGGCGGCAGCAGATGACTATGGGGTGAAATTAACTTATACAGGGCCGGTGGACAGTGATAATACAGAGCAGATTTCCATGTTTGAATCTTTGGTTGCGGCCGGCTGTGATGCCATTGTCCTGATTGCAGGAGACCCTACCGTATGGGATGACCCTATTGCGGATGCAGTGGAAAGGGCATTACGGTTATCGTAACGGATACGGATGCACCTACCTCGGAACGGGCTGCATATTTTGGAGTGGATACGGCCAAGCTCGCCTATGACTTAGGGGCGGCGGTAAGGGAAAAAACAGGGGATGAAGGAACTGTAGCACTAGGGGTGTGCCTGCTGGGACCAGCATCCCATACCACAAGGGCTGAAAAGGTACAGGAAGCTTTTGACCAAACGGATATGGAATTTATCGGTGTCTATGAAACAGAGCAGGATACAACGCTCAATTATAACAACTGGGAGAACATTTATACATCCAATCCGGAACTGGCTGCTATGGTAGGCTTATCCGCATTGGAAACAACCAATATGGGAAAAGTAAAGCAAACTTGCGGCGGCGATACTGTGATGGCGGCATATGACCCGGGAACGGAGGCATTGAATCTGCTGGAAGAAGGGTATCTGGATGTATGTGCGTTCCAGAACGTCTGGATGGAGGGCTATTTGCCGGTGCAGGCAGCGGCGAGAATGCTGAAAGAAGGGAAAAAGCTGGCGGCAGAGGAAAATTTATACGAGGGACAGATTGTAACCTCCGAAGAAGTAACGGAGGAACTGAAAAACAGAGCCCAGAGCGAACAGACAATGAATGACTGGTATAGGGATTATATCAAGAAAAATGGGCTGGAAAACTTTGGATTGGCGGATTAAGATTGAAAATTAAAAAAATCAATTTCAAGTATGCGTCTGCATGGCATCCACAAGCTTACTATGTATAATAAAGCTTTGCAGAAATGGGGGAAATTATAAGAATGAGAAAAGGAATACATTTTCTGTTTGGGGCAAAGGATAGCGTGACAGATTTTCCGGCGGTGATTGACAGGTTTTCTGCTGTGGGGTTTGATTTTATAGAACTGCCTCCAGAGCCTTTCCTGTCGGATGGAGGAAAAGCGGCTGCCAGGATAGCGGCTTATGGAGTCCAAAAAGGCGTGGAAATTACTTTTAGCTGTGGTTTTTCCAAAGAATATGATATGGCATCCGAAGACCGGAAAATACGGGAACAGGGAGCTTCCCATATGAAAAGGATTCTGGAAGTGATGGAAAAATCAGGAATACGTCTGATTGGAGGAACCCCCTATACCTGTTGGCCTGCGAAAAGGGATAAACCTTTGGGTCTGGATGAGAAGAAACGGGTATTGGAGAGGACAGCCGACATCTTTGGGCAGTGCATCAGAGGTATTGAAACGGCCGGAATAGAAATTGCGATAGAGCCTTTGAACCGTTTTGAAGGATTTCTGATTAATACAGCGCAAGAGGGCGTGGATTTTTGCAAATTGGCGGGGAATCCCAATTTAGGGGTTATGCTGGACGGTTTCCACATGTCTATGGAAGAAGATTCCATCCGCGGAGCAGTACTGGCAGCGGGCAGCAGGCTGAAACATCTGCATCTGGCAGAAAACAACAGAAAGCTCCCTGGCATGGGGGAATTCCCATGGAATAGCTTTTTTGCAGCATTGAAGGAAATTGATTATAAAGGCAGGCTTTCCATAGAATCCTTTATGGTGCCTGGGGGTCTTATAGCGTCAGATGTGGCGTTATGGAGGGATTTAGGGCTTCCGGATAAAATGGAAGAACAGGATAACATGCTGGAGGATGCGCTAAAATTCATTGGCCGTATGTCTGTAACATATGGGTTGTTTGGGGGAAAATGAGGATATGGAAAACAAATCCGGAGAGGGCAAAAAAGCCACTCTCCGGATTTTCGTGTTGTTTTTCCATGGGCAATCATATATACTGGTAATTATCTGGGTATCAAATCTCAATATCCGGAGATATGCGCTGAAAGACAGCACAGAAATGGGGGTAAACATGGAACATTATTTAGGTGAATCAATACCAAAACTGGGTTTTGGGCTTATGCGTCTGCCAAAGGAAGAATCGGGGAAAATAGATATTGAGCAGACGAAGAAAATGGTGGATTCTTTTATGGACGCAGGTCTGAATTATTTTGACACGGCCTATGTCTATGACGGCGGAGAGTCGGAACGGGCGGCGAAAGCCGCGTTGGTGGAGCGTTATCCCCGGGAAAGCTATTTTCTGGCCACGAAGATGTGCGCGTGGATGAGCGCCAGCGATGAGAAGTTGGCAAAGCAGCAGTTTGAAACCAGCCTGGAACGGACAGGGGCAGGGTATTTTGATTTCTATCTGCTTCATGCGCTGCAGGAGGACAATTATAAGAAATATGAAGAATACGGCCTTTGGGATTTTGTAAAAAAGCAAAAGGAAAAAGGCTTGATTAAGCATTGGGGATTCTCTTTCCATGCATCGCCGGAGATTTTGGATGAAATCCTAACCGCACATCCCGATGCGGAATTTGTCCAGCTTCAGATTAATTATGCGGACTGGGAAAACCCGGATGTGGCGGCGAGGGCAAACTATGAAGTGGCCAGAAAACATGGAAAACCCGTTATTATAATGGAACCTGTCAAAGGAGGGGCGCTGGCACAGCCACCGGCCTCAGTGCGGAAAATTTTTGATGAAACGGATTCCGGTGCATCCTATGCTTCGTGGGCAATCCGTTATGCCGCTTCTCTGGATGGGATTATCACTGTGCTTTCCGGCATGTCGGATATGGGGCAGATGATAGATAATCTTTCCTATATGAAGGATTTTGAACCGTTAAATGCCGAGGAAAAGAAGGTAATCAGGAAAGCGCAGGAGGCGCTGGAAGGGATTCCTTCCATCCCCTGTACATCCTGCCATTATTGTACGGCGGGCTGTCCGAAACATATTCCTATTCCTGATATTTTTGCGGCGCGGAACAAGCAACTGGTGTGGGAAAAGATAGAAGAAGGGAAAAACAGCTATGCCCAGGCCACCGGGAAGGCCGGAACAGCTTCCCAATGCATAGCCTGTGGCCAGTGTGAAAAAGCATGCCCGCAGCAAATACGTGTCATCGAGTGGCTGAAGGAGTGTGCGGCCGTGTTTGAATAAGGGCAAAGAATGCTGCATGGAATCAGGAGAGAGGCGCAAAGGTCTTTCTCCTGAATTTCGTTTAATAGCATATATGCATTGTAGTATACAAATTAATCTGTTGTTTCCCGCCTGACTAAAATAGGGGTCACATTCTTGTGGATTAGTTCCGTTTGTGGTTTGGGGCGACGCTTTTTTCTCTCATTCATCAGCGATACCAGCAGCTCCATTGCCTCGTATGCCATTTTATCAATTTGCTGTCCGATAGTGCTGGTTGGGATGATTGCTTCGCCTGCAATAGGGGAATCATCAAAACCGATGATACGGTATTCATCAGGCCATGTTCCGTATTTCCGGAAAATAATATTCAGCATATTATTGGCATGGGTATCGTTTGCCATGAATAGCCCCTTCTTCTGATTTGGATATTTTTGCTCCAAGTATTCGTATATTTCCAACATACAGTTATGGATTTCCTGATGTGAATGCCCTAAATCCCTTAAAATCAACTCATGCTTGATATTATGTTCCATGCAGGTATCCTTAAAGCCCTGGATGCGCCCATAGGCGGGAACATTCTGCTGGACGATGGAATTGATGTGTATTAAAACATCACAGTTGGTTTTGAAAAGCAGGCTGGTTGCCTGTACCGCACCCATATAGTTATCGGTGTTTACGCTGTTTACATACTGGGCTTCGCGTTCAATAGCAACAATTGGAATACCATAAGTGGCAAGTTCCTTAGAAGAAATCGTATGGCTTAAGATAATCATGCCCTCAATCTTGTATGCGAGCAGTTCCTGAATATATTTCCGTTCGGTTTCTATATTGTTTTTGCTTACAAAGACTAAAAATTTATATCCAAAAGCTTCATAAGTAGCCAGAATCTGATTTAATATTTCCGCATAATAATGCAGATAAAGATTAGGGACAATGATGCCGACGAATTCACTTTTGCCGTTTGCCAGTACTTTGGCCAGTTTGTTTTCCTGATAATCTAAATCAATAAGTGCCTGTGCGATGATATCCTGGTTTTCTACGGTCAGGGAATCCGGATTATTAAAGTACCGGGATATCGTTGTTTTGGAAAAGTTAGTGTACTTTGCAATATCTTCAAATGTTACTTTTTTTTTATCCATAGAAACCTCCAAAGTTGCCCATAACGGCAGTAAATCTTTTTTAATTATCTTTAGTATAGCAGTAAGGGTTCGGAAAATCAATTACAAGTAATAACTGGTTAAGTAACCGGTTATATTTTGGGAAAGACTTATTGACATTCCAATAAAAATGTGATATTGTATAAAACATAAAGTAACCGGTAACTTAACCGATTACAAAACCGATAATGCAATGGCTGTTATACCGGATATTCGGCGAAACTGATATACGATACTTGTATTTAAGCCAGGGGCGGTACGCTCGTTTCATGAAAAGGAGATTGCAATGGAAATACAATATTTGGGCACTGCAGCAGCAGAGGGATGGCCGGCCCTCTTTTGTAGCTGTGAAATCTGTAAAAGGGCAAGGGCGGCCGGAGGAAAGGAATTGCGTACAAGGACGCAGTCGATGGTGGACGGAAAGATTCTGATTGATTTTCCGCCGGACACTTATACCCATGCCATTAACTATTCTTTACAGTTGGGCCAGATAGAACATTTATTGGTGACGCATTCCCATATGGACCATTTCTTCCCGGTTGAACTGATTCACAGGCATGAGCATTTTGGGCATAATGCAAAAGGTATGCTGTACGTGTATGGAAATGAAGCGGTGGAAAAGGCTTTTTATGATGCGGTGCTGATTGACCGGTTTAAGGTACATCCTCTGGATGACGCGGTCAGATTTGTAAGGCTTAAGCCCTTTGGCGATTTTACGGTGGATGGATATCATATTATTCCAGTGCCGGCGGATCATGACGTAAGGGAAACATGCTTTATTTATATCATAGAAAAGGATGGAAAATGCCTTTTATATGCCCATGATACAGGCATGAACCTGAGCGAAGAGGCATGGGATTATATTTTTGGCTGCAAATATAATCTGATATCTTTAGACGCTACTATGGGAAGGAAGCAGATTGACGGCTACCATATGGGGCTGCCGGATGATATTGCATTCGCAAAGCTGCTGGAAGAACATGGCTGTATCCATAAGGATACGGTGAAAGTAATCAATCATTTTTCACATAACGGTGAAATGACTCATGAGCAGTTGGAAGAGTTCGCAAAGGAAAATGGAATGATTGCCGCTTATGATGGTATGAAAGTGTTGTTTTAAAGGCATCTGCCCGGGGATGCCTGTCAGAATAATGCTATAAAATACAAAATCATGAAAAGCCGCAGTTCTGGATTCGGCGGGAACGGCTGGCAAAAATGTGCCATGTACGGCACGGAAAGAGAGGAAGATATGGATTATAGGAAGGTCGCAGAGCAAATCTATGAAAAAGTAGGGAAAAAAGAAAATTTGGTTTCCGCAGCGCACTGTGCTACACGTCTGCGTCTCGTAATCGCGGACAATGGCAAATGCGACAGCAAGGCAGTGGAGGAAATTGAAGGTGTGAAAGGCGTCTTTTTTGCATCGGGACAGCTTCAAATTATCCTTGGTACGGGAACGGTAAATAAGGTATATGACGAATTCCTTCAGGTCTCAGGACTGTCTGCTGCTACAAAGGCGGAAGTGAAGCAGGCCGCTGCCGCACAGCAGAATGTTTTCAAGCGTGCTATCAAGACATTGGGAGATATCTTTGTGCCTATTATACCGGCAATAGTAGCCAGCGGTTTCCTGATGGGGATTATGGAAGCATTAAACTTTATGGTAAATAATGAATTTTTAGCATTGGATACCAGCAGTTCCATATTTGTATTTGCAAATCTGTTCAGCAATGTGGCCTATACCTTCCTGCCTATTTTGATTGCATACAGTGCGGCGAAGGCATTTGGAGGCAATCCATATCTGGGGGCGGTCATCGGCATGCTAATGATTCACCCGAACCTGCAGAATGCATGGACGGTTGCAACGGAGGGTGTACATGTCAGGCAGAGCGTATGGTTCGGATTATATGAAATTGATTTAATCGGCTATCAGGGGCATGTTATTCCAGTTATCATTGCCGTGTGGGTAATGTGTTTTATTGAAAAGAAGCTGCATAAGGTGGTGCCGGAAATGTTTGATTTATTCGTGACACCTTTGGTGAGTGTATTTGTGACAGGTTATTTGACATATTCTGTCATTGGCCCCTTGTTTGTTGTAATCGAAAATGGCATTATTGATGGCATTCAGTGGCTGATAGCGCTTCCGTTGGGTATTGGAAGTTTCATTATGGGGGCATTCTATGCACCGACGGTTGTCGCAGGAATCCATCATATGTATACCATCATTGATGTGGGGCAGCTTGCAAAGTATGGGGTTACATATTGGCTGCCACTGGCATCTGCAGCAAATTTGGCACAGGGTGCAGCAACACTTGCAGTTGCAGTCAAGACAAAGAATGCAAGGACCAAATCCATGGCGCTCCCTTCCGCCTTCAGTGCATTTATGGGTATTACAGAGCCGGCGATTTTTGGTGTAAATATGCGGTATTTTAAGCCTTTTATTTGCGGTTGTATTGGCGGTGCATGCGGTGCCCTCTTCGCTTCTGTTACACAGCTTGGTGCCAGCGGAACAGGTGTAACCGGTTTGTTTGGTGTCCTGCTCTGCCTGAATATGCCGGTCCAGTATATTTTGATGATGGCAATTTCCATAGGCGTTTCCTTTGCACTGACGTGGATATTCGGATATAAGGATGAAGAGGAACAGACGAAAAAGGTATTGGGGAATGAAGCAGGGACTGATGATACAACAGAAGATACAACAAAAGAAGAAGCAAAGAGTGGAAATGAGGAAAAGGTAATTTATGCCCCGATTCAGGGAAATGTTATTGCGAGAGAAAGTATTCCGGATGAGACATTTGCCTCCGGTGTTTTGGGGGATGGCGTTGGTATTGAACCAGAGACGGGGGAAGTTGCAGCGCCTTTTGACGGGGAGATATCTTCTATGGCCGAAACGCGCCATGCCATTGGTATTACCGGACCGGGAGGAATGGAACTTCTAATCCATGTTGGGGTGGATACCGTAAAAATGAATGGTGACGGATTTACAGTTTTAGTATCTGAAGGCAGCAAGGTGAAAGCCGGACAGAAACTTATGACATTTGATATTTCCAAAATTAAAGCGGCAGGATTCAGCACAACATCAGCCATACTGCTGACAAACAGTGATGATTATCCATCCTGTAATGTGGTCAAAACAGGCGCGGTAAAGCCAATGGAGAAGCTTATCACTGTTGATGAATGATGTTTAGGAATTCAGTTCCCCACATTTGCTTTGGGAGATGATGTTGGGATTAAAAACTCTACTCTAAAAACGCAAAAGGGATATTGCGGAAGATGCCCCAGGACAAAGGGGCATCTTTTTTGCATAACAAAGATAGCTTCTTTGCACCATCCTATGTTATGATAAAACAAAGAATCACAAAGGCATTGGCGGCAAAGAGAGGACACCTATATCGCCGGGCTGTCCATGGGCGGATACGGAGCGATGAGGAATGGGTTGAAATATCATGAGACTTTTGGCTGTATTGCCGGATTGTCGGTAGCTTCCATAATAGATGATATCGAAAAAAGAACGGATGATGTTCCCTTTTTCCTGCAAAGCAGAGCATATGCGGAAAGTATTTTCGGCGATTTGGATAAAGTGGCAAAGAGCGATAAGAACCCTAAATGGCTGGCGTAGGAATATTTGAAAAAACTGGGATTCAACGTAACATATGAAGAAGGGCCTGGCGCCCATGAATGGGATTTTTGGAACAGATATATAAAGAGGGTACTGGATTGGCTTCCGCTGGAAGGCAGACAAGCCGGAGTGAATAGTGGGAATGTGGGGATTTAGTGTGCTGGCATGTTTATTCTTGCACTAACGGTATTGAAATAAGTGAGCCAGGGAAAGGCTGCACCAGCAAAAATAAAGAGTGCTTCATGGGAAAAGGAGTAAGTTGGTATGAAAAACGGGAAAAGCTTATCGGCAGTTGTTTCATTTTGCATATATGCCATGGTCTTTGTCTGCGGCTGTGCAGGGGGGAAGCAGGGCAGCGGGGAGCAGACGGCAAGGGAAAATCAACAGGAAGAATGTGTAGATTTGATGCAGCAGTGGGAAGGGAAGGAAATGAACCTGGAACAGGAGGAAAACGGAAAAGTAGGAGAAGCCGCAGATGGGGAGGAAGGGGGGCAGCCGATGGAAGGGGGAAGCCCTGAGGAAATTTTCGCCATGGATGCTACAGATTTTGCCATTTCCCTTTTGAAAGAGAATGTAAAAAAGGGGGAAGGGGACAATGTAATGATATCGCCGGTATCGGTATTGGCGGTTCTGTCCATGACAGCCAATGGGGCTCAGGGGGATACCCTTTCCCAGATGATGTCCGTAATGGCGAAAAACCAGGAGCTGGACGGCCTGAATGATAATTTGAAAAAATGGATGGATGGGCTGACGGACACGGAAGCGGCCAGCTTGAAACTGGCCAATGCAATCTGGTTTAACGAAGATGGACAGCAGCTAAAAGTAGAGGATGACTTCCTGCGCAAAAATGCCCTCTACTATAATGCGGATATTTATAAAGCCCCTTTCAATAAGAATACGTTGCAAAGCATAAATGCCTGGACGGAAGAAAAGACGGATGGGAAGATAAAGAACCTATTGGACGACATGGAGGAAGATGCGGTGATGTATCTGGTGAATACGGCTGTATTCGATGCCGATTGGAAATGGATTTACGAGTCTTACCAAGTGAGAGACAGCATCTTTACCAATGGGGAAGGGGTTCAGGAGAACGTGCCTTTTATGTATTCTACGGAAAGAACCTATATAGAGGATGAAAATGTAACCGGTTTTATAAAACCTTATAAGGAAGGGTATCGGTTCGTGGCGCTGCTGCCAAAGGAGGGGATAAGCCCGGAAGGGTATATACAGGAAATAGATGGGGAATATTTCCGCCATCTTTTGGCAGATGCCAAAACGGAAGTGGTTGTGGAAACCGGCATGCCCAAGTTCCAGGCGGACTATGAAGCGGAATTGGAGGATATGCTGGCCGGGATGGGAATGGAGAACGCATTTGATGTGAAAACGGCGCAGTTTCAGGGGATAGGTATCAGTCCTGGGAAAAATATTTACATCAGCAGGATAATTCACAAGACCGATATTTCCGTGGGGGAACTGGGAACGGAAGCGGTAGCGGCGACCGTAGAGGAAGTGGTAGCGGAAGCAGCGGATGAGCCTGAGATAGAAATTTTCTATGTATATTTAAAGAAACCCTTTCTTTATGCCATTGTGGAGGAGCGGACGGACATTCCTGTGTTCATTGGGGTTTTGAATGGGGTGGAGCAGGAATAAGGGGATGGATAATATTGGGCATTTTCCCTGGTTGTGTACAAAAATACAGGCAGGGCATAATACAAATAGCGAAGGAAACGAAATCAGGACGGAGGCAGTTGGTTATGGCAATTAAAACAATTGATATTTTAAATGTGATGGAATAAATGTCTTGATAGGTGGGAACGGGGTTGGAAAGACAACTATTTTAAAAATGATTTATGCAGCAACACAGTGGCCAATCAGGCAGACAGACCAGGGAAAAACAAAAAGATTGGTACAATTTTTCTCCAATAGCCTAAAAGATAGCAATGCCCTGAAAAATGCGGAAAACAGGGAAGGATATTGCTATTACAAAGTATCAGATGGAATTCTGGATAAAATCAGCGCTGTGATTGAAGGAACAGTGATTTTAGAAAATGATTCCTTTTATATGTTAAAAAACGATGGGCGGAAAGTGGATTTTTCATTGGAGGCAGAAGGGTTGCGCAAATTAGGATTGCTTTGGAAATTGATATGGAATGGCCTTTTAGAAGAGGGAACAATCCTTTTATGGGATGAACCGGAGGCAAATATAAATCCTGAATTGTATCCTCTTGTTGCAGAAATTTTGTTGGAATTACAAAAAAATGGGGTTCAGATTTTTGTGGCAACGCATAGTTATAATTTTGCAAAATATTTAGAAATTCGACGTACAAGTAAGGAACAGGTGCTGTTTCATAATTTGTACAAAAGCCGCAACGCTACTACAGATGATATAAAAAAAGCATTCCCTGGGATAAATGATGATGAAGCGATATACAGTCAGTCTGCATATAGAATGGATTGTTCAAAGGCCGTATGGGCAACGGATAAAATGCATGAAGACTATCATAATGCAGGGATACACATTAATGATGTTGATTTTTTGATTGAAAATGCTGAGAATATCCTTATGGTGGAATATAAGAATGCATGTATTGCCAATGCGGAAAACCCCGCGGCATTTGAACCAATTACAGATAAAAAAAATATCAATCGTGGCACGAAAGTTTTATGACTCATTACATTATTTAAGATTACTGAATAAACATAAACCAGTTCAGTACATATATATCCTTGAATACCCAAATGGAGATGCTACAACTAGAAAAAGACTTAGAAATAGATTGAAAGTAGAACTCCGCTTTGCTCTCCAGGATAATTTAGGGAATGGAAAAAAGCTGATAGAGCAGGTAAAGGTTCTTTCCATAGATGAATGGAATACTGACAGTGTTTATGGAAATTATCCAATGAGGAAAATATCAGTATAAAAATAAATGAAGGCAGATACAGTTGAGGGTAGGAACAGTTCCAATGAGGATAAAAAAGTGCTATAAAATAGATAAGTTATTGGTAGAAAAGAGCAAAAAACAGTATTATAATATATTGCAGATGAAAATGGAAAAGGAGGAAGCGGAAGAAGTGAAGATTCAATCAATAAATGACGATTCTTTTAAAGCATATGGCCGGGTATTCCCTGAATTTGACGCGGCCAGCCTGGTAGAGGCCATGCAGGAGATGGAAGCCCCGGCAGATGCGGTAGTATATTACCCTTCTGTTGAGAGTCTGGAGAAGCTGCCGGTGGCAAAAGATGTGAAAAACAGCTTTTTCGGGGAATTGGATATGCAGATAGGATACTGCAACGGAACGAACAATAAACTGAATGCGGTGGAATATCACAGGTGTTCAGAACTTGGCGTTGCATCATCCGATTTAATTTTGCTCTTAGGAAAGCAGCAGGATGTGGGGGAAGATTTTACCTATGATTCTTCCTTAATAGAGGCTTTTTTTGTACCTAAGGGAACAGTTTACGAAATGTATGCAACTACGCTCCACTATGCGCCTTGCAGCGTGGATGGCAGACCTTTCCGCAATGTAGTTATCCTTCCGAAAGGAACAAACGTAGACCTTACGGAAGAAAGGGGAATCCAGCCGGAGGATAAACTGCTGACAGCCAAAAACAAATGGCTGATTGCCCACGAAGAAGCCGGAATTGAGGGCGCTTTTATCGGCATCAAAGGCAAAAATATAAGTGTATAAAATTTTAGAATCTATATAGTGTGTGGAACTGGAAACAGCAGGTTCCTGGAAGGGTGCTTGCAAAACCGAAATAGGAGGATGAAAGTATGTTTGAGAATTTACCCAAAGTAAAAATTGGTATTGTGGCAGTAAGCCGTGATTGTTTCCCGGAAAGCCTTTCCGTGAACAGAAGGAAAGCGCTGATAAAAGCGTATGAAGACAAATATGGCAAGGATGATATTTACGAGTGCCCTATTTGTATCGTAGAAAGCGAAATACATATGGTACAGGCATTGGAGGATGTGAAGAAGGCAGGATGTAATGCCATCGTTGTTTATCTTGGCAATTTTGGGCCGGAGATTTCCGAAACTCTTTTGGCAAAACATTTCGATGGCCCGGCTATGTTTGTGGCGGCAGCGGAAGAAAGCGGAGATAACCTGGTAGGCGGCAGGGGCGATGCGTACTGCGGTATGCTGAATGCAAGCTATAACTTAAAGCTGCGCAATATCAAGGCATATATCCCGGAATACCCGGTAGGAACGGCAGAGGAATGCGCAGATATGATTCACGAATTCGTTCCGGTAGCGAGAGGGATTATTGGCCTGTCTGACTTAAAGATTATTTCTTTTGGACCGAGGCCGCTTAACTTCCTGGCATGTAATGCGCCCATTAAACAACTATATAATTTAGGGGTGGAAATCGAAGAGAATTCGGAACTGGATTTGTTCGAAGCATTCCACAAGCATGACAATGATTCCCGGATTCCCGATGTAGTAAAGGATATGGAAGCGGAATTGGGAGCAGGCAATATGAAGCCGGAAATCCTGCCTAAGCTGGCACAGTATGAACTGACCCTTTTAGACTGGATTGAAGAGCACAGAGGATATAGAAAATACGTGGCTATCGCCGGAAAATGCTGGCCTGCATTCCAGACCCAGTTCGGTTTTGTGCCCTGCTATGTGAACAGCCGTCTGACAGGAATGGGAATTCCGGTATCCTGTGAAGTGGATATTTACGGTGCACTCAGCGAGTTCATCGGCGCTTGCGTGAGCCAGGATGCGGTTACTTTGCTGGATATTAATAACTCTGTTCCTGCCGATATGTATGAAGAGAGTATCAAAGATAAATTCGATTATACGCATAAAGATACGTTTATGGGCTTCCACTGCGGGAATACATGCTCCAGGAAGCTGTCCTCCTGCTCCATGAAATATCAGATGATTATGGCAAGGAATCTTCCGGAGGAAGTAACCCAGGGAACGCTGGAAGGCGATATTATGCCGGGTGACATTACCTTCTACCGCCTCCAGAGCACGGCGGACAATAAACTTCGCGCTTACATCGCTCATGGTGAGGTTCTTCCTGTGGCAACCAAATCCTTCGGTGGAGTAGGTGTATTTGCTATTCCTGAGATGGGGCGTTTCTACCGCCATGTATTGATTGAAGGCAATTATCCTCATCACGGCGCGGTAGCCTTTGGACATTTTGGAAAATCGCTGTATGAAATTTTCAAATATATCGGTGTACCGGTAGAGGAAATCGGATACAACCAGCCCAAGGGAGTAAGGTATCCTACGGAAAACCCATTTGCATAAATGATGATAAATGAGTGGTTGAGTAAATGCGTGCTGCCCTGATAAAGGGGCAGCACTTGTAATAAGAAAGGAAAGGTATTAACATGTTATATATTGGCGTGGATTTAGGGACTTCAGCAGTTAAGCTTCTGCTTATGACGGCAGATGGTAAAATTGAAAATATTGTATCGAAGGAATATCCCCTCTTCTTCCCCCATCCTGGCTGGTCTCAGCAGAACCCGGAAGATTGGTGGAATGCGGTAGTGGAAGGTTTGAAAGAGCTGACAGCAGACTGCGAAAAGGGACAGATTGCCGGTATTAGCTTTGGAGGGCAGATGCATGGCCTTGTTATCCTGGATGAAAATGACCAGGTAATACGTCCGGCTATTCTCTGGAATGACGGCAGGACAACCAAAGAAACGGACTATCTGAACCAGGTGATTGGCAAGGATAAATTATCGGAGTATACGGCGAACATCGCATTTGCTGGTTTTACAGCGCCGAAAATACTCTGGGTAAAAGAAAATGAGCCGGAAAATTTTGCAAGGATAAAGAAAATAATGCTTCCTAAGGATTATATCGCATATAAACTGTCCGGCACGTTCTGTACGGATGTGTCCGATGCTTCCGGCATGCTGCTGTTCGATGTGGAGCATAAGTGCTGGTCCAAAGAGATGATGGAAATCTGCGGGGTGAGCGAAGAACAGTTGGCGGGCATTTATGAAAGCGCTGATGTGGTAGGCACTTTGAAACCGGAAGTGGCAAAAGAACTGGGGCTTTCGGAGAGCGTAAAGGTGATTGCCGGTGCTGGGGATAATGCGGCAGCAGCGGTAGGAACCGGCACGGTAGGGGATGGAATGTGCAACATTTCCCTGGGAACTTCGGGTACGATTTTTATTTCCAGCGACAAGTTCGGTGTGGATAACAACAATGCGCTTCATGCATTTGCCCATGCGGACGGTCATTTCCATCTGATGGGATGTATGCTCAGCGCAGCGTCCTGCAACAAGTGGTGGATGGATGATATCATCGGCACGGAAGAATATGGAAAAGAGCAGGCGGTTATTCAGAAATTAGGGGAAAACAATGTATATTTCCTGCCCTATCTGATGGGCGAACGTTCCCCGTTAAATGACCCTTTGGCAAGGGGAACTTTCATTGGCCTGACCATGGACACCACCAGGGCGGATATGACACAGGCGGTATTGGAAGGTGTGGCATTTGCCATCAGGGATTCTTTTGAAGTGGCCAAATCCCTGGGAATTAAAATCGAGCGTTCCAAAATATGCGGCGGCGGCGCAAAGAGCCCCCTTTGGAAGAAAATCATTGCCAATGTGCTGAACATTAAAATCGACAGCATTGAAAGCGAAGAAGGCCCTGGATATGGCGGCGCTATGCTGGCGGCAGTGGGCTGTGGGGAATATAGCAGTGTGGAAGAAGCTGCTGGCAAGCTTGTAAAGATTGTGGACACGGTGAAGCCGGAGCCGGAATTGGCAGCTAAATACGAAGAAAAGTACCAGAAATTCGCGAAGATTTATCCTGCTGTGAAAGAATTATTCCCGCAAATCAGCGTATAGAAAAAATAGGCGGAAAACCGGCCACAAGGTGAAAAGGAGAAATGGTCATGGCCGTGATTGAGGCGGCGGGTTAGTATAACGTCCAATGAATTACAAAGGCTCTACATATGGTACGGACACGTTCATATTTCGTCAAAAGGTTTGTCGGAAATTCCATCTGATGTGCCATTTGGCTG
This sequence comes from Lachnospiraceae bacterium, assembly GCA_009911195.1. GTDB lineage: Bacteria > Bacillota > Clostridia > Lachnospirales > Lachnospiraceae > Kineothrix. The sequence goes on along the minus strand of QXWV01000002.1, from coordinate 50,803 downwards.
AAAATGAACGTGTCAGTTTACTGTACACTATGATGTCTGTCCTGCTGCATATTCGTAATCCTGCATGAAGTTTATGACTCCGTCCATGGCAAGCTCCCTTGGTTCAGCATTCAGAATACCATCCCGTACCTTGGCATAGGTAAGGGGCATGTATTGGTAGAGCATATTCATGGGTAGAGTGTATTTGCGCAGATTGGAGAAAAGGTGTTCCATGGCACGTACCACATCGGGGTGTCCGATATAATACCGGGCGCGGTCGGAGAAGCTGTATTTTCTCGCCAGGGCAGTCTGATGCCCATCTCCATGATAGTGCTTTTTCCAGTTTTCTGGATTTTCTATCATAACTTTTTCCAGAGTTTCTATCAAATGAGCCTGTCCGCTCTCGGGCAGCAATTCTTTTTCCATAAAACTTAATGCAAATAGCGCATTTCGGAGGCCATATGTTAAGGCAGGGCCTACCTTTAGGATAGCGATGCCGTCTTCTACCATGTTTTTCAGGCATTCTGGGCTTTGGTAATCGGTAGAGTGGCCTTCAAAGCATAGCTGGGGATATTCCTTCAAAGCGGAGCAAAGGCCGGACGCAGCATGATGGTTATAGAGAAAAACCTGGTCATCGCCAAACTCTACGCCGGGCTGTACAACAACTGCGACCACATCCTTCCACCCATCCCCTATACCAGCTTCCCTATAGATGCGCTGATAAGTGCTTACTGTATTTTTGAAGGAATCCGGGCTGGTAATGGCCAGGGAATCTTCCGCTTCCTGGACACCGCCAGGGATGGGCACTTCGCTTCCGATGACGAAAACAGGGCGCATGGCATCGGGGTCTTCGGCTTTTCGCTCCATATAGCCCTGGATGGAAGCCTTATATAGCTGCGCCCCCCGTCGGGCAATGGTTTCCGTGGATAAAGGTCCTTCCGGGTCATCTGCCGTCTTCATACTGGTATCCAGGTGGATTTTAGTGAATCCAGCCCGGGTATACTGATATACCAGTTCGGAAGATTTTTCCATAGCTTCCTTTTCAGGAAGATGCTGCCATAACAGAGGGCCTAAGTGGTCTCCGGCGAGAATCACGGAGTGCCTGGGCACTTGGCTTTTATCGGCCAGTTCCCATATCATGTTGCGGAAATCATCGGGGTGCATACCGGTATATCCCCCATATTGATTGACCTGGTTTGCGGTAGCCTCGATAAGCACCGGCCTGTGCAGAAGCTTTGCCCGTTTTAAGGCAGCTTCCAAAACTAAGGGATGGGCGGTACAGTAAGAGGGAATGCCGCATGAGATGCCCATTTTCCGGTTTTCTATCAGTTCTTTAATAGGATGCTTCATAATAAATTCTCCCTTCCTTTTTTATAATGGGTAGCTTTTATTGGCTTACATTATAGCATCGGCATCAAAAGATGAAGTTGCATTTTTTAATCTAAACATTGTGAGTTTTAGTACCCGCATTGTGTATCCGGGGAATGCGGTATTGAAAGGCATTTCCCGGGAATCGGCATGAAAAATGCTGGAACTGACCGTAGGGCAGACGGCAGGGAATAGAAGCGGCAGCGGGGGATAGCCCATGCGGGTAGAAGACCCTATGGCAATGGATTCCTACAGCTCCCCGCTTGACTTGGCAGAAGAACTGATTTACGCAGGAAAAGAGTATATGGTTCGTTTTGGACTGGAAAAACGGGAAGTGGAAGACGGGATTTAGTGATTTCATAAGCCCCTTTAATCTGTCCGCAGAGAACATTTGCCATTTGGCACAGAACGGCCTGGTTCGATAGGACAATGCCCTTTGCGGATATATTTATTATTTATTTCAAGTTTTAAATAAAGATTTGGAATACTCGCTGGGCGCCATACCATATTTCTGGGTGAAGGCCCTGGAAAAATAGTGGATGGAGTTAAAGCCCAGCATCAGTGCAATTTCGCTGATGGTGTATCTATTTTCGCAAATCATTTGTCGGCCTTTTTCCAGCTTTAGCTCATTGATATATTTTTTGGGCGTCTGGCTAAGGTTTTCGTTGAATAAAATCTGCAGGGAAGAACGGGATAAAGAAAACTTCTGGCAGATTTGGGCAACGGTAATTGGCTCATAAATGGTTTCGTCAATGTATTTTATAATTTTTTCCAGCAGCTCATCCTGATAATGCTGTCTGGTTTCCGAAATCGGCTTTTCCGTTTTTTTCTCCAGGAACTCGGACTGGAGAAGCCGGATTATAGTTTCCTGAAGCAGGCACAGCATCAGGCTGTTCATGTAAGGAAGCTGGGAAGAGCTTTCCGTAATAAAGCTTTTTATCAAGGTATAGGTTTTTTTGTCATAACTGAAGATTTTATTTAAAAGGGTTTCATATTGTATGCCTTCTGCAGCTCCTGAAATGTCCTTCATCTCAAAAAGAATCGTTGTATAGGAACAGGAGCAGCCGTCAGGGATGCTTTGGGTATGAAATTGCCCGGAACCGTAAATCATCAAATCCTTTTCATTTAATTCATATGTTTTCCCGTCCACTTCGGAAATCATTGTTCCCATATCTACATAAGTGAGCTCGAAATAGGGGTGTTCCTCGCCGATAAACCGGTAACCGGAATTGCGCACAGAGTAATAGTATCCTAAAATTTCGGTAATCTGGATGCGGGGAAGTATCCGTTCAAAGAGATAGGCGGGAGAAAGTGTTTCTACAGTAATGGAGTAGGATTCTGTAGTAATCAGCTTATAGGTGACTTTAGATGTAAGGGCCACAAGGGTAAAATATATGTTGGGTTTTAACCTTACCAGCCGGTGGACGGCAAATGCTTCCAGGCTTTGGGAATCCGGGGACTCCCCTGTTAAAAGTACTGCCATGCCGCTTTGTATTTCTAGGAAAACTTCGCAGTTGAAGCAGTATAATTGGCTGATGATGCGTTTGGCAGTGACGTTCCAGTTCCGGCTAATCATCCCGGAGCCTTCGGGCTGGACAGGCTGTTTGTATACGCTGCCGTATTTGCCAAACGCTTTACTGGATGTTTTTAGTTGCATAGTCTACCTCCCTAAAATAATATGGATATTATACTATTTTTTGTGCATCATGTCCATAAAAAGGTTAATAACATATTTTAAAAAATATAGTTGCCAGATAAGAAGTGTTGTGCTACAATATCCATCGGCGGCATACAGATGTACGCATGAGAAAAACAATAAAGGATGTCTGTGCAATGCATATAAGCTTGCAAGCGGTAGAAAGGGCATGGTAATTGGCATGGATACAACGGGAAATTATTTTGTTGTAAAGAAAAAGGCAGTGCCGGATGTGCTTCTTAAAGTGGTGGAAGCGAAAAGGCTTTTGGAGACAGGCAAGGCCGCCAGCATTCATGAAGCGACGGAAAAGATGGGAATCAGCAGAAGTTCATTTTATAAGTATAAGGACGATATTTTCCCCTTTCATGATAATTCCCAGGGGAAGACAATTACGCTGACGCTACAGATGTACGATGAGCCGGGCCTTCTGTCGGATGTGCTAAAAGTTATTGCCGACTTTAAGGCCAATATTTTGACGATACATCAAAGTATTCCCATTAATGGGGTGGCATCGCTTAGCATCAGCGTTCAAGTGCTTCCAACAACCGGCGATATGTCCCGGATGCTGGAGCTTTTGGAGAAGCAGCAGGGTGTGTATAATGTGAAGGTTTTGGCAAAAGAATAATAAAATATGGAGGAAACGGAATATGATAAATGTAGCGGTACTGGGATATGGCACTGTCGGGAGCGGTGTAGTGGAAGTGATTGAAAAGAATAAAGAGGAGATTAATAAGAAATCAGGGGAGAGCCTGAATATTAAATATATTTTGGATTTAAGGGATTTTCCGGGTGACCCTTATGAGAGCAAGGTGGTCCATGATGTGGAAGTAATTATGAATGACCCGGAAATCAATGTAATTTGCGAAACTATGGGGGGGATTCATCCCGCATACGAATTTTCCAAAAGGGCACTTCTTATGGGGAAGAGCGTCTGCACTTCCAATAAAGAGCTGGTAGCAAACCATGGGCCGGAACTGATTCGGCTGGCGAAAGAGCATAAATGCAACTATCTGTTTGAAGCCAGTGTAGGCGGGGGGATTCCGATTATCCGCCCTATTAATTATTCTTTGACGGCGGAGAAAATTGACGGTATAACGGGCATTTTGAATGGAACTACGAATTATATTTTGTCGAAGATGGCAGAGGAAGGGGCGGATTTTGAAGATGTGCTGAAGGAAGCCCAAGAGAAAGGATATGCGGAGCGGAATCCGGAAGCGGATGTGGAAGGCTATGATGCCTGCCGCAAAATTGCGATTCTTTCCTCGCTTATGACAGGGAAAAACGTGAAATATGAGGATATTTATACGGAGGGGATTACGAAAATTACAGCGACGGACTTTATCTATGCCAAAGCCCTGGGGCGCTCGATTAAATTATTGGCTATGAGCAGGGAATGCGAGGATGGCAGTTTTTATGCCATGGTAGCCCCTTTTATGATTCCTATGAGCCATCCGCTCTATAGTGTGAGCGGGGTATTCAATGCGGTATTTGTCCATGGGAATATGCTGGGGGATTCTATGTATTATGGAAGGGGCGCGGGCAAACTTCCTACGGCCAGCGCAGTGGTTTCCGATGTGGTGGACTGTGCAAGGCATATCGGAAAAACGATTATGTGTTTTTGGGATGATGAGGACGTGAAACAGACAAAAGTGGACAGCATCAGGCATCGGTTTTTTGTGCGTACCAAGGCGGAACTGGAAAAGAAGGCTATAGATATTTTCGGCATGATGCGTGTAGTGGTAGCGGATGTAGAAGGCGAATATGCTTTTATAACGGAAGAAATGAGCGAGCAGGAATTTGGCGAAAAGGCAGAGAAGCTGGGGACTGTTCTAAATAGAATCCGTCTGGAAGCGTGAAAAGACAACAGGAAGCAATAGGCAGGGCTGTATGCTGTAGAAGCAGTAAAATGGAAGTATGCAGATTGGCAGAAAGGGAATGGCTAAAAAATGAAATATATTATTGTGCTGGGAGATGGTATGGCGGATGAGCCGATAGGGGCTCTGGGGGATAAAACCCCTCTGTCCTATGCCGCAACCCCGGTAATGGACAGATTAAGCAAAAAGTCGGAAATCGGCATGGTACATACAATACCGGAGGGGATGAAACCCGGCTCGGATACGGCGAATTTATCGGTGCTGGGGTATGACCCTGAGATTTATTACTCCGGGCGTTCCCCGTTAGAAGCTTTAAGCATCGGTGTGCCGATGAAAGAAACGGATATTGCGCTGCGCTGCAATATTGTTACAATTTCTGAGGAAGACGTTCCTTTTGGGGAAAAAAGGATTCTGGACCACAGCTCCGATGAAATCAGTACGGAAGACTGTGCGCTGCTGCTGGAAGCGGTGAAAAAGGAATTGGAAAGTGAGGATTACCGTTTTTATGTGGGAACAAGCTACCGCCATTGCTTGATTTGGAACAAAGGAAAGGTAGTGGAACTGACGCCGCCCCATGATGTACTCGGGCAAGCGATTGGGCAGTATCTGCCGGAGGATATAGCCTTACGGGAGATGATGAAGCGGAGCTATCAGATATTGGTTAACCATCCGTTAAATATAGAGAGGAAAAAGCAGGGCTTAAATCCTGCGAACTGTTGCTGGTTCTGGGGGGCAGGAACTAAACCGATGCTGGATTCTTTTGAAGAGAAAACGGGCAAACGGGGAATGATGATTTCGGCGGTGGATTTGCTAAAAGGGATTGCCGTAGGGGCAGGAATGGGTGTGAGCCACGTGGAAGGGGCGAATGGGGGCTTGCATACCAATTATGAAGGGAAAACGGAGGCAGCTTTAAAAGCTCTGCTGGAAGATGGCTATGATTTTGCATACATCCATATCGAAGCACCTGACGAAATGGGGCATCAGGGAAGCGTAGAAAAGAAAGTGCAGGCGATTGAATACCTGGACGGCAGGGTGCTGAAGCCCCTGACAGAACGCCTGGACAGGGAAGGTGTGGAATACCGACTTATGGTTTTGCCCGACCATCCTACGCCCATACGCGTGCGCACCCATACAGGGGACAGTGTGCCCTATATGCTTTATGACAGCAGCATGCCTTTGGCAAAGGAATGGAATTATACGGAAGAAGAGGGAAAGAAAAGCGGGAACTATGTGGCTCAGGGCCATAGGCTGATAGAACGGTTGCTGGACTGCCATCACTCATTCTTGCGCTAGGTGTGTGTCTGTGGTAGAATCATGGAATATAGTAAGAGTAAAAAAGGAACGGAGAATTTGTTATGAAAAAAGTAGTGAAATTCGGCGGCAGTTCTTTAGCCAGTGCGGAGCAGTTTATAAAGGCAGGGGATATTATCCGCAGCGATAAGGAGCGGCGGTATGTGGTTCCCTCCGCGCCCGGAAAGCGTTTTGGGAAGGATACGAAAGTTACGGATATGCTGTATGGATGCTATGCGAAGGCAGAAGCAGGGGAAGCATTTGCGGAAGACTTAAAAATGATTCGGGAGCGCTATGAAGAGATTATCCATGGGCTGCAGTTGGATTTGTCTCTGGCGGATGAATTTGCGGCAATTGAAGAAAAATTTCGGGAAAAGGCGGGCGAAGATTATGCCGCATCCCGTGGGGAATATCTGAATGGTATCGTAATGGCTTCTTATCTGGGTTACGAGTTTATCGATGCGTCTACTGTGATTTTGTTTGATGAAAACGGCGAATTTGAGTCGGAGAAAACGAATAAAGTGCTGGCGGAACGTCTAAGCCATGTGGAATGTGCAGTAATACCTGGGTTTTACGGTGCTTATGAGGATGGGAAAGTAAAAACTTTTTCCAGGGGCGGTTCCGATATCACAGGCTCTATTGTGGCCAGGGCGGTGAAAGCGGATGTATATGAAAACTGGACCGATGTGTCAGGTTTTCTTGTGGCGGACCCCAGGATTATCAAGAACCCAGTAGGGATTGAGACAATCACTTACAGGGAATTGAGGGAACTTTCCTATATGGGGGCAACAGTGCTTCATGAGGATGCTATTTTCCCGGTGAGGAGGGAAGGGATTCCCATTAATATACGGAATACCAATTGCCCGGAGGAAAAAGGGACATGGATTGTGGAGAGCACCTGCCAGAAGTCCAAATATGTGATTACCGGTATTGCGGGGAAAAAAGGATTCTGTTCCGTTAATATAGAAAAAGATATGATGAATTCTGAGATTGGGTTTGGGAGAAAGGTTCTTCAGGCATTTGAGGATTATGGGATTTCTTTTGAACATGTTCCTTCCGGCATCGATACGATGACCGTATTCGTCCATCAGGATGAATTCATCAATAAGGAGCAGAAGGTAGTGTCGGCGATTCACAGGCTGGCGGACCCGGATACGATTGATATAGAGTCGGATTTGGCTCTGATAGCCGTGGTTGGCCGTGGGATGCGCTCTACCAGGGGAACTGCGGGAAGGATTTTCTCCGCATTGGCCCATGCCAATGTAAACGTGAGGATGATTGACCAGGGCTCCAGCGAGTTGAATATTATTATCGGCGTTTCCGATGAGGATTTTGAGAACGCGATTCGGGCGATTTATAAAATATTTGTAGAATTGGAATTGTAAGTTGCATCCATGCGCCTGTTTATGGGGTAGCTGGCTCTGTCAGATAGGCCAGGAAACGGTGGGCCAGGTCGGGGTGGGCGGCATTGGCCAGAAAACCGAAAATAGGGGGTTCGCCGCTTGCCGCGTAGCAATTCCATTGGGCAAGCTTGGAAGAAGATTCCAGGCAGATGCCTACGGGAACTGGAGTTTCCATGGAGGAAGGGTCCATAGGGTCTGTGGAAACCTCCTCTTGAGCGCTGGAGGAAATATCTTCCTCCTCCATCTGGCGCTTGGCTTCAATGGCTGCAGTGTCGATATAATAAAAATAAGGTTCATACTTTTGGTATTCTTCCTCGGTGAGGGCTTCCCGTAAATCCTGGAAAAGGTATCCGTCGGCATAGTGGCTGAATGCCTGGCCATCGCCTACAAAGGCATCCAGGTCGCCGGTTTGTACCTGGGCGGCGATGCGCTGGGCAAAGGCAATATCATATTGGCTCATGGAAGCCACGGAGTAGGTGGCGGAGGTATCGATTAGGCAGTTGTAAGTGTCGGTATCGATACTGGCATAGGCCGCAAAATCTGCCTGAAAGGCTTCCTGTGCATCTTGGGCATAGGAGTTTAAGATAACGGCAGAAAAGGCATTATCTTTGCTGGTTACAATATCTTTAACAAATACGGATATCACTACAATGGAGAATACCAAGACAATGGTGTGGACCTTATAGTAATCCCAGAAATAATCCAGTTTTTCTTTAAAGGTTTTCCCTTTTAGCTTATTCTGCTGTTCCCTTACTTCATCCCGCATGGCCATAGCACGGTTCCTCCACGTTTCCTTTGTATTGAAAAATATGCTTAACGTTAATGATAGCTTTTCCATGGATAGGTGTCAATGAATAAGGGGGGAAATAGTGTAAAAAAACAATAAACAGTTTATGAAAATTAATTTCCGGCAACGGTTCAACCCGGCATGCCATGATTTCTATGGCGTATCCGCATTATGTCTTGAAAGTTCGGGAGTTTTGTAATATGATATTAGATAAGCAAAGCAGCAATAAGTAAAATGACATTATGGATAAGGTGGTAGAATGGTATGATGAGTGAAACATATGTGGAATGCCTGGTAAAGAAAAAATCAAATACAGGGATGGTGTTCCTCAGGATGCTTACAACGATAATGGCGGTAGCTTTTGTTGTGATAGGAGTTATAGTCTGGCAGGCGCTGTTTATTGGGCTGGCAATGGGGGTAGCGGCTTATTTTATTTATTTGAATGCTGACCTGGAGTATGAATACCTCTATCTGGATAAGGAGATTACCATTGATAAAGTGATGGCCAAGTCTAAGAGGAAAAGGGTGGTCAAGTATGAGGTGGAGCGTATGGAAATCCTTGCGCCCATCAAGTCATGGCATATCGATGAGTTTAAAAACAGGACAGTAAAAACGGTGGATTATAGTTCCGGCATGGAAAAACAGCCGGATTTAAGGTATGTGATGTATTATGAAGGTAATTTGAAGGTTATTTTGGAACCCAGCATGGAAATGGTTAAGGCAATTAAAAATATTGCGCCCCGAAAGGTATTTATGGATTGACATAGTGATGTAAGTTTGATAAACTTTTTCAAACTTACATCTTTTTTCACAAACCGTTCAAAGAATAAACAGGAGGACAAACTATGGGTCAGATAATTGGCGAAGGGATTACTTTCGATGATGTGCTGCTCGTACCAAGCTACTCAAAAGTGATTCCCAATCAAGTGGATTTGACAACGTGGCTGACGAAAAAAATTAAACTGAACATTCCGATGATGAGTGCAGGAATGGATACGGTAACGGAGCACCGGATGGCGATTGCGATGGCGCGTCAGGGGGGAATCGGCATTATACATAAAAATATGTCAATTGAAGCGCAGGCGGAAGAGGTGGATAAAGTAAAGCGTTCTGAGAACGGCGTCATTACGGACCCGTTTTCTTTGACCCCGGAACATACTTTGAAAGATGCGGATGCATTGATGGCAAAATTCCGTATTTCCGGCGTGCCGATTACGGAAGGACGGAAATTAGTTGGAATTATTACGAATAGGGATTTGAAATTTGAGACGGATTTTACAAAGAAAATAAAAGAATCCATGACCTCCGAAGGGCTGATTACTGCAAGGGAAGGGATTACCCTGGAAGAGGCCAAGATGATTCTGGCAAAGGCGAGAAAAGAAAAATTGCCCATAGTGGATGCGGATTATAATCTGGCAGGGCTGATTACTATTAAGGATATTGAAAAGACGATTAAATACCCGCTGTCCGCAAAAGATGAGCAGGGCAGGCTTCTTTGCGGGGCAGGGGTAGGCATTACGGCCAATGTGCTCGACCGTGTGGGGGCACTGGCGGATGCAAAGGTGGACGTAATTGTACTGGATTCGGCCCACGGCCATTCCGAGAATGTACTTCACTGCCTGAGGATGATTAAAGAGAAATACCCGGATATTCAGGTAATTGCCGGAAATGTGGCTACAGGGGAAGGTACCCGCGCTTTGATTGAAGCAGGGGCGGATGCAGTAAAAGTAGGGATTGGCCCGGGCTCTATCTGTACAACCCGTGTTGTGGCCGGCATCGGTGTGCCACAGATTACAGCGATTATGGATGCCTATGAGGTGGCGAAGGAGTACGGGATACCGGTTATTGCGGATGGCGGTATTAAGTATTCCGGCGATATGACGAAGGCTATTGCAGCAGGTGGGAATGTTTGTATGATGGGCAGCATGTTTGCAGGCTGCGATGAAAGCCCTGGAACTTATGAATTGTACCAGGGAAGAAAATATAAAGTTTACCGGGGAATGGGTTCAATCGCTGCGATGGAAAATGGCAGCAAAGACCGTTATTTCCAGTCAGATGCGAAAAAGCTTGTTCCGGAAGGCGTGGAAGGGCGTGTGGCTTATAAAGGAACCGTGGAGGATACCATCTTCCAGTTGATGGGCGGCCTCCGCTCAGGCATGGGCTACTGCGGCACCCAGACGATTGAAGAACTGAAGCAGAACGGAAGGTTTATTAAGATTTCGGCGGCTTCGCTGAAAGAAAGCCATCCCCATGACATCCATATTACGAAGGAAGCACCAAATTACAGTGTGGACGAGTAAGCGGGATGATAAAAAAAGAGGAATGATATAGGTTAGAAAAGTATATATTTCGGATACGTATCCGTTTGCTGCCCCCGCTGTCTGCAGCGGGGGTTTTGTATACGCTTTGCGGTTTTTGAGCAATTTTGCATACTCGCCCAAAGTGTCCCAGGCATTATAAAAGACAGAGCTTTTCCGTGAAAGATTACCCAAAGAGCAATAATGACATCAACTATATAAATATTCTATTTATTTAATTGATTCCATTTTTGTTCCAAATTTAATACAATTAGTACAATATTTATAAAGTTTGGTAATAATTGGAATTAGGGTATAAAGGATAATGGTGGTTAGAATGTCGGTGGATTACGTGAAATTAGGGGCAAGGGTTCGGATGCGCAGGGAAAATTTAAGGATGTCGCAGGCAGAACTGGCTTCTGCCGTAGGCATATCTATTCAGCACGTCAGCAACATAGAAAATGCGAAAACAAAGGTTAGCCTGGAAAGGATTGTAGATATTGCGAATGTCTTAGGCTGTTCGGTGGATGAATTGCTATGTGACAGCATGGTGCAGTCAAAAGTGATTTACATAAATGAAGTTGCGGGGCTGATAGAAACTTTTTCCGATGTGGAAATGCGGGCTTTGCCGGAATTTCTGCGTAGCTATAAACATTTTGGGAGAATTTTGAAGAAATCCATTCAACAGGAAGATATGTAACAGTTTAGCCCAGGACTTTGCACTTGCTGCAAAGTCCGTACGAATGTGTAGATGTGGCAAAGAATCCGGCTCTTTTGCCGTAGGCAAAATTCAAAATGGCCGGATTCCGTAATAGGGAAGCCGAAAGGCTGAACTGTTACGAAGATATCAAATAGTTATTGGAAATCTCTTTATTATTTAAAATTTTTATGATAATATATTAATAACTAGGATTTAAGATATATTGCAAGGAGGTTGTTCCGCATGGTATAACGGCTGGTTTCAGGCCATAGCGGATAAATAAATATTATGAGCGAAGATGTGAAAGTGGAAAATAAGGGGCAGCCGGAAAGCGGGAAAGAGACAGCTTCCAGGAACTTTATAGAGCAGATGATTGATAAGGACCTGGCGGAGGGCGTATATGAGAGGGTGCATACCAGGTTTCCTCCAGAACCTAATGGTTATCTTCATATCGGCCATGCAAAGAGCATATTATTGAATTATGGGCTGGCCCAACAGTATAATGGCCAGTTTAATATGCGTTTTGATGATACTAACCCTACGAAAGAAAAAACAGAATTTGTGGAATCCATCAAAGAGGATATTGCGTGGTTGGGGGCGGATTGGGAAGACAGGCTGTTTTTTGCTTCTGACTATTTCGATGAAATGTATGAAGGGGCTGTGAAGCTGATTAAAAAGGGGAAAGCTTATGTTTCGGATTTGACTGCGGAACAAATGCGCGAATACCGTGGAACATTGACGGAGCCGGGGAAGGATGACCCTAGCAGAGACAGGGGTGTAGAGGAAAACTTAAAGCTGTTTGAGGATATGAAAAATGGCATATACAAGGATGGGGAAAAGGTATTGCGGGCAAAAATCGATATGAAATCCCCCAATATCAATATGCGCGACCCTATTATTTACCGTGTAGCCCATATGGCCCATCATAATACCGGGGATAAATGGTGCATTTATCCGATGTATGATTTTGCCCATCCTATTGAGGATGCGATAGAAGGGATTAGCCATTCCATCTGTACGCTGGAATTTGAAGACCACAGGCCGTTGTATGATTGGGTAGTGAGGGAACTGGAGTATCCGCATCCGCCCAGGCAGATTGAATTTGCAAAAATGTATTTGACAAATGTGGTAACGGGGAAGAGATATATTAAAAAGCTGGTGGAAGATGGCATTGTGGACGGATGGGATGACCCCAGGCTGGTATCCATTGCTGCTTTGCGCAGAAGAGGCTTTACGCCGGAATCCATCAAACTCTTTGTAGATTTATGCGGCGTTTCCAAAAGCAATTCTTCGGTGGACTATGCTATGCTGGAATATTGTATCAGGGAAGACTTGAAGCTGAAAAAGCCCAGGATGATGGCAGCATTAGACCCGGTAAAGCTGATTATAGACAACTATCCGGAGGGGCAGACGGAAATGCTGACCGTATCCAACAATATGGAAAACGAGGAGATGGGAACAAGGGAAGTGCCCTTTGGAAAGGAACTGTATATAGACAGGGAAGATTTCATGGAAGAGCCCCCTAAAAAGTATTTCCGCTTATATCCGGGGAATGAAGTCCGGCTGATGAATGCTTATTTTGTCACATGTACAGGCTGTGTAAAGGATGAGGACGGGAAAGTGGTTGAGGTGCACTGCACGTATGACCCTGAAACGAAATGCGGAACGGGATTTACGGGCAGGAAGGTAAAAGGTACCATTCACTGGGTGCCTGCAGCTTCGGCGGTAAAAGCGGAAGTACGGCTATATGAGAATATCATTGACGAGGAAAAAGGCGTATATAATGAAGACGGCTCTTTGAATTTAAACCCGAATTCATTGACAATACTAAAAGAATGTTATCTGGAGCCAGCGCTTGCGAAGGCCAAAGCTTATGAGAGCTTCCAATTTGTGCGGCAGGGGTATTTTTGTGTGGATTGTAAGGATTCTAAGCCGGATGCGCTTGTTTTCAACAGGATTGTGTCGCTGAAAAGTTCTTATGTGTTGCCTAAATAAAAGGGTATTGCATAGGCCGTTAGGCCATAAGTACAGATAGAAGCATAAATAGTGGCAAATAGAAGGATGGAGGAGATAGAAGGAATGGCTGGATTATTATCCGGATTATCCCGGTTTGGTTTGAGTTCTTTGGAGAGCGTAGATGTGTATGAAAATGATACACAGGAGAAGGCTATTGAGGTACAGGAAGTCAAGAAGGCATCACCGGTGGTAGAGGAACAGGATTTTTTGTTTAGCAAGTCATATAAATGCCCGATTTGCGGCAAAGATTTTAAAGTAAGGACAGTAAAAGCCGGAAGGGCCAGGCTGATAGGCAGTGACGCGGATTTGCGCCCAAAGTATGAGAATATTGATGCCCTGAAATATGATGTGATTTTATGCCCCGGTTGCGGCTATGCAGCTCTGAGCCGGTTTTTTAAGTTTATTACTGTTCATCAGGCAAAAAATATTAAGGAGAAGATTTCGGCCAACTTCAAGCCATCTACGGCAGAGGAAAAGGACTCCTATACTTATGATGAAGCTTTGGCACGGTATAAGCTGACTTTAGTGAATGCGATTGTGAAGCTGGCCAAGCCAAGCGAAAAGGCGTATATCTGCCTGAAAACAGCATGGGTTTTACGTGGGAAAGGGGAGCAGCTAGATAAAGGGGATAAGCAGTATGAGGAGAAAAAGGAGAAGTTAGAGACGGAAGAAAAGGAATTTCTTAAGAACGCTTTTGACGGTTTCATTACTGCAAGGCAGTCGGAGCCTTTCCCAATATGCGGTATGGATGAGTCTACGGTGGATTATTTAATTTCTGTCCTGGCCGTGAAGTTTGAGCAATATGATGTGGCATCAAAGCTGATTTCCAATGTTATTTCTTCCCCGGTGGCAAATTCCAGGATGAAGGATAGGGCACGGACGTTAAAGGAAGAAATTGTAAAACAGGTGAAGAAACAAAACGCGGCGAAGGCTTGAGCAATACCGTGCTGGAATAGGAAAGAATGAAAGATTTAACGATTACACTGCATCCGCATAGCGGGAAACATCTGTATGAACAGATTTATTTACATATTAAGAATGAGATAAGGAAAGGGAAGCTTCTGCAAGGGGAGAGGCTTCCCTCTACACGTTATCTGGCAGAATTTTTACAAGTATCCAGGAGCACGGTGGAGCTGGCTTATGAGCAGTTGCTCTCGGAAGGCTATATAGAGGCAAGGCCGTACAGGGGCTATTTTGTCTGTCCGGTCGAAGAGCTTTATGATTTAGGGGAAGAGGATAAGGCAGAGAGGGCAGGAGGGATAATAAAGGATGGTAAAGAGGAAACGGATATTTTAAAGTTCCGTTACGATTTTTCTCCTAATACCATCGATATGTCGGCATTTCCCTATGCAACATGGAAGAAAATAACGAAAAATATCCTGGTGGATGCCAACAGTGAAATTTTCTCTTCCGGTTCGCCTAAAGGGGATTATATATTGCGGGAGACAATTGCCCATTATCTTCATACATCCAGGGGCGTGAACTGCAGGCCGGAACAGATTATTATAGGGGCAGGGAATGATTATCTGCTGATGCTGCTGGAAAAAATTCTCGGAAGGCATGTGAAGATTGCTATGGAAAACCCTACTTATCGGCGGGCATACCGGATTTTCGATTCTTTTGCCTACCGCATCAGCCCTATTGCTATGGACAAAAGCGGGATGAGCGCCGATGGTCTACGGGAGAGTGAAGCGGATGTGGCTTATGTTATGCCCTCCCATCAATATCCCACGGGGATTGTTATGCCTATCGGGCGGAGGATGGAACTGTTAAAATGGGCAGGGGAAAAGGAAGGACGATACCTGATAGAGGATGACTATGACAGCGAATTCCGCTTCAGGGGAAAGCCTGTGCCATCCCTACAGGCATCCGATAGGATGGGAAAGGTAATTTATATCGGGACTTTTTCCAAATCCATTGCACCGGCCATACGTATCGGTTATATGGTGCTGCCGCTGCCGCTTTTGCGCATCTATGAGGAGAAATGCTCCTTTTATTCCACTACAGTATCCAGGATTGACCAGAGGATATTGAATGAATTTATTGGGAATGGGCATTTTGAACGGCATTTGAACCGGATGAGGAAAATATACAGGGAAAAGCAGGATAATCTGCTGGATGGCCTGAGGGGGATGGAAAAGGCGTTTGACGTGTCGGGGGAGAACGCGGGGCTACATATACTTTTGCAGGATAAGAGGGGCAGGAGCGAAAAGGAATTGACCGATGCCGCGGCTAAGGAGGGGGTCAGGGTGTATGGTCTCTCCGAATTCTGCGTAGGGGAGATAGCGCCGCAGTGGAAGGCGGACACGGTGATTTTGGGATATGCTTCTTTGAGCAGGGAACAAATCCGGGAAGGGGCAAAGCGGCTGAAAAGAGTGTGGGAATAGACTATTTGTGCCGCCACAAAGTATTTTTTATATTATAGGATTCGGGTGTCAAAAGCCCTGGCCGGACAAAGTTAACAACCCCGCTGCAAGCAGCGGGGCATCAAACTGAAGTGCCGAAGATACTTTTAGATAGAATCGGCAGAATTGTCATCGTCATCATCATCGAAGAACTCTTCCACTTTTGCTTCGGCAGTTGCCGCTACTTCTTTTGCAGCATCTTTTGCAGCTTCAGTAGCTTCCGAGATGTTTTCTTTTGCTTCCTTAGCGGCAGCTTCTGCAGCATCCTTTGCAGCTTCTGCAGCGTCCTTTACATCCTTTGCAGCATCGGAAACGGCTGTTTCCGCTTTCTCCAAATCCAGCGAAACATAGTTGCGGGAAGCGTCATCCTCCTCTTCGTCATCCTCCAAATCATCATTGAAATTGTCAAAATCATCATCGTCATCCATATCATCGGACTGGGAAGAATTCTTATTCTGTAAATAATAGTAAGCGCTTACCGCCGCCGCACCGGCGAGTGCAGAAAACATTAAAAATTTACCGAATTTTTTAGCCATACATGTACTCCTTTCAATTTTACGGTTATAGGAATATATTAATACTATTTTCTCAAATTGAAAAGGGATTATGTATAAAAAATTGGATTATTTTTTGTGCCGAATTTTTTTGTTGTATGCCCATGGAAAATATGTTATATTTAAGTCCGACTTATAAAGTCAATGGCAGGCAGGAAAACAGAAGAATGAAAAGGGAAATACATGAACGAGAAATTTTTTGATTTAAAAAAGGAAAAACAGGATAGGATGATTAATGCGGCCCTGAAAATTTTTGCAAAAAATGGGTATCGGCATGCCAGCACCGATGATATGGTGGCGGAGGCAGGAATTAGCAAAGGGCTACTGTTCCACTATTTTGAAAATAAATTAGGGCTGTATACTTTTTTGTATAATTATAGCGTGCGGTTTATGGTATTGGAGCTATCCGGCTGTGGAGGAGGGGAGGAAGACTTTTTTGAATTGCTCAAGCGGCGGGAAGCCGCGAAGATGCAGGTGCTGAAAAAATATCCTTATATGCAGCTTTTCCTTGATAGTATCCGCTTTGAAGACGTGGCGGAGGCATTATATGCGACAGAAGAAAAGAAAAATGTCATCCCGGAGGCACTGGAGGCCATGATGAAGGGGGCGGACACATCCCGGTTTAAGCCGGAGGTTAAACTGGAAAAATTGAACCAGTTAATCGAATATACGCTCCGGGGGATGATGGAGGACCGTTTCCTGGAAAATTCATTTCATCCGGACATCATGTATGAGGAGATAAATTCTTACCTCCTCATGCTGAAAAAACTGACTTACCGGTAATGATTTATATCCGGTTTTTATTTATTCATTTTATATGGGTCATCGGCAGGATATCCGCCGGAGAGCTTCTGCATTCCTCTTTGTACAGCATCTTTGGAATTTTTCCAGTCGGCGTTTTGGTTGCGGTAGTCGAATTTTTCCACCAGCCATGAAACGTCATCGGATATCCGCTGCATATTTTCTTCCATCAGCGTAAAAAGCATGGGATAAAATTCTGCTTTTTCTTTGTCATTCAGTTTTATTTCAGCAGATTCACATAAATCTCCAAAATGGGGGAGACAGAAGCCCTTGCCCGTTTTGATTTTCCTGCGGAAATCTTCGTCTTTTTTATACATAACAAAAAATGTGTCCAGATAGCGGGCATAGGTGTCGGCAAAACGGTTACAGATATAACAGGACTTTTCCTGTTCATCTACCCAGAGGCCGATAGGGTTTGGCTGGGCGGCATTCCTTTTGAATTTGCCCATAAGGGGCGTCTTTTGCGGGGAGAAGGCTTTAAACTGGGCTTTCATTTCCCGGTTCATATGTTCAAAGTGGGTTTTTAAAATCCAGCCATTGCCAAGGGTATTGCCGTAGTCAAACATTTTTTTGAAATGATTCCTGCAAAATCCGGCTTTGTCGGTGGCTTCCCGCACATCGCTTTCCATATAAGAGGAGCCGGAGCCCAGTACGAAATCCAGCAAATCCTGCTCCACATTTCTTTCAATAAAGCAGAAAGGGCATTCGTCATTGGCGTTTATCGCATCGTTTAGGGGTATCGTGTATAGTTTTTCCTTCATATATCAATCCTCCGGTCGCTGCCGCATGCAGATAGCCGGACAGCGGTTTTCTTTTATTATACATGAAAAGGGGCAAGGAATAAATGGGGAATATGGACTTCCCACGGAAATCATTTTCATGGGTGGCGCAGCAGGCCGGGCGTTTGACCTATGCAGGATTCGGTTTTGCGGCTAAGATAAAAAGCAGATTTCACTAATGAAATGGAGAAACGCTTTGCTTTCCGGACGGGGCGGAAGCAACGGGCATCCATGCCCATGCTTCCTAAAACCGCCATCCATGGCGGCTTTTCCCTGGGTATGCTTTTTATCAATAGCCTTAAAACCGAATCCTGCATAGGTCAAACGCCCGGCCTGCTGCGCCACCCATGAAAATTGATTTCCGTGGTGGACTTCCTTTCAAAATGTTCTGTGCAGACAGATAGTTCTGGTATATAATAAAGGGGTAACCGTTGGGATGCGGTTAATGTTACATAGAAGCATCCCAGGGGGAAGTTTCGCTGCCATGATAAGGGGCAGGGGGAAGAGGAGAAAGTCTATGGGGAAATTCTTAGTGGCCGGTATTGTGCAGCGGGAGACAATCGTAAAGGTGGACAGGATTCCAATAGAATATGCGCACATTACCGGAAAGCCGGATTCCATTTTTAACAGCATGGGAGGGGATGCCTATAATGAATCTTTGGCTCTGAAATGGTTGGGGAATTCGGTGGACTTGCTGACTATGGTAGGGCATGGGGAAAGCATGGGGATTATCAATCCCCCGGGATGCGAGGTAAAACTGGTGACGGATTATGTCCTTCCAAGGCTGGCGTGTACGCCTACCGCGGTAGTCCTTTATGACGAGAACCGCAAACAGCAGATTTTTGAAGATATAAAGGATATCCGATACGTGGAGTATGACCTGGATTTGTTCCGTGAAAGGGCGGCCAGGGCAGAGATACTGATGGTATCCAATGCCAATTTCTGCCGGCCGTTGATGTCCATAGGAAAAGAGCTGCGTAAGCCAGTGGCAGTGAATATCAGGGAGTATAAAGAAGAGAAGGTCTGCTTTAACGAAGATTTCTTAAAAGGGGCGGATATTATTTATATCAGCGATGACAATTTGCGGGCAGAACCTTATGATTTTGTAAAGGAACTGGCGGTAAAATACCGGCCTGAAATCATTCTTTTGGGGCAGGGGGCTGCAGGTCTTATTTTGTATGATAAAAATAAAAATATCATTGCCCATTATGATACGGTAAAAACCCATAAGACTGTCAATACAGTAGGGGCTGGGAATGCCTTGTTTTCCTGTTTCCTCCACTTTTATAATAAAACGAAGGATTCCGTGTTTGCAGTGAAGAATGCGCTTCTGTTTGCTTCCTATAAAATAGGTTTTACAGGAACTTCCAGCGGCTTTATGACGGAGGAGGAGATTGGGCGCTGGAGGAACTTGATATGGCGGGATGGAAGATAGGCGGCAATGGCCAAGATGCTTTCACAGTAATGCCGGATTCCCACGTTTCCGTGTTTTGGACGAAAATCACCTTGACGTGGTTTCACTGTTTATAATAAGATAGAAAAGACAGTATTCATGCCAATGCCTAGATTTTCGCGGCGTTGGCCATATGGAGGGATATAGGATGAGTAAAAACTATCAAAAGGCGGCCGCTGCTATTGGTGAGGAAGGCATTTTCGATGCCAGACAGCTTGGTGTGTCTAAGATGCTGATTCTGGGGATTCAGCATATGTTTGCGATGTTCGGGGCTACAGTGCTCGTTCCGGCATTGACCGGCCTGAGCGTTTCCACAACACTGCTGTTTGCCGGCCTGGGAACATTGCTGTTCCATTTCCTGGCAAAAGGCAGGGTTCCTGCATTTTTGGGTTCGTCCTTTGCATATCTTGCGGGATATTGGGCAATTGCCCCTAACGGTGAGGCGCAACTGCTCCCTTATGCATGTTTTGGCGTTGCCTGTTCAGGGCTGTTATATTTGATTTTGGCGGCACTGATTAAAGCCTTTGGCACAGGAAGGGTTATGAAATACTTCCCACCGATTGTGACCGGGCCGATTATTATAGCGATTGGCCTGAACCTTTCCCAGTCCGCAATCAATAACTGCGAGGCGAACTGGTGGATTGCGATTGTGGCGATTGCGATTGTGGTGATATGTAATATTTGGGGGAAAGGCATGATAAAAATCGTGCCGATTATTCTCGGGGTGGTAGGCTCCTACCTGGTAGCTGCCATTACAGGGAATGTGGATTTTACACTGGTGAAAGAGGCGTCCTGGATTGGGCTTCCCTTTGTTTGGGAGAGGACGGTATTTGCGGTTTTCCAAGAGCCTGATATTTCACTTCTCGTTACTTCGGTGATAACGATTATGCCGATTGCCCTTGCGACCATGGTAGAGCATATCGGCGATATGTCTGCAATTTCTTCCACAGTAGGGAAAAATTATATCAAAGACCCGGGGCTGCACCGGACGCTTTGTGGGGATGGGGTGGCAACGGTTCTCGCTTCTTTGTTCGGTGCACCGGCGAATACAACTTATGGGGAGAATACAGGCGTCCTTTCATTGACGAAAGTATATGACCCCATGGTAATCCGCATTGCGGCAGGGTTTGCCATCCTGTTTTCCTTTTCCCCGAAAGTGGCGGCGGTGATTTCCGTTATGCCTACGGCAACGCTTGGGGGTGTCTCTTTAGTGCTTTACGGTATGATTTCGGCAGTAGGCGTCCGTAATGTGGTGGAAAACCAGGTGGACTTTTCCAAGAGCAGGAACGTAATTATTGCGGCATTGATTCTGGTGCTTTCGATTGGGATAAATTTCAGCAACAATGCGGCGGTGACATTCCATATAGGGGGCATTGCCATCAATTTGTCCGGGCTTGCGGTAGGGGCTCTTACGGGAATTATTTTAAATGCGGTTTTGCCGGGTAAAGACTATACTTTTGATGAAGATGTGCCGTCGGATACTTGTGTGGACATGAGCGGTGTGAGGAAAACAGCGAAAAGATAAAATGATAGAAGGAACTGGGGAAAAGCCTTGGTTAGAAAGGAAGGTAAAGCAAATGATTAAATTTGGTACCGGAGGTTGGAGAGCAATAATAGGGGATGAGTTCACGAAGGCAAATATTCAGTTATTGTCCAAAGCCTTGTGCGACAAGATGAAAGCGGAGGGGAAAGCAGATAAAGGGATTGTAATCGGCTATGACAGGAGATTCCTGGCAAAGGAAGCGATGCAGTGGGCAGGAGAGGTGTTTGCGGCAGAAGGGGTTACTGCTTATCTGATTAATAAATCCTCACCGACCCCGTTAATTATGTTTTATGTGATGAAACATGGATTCCCTTATGGAATGATGGTTACGGCCAGCCATAACCCGGCCGTTTATAACGGAATTAAAGTATTTACTGCAGGTGGCAGGGATGCGGATGAAAAGCAGACAGAGGACATAGAGCGGTATATAGCAAATACAGAAACGGAATCCGTCCAGGGGATGGAATATGAAAAGGCAGTGGATTCCGGGCTGATTAAAGAAATTTATCCTTTAAATGAATATTTGGATAATATTATATCCGCGGTAAATATGGATGCTATAAGGGCAAAGGGGCTGAAGGTAGTGCTGGACCCTCTGTACGGTGTTAGTGAAACTTCTTTGGCAACAATACTTCATACGGCCAGATGCGAGCTGACGGTAATCCATGACAGGCATGACACACTTTTTGGCGGAAAACTGCCTGCGCCTAATGCGGCGACGCTCCGTCCTCTCCAGAATGCAGTTATCGACTATAAGGCGGATATCGGAATCGCTACGGATGGGGATGCGGACAGGATTGGGGTAATCGACGACACAGGGCGTTTCCTGCATCCCAATGATATATTGGTACTGCTTTACTATTATCTGGTGAAATATAAAGGATGGAAAGGCCCGGTGGTACGAAATATTGCAACAACTCATATGCTAGATAAGGTAGCGGATAAATTCGGGCAAAAGTGTTACGAAGTTCCGGTTGGATTTAAACATATTTCTGCGAAGATGAATGAGACAGAGGCGATTATCGGCGGGGAATCATCGGGGGGCCTGACAGTACTTGGGCATATTAACGGGAAGGACGGCATTTATGCTGCTGCTCTGCTGGTGGAAATGATTGCCGTGACAGGAAAGAAATTATCTCGGATTTACAAGGAGATTGAAGAGGAGTGCGGTTTCATCTTCATGGAAGAAAGAGATTATAAGTTTAACCAGGAAAAGAAGGAGAAAATGTATAAACAGCTCATGGAAGAAAAGAAGCTGCCGGAGCTTCCATATGAAATAGACAGGGTTTCCTATTTAGATGGCAGTAAGGTATACTTTAAAAATGGCGGCTGGGTGATTGGCAGATTTTCCGGGACAGAACCCCTTATCCGCATATTCTGTGAGATGCCTGAATTAAGCATGGCAAAACAGGTTTGCGATATCTATGAAGAATTTCTGGGATTAAAATAGAAATGGAATAAAAATATAAGGAAAAACAGAAAAGGTATTGACATATTTTGCGATTTGGTGAAAACTATAGAGGAAGGCCATGGATTCCTTTGCTGGTATTTTGCCGGCTGGGGATTCGGTCAATATGAGAAAATGAGGATGAGTAGATGGCATTTGGAAAGAAAAAAACGGTACTTATGAAAGCAGTTTCGGAGATGAAGGATGCGGATTACTCTCAGACACCGGAACTAGGAGGGATGTACAAAAGATTATCCAGCGGGAGGAAACAGTTTACTGAGGTGCTGGATAAAAATATTCAGGCAGTGATGCTGATTAGTTCCCTTGATTTAACAATGCAGCATCATACCGAACAGATTATGCAGATATCCCGCAGCGTGGCTGCGGCTACGGAGTCTATTTTCGGTGCGGTGGACGGTTCATCTGCTTCTGATGGAAGAGCGAATAATCAGCAGGAAGAGTTGACGAATACGATTATTCACGTTTCGGAAGAGATGAGCGAAGTATATAAGAAAATAGAAGCGGGACAGGACGAACTGACAACAATAAAAGAGTTGTCTCGGCAGACCATTGAGATTTCCCAGGAAATGCAAAAGGATATGAATGAGCTGTTTGAAGTAATTAATCAAATGAATGAGGTCATTGCAGGGATAGATGCTATATCGATGCAAACGAACCTATTGGCGTTAAATGCTTCCATAGAGGCTGCCAGAGCCGGGGAAGCGGGTAAAGGCTTTGCAATTGTGGCGGATGAAATACGCGGACTGGCAGAGCAGACCCAGAAGCTGACAGGAGATATGGGAAGCTTTGTGGAAGGCATAAAGGAAGCGTCCCAGAAGAGCACGAGGAGTGCTACAAGTACCATTGATGCCTTAGGCGATATGACGGAGCGGATAGGGAATGTATGGGAAATAAATAATGAGAATCAATCCCATGTATCCAAGGTGGATGAATCCATCAGTTCCCTTGCGGCGGTTAGCGAAGAAATCAGCAGCTCTATGGCCGAAATGGAAAATCAGTTGAAAAATAACACGTTAGTGATGCGCGATGTAAGCAAGCAATTGAAAAAAGCGGTGGAACCGGTGGAAGTAATAGAGCATACATTGGATGACGCGGTAAAGCAAATGGGGGATATGACAGAAGATGCTTTCTACCATTTGGAGAACCAGGAGTTTGCCAAGTATTTGAGCAATGCTATCAATGCGCATAGGACATGGCTTGGCAATCTGAAGAAAATGGTAGATAAGAAGTCGATTATACCTTTGCAGTTAAATTCGGCAAAATGTGGGTTTGGGCATTTTTACTATGCCATGAATCCGGCAATACCGGGAGTGAAGCCAATCTGGGAAGCGCTTGGACCTAAACACCAGAAGTTCCATCAGTATGGCGGAGAGGTTATGGATGCCTTGAAAAATGAAGATTATGCGAGGGCGGAAAGCATCTACAGAGAAGCAGAAAATTATTCCAAGGAACTGATTAAGGATATGGAAACTATTATACAGCTTTCCAGGGGGTAAGAGATTAAGTTTAGATATAGTATAGACGGGCAGCGGGTTTCGTTGTCCGTTTTTTACCTTATAGGAAATTCCGTCGCCAGACGGACATAAATTGACGAAGAACCGGAGGTTCTTCATGAAGTGTCGAAGACACTTTTTTACCTTATAGGAAATTCCGTCGCTAGACGGACATAAATTGACGAAGAACCGGAGGTTCTTCATGAAGTGTCGAAGACACTTTTTTACCTTAACGGTAAGAGTGGGGGATAGGATGCATAAATTAATTCATGTAGATGGATGTGGAGAGACAGGCGGCGGGGGAAAGCTGCTTGGAGGGCTGCTGCAAGGGAGGCAAAAGCCGGTGAAAGTGAATGAGGATAAGGGAGGCTTATTGAGGGGGATAGAATGCTTTGCCCTGGATATGGATGGAACGGTGTATCTGGGAGAGCGGTGGATAGACGGGGCTAAGGATTTCCTGGAGGCGATAGAACGGCTGGGGAAAAGATATGTATTTGTTACTAATAATTCTTCCAAAAGCCCGGAGGTGTATGTGGAGAAACTGGGGCGGATGGGGCTGGAAGCCGGGGTGGATAAAATTATTACCTCAGGGCAGGCAGCTATCGCTTATCTGAAAAAGCATTATCCTGGAAAGAGGGTATTCCTATTGGGGAATGATTTGCTGAAGCAGGAGTTTGCAGGGGAGGGGATTTATCTGGAAGAAGAAAGGCCGGAAGTGGTAGTGACGGCCTTTGACACCACACTGGATTATGGGAAAATGTGCAAAGTGTGCGATTTTGTGCGGGGAGGCTTGCCATATATTGCTACCCATCCCGATTATAACTGCCCCACAGAGGAGGGGTTTATCCCGGATGCAGGGGCAATCCACGCTTTTATCCATGCCTCGGCGGGCAGATATCCGGACAGGGTTATCGGCAAGCCCAATGGAGATATTATAGATTACCTGGTGGAAAGGACTGGCGCGGCGAAGGAGAAGATTGTTATGGTAGGGGACAGGCTCTATACGGATATTGCGGCCGGGAAAAACAACGGGCTAAAGGGGGTGCTGGTGTTAAGCGGGGAAGCCTCCCTGAAGGATTTGGAAGAATCGGAGGTACGGCCGGATTTGGTGTTTGCATCGGTAAAAGAAATGATTCCTTTCCTTGGATAGAGGGATTAGGATTCGGGTGTCAAAAGCCCTGGCTGCGGAGTGCGCTTGGCAATTTGCACAAAAAAGTTGTGCGCCTTCCATTGTGCGGAGCATTCCGTTGAGCCTCTGAAAACGTAAATCGTGTTCAGCAGAGGCTTCCACGATTTATGAGTCTCACTGCCATCGCACAAAAGTCAGTTGCACGAACTGTTTTTGTGCAATATGCAAGGCGCACTCCGCAGCCAGGACTTTTGACACCTGAATAGAGGAATGAAAGAAAGGCATGGTTATGGGACTTAGATTTTATTTTGGGGCTTCGGGGGCTGGGAAGAGTACGGAATTGCATAATGAAATCGTTAGGCGCTCTATGGAAGAGCCGAAAACGAATTTTTTGGTAATCGTGCCGGACCAGTTCACGATGCAGACCCAGCTGGACCTTGTAAAAGCCCATCCCAAGAAAGGGATTATGAATATCGATGTGCTTAGTTTCGGCAGGCTTTCCCATCGGATATTGGAGGAAGTGGGCGGAGACGGGCGCACTATATTGGATGACACGGGAAAGAGCCTGGTACTTCGCAAAGTGGCGGAAAACATCAGCGGGGAAATGCCGGTAATCGGCAGCAATTTGAACAAAATCGGGTATATCCATGAAGTAAAATCGGCTCTTTCCGAGTTTATGCAATATGGTATTGGTATCAAGGAGCTGGAGGAACTGACGGAATTTGCCCAAAAGAGAGGGGCGCTATATTATAAGCTGAAGGATTTGGGGGTGCTTTATAGGAGCTTCCTCCAATTTATCCAGGAAAAATATATCACTACGGAAGAAACCCTGGACATGCTTTGCCGGGTGCTTCCCCGGTCCGGGCTGGTGCGCAACAGCGTGGTGGCGTTCGATGGCTTTACCGGGTTTACGCCCATTCAGAACCGGTTGATTCAGCGGATTATGTGCCTGGCAAAAGAGGTAATTGTAACGGCGGTAATGGATGGCGGGGAGAAAAACCCATATGTTCCAGACGGGGAGCAGCAGCTTTTCCACTTAAGCAAAAAGACAGCAGCGGATTTGATAAGGCTGGCAAAAGAGGAAAATGTTCCACGGGGAAAAGATATTTTTATCAGGCCAGGGGAACTGCCCAGGTTTACCGGAAACAGGGAAATGCAGCATCTGGAGAAATATTTGTTCCGTTATCCGGCAAATCCTTACCGTGGGGAAAGCGGGGCGCTGCATTTGCTGGAGGCTTCTTCCCCAAGGGAAGAGGTGCGGCAGATTTGCATTAAGATACGGGAATTGGTTCGTAAGGGGGATTATTGCTATCGGGATTTTGCCATTGTGGCAGGGAATCTGGAAACCTATGCCTCCCATGTGGAGGCGGAGGCGGAGAAATTCGGCATCCCGGTTTATATGGACTATACGAAGGGGATTCTTTTAAATCCTTTTATTGAGTATATACGAAGTGCGTGGAAGCTGGTGACGGATAATTTTACCTATGAATCGGTATTCCATTATTTGCGCAGCGGGCTGACAGGGTTTGACAGGGAGTATACGGATAAGCTGGAAAATTATGTAATAGCCTGCGGCATTAGTGGAAAGAAAAAATGGTCTTCCCTTTTTACCGCCTTGCCGGGAGGGATGGAAGAGGAAGAACTGGCGGCCCTCAATGAGCTGCGGCAGAAGATGATGGAGCAGTTGTCGCCCTTGATGGGGAAAGGGATGGAAACCGCCGGGAAGAAAATAAGGGCGCTGTATTATTTTATTACCCAGAATCAGGTGCAGGAAAAGCTGGCTGTTTATGAAAGGATGTTTGAACGGCAAGGGGATATGCCCAGGGCGAGGGAATATGGGCAGATTTACCGTCTCGTGATGGACCTTTTAGACCAGATGGAAAGCCTGCTGTCCGGGGAAAAAATGGGAAGGAAGGAGTTCGCCGATATTTTGGATGCGGGCTTCGGGGAGATTCAGGTAGGAACGATTCCCCAAAATGTGGACCGGGTGGTGACAGGGGATATCGAAAGGACCAGGCTGAAAGAAATCAAGGTTTTATTTTTTGTGGGCATAAATGACGGGAATATACCGAAAAACGCAGGGGGAGGAGGGATTATTTCCGATATTGACAGAGAGTTCCTGAAAGAATCCACCCATGAGCTGGCGCCATCGCCCAGGCAGCAGATGTATATCCAGCGGCTTTATCTGTATATGAATATGACTAAGCCTTCGGAGCAGCTATATCTTTCTTACAGCAAGGTTAATAACGAGGGAAAGAGCGTCCGCCCGGCTTATCTCATTGATACGATAAAGAAGCTGTTTCCGGGATTGTCGGTAGAGCGTCCGGAGCAGAGGGAGTTTGCGGAGCAGATGGAATCAAAGAGGGCGGGGCTCGACTATTTTACCGGAATGCTGCGGGAATATGCGGCAGGAATGCTAAACGGAGAGGAAGAGAGGCGCTTTTTTACCCTTTACCATCTTTATCATGGGGATGAAGAATATAGGGAGGAAATAGAATGTTTGGTGGATGGGGCATTTATCCGGTACAAAGGGCGGCCTCTGGGAAAAGAAATCGCCCGGTTGCTGTATGGGCAGCAGTTGCTAAGCAGCGTTAGCCGGCTGGAAAAATATGCTTCCTGTGCCTATGCCCATTTCCTCCAATACGGCCTTTCCCTTAAGGAGAGGGAGGAATATGGATTTGAGGCGGTGGATATGGGGAATGTATTCCACGGGGTGCTGGAAAATTTCTCCGGAAAGCTGCAGGAGAGGGGATATAGCTGGTTTGACTTTGAAGAGGAAACCGCGGAGCAAATACTGGATGAAACCGTAGAGGAATATGCGGCGTCCTATGGGGAAACGGTCCTTTACAGCAGTGCGAGGAATGAATATGCCATCGAAAGGATGAAGCGAATCTTGAGGAGGGCAGTCTATACATTGCAGTATCAGTTGAAAAAGGGAAGCTTTGTTCCCGAAAATGTGGAGGTTTCTTTTACCATGGCGGAGGACCTGGAGTCGGTGAATATCGCCCTGTCAAAGGAAGAGAAGGTGAAGCTGCGGGGAAGAATCGACCGTATCGATACCTATGAAAAAGACGGGAACGTATATGTGAAAATCATTGATTATAAGTCGGGGAATAAGAAATTCCAGCTAGCGGCGTTATATTATGGGCTGCAGTTGCAGTTGGTGGTATATATGAATGCAGCGGTGGAGATAGAGCGGCGGAAAAACCCGGGAAAAAATGTAATTCCAGCGGCATTGCTGTACTATCATGTGACGGACCCGGTGGTGAAATTCGATGGTGGGATAAGCCCGGAGGAATTGGATGCGCAGCTTAAAAAGGAATTGCGGATGACAGGGATTGTAAATGATGACGATTCCATCATTGGCTACCTGGACAGGGAATTTGTGGAGGAATCGGATATTTTGCCGTTAGAGAGGAAAAAGGACGGTTCATTAAGCTCCAGGTCCAGCGTGGTAAGCCAGGAGGAAATGGAGGAAATCTCCCGGTATGTGAACCTGAAAATAAAGGAAATCGGCTCTGAAATACTGGAGGGGAGGATAGATGTGAACCCATACAGGCAAGGCGGTGATACGGCCTGTGACTATTGCGGCTTCCAGGCGGTATGCGGATTCGATGGAAGGATTCCGGGGTACAGGTATCGGGAACTGGACGGGCTGAAAGAGGATGAGGCTATGCAGTTGATATCATCGAACAAACCTTCTGCCCAATAGGCGCTGGAAGGACGCGCCGCCTGGAAATACGTAAAGCGAATAGAATATGGGCGGAGAAATGAGGATTTATATGGGAGTGAAGTATACGCCACAACAACAGCAGGTAATTGATACCAGAGGATGTAACCTTCTGGTGTCGGCGGCGGCCGGTTCGGGGAAAACAGCGGTCCTTACGGAGCGTATTGTAAAAATAATAAGCGATGAAGCAAAGCCGGTGGACATTGACCGGCTGCTTGTAGTGACCTTCACCAATGCGGCAGCAGCGGAAATGAGGGAAAGAATCGGGGAGGCGATTGGGAAAAGGCTGGAAGCAGAGCCGGATAACGAGCATCTGCAAAAGCAGGCCACCTTGGTGCATAATGCCCAGATTACCACGATTGACAGCTTTTGCATGTTTGTGATTCGGAATAATTTTAACGATATCGGGCTGGACCCGGGCTTCCGGGTGGCGGATGAGGGGGAACTGAGGCTGTTAAAGCATGATGTGATGAAAGAACTGCTGGAAGAAAGATTTGCCGGACGGGATGAGGCTTTTTTGCATTGTGTGGAATATTTTAGCACAGGAAATAGGGATGATGCCATTGAGGGACATATTTTGAAACTTTACCAGTTCGCGGAAAGCAATCCCTGGCCGGAAGAATGGCTGGAAGAAAGGAAGAGGGATTACGGAATCAGGGATACAGAAGAACTGGAACAGGCGGAGTTTGTCCGGTTCGGGCTGGAGCAGGCGGGGCGGATGGCCGAAGACTGCCTGTTGAGGATAAAGGACTGCATTAGAATATGCCAACAGCCGGATGGGCCTTATATGTATGGGGGAATATTGGATAAGGAGGCGGAATTCATCCAGAAGCTTACCAGGGTGAAAAGCTATGGGGAAGGCTATGCCCTTTTTCAGGGGATGTCTTTTGGCAGGCTGCCATCGAAAAAGGACAGTTCCGTTTCTGTACAGAAGCGGGAAATGGTGCAGGAAATCCGCAAAGGAATCAAAGGAACTATAAAAAATATATGTGGGAAATTTTTCCCCGCCCCCCCTGAAACCACATTGGAATATATAAAAGGGAGCAGCGGGGCAGTATGTACCCTGATTGATTTAACGCTGGCATTTAAGGAAGCCTTGGACAGGAAGAAGAGGGATGGCAATATTATTGATTTTTCGGATATGGAACATTTGGCTTTGTCCATACTGGTGAGGAAGGCAGAAGAGAGTACAAAATCGTATGCACCAAGCCCTACGGCATTGGATTACCGGGACTATTTTGAGGAAATTTTAATTGATGAATATCAGGACAGCAATTTAGTGCAGGAGATGATTCTGGAAAGCATTTCCGGGGAGGAAAATGGGAAATTTAACCGTTTTATGGTGGGGGATGTGAAGCAGAGCATCTATAAATTCCGCCTGGCCAGGCCGGAAATTTTTATGGAAAAATATGAAGAATATGGTAAAGGAGGAGAGGAGAAAAGGCGGATAGATTTACATAAAAATTTCCGCAGCAGGCAGGAAGTACTGGATAGCGTGAATTTTATTTTTTCCCGCATTATGGGGAAATGCCTGGGCGGCGTGGAATATGACGAAGAGGCGGCGCTGTATCCAGGGGCATCATATCCTGTACAAGAGGAAATAAATGGGAAATCGCCTAATTGTATGGAACTGCTGCTGATTCGTAAGGAAGCGGAAGAGAAAGGCGGGGAAGAGGGCGGAGTCGGGAATGGAACAAAGGCCGAGGCAGGAATGGCATCCGGAGGAGAAGCAAGGGCCAAGGCAGAAATAGCATCCGGGGAAGCAAAGGCCGAGGCAGAAACGCCATCCGGACCAGAAGAGGCAGCAGGGCAGCAGGAAAGAAGGAGCTTGTCGGACAGACAGAGGGAGGCTTATGCGGTTGCACAGCGTATTAAAGAGTTAGCAGGGCATTTCCTGGTGACAGATAAAGAAAGTGGGGAACTGCGAAAAGCATCTTATAAAGATATCGTAATTTTGCTGCGGACCAATGCGGGCTGGGATGAAGATTTTAAGAGTGTTTTGAAAGAAGAAGGGATTCCATCCCATGTCCTGTCAAGGACAGGATATTTTGCAGCGAAGGAAATACGCGTGCTTCTGCAATTATTGCAGGTATTGGATAACCCTAATCAGGATATCCCCCTTTTCGGCGTACTGCAATCCTTTTTTGGCGGTTTTACCGATGAGGAGGCAGCGCATATCAGGGGGATGGTGGAGGATAGGAAGAAGAGCCTGTATTTTTGCCTGAAGGAGGTTGTAAAAGAGGAAAAGGGGGAAGTGGCGGAGGAAGAAAAAGAAGAAGCGGAAAAGAAAAATTTACAGGAAGCGGAACAAGGAATAAGAGAAAAGATAACTTCATTTCTCCGCTTTTTGGATGAATATCGGGATAAAACAGTGTATCTGCCGATTCATGATTTGCTTCAGGATATTATTACCGGAACCGGATATGGGAACTATGTAGCTGCGCTGCCGGGAGGGGGGCAGCGGCAGGCGAATGTGCAGATGCTTTTGGAAAAGGCATCGGCTTTCCAGAAGACTAGCTATTATGGGCTATTCCACTTTGTGCGTTATATGGAACAGTTGGAAAAGTATGATGTGGATTATGGGGAAGCCAATATCCTGGATGAGAATGCGGATGTGGTGCGGATTATGAGCATTCATAAGAGCAAAGGGCTGGAATTTCCCATTTGTTTCGTATGCGGTCTGGCCAAAAAATTCAATATGCAGGATATGAATGGGAAAATGATTGCGGATGTGGATATGGGTATCGGCGTGGACTACGTGGATGTGGAGCATAGGCTGCAGGGGAAAACGCTTAGAAAAAATATGATTGGGGAGAAGATGCGCCTGGATAATCTGGGGGAAGAACTGCGCATCCTTTATGTGGCATTGACCCGTGCCAGGGAAAAGCTGGTTATGACAGGCATCATTGACAAACCGGAAAAGAAGCTGGCCTTGCTGCTTCCTATAGCGGAACGGGGGAACGGGCCGTTGGCCTATGGGGAACTGGCGGGGGCAGGGAATTATCTTGATTTTCTTTTGCCAGCCCTTTGTGTACATAAGGGATTCGCCCCCCTTTGGGAAAGCTGCGGGCTGGAAAGTCCAAAAAGCGGATGGGGTAAAGGGGGAGAAGAGACGGAGGGCATTTCAAAGGAAGAATGGGATGGCCGGAATGCCCGGATAGAAATAAAAATCCTTGGGGATGAGGAATTCCTGGCAGCGGATATCAAAGAGCAGATAGCCGCGGAAGGAACGAGGAGCAGGCTGGAGCGCTCCGATGGGTTAACCGATACAGACGGCGAACTTATGACGAATATGTCAAACAGGTTTGCCCATATATATAAACATAGCAATTTAACGGATTTATACACGAAAACAACGGTGTCGGAATTGAAAAAAACAGGACAGGAGGAAGGGCAGGATTTTTCTTTCCGCCTGTATGAAGAGGAAACGGTCATTCCGTATATCCCTAAATTTATGAGGGAAGAAGAAAGTATTGGAGGGGCAGGAAGGGGAACTGCTTTCCATAAAGTAATGGAACAGATGGATTTTGGAATGGATGCCGTGCCGGTAGAGGAACAGATAGAGAGGCTATGCCAGGAAGGGATGCTGAGCGAGGAACACAGGCAGGCTTTATCGATTCCGGCAATTAAAAAGTTCTTTTCCACAGATTTGGCCAGGCGTATGGCAGCGGCGGAAAAGAAGGGATGCCTTTACCGGGAGCAGCCCTTTGTACTGGGGCTTCCGGCAGAGGAATTGAATGAGAAATTCCCTGCCGATGAACTGGTGCTTATTCAGGGGATTATAGACGTTTACTTCGAGGAGGACGAGGAAATTGTAGTGGCGGATTACAAGACGGATAGGGTGGATACTGGGGAAGAACTGGTGAAAAAGTATGAAAAGCAACTGGAATATTATGCCAGGGCAGTAACACGGCTTACTGGTAAAAAAGTGAAGCAAAAAATCATCTATTCCTTTAGACTTCATAAAGAAATTATGTTATGATAAATCTGTATAGTTATAAACGGTTTGACAGTTGTAAAGCTGGAATCCGAGGAATTTTTCAGGGCGGCATAATTTGGAAGAAAAAACAAAGCCGGAATCAGGAGAAGTGCAGATGGATGAGGCGGGAATGATTTTAGAGGGAGGAGCCATGCGCAGTATGTTTTCTGCGGGTGTTTTGGATGCTTTTCTGGATACGGAGTCTACGAAAAAGTTTATTACCAGTACGGTGAACTGCCTGACCGGGGAAGCAGTTTATTATGATGAATTCGATAATGTGGATAATTTTCTAAGCATATGCCAGGCAGCTAATTCTTTGCCATTTATTGCAAAGATAACGAAAATAAACGGCATTCCTATGCTGGACGGGGGGATGGCGGACGCGATACCTATTGCAAAGGCGCTGGAAGAAGGATGGAAGAAAGTCATAGTGGTGATGACGAGGAATAAAGATTACCGCAATGGGCAGCGCAGCGGGCAGGGCGTCTGGCCCATGAAAATTGATTTCCGTGTATCGGATGCCATGTTATCTTGACAAAAATCACTTCCAAGGATATATTATACTTTGACAATAACATAAATCGCTAGGGGAGCATTTGCTGAGACTGAATCTTTCCAAGGTTCTAACCCTCATAACCTGATACGGATAATACCGGCGAAGGGAAGCAGGATTTTATGGATATATGGATGTCCGTTTAAGGAAGGCTGCATGATGCAGCAGAAAAGCCTAAAAGGATAATTCGGAAACTATAAAATACCAAAATGAAACCCCTCCCAGTGATTTACCATTACGAAGGAGGTTTTTTTATGTCATTTTTTGCGAAAGAAATTATTGATGAAGAGTGGGGCAATTATTTTGAGCTCACAGAAGCCGGTTATGGGGCATTGATTGCTATTATGGCAGCGTTTCTTCTGGCGGCTTGTTTCCTGTCCGGCAGGGCGGAAGAGGGGAAGAAATTAAAGTTTAGTACCAAGCAGCTTGTATTTTCCTCCATGGCAATCGCATTGGCGACGGTAACGTCCATGATAAAGCTTATAGATATGCCTATGGGCGGCAGTGTGACTTTTTTCAGCATGTTTTTCATATGTCTTGTGGGCTATTGGTATGGCCTAAAAAGCGGCCTGATGACAGCGGTTGCCTATGGATTTTTGCAGTTGGTCATTGACCCTTACATCATCAGTATTCCCCAGATGCTTACGGATTATATATTTGCGTTCGGGGCATTGGGGCTTTCGGGTATTTTTTCCAAATCTAAATATGGCCTGTTGAAAGGCTATGTGATTGGTGTGTTGGGGCGGTACTTTTTTACCTTTTTGTCAGGAATGATTTTCTTTGGAAGCTATGCATCCAGCTACAATATGACAGCCCCTGTCTATTCCCTCATCTATAATGGGGCTTATATTGGGCTGGAGGCTTTGTTTACTTTAGTGCTGGCGGCGCTGCCACCGGTGGACAAAGGGTTGGACCGGGTAAGGAAAATGGCGGTTTTTCGCTAAATAGGAATCATTTCATAAGTGAAATTCCTGCTTGGTATCAATAGCATGGAAACGGAATCCTGCATGGGTCAAACGCCCTGCCCGCTGTGCTGCCCATAAAAATTGAATTCTGTGAAAAAGGCGATTGCTTTCTTGTAAATATCCCAATAAAAGGGTATAATGGGGTTCACGTATTTTCACTATGTAGGAACAGGTACAGAAATGGGGAAGGATATGAAATTTCAATATTTATTATTCGATTTGGATGGAACGCTCACAGACCCGAAGGAAGGCATAACCACATCGGTGCAGTATGCCTTACATTCTTTCGGGATTGAAGAGCCGGATTTGGACAAGCTGACGCCTTTTATCGGGCCGCCGTTAAAGGACAGTTTTATGGAGGCATATGGATTCGATGAAAAGCAGGCAGAAGAAGCCATTGAGAAATACCGGGAATGGTTTCGGCCCAAGGGTATTTTTCAGAATAACATTTATCCAGGCATACGGGAAATGCTGAAGAAGTTAAAGGGGCAGGGGAAGGTTCTGGCGGTAGCCTCCAGCAAGCCTCAGGTGTTTGTGGAGCAGATTCTCCATCATTTTGAAATTTATGAATATTTTTCTGTTATCGTAGGAAGCGAGCTGGACGGAAGAAGGGGCACAAAAGAAGAGGTGGTGGAAGAGGCTTTAAGGCGGCTGGCGGAAGAAGAAAACGGAAGGGTAAGCACAGAAAAGGAAACGGAAAACGGAAGGGGAATTACAGAAACAGAAAACGGAAGGGCGATGGCAGAAACGGTAATGATTGGGGACAGGAAGTTCGATGTTGCCGGAGGAAAGGAGCATGGCCTTGTGACGGTGGGGGTTACTTTCGGCTATGCGCCGGAGGGGGAACTGGAAGAAGCCAATCCGGATTATCTCGTGGACTCGGTAGAGGAATTAGGGAGGCTGTTAGGGCAATGATGGAAAAAGAAGTGGGGGGCAGAATAAAAACAACGGAAAGTTCCTTCCGGAAATCGGTGAATATCCTTTTGCCGTTCCTGATTTATTTTGTGGTGCATGACCTGGCGCAGGTTCTTCTGATTTTTCTTGTTCATATAAGTATGGCAGCATGGGGCGGCGCTTTTGGGGAAATGATGGCGGAAAAAAGTGCAACGGTAAATGGTTTTCTCAATGCCCTTTCGCTGCTTATAGGAATGGCGGCAGTTTGGCCCATGGCCTATAGGGAGTTAAAATGGGCCAAGGTATGGGCAAGGGGAAGTGGAAGCGCGGATAGGGATGGCAGGGGCAGGAAGATTGCAGAATATGGATTGCTTATTATTACTGCAATATCTTTCGCTTTAGGAGTAAATATGTTGTTTGCGCTGCTGGGACTTACCGGAGTGTCCGAAAGTTACCAGGAGGTGGCGGAAAGGCAGTATGGGGTAGCTTTTGGCATGGGTCTGTTGATATATGGGGTAATTTCGCCTCTGGCGGAAGAAACCGTATTCAGGGGGCTGATTTACAACCGGATGCGGAGATATTTTGGAAGGGCAATATCCGTTATCGCCTGTGGCGTGATGTTCGGTATCTATCACGGAAATCTGGTGCAGGGGATATATGGGTGTATTCTGGGCATTGCCATTACCTGGTCTTATGAACATTGTGGCAGCTTCCTGGCACCGGTACTGTTTCATGCCGCAGCCAATGCGGCAGTATTTGCCGTGGGCTATGATGGCATAGTGAGAGGGAATATTGTGACTCCGCTTAATTGTGCGGTTTTTCTTGGAATCTCGATGCTGGGGTTTGTAGCTTCCTGGAGACTGAAACATAACTTGTGAAAAGTAGTTTACAAATGGCAAAAATAGGTGTATAGTAATATCCATAAGTCGCAAAGAGGCGTAGAAAAGGCTCTTTGCGACTTTTTTATGCACACGGGCATCCAAATGAAATGTGTCAGCAAGATGACGGACGCCCGGCACACGAGTAGGGGGAATGTCATTTCCCTACTCAATTATAGTAGGATTCGGGTGCAAAAAGCCATCTGTGGGCAGGAAAAGAATTTCCGGTCCGGGGGAAACCGATGATACATGTACAAGAAAACAATGCAGAAATGAGGGAGATTATGTTTGATGCAAAGAGGGCTGTACCCAAAGCGCCGCTTTACCGGGAAGAATTTGAACACGATAACTGTGGAATTGGCGCATGTGTGGATATTAAGGGGAGGAAGAGCCATGGAACGGTAGAAAATGCTTTGAAGATAGTAGAGAACTTAGAGCATAGAGCGGGCAAGGATGCGGAAGGGGAAACCGGCGATGGTGTCGGTATCTTGACCCAGATACCCCACAAGTTTATGGTGAAGGTGACAAAGCCTTTGGGAATCGAATTGGGGAAGGAACGGGAATATGGCGTAGGTATGTTTTTCTTTCCCCAGGATGAAATGAAAAGGAACCAGGCAAGGAAAATGTTTGAAATCATTGTACAGAAAGAAGGGCTGGAATTCCTGGGCTGGAGGAAGGTGGATATTTTTCCCTTTGTCCTTGGGAAAAAGGCATTGGAATGTATGCCTTACATCATGCAGGGCTATGTGAAAAAGCCCCGGAAAGTGGAAAAGGGGCTGGCTTTCGACAGAATGCTTTATGTGGTGCGCCGGGTATTTGAACAGTCCAGCGACAATACATATGTGGTATCCCTTTCCAGCCGGACTGTGGTTTATAAAGGGATGTTCTTAGTAGGCCAGCTACGTACTTTTTTTGCGGATTTGCAGGATAAGGAATATGAGTCGGCGGTGGCTATTGTCCATTCCCGTTTTTCCACCAATACAAATCCTAGCTGGGAAAGGGCGCATCCGAACCGTTTTATCGTCCATAATGGGGAAATCAATACCATACGGGGCAACGCGGATAAAATGTTGGCCAGGGAAGAAAATATGGAATCGGAGCATCTTCATGGACAGTTGCATAAAGTTCTTCCGGTGGTCAACGCTTCCGGTTCGGATTCCGCTATGTTGGATAACACGCTGGAATTCCTGGTGATGAGCGGGATGGATTTACCGTTAGCGGTAATGATTACCATTCCAGAGCCTTGGGCTAACAACCGGACGATGAATCAGCATAAAAAGGATTTTTACCAGTATTATGCCACAATGATGGAATCATGGGATGGGCCTGCGTCGATTCTGTTTTCCGACGGGGATATGATGGGAGCTGTCCTGGACCGCAATGGCTTGCGCCCTTCCCGATATATGATAACTGAGGATGACCAGCTTATTCTTTCTTCGGAAGTGGGTGTGCTGGATATAGAGCCTGCTAAAATCTTGGTAAAAGAAAGGCTGCGTCCAGGCAAGATGCTGCTAGTGGATATGGTGAAGGGCCAGGTGGTAGACGATGATGAGCTGAAGGAAAAGTATGCCTCTTCTAAGCCATATGGCGAATGGCTGGACAGCAATCTGGTTATGTTAAAGGATTTGAAGATTCCCAACGAAAGGGTGCCCCAGTTTAGTGAGGAGGAAAGGCAAAGGATGCAGAAAGCCTTCGGCTATGCATATGAGGAATTGAAAACCAGCATTCTACCTATGGCGAAAAATGGCAGCGAAGCTATTGCGGCCATGGGTGTGGACACTCCTCTGCCAGTGCTTAGCAAGACCTATCATCCGCTGTTCCATTATTTCAAACAACTTTTTGCCCAGGTAACCAATCCGCCCATTGATGCCATCCGGGAGGAGGTGGTGACTTCTACCACCGTATATATAGGAACGGAAGGGAATGTGCTGGAAGAAACGCCTAAGAACTGCAATGTGCTGAAAGTAAATAATCCGGTTCTTACCAATACGGATATTTTAAAGATTAAGGCTATGAAGGCGGAAGGCTTCAAAGTAGAAGTTGTGCCTATTATTTATTATAAAAATACAAGCTTGGAGCGCGCCATTGAGAGACTGTTCGTGGAAGTGGACAGGGCATACCGGGAAGGGGCGAATATCCTTATCCTTTCTGACAGAGGGGTGGATGAGAACCATGTGGCGATTCCCTCCTTATTGGCAGTATCGGCGCTGAATCAGCATCTGGTAAAAACAAAGAAGAGGACGGGCGTGGCGTTGATTCTGGAGTCCGGCGAGCCCAGGGAAGTACATCATTTTGCTACATTGTTAGGATATGGGGCCTGTGCCATCAATCCTTATCTGGCGCAGGAATCTATTAAGGAGCTCATCGACAGCGGGATGCTGGATAAGGATTATTATGCAGCGGTGGATGACTACAACAGCGCTATCCTGCACGGCATTGTAAAAATTGCATCCAAAATGGGCATATCTACTATACAATCCTATCAGGGCTCTCAGATTTTTGAGGCCATTGGCATTGACAGCGACGTAATTAACAAATATTTTACCAATACGGTATGCCGTGTGGGCGGAATCGGATTAAAGGATATTGAAAAGCAGGTGGACAATTTGCATTCCAAAGCTTTCGACCCGTTGGGGCTGGAGGCAGATTTGACATTAGACAGCTTAGGCCATCATAAAATGCGGAGTGGGGCGGACGAACATCTGTATAACCCGGCTACTATCCATTTGCTGCAGGAGTCTACCAAACGTGGCGATTATGAGATGTTTAAGCAGTACACCGCATTGGTGAATGATGAAAGCTCGATTAAAAACTTGCGCGGGCTGATGGATTTCCGGTATCCGGAAAAGAGTGTTCCGTTAGAGGAAGTGGAAAGCGTAGAGGCCATTGTTACCAGATTTAAAACAGGGGCTATGTCCTACGGCTCAATATCTAAGGAAGCCCATGAGACAATGGCAATTGCTATGAATATGCTTCACGGCAAATCCAATTCCGGGGAAGGCGGCGAGGATTTGGAGCGTTTGAATATAGGGGAAGACGGCTTAAACCGCTGTTCTGCCATCAAGCAGGTAGCAAGCGGGAGATTCGGCGTAACCAGCCGGTATCTGGTGAGCGCAAAAGAGATTCAGATAAAGATGGCACAGGGGGCAAAACCGGGGGAGGGGGGACATCTGCCCGGCGGAAAGGTATATCCCTGGATTGCGAAGACAAGGCACTCCACACCTGGTGTGAGCTTGATTTCCCCTCCGCCCCACCATGACATTTATTCCATTGAGGATTTGGCAGAATTGATTTATGACTTGAAAAATTCCAATAAAGAAGCACGGATTTCCGTAAAGCTTGTTTCGGAAGCGGGAGTGGGAACGGTGGCTGCAGGAGTGGCCAAAGCGGGTGCACAGGTTATTCTGGTATCAGGCTATGATGGCGGTACAGGCGCTGCTCCGCGCAATTCCATCCACAACGCGGGGCTTCCCTGGGAATTGGGGCTGGCGGAGACCCACCAGACATTGATTATGAACGGGCTGCGCAATAAAGTTCGGATTGAAACGGATGGCAAATTGATGAGCGGCCGTGATGTGGCGGTAGCGGCGATACTTGGCGCGGAGGAGTTCGGCTTTGCCACAGCTCCTCTTGTAACTATGGGCTGTGTGATGATGAGGGTATGTAACCTGGATACATGTCCGGTAGGGGTGGCGACCCAGAATCCGAAGCTACGTAAAAACTTTAAAGGGAAGCCGGAATACGTGATGAATTTCATGAGGTTCATTGCGGAAGAGCTGAGGGAGTATATGGCGAAATTGGGAGTCCGTAAGGTGGATGAACTGGTAGGGCGAACCGATTTGTTGAAGATGAAGGAAAACTTGACGGAGGGGCAGAAGAAAATTGATTTGGAGCAGATTCTTTCCAACCCCTACAGGGGAAACAGGGAGATTGTTATTTTCGATGCGGGGCAGGCATATGATTTTCACTTGGAAAGTACGCTGGATGAAAAAGTGCTGCTAAAACAGATGTCGGCCTCCATTGGAAAAGGCGCAAAGCGTAGCATAGAAGTGGACGTGAAAAATACGGACAGGGCATTCGGCACTATCCTGGGTTCGGAGATAACCAGACGGCTGGGCGATGATGTGGAGGAAGATGCTTACCGCGTTCTTTGCAGGGGCGCAGGCGGTCAGAGCTTTGGTGCATTTATCCCAAAAGGTTTAACATTGGAATTAGAGGGCGACAGCAATGACTATTTCGGAAAGGGTCTTTCCGGCGGCAAACTGATTGTTTATCCCCCGGTAGGAAGCCGTTTCAAACCGGAAGAAAACATTATTATTGGCAATGTAGCATTGTATGGGGCTACCAGTGGAAAGGCATTTATCAGCGGAGTGGCCGGGGAGCGTTTCTGTGTGCGTAATTCGGGCGCTTATGCAGTAGTGGAAGGTGTGGGAGACCATGGCTGTGAATATATGACCGGGGGACGGGTGGCGGTACTGGGCCAGACGGGAAAAAACTTTGCGGCCGGGATGAGCGGCGGCATCGCATATGTTCTGGATGAAAACAATGATTTGTATACCAAGCTGAATAAAGAGATGGTTTCTTCCCAGGAACTGACCAATAAATATGATGTGCTGGAACTGAAAGAAATGATTAAAGAGCATGTGGCGCTTACCAATTCCAGGAAAGGGAAGGAGATATTGGACCATTTTAAAGACTATCTGCCGAAATTCAAGAAAATCATCCCGCATGATTATGAGAGGATGCTGACGGCTATTGTACAGATGGAAGAGAAAGGGATGAGCGCAGAACAGGCGCAGATAGAGGCGTTTTATGCGGATAAGAAAGGGGAGTAGGCGGGTGTGGTTGGGGAAGGTAAGTGGGATTTTGGGGCGGGAAGTCTGTGTTATATTTGCTACAGTCATTCTAAGTGGGTAGTGAAGGTGAAACAGGAATGGTTAAAGATGGAAAGTCGAGGACTTTTTATACGGAGTTTGGGGCTGCGCGGTGTCCGCAGACTCTGTTAGGTACAAAAAACGTGTGGAAATGAGGTAGAGGATGGGAAAGCCAACTGGGTTTATGGAATATGGAAGGGAGGTCTCCAAGGCGGTGATGCCGGAGGAGAGGATAAAGAATTTTAATGAGTTTCATGAGCATTTGCCCCAGGAGAAGCAGATGCAGCAGGGGGCCAGGTGTATGGAGTGCGGAGTGCCTTTTTGTCAGGCGGGGATGGATATCTGTGGTATGACTTCGGGATGTCCGCTGCATAATCTGATACCGGAGTGGAATGATTTGGTGTATATGGGGAACTGGGAACAGGCTTATAACAGGCTGAAGAAGACGAATAGTTTTCCGGAGTTTACTTCCAGGGTGTGCCCTGCTTTGTGTGAGGCGGCTTGTACTTGTGGGCTGAATGGGGATGCGGTGGCCACCAAGGAAAATGAATACGCGATTATCGAAAATGCCTACGCAAAGGGCTATGCCCGGGCGAAACCGCCTAAGGTGCGGACAGGAAAGCGGGTAGCGGTAGTAGGAAGCGGGCCCGCAGGGCTGGCCGTGGCGGATTTGCTCAATAAGCGGGGGCATTCGGTGACGGTGTATGAGCGTTCTGACAGGATTGGAGGGCTTCTAATGTATGGGATTCCCAATATGAAGCTGGAAAAAAGCGTGGTGGATCGGAAGGTGAAAATCATGGGAGAGGAAGGTGTGGTTTTCCTGACCGGAACGGATGTAGGAAAAGACGTGAAGGGGGACGCGCTGTTAAAGGACTATGACCGGGTAGTATTGGCCTGCGGAGCTTCCAACCCGAGGGATATCCAGGTTGGGGGAAGGGATGCGAAAGGGATTTATTTCGCAGTGGATTTTTTGAAAGAGAATACGAAAAGCCTGCTGGATTCCGGATTGAAGGATGGGAAGTATGTGAATACAAAGGGGAAGAATGTGGTGATTATCGGCGGCGGTGATACGGGAAATGACTGTGTGGGAACTGTCATGCGCCATGGATGCAAATCTGTCACTCAGATAGAAATGATGCCCAAAGCGCCGGATGAACGGGCCGAAAATAACCCCTGGCCGGAGTGGCCCAAGATATGCAAGACGGATTATGGCCAGGAGGAAGCGATTGCTGTATTTGGACATGACCCGCGTATTTATGAGTCCACGGTGAAGGAGTTTTTGAAGGACAAAAATGGGAATCTGAAGGGCGTAAAAATTGTGAAACTGTCCTGGGAAAAAGATGAGAAGACGGGGCGGATTGCAATGAAGGAAGTCAAGGGGAGCGAGAAGACGCTTCCGGCAGAAATCGTCTTGATTGCGGCTGGCTTTCTTGGATGCCAGAAATATGTGGCGGATGCTTTTGGAGTGGAATTGAATGAACGGACGAATGTGAAAACGCCAGCATGGAAATACGAAACCAGCGTAAAAAATGTATTTACGGCAGGGGATATGCATAGAGGGCAGTCATTGGTGGTATGGGCCATCCGGGAAGGAAGGGAGGCAGCCCGGGCTGTGGACGAAAGTTTGATGGGATATAGTAATTTGATGGTGCAGTAGTGATGCATTAGGGTATTTTGGCGCATGACAGGCCATGCGTTTCCGGAAGGGAAATGTAGTAGCTTGCTCCAGCATATTTGTTGATATCGTCAGCCAGCATTATATGGTGGGGATTGTCAATTGTGAGTTTATGTGAGTTAATAGAAAAATGAGAAAGCCCCTGCGGTTATTTTGGAAACCGCAGGGGCTTTTCTTCCTGGCATATTTTATGCAATAATTAATGCTTTATAAAAATATAAAACGAAAAACTGGATAAATGGAAATTATTACCCATTATATGGTATACTATCGTCAGAAAACTGTGTAATTTAAATGTGATTGAATGGAGAGTAAAGGACATGAAAAAAAATTGGAAATATTTGTTGGGGATACTTTTGCTGGCAGCAACCCTGTTTGCAGGGTGTGGCAAGGCGCAGCTGCCACAGCCCCAGGAAAAGCAGGATGTTGAAGGCCAGGAGACGGAAGAAGCCAGGGGAACAGGGGAAGCAAAAGAAAGCCAGGGGATGGAAGGTGTACAGGAAACGGAAGAGACTGTAGAGGGTGGAGAACTCCGGAGTAGAGAAAACCAGGAAAATATTCCGCAAGGGGTACAGGTTTTGGAGGATGGTTCTTACACTTCCAAAGAGGAGGTTGCCGAATACATAGCTATTTATGGGCATCTGCCGGATAATTTCATTACCAAGAAAGAGGCAAAGGCGCTTGGCTGGGTAAGCAGCGAAGGAAATTTGGGGGAGGTTGCGCCGGGCAAAAGCATCGGCGGGGATTATTTTGGAAATTTTGAAGGAAATCTACCGGAGAAGGAAGGCAGGGAATACCATGAGTGCGACATCGATAGCGATGGCGGATATCGTGGAGCGAAGAGGATTGTGTATTCCAATGACGGGCTGATTTATTATACGGAAGACCATTATGAAACGTTTGAGCTTTTATATGGGGAGGAGTAGATTGTGGAAATTATACTGGATGCACGGTGCATGGGCAGCAGGAAAGAAGCCCACGAATATCTTAGGGAAAAGCTGGATTTCCCTGAATATTACGGGCAAAATCTGGATGCCCTTTATGAGTGTTTGTGTGAACTTACCGATGTGGAATTGGTGGTTACGCATGGCTGTGAAGCCAAAGAGTATTATGGGAAGGTTGAGAATGTCTTAAAAAGGGCGGCACAGGACAATGATGGGCTGAAACTTTCTTTTTAGAAATGGCATCGGGTAACACTTGTTATTGGGGAGTGGGTATTGTATAATATTTTAATATTAAGCGATAACGTATATTTATGAAATTGTAACTATAGATATAAAAATCAGAGCATATAATTCATTAGCTAAGGTATTGCTCGCGGCTACTATTTCCGGAAGGGGGGATGGCGCATTATAGTTCTTCTTGCTTATGCTGGACAGAATATATCGCGCCGGATTAGATGAAACTGCAGAAGAAAACATGGCAACCGATTATTTACGCACTTTTTTTCCTGGTAGCTGTACTCATTTTATTTTTTATCTATACTTCAAAAAACAGGGCGCGCATCCAGGAGCAGAACAGAGTCTATGCGGAGGATGCGGCAAGACAGACGGTAGAACAAATTGAAAGTGAATTTGACAATGCATTGCAGCGCATCCAAAATGATGCTTATCTGGCCAGTGCAGGCGGAAAAAGTTTGGAAATTAATGCCCAGATGTTAAAAGGGCTTGAGGAAAATACCACCTTTGACGCTGTCTGCTTTACCAATACAGAGGGGATTAATCTTGCATCTGATGGAAAAACGAATGACAGTTCCGACAGGGATTTTTATCTCTTTGGAATGCAGGGGGAGAGCGGGCTTGAGACAGTGGCGAAATCCAGGTTTACGGGCAGGCCCATGATGGTTTTCTATGCTCCCGTATATAGGGATGAAGAAATTGCGGGAATATTTTTAGGGATGTATTTTGCGGAGGATTATTTGAAGAATATGCTTTCCGCCAGTTATTTCGGCGAGCCTGCTGATGTATTCCTCTGTACCCGGGAAGGTATGGTAATCGCCCATTCCGGAAACGGGACCTATGGGGATAACCTGTTTGATTCCCTGACGGAATCGGGTATTATAGATGTGGAAACCGCTAAAACAGCGCGGACCGCGGTAATGGATGGCATAGATATGGCGCTTCTGTGCAGCGAGGGCAGTAAAACGGATAACCTTTGTGTTATGCATCTGGAGGGCTATGAGTATGTCCTGGTTCAGGCTTTTCCTAAAAATATTACACAGACAATGGTAAACAGGGCGAATATGGCAGGAGTGGCATTGGAAATC
Organism: Lachnospiraceae bacterium; assembly: GCA_009911195.1. Lineage (GTDB taxonomy): Bacteria > Bacillota > Clostridia > Lachnospirales > Lachnospiraceae > Kineothrix. The sequence goes on along the minus strand of QXWV01000002.1, from coordinate 5,954 downwards.
TATCTGCTTGTCCTGTTTGTAATCAATGTTGTTTTTCTTGTAATACGTGCTGCAAGGCAGAGGAAAAGGCTGGAAAAGGAAAATAAAATAATCAATGATGTGCTTCGCGGTATGAACATCCTTTTTTCCTCACGATATCTCATGGTGGATTTGGAAAATGACAGCTACTCTTATGCGGCGGGAATGGGGCCGATGAGCGCTAATGTTCCGCTGGATGGTGTTTACAGCGAATTGGTGAAGGTGTATGCTGCAGAAATAATTGAAGATAAAGAAAGGGATGCATTTTCTCATTTTTGTATGATTAGTACACTCAGGGAAAGCCTTGGAACTGAGGATTCAGTGGTTTTTGAATGCCATGTTTCCCGCTATGGCAAGGAGGAGTGGGAACATTTAATCGCTATGTGCCTGGAACGGAAAGAAGGAAAACCCGTCAGGGCTTTATTGGTCCGCCAGAATGTCACTGAATTGAAATTAAAAGAAATACACGAGCAGCGGGAGCGTGCGGTGCTGAACCGAAAGGAGCGGCAGTATCGTATTGCTATTATGTCCAATTCTTTCAGCGCTTTTGAGTGTAATTTGACAAAAGACCAGATTATGCATGACATTACCAGTATAAACAATGGAAAAAAGATTTCCTTGTTGGAGCGGGCAGGGTTGTCCGTTCCGTGCAAAGCTTCGGTATGCTTTGAAAGGTGGAAGCAGTTTATTTTGCCGGAATCGTTGGAGGACTATTCCGGTGCAGTCAATGTGGATTACCTGAGAGCCTGCTATGAGCAGGGCGAGATGGAAGTGGATGTGGATTATTGGGGCGGGGTGGATAACATGGAGCCTATGTGTGTCCGCCAGTCTTTCATAATGACCTGTGACGAGGATACAGGCGATATTATTGCTATGGTGGTATCCCGGGATATTACAGAACAGGTCAGAAAGCAGCGGGAACAGACCCAGGCACTGCAAGATGCCCTGATGCAGGCGCAGCATGCCAATCGGGCAAAAACTACTTTCCTCTCCAATATGAGCCATGACATCCGTACACCGATGAATGCTATTATCGGTTTCGCCACAATTGCAGCCAGCCATATGGAGCGGAAAGAGCAGGTGAAAGATTGCCTCCAAAAGATTCTATCTTCCAGCAATCACTTGTTGGGGTTAATTAATGATATATTGGATATGAGCCGTATTGAGAGCGGAAAGCTGCAGATACATAATCAGGAGTGCAACATTCCTGAACTGATGCACAATCTGGTAAATATCATTCAGCCTCAGGTAAAAGCAAAGCAAATGGATATGTTTATTGATACCTTTGAGGTTGTTAATGAAGATGTCATAGCAGACCCGCTGAAACTGAATCAGATTTTTATCAATTTGATGGGGAATGCTGTCAAATATACCCCCGCAGGAGGAACCGTATCTTTTCGTATAACACAGCATACCACCTTTAAGCATGGGTGGGGGGATTATGTCTTCATTGTCAAAGATAATGGGATTGGAATGTCTTCCGAGTTTGTGCAACATATTTTCGAGCCTTTCGAGCGTGAATCAACTGCTACCAGAAGCGGCATACAGGGCGCTGGGCTTGGCATGCCCATCACTAAGAGTATTGTGGATATGATGGGGGGAGAGATTACAGTAGAAAGTGAAATTGGAAAAGGGAGTACCTTTACGGTAAGGCTTCCACTACAGCTTCAGGATATAGAAAAAACAGCAGAGCAGATTAAGGAGCTGGATGGGCTGCGTTCTTTGGTGGTGGATGATGATTTTAATGTCTGCGACAGCGTGAGCAAGATGTTAAAAAGTATCGGTATGCGTTCTGAGTGGACCACATCCGGCAGGGAGGCTGCATACCGTGCCAAATCCGCTTATGAAGAGGGAGACCCTTACCATACATACATTATCGATTGGCAAATGCCGGAAACAAGCGGAATAGAAACCGCAAGAAAAATCCGCAAGATAGCGGGGCCGGATGCTCCTATTATCATTCTTACCGCTTATGATTGGACGGATATTGAGGAAGAGGCGAAAGCAGCAGGCATTACTGCGTTCTGCGCCAAACCGCTGTTTATGTCGGATTTAAAGTCAGCGCTGCTGGCGGCGAACAATATCGGAGGGGATAAATCACAGGATGAAGGATATGTCTGGACCCAAACTGATTTTAGTGGAAAAAGGCTTCTTTTGGTAGAGGATAATGAACTGAACCGGGAAATCGCGGAGGTTATTTTGGAAGAAGCTGGTTTCACGATAGAAACAGCGCCTGACGGAACTGATGCGGTTGCCATGATAGAAGCATCTGAAGAAGGACATTATGATGCGGTGCTGATGGATGTGCAGATGCCTGTTATGAATGGATACGAGGCTACAAAAGCAATCCGGGCCATGGAGCGCAAGGATGTGAAAAATCTGCCCATAATAGCGATGACGGCAAATGCGATGGAAGAGGATAAAGAAAAAGCCCTTAAAAGCGGTATGAATGCGCATATTGCCAAACCGTTGGATATAGAACTGCTTATGAAGGCGCTGCATCAGTATCTGCATTGAGAACCGCAAAAAGAGCGGGCTATCCCAGGAGGAAGTTGCAGAAAGGCTGGGAGTGAGCAGGCAGACTATTTCAAAATGGGAACTGGATGAAACGTTGCCCGACATATGCCAATCCAAAAAGCTTGCAAATTTGTATGGATTGTCATTGGATGAATTGATTGAATTTGATATTGATGTAAAAGAGATTCAAGAAATCATCGACAGGACAAATGATGCCGTTTCCGAAAAAGTCGATTGGACGAAAGCATGGAGCAAAAAATATCCTATTCTTGCCACCTACCAAAATGAGGTGGAAACACAAGTATATGCAACAGAGTTGAGCCGTCTTCTGGAAGATTTGGAAAAGAAATACGGCTACGGTGAACTCGATGCTTTTCTCGTTTTGAAGGATATTTTGACTGTGGTCTGGAAAGGGAGGAAGAACGCCGCTATGGATTGACTGCGCTCAACGAGCGCATTTTCCTTATGCGCCCTGACGTTTCGGTTGCGTGGCAGAAAGGAAATTGATTTTTCCAACAAAGTGGAAAACAATGTCCACTTTCTGCACCCGTTCAAAAACAGCGTCCTCTACAATCGTTTCATGGGTATTACGGAAGATAGCCTGCTGTTCTTTCGTGGTTGGAATCCGCTTTTTCAAGATAAGTTTATTTCGGTATGATTAGTATAACTTTAAATCCGCCATATTCGCTATGGTCTATTAAAATTTTTCCCTTATGTCCTTTTATAATCTGTTTCACAATAAGCAACCCTAAGCCGTGTTGTTGTTCGGTAGTATTCGTATCGCAAACCATATAATGTGGTGCATTGTTTAGCTTGTCAATTTGTTCGTCGGAAAGCAGAGAACCGACCACTAATGAAAGTGATATGTTCTCTGTTTTTGTTTGAACCCTATTTGTCAGCGTTAATGATAAGTTGTTGTGAATACTTCCTTTTCAACGTAAAATTAATGCTTCGCATTCTTTGGAATTGGCCGCCGGGCCAATTCTTTTTTAGGGGATTAATGTGCCCAGCAGGGAAAATAGGACTTCATAAAAGGATGGAAAAGTTTCACATTCCAATAATTTTTTCCGATAGCCGGCATCAGAAAGTATTTCGATAAGATAGTCGAAAATCTGATAAAAATATTTTCTGGATGCCTGATGGATGCCAAGCATCAGAATCATGAATACGGGCTTATCAGATTCCCACATGATGGGCTGTTCCAACAGCAGAATGGATATGAAATTTTGGTATACAGTATCCTGCATATTGTGTGGCATGGCCAATTCGCAATATGCGGTAGAGGAAGCACGTTCCCTGTTTAGGATGTCTTCCTGAAAAGCTTCGCTGGCGTAGCCTGTCTGCATGGCCTGTTGCGACAGCCATTTTAGGGCATCCCACTTTTCATGAAAAGATTTGCGGTAGAACAAGCCTTCATGCAGAAAAGTAGAGAGCATACGTCTGGACAGTTCACAAGCCTTTCTGGATTTAAGGCTTTTTATTTTAGCGCCCAGTTTTTCCATGTCCTGCTGCCTTAAGATAGGGGAAATAATCACATGCTCCTGCTTAAAAGGCATATCCACTGTGGAGATAATAAAATCTGCATGTAAATGGTCGGAATAGTTGAGGACGGATATGGCATTTTTTATTTGGATGGAGCTTTCAAATGTTTTCATAATCCGGTCGAGTATTTTCAGGTGTGTATTATAATAATCAGCATAAAGGAACAGGCAGGTAAGCTTGCTTTGATAAAGGGTATTGTTCTCAAAGTAGCCTCCGATATGAAATGCCAGAAATGCAATTTCATCATCGTTGACCCAAATATGACATTGTTCAAACAGTTGTTGGGCTATAAAGACGGAGATGTCATAAATAAGGGGACAAGTCATTTTAATCTGCGCGGTAAAGGGGTTTTTCAGTTGGTAGCATGTCTGAACCCTAAGAAGCAGATTCTTGATATGGGCGGCAAACTGCATGACAAAAACTGGCTCAAAAGGCTCCAGATAATAATTCCGGCAGACTTTCATAAGGACTTTTTGTGTGATTTCCATGTATTCCTGCTCAATATAGTCCGTGGTAACAGGAGGAATCCCCTGAGCAGCATTGTTTGCAGGCATACAATTATTGAAAACAATTAAATGCAGGTTATCAAATTCTTTTTCATTGATGGCTATTCCGAATTGTTCCTCAATATAAGACTGAAGCCGTTTGGCAGCAGGATAAGCCGGCGAAGAGGATAAGTCATGGGAATCGCCGCATTCTATTATATTGCCATTGCGGATACGGTCAACCGTAATAGTGAGATGCAGAAGAATTGTCTGCAAGTTATAATCATTGGCAAACAAGTTGTGTGCCCGGAGCGTAGAAGTCAGTTCCTGCTGTAGCTGTTCATGGTCATAATCCGCAGTGAGGAATTCAAACTCGTGATTCATAATAAATTGCCCATAACTGCTGGTACGAATCAGATGGTTGATTAAAGCGCGTTTTGCGGCTTCTTCCCCTGTCAGCATCAGGATATCCGAAGCCCTGCTGATGGACAGGCCAAAATCCTTCAACCGTTTCCGGATACTTTTCAAATCGCTTTCTATAGTAGGAACGCTTGCATATAATTCTTCCGACAGGTCGAAAATATTGACATGCTGTGTGCCGGAAATTAATTTCCGCAGGATATATTCCTGGCGTGACACTGGGGAGGAAGGGGCTGCCGGACTGTCCGGCATAGCTAGCAACTGATGGACATTGCGTAGAACATAGCCTTTGCTGGTGGATAAAATAACAGGGGTGTCATAATTAGCATTGATAGAAGATACATAGGTGCGCACCTGCCTGGTAGAAACATGCAAGTGGGCGGCAAGGGAAGAGGCAGTAGCAGTATGGTGGTCGGCGCGTGATAAATACTGTAATAGATTGTTGAGCTGCTGGTCTAAAGTCATGGCAATGTACTCCTGTTTGGTAGGTTGGGGCTATTGTTTTTAGTTTTCATTATATCCGCATTTTACTATAAATATGGGCCGGAACAAAATAGATTTACTTCCACGTTGCCGGAAGTAAACATATTTGCGTGGAAGAAACGCAAGGCATATCATGTAGATAAATACATTGGATGGAAAAGGAGGGTATTCATGAAAAAAATATTGATTGTATGCGGAACGGGGGCATCCAGCGGTTTTATGGCTGCGAGTGTGCGGAAGGCGGCAAAAGCAAGGAAAGAAGACTTGGAGATTTTGGCACGCAGCGATTATGCGGTGGAGGAGTATGCAAAGGAAATTGCATTATTGCTTGTGGGGCCTCATCTGAGTTATATTTTACCGGATTTAGAAAGGATTGTAGCACCATATGAGGTGCCGGTAAAATTGATTCCGGATGGGATATACGGTGCGTTGGACGGAAATCAGATGTTGGATTTTATTTTGGAAAACTTGAAGTAAGAATATGAATAG
>QXWV01000016.1 GCA_009911195.1 Lachnospiraceae bacterium | reverse complement strand
GGGCAGCAGTTCATGATTCGGGCGGACAGCGAGATGGCGGCGGAAAAAGGGTTTAACCCGGATTACCCGGAAGTATACGGTACGCCGGATTCCGTAAAGGACAAGTCATTCCTGCTTCCTATGGGAACGGCGGCGCAGATTCTTGCGGATATGTACCTGGAAGTGCTGGGGCTGAGCGAGGATGATGTAACTTTAATTAATATGGATGATACGGCAGCTTATCAGGCATTTGTTTCCGGCCAGTCGGATTTTGCCAAGACCAGTTATCCTACTGCCGACAGCTATGACCCGGAGCAGTATTTAGTGGCATGCAGTATGACCAATCTGAATTGCCCGTATTATGACAATATTTTATGTTCCCGTGAATTTTATGAGGACGAAAGCAAGCATGATGCCCTGGTGGCTTTATGCGAACAATTAATCCGTGTGGCGGATGTATTCAAGGATGACCAGATACTGATGGATACTATGATGGAATGGTATGAGATTAACGGCCAGGCATGTAATCCGGATGAAATCGAGCATCAGGTATTGGAACGCCCATTCTTCACTTATGATGATTTGACAACCATTGATTCTACGGCATCTTTTAAAATGATTACGGATTTCTATGCAATGGTAGGAAACATTTCCGATGAAGATTTGGAAAAAGTATATAAAAATATGGATGATACCATTATTAAGGAAGCGCTGGAAGCATATGCAGCCGACTATATGAAATAGTTGCAGCAATTTGCGGGCAGCGTAGAAATGGAGAAATATATGATAAAACAGAAAAAACTATTTGCTTTCCGAATGAAAGTAATATCAATCTGTGCCCTGTTTGGCTTTTTCCTGATTTGGTATTTGGTGACGGAGGTATGGAAGCTTGCCCCCGAAACACTTCTTCCCTCACCGCTAAAAGCGCTGGAAACAGGAATTACTAAATGGAATGTAAAGAAGCCGGACGGCTCAACGCTGCCTCAGCACATTTTTTCCAGCTTAAGGGTTTCCCTGCTTGGTTTTTGTTTCGGGGCGGTAATCGGAGTGCCGTTAGGGATTATGATGGCCTGGTGGGAAAAGGCGGACATGTGCTTAAAACCAGTTTTCGATTTTGTAAGGACTATCCCTCCGATTGCGTGGATTCCCATAATGATTATCCTTCTGGGGATTGGCGTAGTGGCAAAGGCATCCATTGTCTTTTTGTCAGCCTTTATTCCTTGCGTGGTTAACTCCTATACCGGGATAAAATCCACAAAAAAGGTACATATCTGGGTAGGGCAGACCTTCGGTGCATCAAAAACACGGCTTCTGTTCAAAGTGGCGATTCCTTCCGCCCTGCCCTATATCTTTACCGGGCTGAAAGTTTCCCTGAATTCTTCATGGGGCTCTTTGGTAGCAGCGGAAATGCTTGGTTCGGACAGTGGGCTGGGATATATGATTCAGTTGGGGAGACTGCTTTGCAGGGCAGACTTGATTATTGTAGGTATGGTTGTAATCGGTATTATGGGTACGATATTGTCGGCCATCCTGGACTTTATGGAAATGAAGCTAGTGAAAGGAGTGGTGTAGGATGAGTAAGAAAAAACAGAAAACAAAGGCTCTTGCTTACGGTGGCGGCACATTTCTGCTCCTGGTGCTTTTATGGGAGGTAGCAGTGCGGATGACCGATTCCCAGATTCCTTTTCCCACACCCTTGCGGTAATAGGGCGGTTCGTGGATATGCTTTTCCATAATGTGGGGTATTATTATACGATTGTAGGACATGTGCTTTGGAGTCTGAGCCGGGTGCTGGCCGGATTCTGTATCGCCGCAGTGCTGGGCATTGTTCTGGGGCTGACAATGGGATGGTTTTCCTATGTACGTGCCATTTTTATGCCGATTTTTAACCTGCTGCGCCCTATCGCACCTTTGGCTTGGATTCCTTTGGCCATATTATGGTTTGGAATCGGTGAAAAATATAAATATTTCTTGATTTTTATTGCGGCCTTTGTGCCTTTTACCCTGAATGCCTATGCCGGTGCTATCCATGTGGACAAGCAGTTGGTGGGGGCGGCGAAGATGCTGGGGGCAAATAAAGCCCAGGTATTTTTTGAAATCGTAGTACCGGCGGCAATTCCCTCCATTTTTTCCGGAGCCCAGGTGGCTTTGTCCAATTCCTGGATGACTATGCTGGCGGCGGAGATGGTCTGTGCTACGGAAGGAATCGGCTGGATTATCATAGCAGGCCAGGCAGTGAATGATATGACGCAGATGATAGCCGGTATGCTTGCTATCGGTATTGTAGGATTCCTGTTGGCAAATGGGATGAGAATATTGGAGAGGAGATGCCTCGTATGGAACAATCAGGGAAATTAGGCGCAAAAAACAGCGCAGGGATAAAAATGAAATGCCAGAATCTTTCCAAAACGTTTCAGACCCCTAACGGCAGCTTTGAAGTGCTGAAAGGCTTGACATTTGATGTGAGGGAAAATGAGTTTCTGGTGATTTTCGGCCCGGGCCAATGTGGAAAAACTACGCTGCTTTATATGATGGCAGGGCTGGAAGACTGCACGGAGGGAACGGTGGAGCATAACGGGGAACTGGTGGAAGAGCCTCACCACTCAAGGGCAGTGGTATATCAGACTATGGCCTTATTCCCATGGATGACAGTAAAAAGAAATGTAGGGTTCAGCCAGAAGGTCAGAAAAGTGGATAAGCAAAAAAGAGAGAAGGATACCCAGAAATTTATCGACCTGGTGGGCCTGACCGGATTTGAAAACAGTTATCCGGTACAGCTTTCCGGGGGGATGAAGCAAAGGGTGGGCATTGCACGGGCTTATTGCGGCGACCCGGATGTGCTCTTGATGGATGAGCCTTTTGGCCATTTGGATGCCCAGACCCGCTATATGATGCAGGAATCTTTGGAAAATATATGGGAAAATGAAAAACGGACCGTGGTATTTGTTACCAATAACATTGAGGAAGCGCTCTATTTGGCCGACCGGATTATTCTCCTGACGGACTGCCCCGGACAGATTTGCAGGGAGTATACCATCGGCCTGCCAAGGCCCCGCAGCCTGGTAGACCCGGAATTTCTCAGGCTGCGCAAGGAAATTACCCAGCAGATGAATGCGGGCGAATAGGAAAATATGAAAGCATAATTAGTGTAAAAAGGGCATGGTGATTAGAATGGATAAAAATGTAAAGGTTCAGGTAACGCACCTGACGAAAAAATTCGGGGAGCTGCTGGTGCTCAATGATGTGTCCTTCGATGTATATGACGGGGAATTCCTCTGCATCGTGGGTCCTACCGGCTGTGGAAAAACCACTTTTTTAAACAGCCTGACCCATCTATACGAACCCACGTCCGGTGAAATCCTGTTCAAAGGCGAAAAAATCGATTTGAGGAAACATGATATTGCCTATATATTTCAGGAATATTCCGCCATGGAATGGCTGACGGTGAAAGAGAATGTGCGGTTCGGGCTGGAATTAAAAAATCAGTATAAAGGAATTGATGAAAAAGTAAAAGATGCGTTGGAGCTGGTGGGGCTTACGAAGTTTGCCGATTATTACCCCAGACAGTTGTCCGCAAGTATGTTGCAGCGTGTGGTAATTGCCAGGGCATTCGCCACCCAGCCGGAGCTGCTCCTCATGGACGAACCTTATGGCCAGTTGGATATTAACCTTCGTTTCCGGCTGGAGGACGAAGTAGTGCGCCTGTGCAAGCAGACAAAGACAACGGTTATCTTTATCACGCATAATATTGAGGAGGCCGTTTATCTGGGAGACCGCATTTTAGTGCTGACCAATAAGCCCACGTCCATTAAGGAAATCGTCACCGATGAACTCCCCCATCCCCGGGATATCGCAGCGCCGGAATTTGTGGAGATGAGGAATCGGATTACGGATTTGATTAAGTGGTGGTAAAGAAATATAATCACTTTTTCGGGGGGATTGGTGGGTGCTGGAGGAATAGGACTCGGGAATTTGTGGGAATTAGGGAGATAGATTTCAGGAGTTTGTGGAAACTGGGAAGTTATGGTTTGGAGTTGGGGGTGGCGCGGTATCTGTAGACTCCATGATGTAAAAAGGCCGGCAATGCAAAATGATGAGCGGTGCCGGGGAAGAAAAGCCGTGCAGAAATGAGGGAAAAATGAACAAATATAGTAATACAAGGCCAAATGTTTTGTTGGTGGTTACTGACCAGCAGCGGTTTGATGCTTTGGGGTGTTATGGGAATCCGGATGTGGATACGCCAAATTTGGATAAATTTGCAGCGGGAGGGGTTTTGTTTGAGAATGGCTATTGCCAGTCTCCTGTATGTACGCCCAGTAGGGCATCCTTTTTGACAGGGCGGTATCCCCGGACTACGAGGTGCCGCGCGAATGGGCAGTCTATGCCGGGGTATGAAAGATTGGTTTCCCGTGTACTGGCGGACCATGGATATTATTGTTCTTTGGTGGGGAAACTGCATTTGGCGCCTTGTGGACCTACGGCCTGCCCTATTCAGGAAAAACGGATTGATGACGGGTTTACGGAATTCCATTGGGCACATAACCCGTCCGGAATCGGCAATGCGGGGCTTCCGGAATCGGGGGGGACTTATTGGAGCGGCAATGAATACAGCCACTGGCTGTTTAAGAGGGGGAAGAAATATCAATACCCGGACTTCGATAAAATGGGGTATGTGAAAATCGGAATGGACGAGGATGACCATTTTACGAAATGGTGCATCGACCAGGCGATTGACTCCATCCGCTACTTTGCGGAAGAAAAGCGTCAGATGCCTGAATTCAACTGTCCGCCCTGGTTTTATAATATTAATATTTTTGACCCGCATCACGCTTTTGACCCGCCTAAGCGCCTGCTGGATAAATATCTGGCCCGTGCGGATAAGCTTCCTTTGCCCAAATATGTGGAAGGGGAATGGGAGAAAAAGACGATTTTCCAAAAACAGGACCATGCCAACGCATATAACAATACTTCCACCCCTCATCATTTCTGCTTTGAAGAAATGAACGAGGAAGAGCACCGTATGATAAAAGCGGCCTATTATGCCATGGTGGAAATGATAGATATACAATTTGGACGTTTAATGGAAACGCTGGAGGAAACGGGGGAAATCGACAATACGATTGTTATTTTTACATCGGACCATGGGGAAATGCTGGGAGACCATGGCATATATCTGAAAGGCCCGTATTTTTACGAAGGAATGTCCCATGTGCCCCTGATTATTTCGTGGAAAAACCATTTTATGGAAGGGGTACGCTTAAATACCCTTGCGGAACTGACAGACTTAGTCCCCACCATTGAGGAAATATGTATTGGGGAGATTGAACCGGGCGTACAGGGGCGTTCCCTGGCGGATGTGCTCACAGGGGATAAGAAGCCGGAAAAACATAGGGATAGCATTTATTGCGAATACTATGAAGCCATGCCCTGGCATACCCAGCCGGAAGCCTATGGCACTATGGTATATGACGGGCGGTATAAGCTTTCCAGATTCCACACTTCCAAGGAAGGGGAGCTTTATGATTTGAAAGAAGACCCGGATGAATTCCGTAACTTATGGGATGAGCCGGATTATAGGGAAGTGAAAATCAGGATGCTGGAGCTGCTCACCGACAGGATGGCGGATACGGTTGACCCGCTGCCGGTGGCAACGGATAAGTGGTAAAAGGAAAAGAGATACCAGAAGACAGATAACGGAAAACAGGGTCGGGAATTCCCTTTGGAGAGGATTCCCGGCCCTGAAATTTTATCCGGATATTTTAGGATGGGGTTCAAGTATAATTGGGATTTTCATGAGATACTTATTGTAGTTATCGAAAAAATTCAGTATAATATTAAAAATAATAAAATGGAGAAAGAAGGGTGAAGATGTACGATGTAATTATTATTGGGGCAGGCGTTAGCGGCTGCTCGGTAGCCCGTGAACTGTCCGCTTATAACAGGAAAGTGGCAGTGTTGGAAAGGGCTTCCGATATTTGTGAAGGAACTTCCAAAGCAAACAGCGGCATTGTCCATGCAGGCTATGATGCAAAGCCGGGAACAATGAAAGCGGCGATGAATCTGCGGGGTAACCGGTTGATGGAGTCTCTTTCTAGGCAGTTGGATTTCCCTTTCAGGCAAAACGGTTCTTTAGTGCTATGCTTTTCGGAAAAGGACAGGGATAAACTGGAAGAATTGCTGGAAAAGGGAACGAAGAATGGGGTAGAGGGCCTTAGGATTGTGGAAAAGGAGGAATTGAGGGAATTGGAACCGAACCTTTCCGGCCAGGCGGTTGCCGCCTTATATGCCCCCACCGGCGGAATTGTGTGCCCCTTTGGGCTGACCATTGCTTTAGCGGAAAATGCTTCCGTCAATGGCGTGGAGTTCCATTTGGATACGGAAGTAAAAGAAATTAAGAAGCTGGAAGAAGGCTATAGGATAGAAACATCCAAAGGAGTATTTTCCAGCCGGACAGTAGTAAACGCAGCCGGTGTTTATGCAGATACTTTCCATAATATGGTCAGCGGAAGGAAGCTTCATATTGTGCCCAGAAAGGGAGAATACTGCTTGTGTGATAAAACAGTAGGGAATTACGTCTCCCATACCATTTTCCAACTGCCTACGGAATACGGCAAGGGGGTGCTGGTAACACCTACGGTTCACGGAAATCTCATGCTGGGGCCTACCGCAGTGGATATTGAGGAAAAAGAGGGGGTAAACACCACCGGACAAGGGCTGGGGGATGTGCTGGAAAGGAGCGGGCTGAGCATACAAAAAGTGCCGGCAGGGAAAGTGATTACTTCTTTTGCAGGGCTGCGGGCCCATGAGGACGGAGGGGATTTCGTCATAGGGGAATCGGAAGACGCCAAAGGGTTTATCGATGTGGCAGGGATAGAATCCCCGGGTTTAACTAGTGCACCTGCGATTGGAGAATATGTGGCGGAATTGATTCAGAAAATCATACCGGCGGAGAAGAAGGAAGATTTTATAGAAAAGAGAAATGGAATCCCGTCGATGGCAGAGGCGGATAAAGAAAAACGGCAGGAACTTATCAGCCAAAACCCGGCATATGCCAATGTGATTTGCCGATGTGAACTGGTAACGGAGGGGGAAATCATGGATGCGATTCATAGACCTCTGGGCGCTACTTCATTGGATGGGGTAAAACGTCGTACTAGGGCAGGAATGGGAAGATGCCAGTCAGGGTTCTGTTCTACAAAGGCAGTGGAGATATTGGCGAGGGAGCTCGGGAAAGATATCGGAGACATTACTAAAGCGGGAGGAAAATCGGTTTTCCTGACGGGAAGGAACAAAGAATCGGACGAATAATAAATGCAGGCATCTTATGAAGCAGTTTTATATATGGAAGAAAGGGCCGCAAAAGCGGCAGGATGAGAGGCATAATGGACAGAAAAGCAGAAATTGTAATTGTAGGCGGCGGGCCGGCCGGGCTGGCAGCAGCGGCAGCGGCTTATAAAAGGGGAATAGATGCGGAAAAGATTTGGATTATCGAGAGGGACAAAGAACTGGGGGGTATTTTGAACCAGTGTATTCATAATGGGTTTGGCTTGCATACTTTTAAGGAAGAACTGACAGGGCCGGAATATGCGGCGAGATATATCAGCCAGGTAAAGGAGATAGGAATTTCCTGTCTACTGCAAACGATTGTGGTGGATATTCAGGCGGATGCGGATGGAAAGAAGCGGGTAGTGGCCATGAACAGGAAGGATGGCCTGTTTGAAATAGAGACAGAAGCCGTTATACTGGCCATGGGCTGCAGGGAGCGCCCCAGGGGAGCGCTGAATATCCCCGGTTACCGGCCGGCCGGGATATATTCTGCAGGGACTGCCCAGCATTATGTGAATATTGAGGGCAGGATGCCGGGGAAGGAAGTGGTAATCCTGGGCTCTGGAGATATAGGGCTGATTATGGCCAGGCGTATGACGCTGGAAGGGGCGAAGGTAAAGCTGGTAGCAGAACTGATGCCGTATTCCGGCGGATTAAAGAGGAATATTGTACAATGCCTGGATGACTTCGGGATTCCTTTAAAATTAAGCCATACGGTAATTGATATTGACGGAAAAGAGCGGGTGAAGGGGGTAACGGTGGCCCAAGTGGACGAAAACCGGAAACCTATCCCCGGAACGGAGGAGTATATTAGCTGCGATACCCTTCTTCTATCTTGTGGCCTTATACCGGAGAATGAACTGTCTACCGGTATGGGGGTAACGCTGAATCCGGTGACTTCGGGTCCTGTGGTAAATGAAAGCCTGGAAACCAATATCCCGGGTGTATTTGCATGTGGTAATGTGCTCCACGTACATGATTTGGTGGATTATGTGTCGGAAGAGGCGGAAAATGCGGGCTGCCATGCCGCCGATTATGTACGGAGGATGGAAAAAGGGGAGGGAGGCAAAGCGGCGAAGGAAGCGAAAGAAGCCGGAAAAGAGGCTGGAAAAGGAAAGGAAGAGGGCGGAATGGCTATTCCGGTAAAATGTGCCGGAGGAGTCCGTTACACAGTGCCTTCCCTGGTACGCCCATCCTGTATGCAGGAAGAGCAAATTATCCGTTTCAGGGTAGGGAATGTTTATAAAAATGCGGTGCTGACGGTACAGTTTGATGACACCGTTGTGATGAAAATAAATAAAAGAGTTATGGCGCCTGGTGAAATGGAACAGATTAAGCTGAAAAAGAGCAAGCTGGAGGAATTTCCGGGGCTTGGTGAAATTACAGTAGTAGTGGAAGAAAGCCGCTTATGAGTAAAGTTTCACAATGTTAAAATACAAAAACAGCGCAGAAGTGAGGATTTTTATGAGTGAGAAGAAAGAAAATAAAACGGAACTGACTTGTATCCGCTGCCCGATTGGCTGTCTTTTGACGGTGACGGAGCGCTCTGACGGCACTTTGGATGTGGAAGGGAATACATGTAAAAGGGGAGAAGAATATGGCAGGAAGGAGCTTTCTAACCCGACAAGGATTGTGACATCCACAGTGCGGGTGAAAAATGGCAGCCATTTTATGGTATCGGTAAAAACAAAGGAAGATGTGCCGAAAGGAAAAATGAAGGACTGTATAGAAGCCTTGAAAGGGATAGAAGTGGAAGCGCCGATTCACATCGGAGAGGTCATCCTGTCCAATGTGGCAGGAACAGGAGTGGATATTGTGGCAACGAAAAGTGTGGAGAGAAGATAGTAGGCGTAAAATGCGTGATACGCAGGATAAAGAAAGGGATGGTGGGAATGTATGGCAAAATATATGATGGCATTGGACCAGGGAACAACAAGCTCGAGATGTATTTTATTCGATAAACAGGGGAAAATATTAAGCATGGCTCAGAAGGAATTTACGCAGATTTACCCGAATCCGGGCTGGGTGGAGCACAATCCGATGGAAATCTGGTCTTCCCAGATGGCGGTAGCTATGGAGGCGATGGCAATAGTGGGCGCTCGCGCTGAGGATATTTGCGGGATAGGGATTACTAACCAGAGGGAAACCGCTATTGTATGGGATAAGAAGACAGGGCTTCCGGTTTATAATGCGATTGTCTGGCAGTGCCGCAGGACGGCAGATAAGATAGATGCGCTGAATGCGAAAGGATATGGAGGGATGATTAGGGAGAAAACCGGGCTGATTCCCGATGCTTATTTTTCTGCCACTAAAATAGCATGGATTCTGGAACATGTGGAGGGGGCGAGGGAACGGGCCGAAAACGGGGAATTGCTGTTTGGAACGGTGGACACCTGGCTGATTTGGAATCTGACCAAGGGAATGGTGCATGTGACCGATTATACCAATGCTTCCCGGACAATGCTTTTTAACATTCATGAAATGCGTTGGGATGAGGAATTGCTGGAAATGCTTCATATTCCAGAGTGCATGTTGCCGGAGGTAAAACCTTCCAGTTGTATCTATGGCTATACGGACGTGGGGGTTTTGGGCGGAAGGATTGCAATTGCCGGGGCAGCAGGGGACCAGCAGGCGGCTTTGTTTGGCCAGTGCTGTTTTGAACAGGGGCAAGTAAAGAATACATACGGAACGGGCTGTTTCCTCCTTATGAATACCGGGCATACTGCGATTAAGTCCAGCAATGGCCTGCTGACAACCATCGCCGCCAGCACAGGGGAACAGGTGGAATATGCTCTGGAAGGCAGCGTTTTCGTGGCCGGAGCATCTATCCAATGGCTGCGGGATGAAATGCGGATGATTAAAAGTGCCGCCCAGACAGAAGAGTATGCCGAAGCGGTGGAAGATACGGCAGGGGTTTATATTGTTCCGGCTTTTGCGGGAATGGGTGCCCCTTATTGGAATCAGTATGCCAGAGGAACAGTGACAGGGATTACCCGGGGTTGTAAAAAAGAGCATTTCATACGGGCCACCTTGGAATCCGTCGCCTATCAGACGGTAGATGTGTTAAAAGCGATGGAAGAAGATTCTGGCATCCATTTAAAGGAATTGAAAGTGGACGGGGGAGCAAGCGCCAATAATTTCCTGATGCAGTTCCAGGCAGATATTATCAATACGGAAGTATACCGCCCGGAATGTATCGAAACTACTGCACTGGGGGCCGCTTATCTGGCGGGGCTGGCAACCGGCTATTACAAAAGCAAAGAGGAAATACAGGAAAATTGGCAGTTAGGAAGGGATTTCAAGCCTTCGATGGAGTGCGGGAAACGGGAAGAACTACTGAAAGGATGGAAGCGGGCCATTAAGTCTACACTGGCTTACAGCGAAGGGGAAACATGAAAATGTTTCCCTTTTTAGATATACGGGAAAACACGGAAATCAATTTTCATAGGCGGTGCAGCGGGCAGGGCATTTGGCTCAGGCAGGATTCCGTTTTGCGGCTATGATAAAAAGCATATTTCACTAATGAAATGGGTAAAGGGGTTGGATGCGGACGGGTCAGAAGCAACGGGCATCCGTGCCCATGCTTCCTAAAACCGCCATCCATGGCGGTTTTCCCCTGGATGTGAACCATTTCATAAGTGAAATTGCTGCTTTTTATCAATGGCCTTAAAACGGAACACTGCCTGGGCCAAATGCCCTGCCCGCTGCGCCGCCCATGAAAACTGATTTCCGTGACGGGAAAAATATTATTCTGGAAGTTATGGTATGGTTTGTGGTAAAATATATCCGTTGGTTTTTTTATACAGCATAATGGATGGCCAAGTTTGTGTACATATGGAGGGAAAAGTAGAAGATGATTGCAGAACAATATAAAGAAATGCTGAATGGAAAATCGGTAATCCGGGAACTTTCAGAATATGCTACAGCCAGAGGGAAAGAAATAGGCTATGAAAACGTATTTGACTATAGCCTGGGGAATCCATCCGTACCTGCGCCGGAAAGCTTTAAGAAAGCAATGATTAAGATGCTGACAGAAGGGGATGTGATGGAAGTGCATGGCTACAGCCCCAGCCTGGGCATTGTGCCGGTAAAGGAAAAAGTGGCGGCATCCTTGAACGCAAGATTTGGAATGTCCTATACATTCCGGCATATTTTCATGACATCAGGAGCCGCAGGGGCGATAGCCCACGCGGTACGGGCGGTGACGGTTCCCGGGGATGAAGTGCTGACCTTTGCGCCCCATTTCCCGGAATACCATCCTTATATTAATTTAAGCGGTGCAAAGCTGAAAGTAGTTCCGGCGGATACAGGGAAATTCCAGATTAATTTTTCTGTTTTTGAAGAAATGCTGACGGATAAAGTAATGGCAGTGCTGATAAACACCCCCAATAACCCATCAGGGATTGTATACACAAGAGAAACGTTAGAGATGCTGGCGGATATCATGAAACGGAAAGAGGAAGAATATGGGCATGATATATACCTGATTTCCGATGAACCATACAGGGAAATTCTGTTTGAAGGGGTGGAAGAGGTTTATGTATCGAAACTGTATGACAATACGATAAGCTGCTATTCCTATTCCAAATCATTATCCATTCCAGGGGAAAGGATTGGGTATATTGCAGTAAACCCTGCATGTAAAGACGCGGAAACCATCGTAAATATGTGCGGGCAGATTTCCAGGGGGATTGGCCATAACTGCCCCTCCTCCATTATCCAGTTGGCGGTGGCGGAGACGGTGGACGATACTTCCGAGCTTTCTGTATATGAGACAAACATGAACATCTTATATGAGGAACTGATAAAACTGGGCTTCACATGCGTAAAGCCGGGCGGAACTTTTTACATTTTCCCTAAGGCATTGGAAGAGGATGCAAAGATTTTCTGCGAAAAAGCAAAAAAATACGATTTGATTCTTGTACCAGGCGATAGTTTTGGCTGTCCGGGCTATTTCCGCATGGCATACTGCATCGCTACGGAGAAAGTGGAGAGGTCGCTTCCGGCACTAAGAAAATTTGTGGAGACGGAGTATGGGAAGCAGTAAGCGGCAGATGGAAAGCAGGGGCGTCAGCTTCTGTGGCTTAGCTGAAGAGAACGGCTTTTTTGGAGGTACGGATGTACAATAGGAAAATAGAATAAAATCGGTACAGAAATGAGGTGGAATAGAATATGTATCAGGCAGGGCTTGTATTGGAAGGCGGCGGTATGAAAGGGATTTATACGGCCGGCGTTCTGGAATTTTTTCTGGATAAGGAAATAGAGTTTTCCTCCTGCTATGGGGTTTCGGCAGGGGCATGCCATTTGTGCAGCTTTTTATCCAAGCAAAAGAAAAGGGCATACCGGGTAGCGGTGAACTATCTGGACAGCAAAAAATATTGTGGGGCTTTCAGCCTTCTTACTACAGGGGATATATTCGGGGTGGATATGTGCTATAATTTAATTCCTAACTATCTCGACCCCTACGATTTTGAAACTTTTGAGAAGTATGAGGGAAAAGCTTATGCGGTGGCTACAAATATACGGACTGGGGAAGCGGAATATATCCAACTAAAGGATATGCATGAAGATATCCAGGCGATTCGCGCATCCAGTTCCATGCCGTTAGTATCCCGGAAAGTGAAAATTGGGGATGAATATTATTTGGATGGAGGCATTTCGGATTCTATCCCAATCCGAAAATCTATAGCAGATGGGAACGAAAAAAATGTAGTCATTTTAACAAAGGAAACAGGTTTCCGCAGAAAGACGGAATCACAGATGGCATTGATTAAGGCGCGTTATGTCAGATATCCTAAGGTATATGAATTAATGAAGGCAAGGGATAAGCAGTATAACAGTACTTTGGATTATCTGGAGGAACAGGAAAAAGAAGGAAGGGCTTTTATTATCCGACCCAGGAAAAAAAGCCAGGTAGGCAGGATAGAAAAAGACAAAAGCAAGCTGGACGCTTTATACGAAGAAGGCTATAGAGACGCACAGGAGTGCTATGTGGAACTTTTAGAGTATTTATCCCGTTGACAACGCATATATTTAGTAGGGGGTTTGCGGGATTAGAATAGGAGATTCTTATGATAGAAATTTTAAAAGCCGTACTTTTCGGTATTGTGCAGGGGATTACGGAATGGCTGCCCATCAGCAGTACCGGCCATATGATTTTGTTGGATGAGTTTGTATCGCTGAATGTTTCACCGGAGTTCATGGAAGCATTTCTTGTGGTGATACAGTTTGGCTCAATACTGGCAGTGGTGGTTTTGTTTTGGAACAAGATTTTTCCTTTTGATTTAAAAGGAAAACCTATAATCAAAAAGGATATTTTTGTCCTCTGGTTCAAAATTGCCGTGGCCTGTATACCGGCAATTGTAATAGGGATGCCCTTTGATGATGTGTTTAGCGGGCTATTTTATAATTATGTGTGCGTGGCAATTGCCCTAATTGTATTCGGCCTTCTGTTCCTCTTTGTGGAAAATAGGAATAAAAAGGTTTCGCCGAGGATTACCCAGTTATCCGGTATCACATATAAGATGGCATTTATCATAGGGGTATGGCAGTTAATAGCGGCCATTTTCCCCGGCACTTCCCGTTCAGGGGCGACTATTATAGGGGCATTGCTGCTGGGGATTTCCCGGACTGCGGCGGCGGAGTTTACTTTTTTCCTGGCAATACCGGTTATGTTTGGAGCCAGCTTGCTGAAACTGGTAAAATTCGGCCTGGCATTCAGCACATCTGAATGGTCCATCCTTTTGGTTGGCATGGCGGTGGCCTTTGCCGTATCGGTAGTTGTGATTCGTTTTTTAATGGGATATATCAAAAAACATGATTTTAAGGTTTTCGGATGGTATAGAATTGTGCTCGGTATTATCGTACTCACATATTTTCTATTGTAAGAAATGACCTTTCGATAGTTTTTTCGGAGGAAATTTTTAGTCAACAATGTGAACTTTTTCTGGTCTTTTATCGGAAAGTGCGCCTTTTTCCCGGTTTTTTAGGAAAAGGTGGCGGAAAAGTTGACAAGACAGTTGAATTGGAGTAAACTATATATCGTAAAAATGATTTTTATGGGATTACTCACATCGCGGATGATGTATCATCATACGGCGGGGGGATGAAAAAGTAAGGAGTCAGAAAGGTTTCATACGAACCTGGCAGTGAAAGGAGAAAACAAATGGCAGAAGCGAAAAAGAAGACAACAGCAGCTAAAGCGGTGAAGACAGAACCGGAAGCAACTTTGGCAGTTGAAGAGCCGAAAGCTGTAGCAGTTGAGAAAAAAGAAGAAGCAAAACCGGCAGTTCAAAAAGCACCGGCGAAAAAAAACGCTACAAAAAAAGCGGCTGAGAAAAAAGCACCAGCCAAGAAGGCTGTAGAGAAAAAAGCACCGGCAGGAAAAGAAGAGACAAAAGCAAAAAGCAAGAAAGCAGCAGTACAGCAGTCATTACATATCCAATACTCCGATAAAAATGTTTCTATGGAAGATTTACAGAAGATTGCAGCCGACGTATGGAAATATGATTTGGGTAAAGGGGATGAAGAGTACACAAGCCTTGACTTATATGTAAAACCGGAAGAAAATACAGTTTATTATGTATTCAATGGCGATGTCCAGGGAAGTTTCCTTATTTAGCGGTTTTTTGATTGGAAAATTGATGAGAGTGGAAGAGAATGGCTTTGGCATATCGGAAGACGGTATGCCAAAGTCTTTTTACATAATTTTTATAATTATTTTTGAACTAATGTGTTGACATTACTCAGGGTAAGTGATATTTTATGGTAAGAAGATGTTAGCACTCTAAAAGGTTGAGTGCTAACAAACAGAATGAATAAAACGAGGGAGGATGATGGAGTGCACTTACTGGACGAAAGAAAAATGAAAATTTTGCAGGCCATTATCCGCAATTACCTTGAAACGGGAGAACCGGTCGGAAGCAGGACGATTTCAAAATATACGGATTTAAATCTAAGTTCTGCTACGATAAGAAATGAAATGGCGGATTTGGAGGAATTGGGCTACATTGTCCAGCCCCATACTTCGGCAGGACGGATTCCGTCGGATAAAGGCTACCGCCTCTATGTGGACCAGATGATGGAGGAAAAGGAGCGTGAAGTAGAAGAACTGAAGGAATTTTTGCTGGAGCGGGAGGATAAAATGGAACATCTCCTGAAACAAGTGGCGAAAGTGTTGGCGCAGAATACCAATTATGCCACTATGATATCGGCTCCCCGGATTCACCGCAATAAAGTAAAATTCATACAGTTGTCCAGAGTGGATTCCAACCAGTTGTTAGCGGTTATCGTCATCGAAGGTAATGTGATTAAAAATAATATCTTAAGTGTGGAAGAAGAAATAGATGATGAAACATTGTTGAAGCTGAATATACTTCTGAACACCCATTTGAATGGATTGTCACTGGAAGAGATTAACTTAAGCATGATAACTGCTATGAAACAGCAGGCAGGTATACACAGTGTCATCATTGGGAATGTTATTGACGCGGTGGCGGATGCCATTAAAGCGGATGAAGATTTGGAGATATATACCAGCGGCGCGAATAATATTTTTAAATACCCGGAACTGGCGGATAACCAGAAAGCCAGCGAACTGATTACCACTTTTGAAGAAAAGCAGCTATTGAGCGAACTGGTGGTAGACAATCTGGCAGAGGAAAACAGCACGGGAATACAGATATATATCGGCAATGAGACCCCGGTGAAAACGATGAAGGACTGTAGCGTTGTAACCGCAACCTATGAACTGGAAGAGGGAATGAAAGGAACTATTGGAATTATAGGCCCGAAACGTATGGACTATGATAAAGTGGTGGGAACACTGAAAACTTTGAAGCATCAGTTGGATGATTTATATAATAAGCGCGATGGTTAGCTTTAATCCATAGGATATTCGGTAAAGCAAGCGTTCTTTTTACGGATTGTTTATTGGAAATATGAAGAATAAAAAGAAAGGGATGAAAGAATTGGAAGAAAAGAAGGATATGAATACAGGCAGAAATGACGATTGCATGGAAGAAAGCAATAAAGAAGCGGGGAATGTAATGGAAGAAAAAAACGAAGAAGATGGCAAGGCAGATAACAGCCAGGCAGATAACAGCCAGGCAGATAATAGCCTGGCAGATAACAGCCAGGATGTGGAATTTGAGCCGGATGAAACAGATGACGGTGAAGATGGGGGGACGGAAGAGGCCGGCGGGAAGAAGTTTTTTAAGAAGAAACCGAAGGCGGATAAAAAGCAGGAAGCCATGAAGCAGAAAGTAGAAGAACTGGAGGACCGGGTAAAACGTCAGATGGCGGAATTTGAAAATTTCCGGAAACGCACCGACAAAGAAAAAACGGCTATGTTTGAAATTGGGGCTAAAAGCGTTATTGAAAAGATTCTTCCGGTTGTGGATAATTTTGAAAGAGGGCTGGCCAGCATTTCTGAAGAGGAAAAAGGGAACGGTTTTGCCGATGGTATGCAGATGATTTATAAGCAGTTGATGACGGAACTGGAAAACCTGGGCGTAAAGCCGATAGAAGCCATAGGGCAGGAGTTTAACCCCGATTACCACAATGCAGTGATGCAGGTGGAGAGCGAGGAATATGAATCGGGCATAGTGGCACAGGAATTGCAGAAAGGTTATATGTATAGGGAGTCCGTAGTAAGGCACAGCATGGTGGCTGTTGTATCATAGTTATAGCATAAATTTAGTATATAATAGGTTTCTGTTATATAGATTTTAGCAACAATGGAAAGAATTAATGTTTAATTATAATTTTAGGAGGGCTTGATATGAGCAAAATAATTGGTATTGACTTAGGAACAACAAATAGCTGCGTGGCAGTTATGGAGGGCGGTAAACCTACTGTTATCGCCAATACAGAAGGCGCAAGGACAACACCGTCAGTAGTGGCATTCACAAAGAACGGCGAAAGGCTGGTAGGCGAGCCTGCAAAACGTCAGGCAGTAACCAATTCGGAAAAAACCATTGCATCCATTAAGAGGGATATGGGTACGGACAGAGGCCGTACCATTGATGATAAAAAATACTCCCCGCAGCAGATTTCAGCTATGATTCTCCAGAAGTTAAAAGCAGATGCGGAAAGCTATCTGGGTGAAAAAGTAACGGAAGCGGTGATTACGGTTCCGGCTTACTTCAATGACGCACAGCGTCAGGCAACAAAGGATGCGGGAAAAATCGCAGGGTTAGATGTAAAGCGTATTATTAACGAGCCTACGGCAGCGGCTCTTGCTTATGGGCTGGACAACGAAAAAGAACAGAAAATCATGGTATATGACCTTGGTGGCGGTACTTTCGATGTTTCTATTATTGAAATCGGCGACGGCGTTATTGAGGTTCTTTCCACCAACGGTGATACCCGTCTTGGCGGCGATGATTTTGACCAGAAGATTATCAATTGGATGCTGGATGAATTCAAAAAGAAAGAAGGCGTAGATTTATCAAATGACAAGATGGCGCTTCAGAGATTGAAGGAAGCGGCGGAAAAGGCGAAAAAGGAATTATCCTCTTCCACCACAACAAACATCAATCTTCCGTTCATTACAGCTACGGCAGAAGGGCCGAAGCACTTTGATATGGATTTGACAAGGGCAAAATTCGATGAATTGACCCATGATTTGGTAGAGAAAACAGCGATTCCGGTACAGAACGCTATGAAGGATGCGGGGCTTACCAATTCCGAAATCGGCAAAGTATTGCTGGTTGGTGGTTCCACACGTATTCCGGCCGTACAGGAAAAAGTAAAACAACTGACAGGCCATGAGCCTTCCAAGAGCCTTAACCCGGACGAATGCGTTGCATTGGGCGCTTCCATTCAGGGCGGCAAGCTGGCAGGCGATGCAGGCGCAGGGGAAATCCTGCTTCTGGATGTTACCCCGTTATCCCTTTCCATTGAGACGATGGGTGGTGTAGCTACAAGGCTGATAGAGAGAAATACAACAATCCCCACCAAGAAGAGCCAGATTTTCTCCACAGCGGCAGACAACCAGACAGCGGTTGATATCAACGTAGTACAGGGTGAAAGGCAGTTTGCAAAAGACAATAAATCATTAGGGCAGTTCAGGCTGGATGGGATTCCGCCAGCAATGCGTGGGGTTCCTCAGATTGAGGTTACTTTTGATATTGATGCCAATGGTATTGTGAATGTTTCCGCAAAAGACCTGGGAACAGGCAAAGAGCAGCATATTACTATTACGGCTGGCTCCAATATGTCCGATGATGAAATCGACAAGGCAGTAAAAGAAGCAGCGGAATACGAGGCACAGGATAAGAAGAGGAAAGAAGCGATTGATACAAGAAATGAAGCGGATTCCTTCGTATTCCAGACAGAAAAAGCATTGGGCGAAGTAGGCGATAAGATTGATGCCTCCGCAAAGAGCACGGTAGAAGATGACCTTGCCGCTTTGAAGGCAGTTCTGGAGAGGACAAAGGACCAGGAAATGTCCGACAGCGATATCGACGAGATGAAGGCGGCAAAAGAAAAACTGATGAACGATGCCCAGGCTCTTTTTGCAAAAGTGTATGAGCAGGCGCAGGGTGCAGCAGGCGCGGGTCCGGATATGGGCGCACAGTCAGGCCCGGACATGGGTGCAGGCCCGGCAGATGATGTGGTAGATGGAGATTACCGCGAAGTGTAAATCGTATGGCCGATTTGATGCTGTAAAGGATGAGTGAATAGCAACGAGAAGTTCTAAGGCACAGGATATGTGCCTGAGAACTTCTTGCGTTTGAATATAAGACCGTTTATACTAGTATTCAGGAATTAAGTGAACAAGAGGAGTTAGTTATGGCAGAGCAAAAACGAGACTACTACGAAGTTCTTGGAGTAGATAAAAATGCAGATGAAGCAGCAATTAAAAAAGCATACCGAGTTCTGGCCAAGAAATATCATCCGGATATGAACCCCGGTGATAAGGAAGCGGAAAAGAAGTTTAAAGAAGCCTCGGAAGCATATGCCGTGCTTAGCGACCCGGAAAAGAAACGCCAGTATGACCAGTTCGGCCATGCGGCATTTGAAGGCGGGGCTGGAGGTTTCGGCGGTTTTGATTTTAGCAGTGCTGATTTCGGAGATATTTTCGGGGACATTTTCGGAGATTTCTTTGGTGGCGGCCGTAGGAGCGGAAGGGGAAGCAGCGGCCCTATGAAAGGGGCAAATATCCGTACCAGCGTAAGGATTACCTTTGAAGAAGCAGTATTCGGCGTCGAGAAGGAATTGGAGCTGACTTTAAAGGATGAATGCGCTTCCTGCCATGGCAGCGGTGCGAAACCGGGAACCAGCCCGGAGACATGTTCCAAATGTGGCGGCAAAGGGCAGGTGGTATTCACCCAGCAGTCTTTTTTTGGCACTGTCAGGAATGTTCAGACTTGCCCTGACTGTAATGGAACCGGGAAAGTCATTAAGGATAAATGCCCGGATTGCCATGGAAGCGGATACATTGCCAGCAGGAAGAAGATTAAAGTTTCCATACCGGCGGGCATTGACAACGGGCAGAGTGTACGTCTGAGGGATAAAGGCGAACCGGGAAGCAATGGCGGGCCGAGAGGGGATTTGCTTGTGGAAGTTATCGTGGGCAGGCATCCTATTTTCCAGCGCCAGGATTATAATATTTATTCCACCGTGCCCGTATCCTTCGCAGTTGCGGCTTTGGGCGGCGAGATTATGATTGATACGGTGGATGGCAAGGTGATTTACGATGTAAAGGCAGGAACCCAGACAGACACAAGAGTGCGCCTGAAAGGCAAAGGGGTTCCCTCATTGAGAAATAAAGATAACCGGGGTGACCATTATGTAACTCTGGTAGTCCAGGTACCCGATAAGCTTTCCCATGAGGCAAAGGAACTTTTGAGGCAATTCGATGCGGAGACGGGGAATACGTTGAATGCAGCGAAAGAAGCTTCGGGTGAAGCAGGGGAAGTAAAGGATAAAAAGAAGAAATTTTGGGAAAGGTAAAAATTATTGGTAGAAGGGGATAATGAAATAAATTAAAATGTGTTTAAATGCACGCGCGTGTTTGTTTACATGAGATAAACATACGCGTGCATTTTTTGTAGCACAGGTTTCTTTTCTATACTTTGCCGGCTAATTTTATGCTTTGCCATATTAGCCCATGCTTTTTTGGCTATTCATATTCTACATATTCCCCATACTCTTCCCAAATATTGCAAATCCAGGTTTTTCCTTGGTTGAAGATGATTTCCCTGCCGTTTTTATCATAAAATTTAGCCGGGGTGGCATCTCCGCCGTAGCGCTGCCATGTGGCTTCAATGACTTTCCCATTGGTGAAAACAAGGGCATCGCCTTCACCATGGACGCCGAAAGCCAGGTAGTCCTTTTTATCCCGGACTTCCCCGTGGCAATACTGGAATACTACGTTGGAAACGGCCAGTTGGCTATTGTCATATTCGTCCATTTGCTTTTTGCCGTTCTGGTAGCGGTAATAAAGCTTGTCTTTTTCGTCATATTCAAAGTAGGGGTTATAAAATCCATAGCCCCCGGAATTTTCTTCCCGGCCGCCGGGGTAGAGGTAGGCTGCATCTTCCATATCTTCGTAGTTTGCCCGGTAGCCTTCGTCAACAAAAATAAAAGGGGGAACGTAGCGGCTATCATATTCTGTTTCGTATTTATGCCGTTTAATGGCTTTTTCCAGCCCATCCATAAAAAGGTAACCGGTGAATTCCGTAGCATAACCGGGACGGCGGATTCTGCCGAATGCTTCATCGGAAGGGTTGTGGATGCCCTCTACGGCACAACTGATGTTCTGGACGGCATCGCTGCGCAGAAGCTCTTCCACATAAGGTCTTGCCAGCCCCCAGTTGCAGTAAATGGCCTGATATCCCATGGCCACATAAACAAAATAGTCGCGGCTGCTTCGGACAGGGCCGATATACTCCAGTTCATCATAGTCCTCAAAAACAGCCATAAGCCTTGTAATACGCCCCTCTACCGGCGCTTCGTAAATAATAGCTGCTTTGGACAGGCCGTATTGCGGCAGCGCCGGGGTATTGTTCGGTATCATAACGGCGATGGGCCTTTTGTTTGCTTTTTCCTTTTCCAGCCATTGGCCGGTAAGGTAACTCTGTATTTTTCCGTCTTTCTCTATCCGTTTTTCAATGACGGGAGTATCGAATCCCCCATTTTCTGCCATATAGCTATTGTCAGTTTTTTCGTCATAGTTTTGGCTATTCCCATCTATATCATCTTTTGAATATTCTTTATTGGTTGTTTCATTGGAGTCTGCCGGTTTTTCATTGGCTTCCCCAAGAGAAAGTTCATCCGCAGCGCTTTTGCCGCATCCGCTGAAAGAAAACGGAAAGCATAAAAGGACTGCGGAAAATAACAGTGGCTTTATTCGTTTCACCATTTTATTTACCATGCCTTTCGTTTAGCCTGCATCAGTACATGCCTTCCTAAATGAATTCATGTCCGCATAAATGAATTTATTTGGCCAGTTCCAATAATAAAATATAAATTGCTGTGCAAAAATATTATAAGATGAATTTCTTTATGCTGTCTATGATTGGATTTTTCCATATAAGGCGTAAAGAGGCAAGGATGGTAAAAAATAAACGATTATTTTGGGTTAATATTTGAAATATTATTCTGTTCTATGAACGTTTGATTGGTTAATATCCTTAATCACCGCAAGAAGATGTTGCGCCTGCGAGCCTGTCAGTTTCTGGATTTCCCGGATAAGTTCCCCAGTATAGTAAAAATTATTCAGTTCGTTATTAAAAAAATCTTTGGGGGAAATATGAAAATAATCACAAATACAGAAAAATATGGAGAGGGAAGGAAGCGCCTTCCCATTTTCGATACGATTTATATAGCTTGGGTTCTGCCCTAAAGCCAGGCTCATTTCCCGTGCGGATACATTTTTTTCAAGGCGAAGCTGCTCCAGCCTTTTTGAAAATAATTCTTCTTCGTACATAAAAATGACCTCGCCTTTCTTTTGGAGTTAGATTTATAAATGCATGAAAGTTACAAATTACCCCTTAGTATTGATTTTAATGCAATAAATGTTTGAAATAAGATATTGAATGATATATAATGAAAAAATAAGATATTTAATAACTTATTAATAAAGAATTAAGATATTAAAAACAATAAACGGCACATTGATTTAGCAATGATGCTTAAATTGTTGTTTTCACTTTTGCTTAAAACATTCCATAAATTTGGAGTGTGGGAGATGCTAATAGGAAGAAAAGCGTGTTCCCACGGATTGATAATAAATGAGTGCTGTTTTGTCCATGCTGCTGTGTCAAGTGAAATTGGGGGAACACCTGAAACATACAAAACGAGAAAAGAGGTAAATAAATGGATAAACTTTATATTGTGATTCCTGCTTATAACGAAGCGGAAAATATACAAAAGGTAATTGACGAATGGTATCCAATAGTGAAGGCTCATCAGGCAGGCGGCGAGTCATGCCTGTTAATAATTGATGATGGCAGTAAGGATGAGACATATAGTATCCTATGTGAAATGAAAAAGAGCCGTCCGCTGTTAAAGGCTATCAGTAAACAGAACGAAGGGCATGGGGCAACGCTATTGTATGGATATCAATATGCTATAGAACACGGTGCGGATTATATTTTCCAGACGGATTCCGATGGGCAGACAAGGCCGGAGGAATTTGACAGCTTCTGGGAGAAAAGAAAAGGGTATGATATGGTTATTGGTAATAGAAATAAGCGCCAGGATGGATGGCTGCGTATTTTTGTTACAAAAGTTCTGAAGCTGGTAATTGCCATTTGCTTTAAGATAAGGGTAAAGGATGCGAACACGCCATTCCGCCTAATGCGGGCTGAAGTATTAAGAGAGGAGATGCCATACATACCGAAAGGGTTTCATTTATCTAATGTGCTGATTGCAGTTATTTTTGAAAAGAAAAAAAGGGATGTGCTTTATTTGCCCATTACCTTCAAGCCGCGGCAGGGAGGGGTAAATTCCATTAATATGAGAAGAATATGGAGTATAGGTATCCGGGCAGTGAAGGATTTTTCAGCATTGAATAAGGTGCTGGAGGAGATGGGGGAGAAACGCCATGTGACATGACTGGCCTAATTACCATTTATCGAAGCAGGGGATATAGGAAAGGCGGAAGAGGTAGAAAGGGATGAACATAAAAGAAAATAGAATCCAGGGTATAGGGATTTTGGCCATAGTAACAGTGGTGTTTATCATAGGGTTCTGGAAAGTGGGCAATCGGCTGACATATATAGAAAGAACGGTTATTAATGAAAAAGAGGAAAAGGAAATAGCAGTAATGGATAACCGGACAGTGCTGGAACAGGAATTTGCAATGCCATATGGTTTATTTTGGGGAATTGATATTAAAACTGGTACTTATGGAAGGAATAATAATTCTTTTTGGAAACTGGACATACGGGAAAAGGAAAGTGGGAAGATAATATACGAATGGGAGTACAACGCAAGCCAGGTTTCCGATGGAGAAAAATATTTATGTAAGGTGACATCGCCAATCAAAGTGGATAAGGGGAAAGAGTATATACTATCCATCCGCTCTAAAAATGCTACAGGAAATTCGGCATTGTGCTTTTATGCATCCGGGTATGAAAGCTATGGGGATGGAAAGTTTTTTATTAATGGGGAAGTACAGGAGGGGGCACTTTGTATCAGGGTATATGGAGGAGAGAAGGATTTATTTTGGAGTTTCCTATATGTAATAATGACAGGGGCAGTAGCTGGAATCCTGGCGCTGGTATTTTATCAAAAGAAAAAGGGGGAGTCCGCAAAGAAGCTGTTAGGCGCTTTGGGGGTTGCATGTATCTACATTCTTTTGATGTATGTGTTTTCGAGGGAGAACATGGGTACTTTTACGGATGAGTGCGACAATATACGGGGAGGGATGCTGATTGCAGGAGGAAAAGTCCTGTATAGGGATTACTATACACAGCATACCCCCTTTGGATATTATTTGTGTGCTGTCTTTGCGCTGCTTGGCGCCGGAAGCATCCAGCAGTTCCGGCTGTTGTATTATCTGCTTTCAGCAATGTTGTGGGGAGGGCTTTACTACCGGCATTGCAACTTTTTTGGAAAGAGAAAAATGTTTATTTTGCCCATTGCCCAAATTATTATTATAATTCCCATGTTTTTTCAGGCATCCAAAATATTGGGCGATAATATCCAGGGATTTTGTATGATAGCCCTAATCATGGAGTTTATCCGCTACTGGGATGATGGGAGGCTGGAAAAAAGCAGATGTATTATTGTATCTGCCTGTGTGTTTGCCAGTATTGCATCCACGTTTGTCAGTGTGTTTGCCATAACGCCTATTGCAATATGTGTGCTTGTTAGGGAAGGACTCTTCTGGAAAGGGAAAGAAATGGGGCGTGAGATGAAAGGGGGAGATAGGGTAAAGAGAATCGGAACAAAAGGGGTAAGAATAAAAGCCGTATGGAGACGTTATGGCTTTTTCCTGCCAGTGGCTTTGCTGCCATTTCTTGTTTCCATGGTTTATTTTGTACTGGCTCGTGCAGCGGGGCAAATGTACTTGATGGCATATCAATTTAATACAATGGTCTATAATAAGTATCAGAACGAGTTCGGCAAGATAAAATGGAAACCATTTTTTCTTGGGCTCAAAAGTTATTTTGATGCGATAGGTGATAACTTTAATGCAATGCTTTCTTCAGGAGGAAATGATATAGTGGTGATTCAGTTCCTGATTGCAGTAGGTGCAATTGTGTCGCTGATGCATTGGTGGAGGCGGATGGGCGAGAAAGAAGGGATAGCCGCAGTGCTTGCATTACTTTTGTGCATGAGCGGAAATGGAACGAGAGGGGGGATGGGTTTCCATGCCGTTGGGCTTTGGAATGTGGCGTTGACGATAATAATATTGTTGGGCATTCCAGAGGATTCTTTGAAAGACGGGGTAAAAGGAGAAGGGCGGAAGATAATACTGGCCTGCATGGTGGCGGCAGGGTGCTATTTATTAAGGCCATATATATCCATGGTTGTGGAACATGTGGTATACCATCCCAATGCAGTGGATGAGACAGATGAACAGATTGTATCGCTGACTGAACCGGGTGAGGGGATTTTTATAGATACATATGTTCATGATTCTATATATCTAATGTATAAAGAGCGGTATCCCGTAAACCGGAACTGCTATATCCTGCCCTGGTATATGGACTGGTTTGAGTATGACACAGTGGAAGATTTGGTAAATTATGCGCCCCGAATTGTAGTATACCAGCCCCAAACAGAAGAAGAGGGCGAGACAATCTGCCCGTCACTGGATGCGGCAATCAGGGAACGTTATGAACGGGTGTCGGAAGATTCATTGATATGGAAATTAAATTAATACTCCTCCCATTCTTCCCGGGGAACTGCCGATATGCTGTTTACGCCATAGTAAGTGGCATACCCCACATTAACCCAATATCCGCTGTCCTCGCCGCTCAAATCAGAATTATAGGCATCGCTGTATTTGTTTTCAAAACCAGGCCGCAGCAATGGGACTGTAATATCCATGTTCCCTGCGGCTTTCTGCTCTTCTATATAGGCAAAACGCTCGCTGCTCTCCCGGTAAATGCGCATTAAATGTGCACCGCTTTCGAGGTAAGTGAATATGAAAGAAAGGGTGAAGATAGCGGCTCCGCTTATTTTCAGGGCTTTGATATATAAATCTTTATCACCCACATCTATAATCCCCTGCACACAGCTTACCATAAGAAAGATTCCGGCACCGAAATAAGCCCTTGCGACTGGCTCGGGTGTCAGGACTAAAGCAAAGCATGTGGCAAAAAATACGAATAAATAAAGGAACATGTTTTTGCTTTTTTTCCATGCGGCTTTTTGCAGCCGTACAATTACGAAGGCCACAATCCCGATGGCAATCAGGATAAAAAAGTGGTTGCGTATCGCCAGACAGCATTTCAGCCAGCGGGAGACCAGGGCAAAAAGGCCATCATGTTCTTCTTCCATAAACTGCATCCGGTTGGCATTGCCGGGGGCGCATATCATACATAGGAAACCTGCTATGACGCCTGCCAGTCCGGTTGCCATCCAAATGCGTATGCGTTTATGTTCCCAAATATAAATCCCAATCCAAATACATGCCAAAAGGATACACCCTCCGGAAGTATTTTCATTACACCAGCCGGCCAATCCGCCAAGGAGGAATAAACCTACTGCCGGGGCGACCTGGGCTGCCCCGGTATAATCTTCTTTTATGCAGTACCGCAATAAGGATAAATATCCCATAATAATCATACTGCCCCATAGATAGTTGCAGGCTCCGGTTTCCCATAATACCGTTTGCTCAAAGGATACGGAGAAATTCCAGAGAAATAATTGAATCAGTAAATAGGCAAATACATCGTATTTTTTCTTGTTTTCCACATTATAGTACATGAAAAGGGTTAGCAGGATGAAAGCAAAGCTGTTGCATATATTGAAAATCCATTTACTGCCGGATAAAAAGCAGCGTAAAATCATGTGGTTCACGCTCCTGCCGGTCCAAGTCATGTATTGTTCCTGTTCCTGGCGGATTAAATCCAGAAAAGATTTGGCTTCCAATACAGTTTTTTTGTATATGAGGTCATCCGTCATTGCCGGGGTGAACATATTATAAATAAGTATAGCGAAAAAAGAAATGGCAACTAGGCTAAGGAATATTGCTTTCCTGTGCTTTTCCTCCGCCATATTAATGCTAACTAATTTTTGTTTGGCAAAACGTTCTTTCATATAATTAACCGCCGAATGCGCCCTTTCTAAAATGTACTTGGTATAAGTACCGGATATGGGATACTATAATACTTTACCATTATTACCCGGCTTTTTCAAATATTTTCACGGAACTTACGATTGGTAGAAAGTATAACCACATCTTCCATTTTCCTTCGTATGGTATAAAGCCTGGTCGGCCTGGCGGAATAGTTCATCGCTATATCCGTTTTCCGAAAAGGCTATGCCGACGCTGATGGAATATTTGGGCAAATCATTTTGGGGATGCTGCAATATCCAGTTGATTTTATCAATTTTTTCGCTGATAATCTGAGGTTTGTCCGGCTGGACTTTTTCCATGACAATAGCAAATTCATCGCCGCCAATCCGAAGTACATGGTCTGCCCTACGGAAACTTTCTTTTAGGATATTGGCAGCATTTATCAGCGCTTTATCCCCCATTTCATGGCCGTAAGTGTCGTTTATGGATTTAAATACGTCGATATCGATAAGCAATAGCGCAATAACCGACGTTTTTCCCTGCAGCCGTTCTTTTAGCTGCTCAAAAGCCTGGCGGTTCAGCAAACCCGTCAAGGCATCGCATTCGGCCTTACGGCGCAGAACATTCTGCTGCTCCATGGACATTTCAAATATATTATTATAGGTGGCGGCCAGATATTTAAATTCATAGGCGCCCGTAATTTCCAGAAAATTATTATTTTTTATGCAATTTACGTAAATCCGTATTGGCCTTAAAATCAGCACGGCAATCATGATATAAGAAAATATAACGAGCATCACAACTAAAATAGTATAAATACTCTGTCGGGTTAATGCATTTTTCATGGACTTTTCACTTTTTTCCAGGTCCAGTTCACAGATTGATGTGACGCTTTGTGTAACGCTGGTCAGCCTTTCGTCTATCTGCTGCTTCATTGCTCGATATTCCTGTCCAAAGACCAACTGGCTGGCGGCCTCCGATTTTTCCTGGGAAGTATACTGTAGTTCCGCGTCTGTTAGAGGGTAATCCTGTACCTGGGCGGGAAGGCTGTCCAGTGCTTCGCCGACAGATAAGGCAGCTAATTTCATGGAATGGATTTCCAGCTCCATCAATTCATTGGACAATTCCAGGGCTTCCTTGGAAAGCCGAAAAGCATCCGGGTCCTTTCCTTGGAGACGGTGCTCGATTTCCAGAAGGGCTTTATCCCTCCGTTGGGTTATGCCCACTTCCTGAAAATAGGCATCGGCATAATTGTAATCTTTTGTAATAGCATATAAACGGGCCTGTTCGGTCAGATAATCAGAACCGCGCGACATATCCGCCACATTGTCCTTAATCAGAAGATATTCCTGGGTCATGCCGGCTAATTTCTGATGCTGGTTCATAACGTTGATGATTCCATCCCCGATTAGCACGGATACTAAAATTGTTCCGGCAACAATCCATAGGCTTAGAGTACGGATACGCACTCCCCTTAATACACTCATTTTGTTTTTTGTATTTTTTTCCCCGTTCATCGGACTCCTCCCCCTGGCTTTTGCTGCTATATCTGGTAAATGCTGACTGCAATTAGTATAGCATTGCGGAAATGTTTTGGCAAGCAAACCGGTTTACAAACTGGTTTACAAACTTGACATTATATGTTATAACAAACTTGTTCCTAAAAACAAGATGAATTAGCAGAGTAGAAATTTGTGCGTCAAGTGCTGCATGAACGGGGAGTTGTCATGCGGACGAAAAGCTGCTTGCATAGCTTGCGGTACAGATTTCGCATCCCGCTGCTGCATATGGAGCGCTGTATCCTCCTTTATGCGGTCAGGAAAACTGCTATAAAGGAGGTTTTTTAATGAAAAAAATAAGAGAAATGAAAGAAATGTTTAAAAGTTCTTTGCAGGAACTGCTGGTTACAAAGAACATGGTATTGTGTGGACTGATGGCAGCGCTGGCAGTTGTATTGAGCATGACAACATCCATAGAAGTAGGGCCTTATATACGGATTGGCTTTTCAGGAATCCCTAACCGGATTGTGGAATGTCTTTTTGGACCCGTGGCGGGATGCCTGTTTGGCGGTGCGCTGGATATTCTAAAATATGCGCTAAAACCCAGCGGGCCATTCTTTTTTGGATTTACCTTTAACGTGATGCTGGCGGGGATAATTTATGGCTCATTTCTTTATAAAAAACCGGTAAGCATAAAAAGGATTGCGGCAGCAGAACTGCTGACGAAGGTTCTGGTAAACTGCGTCTTGAATACTCTTTGGATTTCCATGCTGTATGGGAAAGGTTTTTTTGTCCTGCTTCCTGCAAGGGCATTCAAAAACGCGATTATGCTGCCTATTGACAGCGCGATTTTATATTTTGCCCTTACTTATGTAAAGAAGCTGTTAATCCGGATAGGCTTTGAAGGGCAGGGAAGGCTGCCGGGGCGTCTGTAAAGTGGGCAAATGGATTGGGGCATGGGTGAAATGCCCGGAAAAGAGGAAGATATGAAGTGGACAAAATTTAAGGTTAAGACATTGACGGAAGCAGAAGATATTGTAATCAGCACTTTGTATGACATTGGGCTGGAAGGGGCTCAGATTGAGGATAAGGTGCCGTTAACGGCGGCGGAAAAGGAGCAGATGTTTGTGGATATCCTTCCGGAAAATGGAGAAGATGACGGGATTGCCTACCTTAGCTTTTTTGTGGAGGAAAAAGAGGGGGGGATGCTGGAGGTAAATGGGGAAAGCCTTTCGGCAAATGAACTTTTGAAAAAGGTGGAAAGTGAACTGGAAGAATTGCGCACGTTTATGGATATTGGTGAAGGCACGGTTCAAGTGGATGAAACGGAGGACATTGACTGGATTAACAATTGGAAAGAATATTTTCATCAGTTTTACATAGATGATATCCTGGTGATACCTTCCTGGGAAGAGGTGAAGGAAGAGGATAAGGATAAAATGGTGCTCCATATCGACCCAGGTACGGCCTTCGGCACAGGTATGCATGAAACCACCCAGCTTTGCATCCGCCAATTGAGGAAATATATTACAGCGGAAACCAGGCTTTTAGACGTGGGAACAGGGAGCGGCATATTGTCCATACTGTCATTGATGTTCGGCGCAAAGGAAGCACTGGGAACGGATTTGGACCCATGTGCAATCGAAGCGGTAGAGGAAAATAAAAGGGCAAATGGCATTTCCGGGGAGAAGTTCCAGGTCCTCACAGGGAATATTATTACGGAGAAAGAAGTACAAGATGAAGTAGGCTATGGGTGCTATGACATTGTGGTAGCCAATATCCTGGCGGATGTCCTGGTGGAGCTGACGCCAGTCATTGTAAAGAATTTGAAGCCGGGGGGGATTTATATCACGTCGGGGATTATTGATGATAAAGAAAGCATAGTGGCCGATGCTGTACGCTCGGCCGGAATGGAGATTCTGGAAATAACGTACCAGGGGGAGTGGGTATCGATAACGGGAAGGAAGTAGCAGGATGTATCATTTTTTTGTGGGATGTGAGCAGATACAGGGGGATGTGGCCAGGATAGAAGGGGGCGATGTGAACCATATTAAAAATGTGCTGCGGATGAAAGTGGGGGAAGAACTGGCGGTAAGCAATGGGGTGGACAGAAGGGAATACCGTTGCCGGATTGAGGAGTTTATGGAGGATAGTGTTATTTGCCGGGTTTTGTCGGCGGAGGAGGCGGACACGGAGCTGCCTGCCAGGATATTCCTTTTTCAGGGGCTGCCTAAAGGGGATAAGATGGAAATGATTATCCAGAAGGCGGTGGAGCTGGGGGTCTATGAGGTGATACCTATGGCAGCCAGGCGCTGTGTGGTGAAGCTGGATGAAAAAAAGGCGAAAAGCAAAACGGCCCGCTGGCAGACGATTTCCGAAGCGGCGGCCAAGCAGAGCGGGCGGCGGATAATTCCCGGGGTGAAAAGCGTGATGACAGTGAGGGAAGCCATGGTTTATGCGGCAGGTATGGATGTGCGGCTGATTCCTTATGAAAAGGCAAAAGGGATGGAAAAGACAAGGGAAATTATCCGGTCTTTAAAACCAGGGCAAGACATAGCAGTTTTTATAGGGCCGGAGGGAGGCTTTGAAGAAGAAGAGGTGAAAATGGCGGCCGAGGCGGGAATTTGCCCCATTACTATGGGGAAACGCATCCTCCGGACGGAGACGGCAGGGCTTGCTATGCTGGCGTGGATGGTGTATCAGCTAGAGGAAAGTAGCATATAGTATAATAGATATGCACCGTATCTGTAGAAAATGCGAGAAGGCGGTGCAGAAATTTGCGTTGCACACTAAAGTTTCCGGACTTTGAAAGGAGCATGATTATAAAAATGGAAGTGTATTTGGATAATTCAGCTACTACAAGGTGCTTTCAGGACGTGGCAGCTTTTATGACACAGATTATGTGCAGTGACTATGGCAACCCGTCCAGCCTGCATTTAAAAGGCGTTCAGGCGGAAAACTATATCCGTTATGCCAAAGAGACAATAGCAAAACTGTTAAAGGTGAATGAAAAAGAAATCCTTTTCACATCGGGAGGTACGGAAGCGGATAATATTGCCCTTATTGGCTGTGCCCTTGCCAACCATAGGGCAGGAAAGCATCTGATTACTACGATGATTGAGCATCCGGCGGTGTTGCAGACAATGAAATATCTGGAGGAACAGGGGTTTCATGTGACCTATCTGCCGGTGGATGGGAAGGGGCGTATCCGGCTGGAGGATTTGCAGAGAGCTATGAGTAAGGATACAATTTTAGTATCTATTATGCATACCAATAACGAAATAGGCTCCCTGCAGCCGATAGCGGAAGCAGGTGCGCTGATTAAAAAAATGAATCCCCGCACCCTTTTCCATGTGGATGCGGTACAGGGGTTTGGCAAATTCCGGATATATCCTAAGAAGATGAACATTGATTTGCTTTCCGTCAGCGGCCATAAAATACATGGGCCAAAAGGTGTGGGATTTTTGTACATTAACGAAAAGGTGAAAATAAAACCCATTATCTATGGCGGTGGCCAGCAGAACAATTTGCGTTCCGGCACAGAGAACGTGCCGGGGATTGCCGGGCTGGCAAAAGCGGCGGAAATCATGTATGAAGACTTGGATGGGGATGTGGAACGGCTGTATGAGTTAAAGCAAAGGTTTATTGACGGTGTAACCCGCATAGAGCATGTGAGAATCAACGGCTATACCGGAAGGGAATCCGCCCCTCATGTAATCAGTGTATCGGTGAGGGGGGTGCGCAGCGAAGTATTGCTCCATGCGTTAGAAGACAGGGGTATATATGTATCCGCCGGAAGCGCCTGCTCTGCCCGGAAGCCTCAGCCTTCGGCTACGCTGAAAGCAATTGGTGTGGAAAAGGAACTGCTGGAGTCTACCATCCGGTTCAGCCTCTCGGTGTTTACAACCGGGGAGGAAATCGATTATACGCTGCAGGCGCTGTACGATATCGTACCAATGCTGCGCAGATACGCCAGACATTGACATGTAAATTCGATAACTATGTCCGGCAGCGGTATATATAATATAGGATTCGGGTGTCAAATGCCTTTTGGGGCTGGTTTTTTGGCATCCGAATTTATATAGGAATTTTCCCCGCCATATGCTATACTACATATAAATTGTACCAGTCGATAATACTGTGCAAATCAGTAAAGGACAGAAAGGCGGCAGAATGTTTACAGCATTTTTGATAAAATATGCAGAAATTGGAGTAAAAGGAAAAAACAGATATCTTTTTGAAGATGCCCTCGTACAGCAGATTAAATATGCGGTGAAGCGGTGTGACGGGGAGTTCAAAGTGACCCGTACCCAAGGGAGAATCTATGTGGAGGCATTGACGGATTTCGATTTTGATGAGACGGTGGATAGCCTGAAATGTGTGTTTGGGATTTCCGGCATTTGCCCTGTGGTTTATGTGGAAGATGAAGGCTTTGAAAAATTGGGACAGGCTATTGTGGAATATATTGGAGAAGTATACCCTGATAGAAACAGGAGCTTTAAGGTGAACGCCAGAAGAGCCAGGAAAAATTACCCTTTGAATTCCATGGAGATTAACAGCCAAATAGGCAGCGTTGTTTTGGATGCCTATCCGGAAATGCGTGTGGATGTGCACAAGCCGGATATTATGCTGAGCATAGAAATCCGTGAAAAAATATATATTTATTCCGAGATGATTCCGGGTCCGGGAGGAATGCCTGTAGGAACCGGAGGGAAAGCGATGCTGCTT
Organism: Lachnospiraceae bacterium; assembly: GCA_009911195.1. GTDB lineage: Bacteria > Bacillota > Clostridia > Lachnospirales > Lachnospiraceae > Kineothrix. Next base: position 33,952 of record QXWV01000016.1, on the reverse strand, counting down.
TTGTCGGGGGGGATTGATTCCCCGGTAGCGGGTTATATGATAGCCAAGCGGGGAGTGAAAATAGATGCGGTATATTTCCATGCCCCTCCGTATACAAGCGAAAGGGCAAAACAAAAAGTTGTGGATTTGGCAAGGTTGGTATCGCGTTATACAGGGCCGATTTATCTTCATGTGATTAATTTTACAGATATCCAGCTATATATTTACGAAAAATGCCCCCATGATGAATTGACGATTATCATGCGGCGGTACATGATGCGTATTGCGGAGCGGATTGCAAAAGACACGGAGTGCCTGGGACTGATTACCGGGGAAAGTATCGGTCAGGTAGCTTCCCAGACAATGCACAGCCTGGCGGCTACCAATGAGGTATGTACTATGCCTATATACCGCCCTTTAATCGGGTTTGATAAAATGGAGATTGTGGATGTGGCGGAAAAAATTAATACCTACGAAACGTCAATTCTCCCTTACGAAGACTGCTGTACCATTTTTGTGGCCAAGCATCCGGTGACAAAGCCGAATTTGAATATTATCCGCCGCCACGAGCAAAACCTGGAGGAAAAAATAGAAGAAATGGTGGAAATGGCGCTGAAAAATGATGAACTGGTTATTGTCCACCAATAAAAGGAAATAGCTGCCATATATGAAAATCGTTTTATGGTTTTATGCGGAAAAAGAGCCCGGCGACCCGGACTCTTAACGAGGTTATCGATTGCTTATATGTATAGCCATAATTCTGGGCTTAGATAATATAAGGTTTCAAAGCATTAAATACTTCATCCGCATTATCTTCCGCATGGATGTTCAAATCAATCGGTTTTGATAAATCCAAGCTGAAGATGCCCATAATAGATTTCGCATCGATAACGTACCTTCCGGATACTAAATCGAAATCGTAATCGAACTTTGTAATATCGTTTACAAAAGATTTTACTTTATCAATGGAATTTAATGAAATCTGAACTGTTTTCATCGGCTTTTACCTCCTTGTTTATAGTATCTTCTGCTATTATACTAAATGGTAAAGGGGTAAAAGTCAATGCCTAAACACAACAAAAAAAGTGGGGAATATCATGAAAAGTGTGGCATTACATAATTTGGGCTGTAAGGTCAATGGATATGAAATGGACGTAATGCAGCAAATGTTACAAGAAAAAGGGTATAAAATTGTACCATTTGATGAACAAGCCGTATATATATCGTAAATACGTGTACTGTTACGAATATTGCAGACAGAAAAAGCAGGCAGATGCTTCACCGGGCGAAGAAAAAGAACCCCGGTTCTGTTGTTGTGGCAGTGGGGTGCTACGTGCAGGCCGGAGGCGAAGAGGTTCTAAAGGACGAAGGGATAGATTTGGCTATCGGGAATAACAAAAAGAAGGATTTGGTAGAAATCCTTGAGAAATATTTGTCAGGCAAAACCGAGGAAACAATTATTGATATCGGGAAAACGTCCGAGTTTGAGGAGATGCAGTTGAAGGAGACGGCAGGGCACACCCGCGCTTACATAAAAATACAGGATGGCTGTAACCAGTTTTGCTCCTATTGCATGATTCCCTATGCCAGGGGGAGGGTACGAAGCCGGAATCAGGAAGATATCTTAAAAGAGGTTAGAGGGCTGGCCGGAAAAGGATATAAAGAAACGGTGTTAACGGGCATCCATATCAGCTCTTATGGTGTGGATAAAGGAAAACCGGCTTTGCTGGAACTGCTCAAAGAAATCCAACGGATAGACGGGATAGAGAGAATCCGCCTGGGGTCTTTGGAGCCAAGGATTATAACGGAGGAGTTTGCCCAGGAATTGGGGAGGTTGCCGAAGCTTTGCCCTCATTTTCATCTATCCTTGCAAAGCGGCTGTGATGCCACGTTAAAACGGATGAATAGGCACTATACAACAGGGGAATACTATGAAAAAGTGAGGATTCTGCGGAGAGTTTTTGCAAACCCGGCCATTACGGCAGACATCATCGTGGGCTTTCCCGGGGAAACGGAAGAGGAATTTCAGGAGACGAAAGCATTCCTGGAAAAAATAAAGTTTTACGAAATGCATGTGTTTAAATATTCCAAGAGAAAAGGAACTCCTGCCGCGGTTATGGAACATCAGGTGCAGGAGGAAACCAAAGCGTCCAGGAGCAATATTCTTCTTTCCATGGAAAAAGTACATTCCAAAGAATTCAGGGAGTCTTTTTTGGGGCAGGAAGAGGAAGTTTTGTTTGAAGAAGAAAAAGAGATTGGTGGGGATTTCTATCAGGTTGGACATACAAGGCAGTATGTGAAGGTGGCAAAAAAGTCGGAAAAATCGCTGCCAAATACGATAACTGCCGGAAAAATTACCAAATTTTTATCGGATGATATTATGTTGCTCCAGTAGTCACTTGAAATTTTTGTTTAAATAGGGTAATATGAGAATAAGTATAGACATTTACAAAGATAAGGGCGTGAGAATATGCGGGATATAGAAAGCACACAATTTTTCAGCGTGGAAACCGAACCGGAAACAGGGGTAGAAGTGGTTTTGACAACAGTATATGAAGCTTTAACGGAAAAGGGGTACAATCCTGTGAATCAGATTGTAGGATATATTATGTCCGGCGACCCTACTTATATTACGAGCCATAAAAGTGCAAGAAGCCTGATTATGAAGGTGGAGAGAGATGAGCTGGTAGAGGAGCTTCTAACAAAATATATTGCGGCTAAGCATTGGAAATAAACAGTGGCGGGGAGAATATCCATGCGTATAATGGGATTGGATTTTGGCTCAAAGACGGTGGGGGTTGCCATTAGCGATTCGCTTTTGATTACTGCCCAGGGCATTGAGACCATAGAGAGAAAAGAAGAGAATAAGCTTAGAAGAACTTTGGCCCGGATAGAAGAGCTGATTGTGGAATACGAAGTGGAAGAGATTGTATTGGGGCTGCCAAAGAATATGAATGATTCCATAGGGGGGCAGGCAGAGCTTACTATGGAATTTAAAGATAAGCTGGAGCGCAGGACAGGTATTCCTGTTACATTGTGGGACGAAAGGCTGACAACCGTTGCAGCCAATAGGGTTATGATGGAGGCTGGAATCCGGAGGGAACACAGGAAAGAGCAGATTGATAAGATTGCAGCATGCTTTATTCTACAGGGATATCTGGATTACAGGAAAAACAAGGAGAATATTTAGTGGAAAAGATAGTTTTTGAACCGGAGGAAGGAAATCCGGTTGAATTTTACGTACTGGAACAGACAAAATTGGGAGGGGTTTCCTACATTCTCGTTACGGAAGAAGAGCAGGGGGATGGGGAAGCCTGGATATTGAAAGATGTATCTTCACCAGAGGAAGAAGAGGCAGTTTATGAAATGGTGGAAGAAGAAACGGAACTGGATGCAGTAGGGGCAGTGTTTGAAACAATACTGGATGACATAGAGCTTTCCTGAGGCCAGGAAAGCTGCTGTTTATGCTTATGCGCAGCCCCGTGTAGAGGAATTATGCCGCTGTGCGGCACACGGGGCGCGCAGCGAGTAGGAAAAAGCCTTTCCTACTCGATTAAATAGCCCTATGTAGAGAATTATGCCGCTAGGTGGCGCACGAGCAGGGGAAGGAAATTTTCCTGCCCTAATAGAATGATATAGATACTTTTAGGGTTACCGCATCCTCCGGATAAGGTTGAGCCTGATGTGGGAGTGGAAATGTGGGCGGGGTACGGAAAAACACCGCGGGCACAATTAGATTCCATATATTTTAGGAATGGACAAGCAATTGGGGGATTCTATGCAGAATGTTTTAAAAAGCCTTTTATGGATATTAAAACATTTTGTTAAAGGTGAAAGCTTTAAAGGTGCTGTATAGAATATGGAGGAAAATTGATTGAAGAAAAAAGAAATTGAAAATGCGTCCAAGCTGAGGATTATCCCGTTGGGGGGCTTGGAGCAGATTGGTATGAACATTACTGCCTTCGAATATGAAGACAGTATTGTTGTGGTTGATTGTGGATTGTCTTTTCCCGATGATGATATGTTGGGGATTGACCTGGTTATCCCGGATGTCACTTATTTGAAAGAAAATGCAGAGAAGGTGAAAGGGTTCGTCATCACTCATGGCCATGAGGACCATATTGGGGCTCTTCCTTATGTTTTGAGGGACATTAATGTGCCTATTTATGCGACGAAGCTGACAATGGGGATTATTGAAAATAAACTGAAGGAGCATAACTTAACAGGCACTACGAAAAGGAAGGTGATTAAATTCGGCCAGTCCATTAACCTTGGGCATTTCCGGATTGAATTTATCAGAACGAACCATAGTATTGTAGATGCCGCTGCGCTTGCTATTTATTCCCCGGCGGGAACAGTAGTCCATACCGGGGATTTCAAGGTGGATTATACGCCGGTGTTTGGGGATGCCATTGATTTGCAGAGATTTGCGGAGATTGGGAAAAAAGGTGTGCTGGCCTTAATGTGCGATAGTACCAATGCGGAGAGGAAAGGATTTACCCCGTCGGAAAAGACGGTGGGCAAGACATTTGATACCCTTTTTACGGAGCACAAGGATACGAGGATTATTATTGCTACCTTCGCTTCCAATGTGGACAGGGTGCGCCAGATTATTAATTCGGCCTATAAATTCGGCCGGAAGGTAGTAGTGGAAGGGCGCAGCATGGTGAATATTATAGAGACGGCGACTGGGCTGGGATATTTGAATATTCCGGACAAAACGCTGATTGATATTGAGCAGTTGAAGGACTATCCCGATGAAAAAACGGTAATTATCACCACGGGAAGCCAGGGGGAGAGCATGGCGGCGCTAAGCCGTATGGCAGGGGATATTCACAAGAAGATTTCCATAGGCCCCAGGGATACAGTTATCTTTTCTTCCAACCCCATACCTGGGAATGAGAAGACGGTGACAAATGTGATTAACAAGCTTCTGATAAAAGGCGCAGATGTTATTTTCCAGGATGTACATGTGTCAGGGCATGCCTGCCAGGAAGAAATAAAATTGATTTATTCCTTGCTTCATCCCAAGTATGCAATTCCCGTGCATGGGGAATACAAACATTTAAAGGCACAGGCAAAACTGGCCAATGAGCTGGGAATCCCGAAAGAAAATATATTCATTATGATGTCGGGGGATGTGCTGGAACTGGATAAGGAAGGGGCAAAGGTGAAGGGGAAAGTGCCGGTAGGCGGTATCCTGGTGGATGGCCTGGGCGTAGGAGATGTAGGGAATATTGTTTTAAGGGATAGACAGCATTTGGCCGAAGATGGTATTCTTATTGTGGTGTTGGCATTGGATGCATATTCCGACCAACTGGTTTCAGGACCCGATATCGTATCCAGGGGATTCGTATATGTCAGGGAATCGGATGAACTGATGGAAGAAGCCCGTTCAATAGTCAATGAATCCGTCCATAACTGCCTGGATAGGGGAATCAGCGACTGGGGCAAGATTAAAGGCGGGATTAAGGATTCATTGGGGGAATTTGTCTGGAGGAAGACGAAACGCAGACCGATGATATTGCCGATTATTATGGAGGTATAGCTGCAGGAATATTGCAGGATGTTTTGCAGCATGGCAGTAAAAGGAATACGGCAGGCGGGAGCAGCAAGGGAAGTGTTTTGATGGAAATGATAAGAAAAGATGTGTCCGCGCTTGCCGTGAAACGGGAGGTAATACGATGACAGACGGGCATTTAAACAAAATAATAATGGACTTTGTTCGTGCTATCAAAGGCTCGCAGGAGTTTAGCGATTATAAGGAGCTGTTGGAAAGAATCAAAGGGCAGCCGGAGCTTTATGATAAAGCCAATGCATTCCGGCAGAAAAACTTTGCAATACAAAGCAGTGAAAGCGGCGAGAGGTTGATAGAATGCCTGGAAGAACTGGAGAGGGAATTTGAAGATGTCAGGGCGATTCCGTTAGTGGATGAGTTTTTGGCAGCGGAGTTGTGTTTCTGCAAAATGATGCAGGAGATTAACGAACTGATTTGGGAAGAAATTGATTTTCAATAGAAATACAAAGTGTAGGGAGCATTATCGGATGAATGTAAAACAATTAATTGGAACTATCCTGGATACAGTGATAAAAATCGCGATTATTGCAGTGGTAGTAACATATACTTATAGATATGCCATGCAGGTCTATGAATTTGGATACCGTATTTCCGCAGAAGAGCCGGTTTCTTCCGCAGAAGCGGCCAGGCTTATCAGTATTTCCGTGACAGAGGATGCTACGGTTATGGATATTGGGGAAGTGCTGGAAGAAAAAGGGATGATTAGGGATGCCCGGTTATTCTACATACAAGAATTGTTGTCCGTTTATCATGATAAGCTGAAACCGGGGGTATATGAACTGAGCAGCGATATGACAGCGAAAGAGATGCTGGCTGTTATGTCTGCCGAACCTATCGAAGAGGAAGAAGAAACAGAAGCAGCAAAAACAGACAAATCCGCAGAAGAAGATAAAACGGCTTCGGAAGACGGTGAAGGCGCGGAGGATGGAGAGACGCCAGAAGACAGTGAAAATGAAGGCGGTGATGCATCGGGGGAAGGTGCAGTTTCAGAGGAAGGCGATGGGGCAGAGTAAATATGATTACGGATGAGAGGGTCAGCGCCTTTATTGATTCCTTAGACAAAGGAAATACAGATTTTTTAAATGAAATAGAAAATTTGTGCAGAAAGACGAACGTACCGGTAATACGTCCTCAGATGCAGAGCCTGCTGAAAATGCTGCTGGCAGTAAATAGGCCGGGGAAGATTCTGGAGGTAGGTACGGCGATTGGTTTTTCTGCACTTTTTATGAGCGAGTATGCGCCGGAAGGATGCAAGGTCACAACTATAGAAAAATATGAAAAGAGAATCCCTTTGGCAAAAGAAAATTTCCGCAGGGCAGGGAAGGAAAATGCCATTGCCCTGTTGGAAGGGGATGCAGCGGAGATTTTGGCAGGTCTTAATGAAGAGTATGATTTTATATTTATGGACGCAGCAAAAGGCCAGTATCTTAACTTTTTCCCGGATGTGCTGCGCCTGCTTAGGAAAGGAGGGATTTTGGTATCGGATAATGTACTCCAGGATGGCGATATCATAGAATCCAGGTTTGCGGTGACCAGGAGAAACCGCACGATACACACTCGGATGCGGGAATATCTATATGAGTTAAAGCATAATGAAAAGCTGGAAACGGCAATCCTGCAAATCGGGGATGGGGCGGCGGTAAGTGTGAAGGTGTAGGTAGAGAATGGGAAAAGGTATTGCAAAAAGGAAAAAGGATGGAAGGGCTAGGACATGGGAAAACCGGAGTTATTGATTCCTGCGGGAAGTTTGGAAGTGCTAAAAACAGCAGTAGCTTTTGGGGCGGATGCGGTATATATAGGCGGGGAAGCTTTCGGGCTTCGGGCAAAAGCAAAGAATTTTGAAAAAGATGAGATGGAAGAGGGAATACGTTTCGCCCATGCCCATGGGGTAAAAGTCCATGTAACAGCGAATATATTGGCGCACAATGGGGATTTGCCGGGGGCAGAGGAATATTTTAAGGAATTGAAGGCGTTAAAGCCGGATGCATTGATTGTTGCTGACCCAGGGATGTTCCTGATGGCAAAAAGGATTTGCCCGGAGATTGACATCCATATTTCCACCCAGGCGAATAATACCAATTACGAAACTTTTAAATTCTGGTATGGACAGGGGGCAAAAAGGGTGGTTTCCGCCCGGGAGCTTTCTTTGGAGGAGATAAGGGAAATCAGGGAAAATGTGCCGCAGGATATGGAAATCGAAAGCTTTATCCATGGGGCAATGTGTATTTCCTATTCCGGGAGATGTCTGCTCAGCAGCTATCTCACGGGGCGGGATGCCAATCAGGGTGCTTGTACCCATCCGTGCCGCTGGAAGTATGCGGTGATGGAAGAAAGCCGACCGGGGGAATATTTTCCCGTGGTGGAAAATGACAGGGGGACTTATATTTTTAATTCCAAAGATTTGTGTATGATAGAACATATACCGGAAATGATAGAGGCTGGCATAGACAGCTTTAAAATCGAAGGAAGGATGAAAACGGTACTATATGTGGCAACAGTGGCCAGGGCATACCGGAAGGCCATTGATGATTATTTGGAATCGGAGGAAAAATACCGCGCCAATATGGGATGGTATCGGGCGGAAGTGGCCAAATGTACCCACAGGCATTTTACTACAGGGTTTTATTTTGGCAAGCCAAACGAAGAAACACAGATTTATGATGCCAGCACTTATGTGAACGAATATACTTATCTGGGCACGGTAGAAGAGGTGGACGGAAAAGGCAGGGCGAGAATCAGCCAGAGAAATAAATTTTGTGTGGGAGACAGGATTGAAATCATGAAGCCCGATGGGAGAAACATGGAAACAAAGGTGCTTTCCCTGACAACGGAAAATGGGGAAGAGGTGGAATCCGCACCTCACCCTAAGCAGATATTGTTTGTGGAGATGGATAAAGGGGCCGATAAAGGCGATATTTTGCGGGTGCAGTCATCGGAGGGATAAAAAAATAAATTTAGGGGTTGCAATTTTATAAAAAGTAGAGTATCTTATAAAAGACGAAAGGTTGCCTTTCATAATGAAATAGGATATCCAGAACAAAGATGTTCCAAAGGTTTTTTTGGAGCATTTTTTTATGCACAGCCCTGCAAGTGCACGAAAGCATGTAAGGAAAAGAAGACAAGAAAGGAAATAGAATCCATGAGCGAAGTTTTTAACGTAGAAGAGATTTTTGCTAAGAACGTATTTACGGTAGGAAAAATGAAACAGTGCCTGCCAAAAGGGATATTTAAAGAGGTAAAGAAAGCAATGGAGCAGGGGAAAGAGCTTTCTTTGGCAACGGCGGATGTGGTGGCAAAAGCTATGAAAGACTGGGCGGTTGGAAATGGTGCGACCCATTATACACATTGGTTTCAGCCGTTGACAGGAATCACGGCGGAAAAGCATGATTCCTTTGTGGCCCATCCGGATGAAGAAGGCAAGACCATTATGGAATTTTCCGGCAAAGAGTTGATTAAGGGCGAGCCAGACGCTTCTTCTTTTCCTTCCGGTGGGTTAAGGAGTACCTTTGAAGCAAGGGGATATACGGTGTGGGATATGACTTCCCCGGCATTTTTAAAGGAAACGGGAACAGGGGTAATCCTTTGCATCCCTACAGCCTTTTGCTCATACACAGGGGATGTACTGGACAAAAAGACCCCGTTGCTGCGTTCCATGGAGGCGGTAAGCGAACAGGCCATGCGTATTGTCCGATTATTTAATAAAAATACAAGCGCTGCCAAGGTAGTGGCCAGCGTAGGCCCGGAGCAGGAATATTTCCTTGTGGATAAAGATAAATATTTGAAGAGGCCGGACCTTATTTTTGCAGGGCGGACTTTATTCGGAGCCCCGGCGCCGAAAGGGCAGGAGATGGAGGACCATTATTTTGGAGTTATCCGCGAGCGCATCGGGGAATATATGAAGGATTTGAATAAGGAATTGTGGAAGCTGGGAGTTACGGCGAAAACGCAGCATAATGAAGTGGCTCCGGCACAGCATGAACTGGCTCCTATTTATGAAACGGCCAATATTGCTGTAGACCATAACCAAATAGTCATGGAGACGATGAAGAGGGTGGCAGTCCACCATGATATGAGATGCCTGCTTCACGAAAAGCCTTTTGCCGGTGTTAATGGTTCCGGTAAACATAACAACTGGTCTTTGGGAACGGATAATGGAATGAATCTGTTGGACCCGGGAGAAACGCCTAATGAAAATATACAATTCCTGCTAGTGCTGGCCTGTATTATGAAAGCGGTGGATACTCATGCAGATTTGCTGCGCCAGAGTGCTTCCGACGTAGGGAATGACCATAGGCTTGGGGCAAATGAGGCTCCCCCGGCAATTATTTCCATGTTCCTCGGGGAACAACTGGAGGATGTGGTGCGGCAACTGGTAGAAACAGGTATTGCGCAGACCTGCAAGGAGGGCGGGGTTCTGGAAACAGGCGTTTCCACATTGCCGAATCTGGCAAAAGATGCGACGGACAGGAACAGGACTTCCCCATTTGCTTTTACGGGCAATAAATTTGAATTCCGTATGGTCGGTTCTGCGGACTCCATTGCCAGCCCGAATACAATTTTGAATGCAATTGTGGCGGAAGCCTTCTGCGAAGCAGCGGATGTATTGGAAAAAGTAGACGCAGGCAAGTTTGATTTAGCAGTGCATGACCTGATTAAAGAATATATGACTAAGCATCAGAGGATTATATTTAATGGCAATGGCTATTCCGATGAATGGGTGGAAGAAGCGGCGAGAAGAGGGCTTCCTAATATTAAATCTATGGTGGAAGCGGTGGGGACGCTCACCACGGACAAAGCGGTGAAGCTTTTTGAAAAGTTTCACATTTTTACAAAGGCGGAATTGGAATCCAGACAGGAAGTGCTGTATGAAACTTATGCAAAGACGATTAACATCGAAGCGCTGACCATGATTGACATGGCTTCCAAACAGATTATCCCTACAGTAGTCAAGTATACGAAGAGCCTTGCGGATACGGTGATTGCAGTAAAAACAGTGGGCGTTGACGCTTCGGTACAGATGGAAATACTGGAAGCAGTATCATCCCGGCTGGCACAAGCAAAAGCAGCTTTGGCAAGGCTGCAGGAGGTAGAGGCAGAAGCCAGTGCAATGCAGGAAGGGAAAGCTCAGGCTTTCTTTTATAAAGATGAAGTGAAGGCGGCAATGGATGAACTGCGTAAGCCGGTGGATGAACTGGAGATGTTAGTGGATAAAGAGATATGGCCTTATCCTACATATGCGGATTTGATGTTTGAAGTATAGGGGAAAGGGCTCAAAAAGGAGCCTAAAATAGATTCCGGCGTATAATAAAAGAAAGCTTGCATATTCCTCTTCTTGTGATAGAATGGAAAAATAATGAAGAAAAGGAATTGGAGATTATTATGATATATGAAAATGTATTGGATGCCATAGGGCATACGCCGATGATAAGGCTGAACCGTATGAACCAGGATGCGGACAGTGCAGAGGTATTGGTAAAGTTTGAAGGGCTGAATGTGGGTGGCTCCATTAAGACACGGACGGCGTACAATATGATTCGTCAGGCGGAAAAGGAAGGGCTGATTCATAAAAATACGGTGATTGTGGAGCCTACAAGCGGGAATCAGGGCATTGGGCTGGCGCTGATAGGGGCTGTCAGGGGATACCGCACAATCATCATAATGCCGGATTCGGTCAGCGAGGAGAGGAGAAAGCTGGTGCGCCATTATGGTGCGGAAGTTATTTTGGTACATGATGCCGGAAATATCGGAGACTGTATTGACGAATGCCTTGCCATGGCGATGAAGATGGCGGAGGAAAATCCCGATGTCTATGTTCCCCAGCAGTTTGAAAATCCGGCAAATCCATTAGTGCATAAGCATCATACAGGGCTGGAGATTATGGAACAGGTAGCAGGGCCGATTCATGGTTTCTGTTCGGGGATTGGAACGGGAGGAACGATAAGCGGTATAGGCGAAGTGCTGAAAGCGCAGAACCCGAATATTGAAATATGGGCAGTGGAGCCGGAAAACGCGGCAATACTGGCCGGAGGAACGATAGGGACTCATCTGCAGATGGGAATCGGGGATGGGCTGATACCGAAAAACCTGAACCAGAAGATATATGACGATGTTTATATCGTAACGGATGAAGAAGCTATACAGACTGCCAAGGATTTGGCAAGGCTGGAAGGTATTATGTGCGGCATTTCCAGTGGAACGAATGTGGCGGCAGCTCTGAAACTGGCTAAGAAACTGGGAAAAGACAAGACCGTAGTAACAGTGCTGCCGGATACGGCGGAGAGGTATTTTTCCACGCCGCTTTTTGAAGGGGAATGATTATTGCTGTGCGCCAGAGCGGCGGGGCATTATGGAATAGATGGGATAAAATATAGAATCAGGGGAAATATAATCATTTGGTTCAGGGCAATGCGGCATGCCATATGTTCTGCGGGCTGCCCTGAATTAAATTGTATAAAAAATTAAAAAAATTTAAAATAGTACTTGCAATCCGGAACAAAACCATGTATAATATCAAACTGTAGCAAGTAAATGCTTTAAATATTGGGCTATCGCCAAACGGTAAGGCAACGGACTCTGACTCCGTCATCTCAAGGTTCGAATCCTTGTAGCCCAGCGAATGCGACCCGGCAGAATGAACCTGCCGGGTTTTCTTTATATGATAGGAAATTACGCCACAGTGTTGTAAGTCATTAGGAAAGAATGCGAAGCATTTTTTGGAATTGGCCGCTGAGCCAACTCTTTTTTATGCACACGGGCGTTCAAATGAAATGTGTCAGCAAGCTGACGGGCGTTCGGCGCACGAGTAGGGGAAGATAGCTCTTCCCTACTTGATTGCTAGGAAATGCAGTGGTTATGCGGGTTTTCCTGAAAATTATGGTCTTGGATATGAATAATTTAATTTTTATATTTAAATAAGTTTTCCTGAAAAATTACAAAATGGTATTTTGATTATTAAAAATGTACCATGCAAAAATGTGTCCAGTGTGGCGAGGAATTTTTTTCAATGGCTATTATGAAGGAAATTGAAAAGCTGAGCAGGATGGCTGGAAATATAATCAGCGAAGTTATGATTATAGATTATAATAAGGCGGCATAAAAGATGTTTATTCCCGCGAGCAACGAGCCAAGTGGACATGCTTAAATCCAACCCAAGGTTGGATTAGACATTTGGCGACTGCCGCGAGGGTCAAAGACCCCGCTGCTTTGCAGCGCTGCAAGTTTGATACCCCGTTGCTTGCAGCGGGGTCTTTGATTTAAGAACTGGGTTGGTTATTCCAAGGACTCGCATAATCCAAATCCAGCGAAAATAACCTGGCAGAGATAATCTGCCGGGTTTTCTTTATGCACACGGGCGTCCAAATGAAATGTGTCAGCAATCTGATGGACGCCCGGCGCACGAGTAGGGGAAGATGGCTCTTCCCTACTCGATTGCCTGGAAATACAGTGTCTATGTGGGTTTCACAAAAATATCATCTTAGAATTCCCAATTTTCCTTTTTAAGCTATAGAAAGCTGTTTACTGAAAAATTTAAATTTTGAGGAGTTTTTCAGATTGAGAGGTCAATTCGCAGGTCAATTTAAGAATGCCCTTAAGACGCATAAATTTAAGAATTTCAGGGTATTGGGATGACTAAAACAGAAAGTTTACAGAGGGTAGATTATGGAGTTAAATTATTTGGATTAACTGTATCAGGCAGAGAAACTAATAAATGGGTTGCTCGATACCATGGTATATATTGAAACGGCAGAGCAGGACAGGTTGATACCAATTACTATTTTGAATCCCTTTGAGGCAGTATTGGATAGAGCCGGTCAGCTTCTTAAGGAAATCGAGGAAAAGGAGAGCGGGAATAATGAAAGATGATACCATGGGAAAGGACGTGTTTGAAATGACAGCGGAATATTTTATTAATGAAAGACTTGAGGATATTCTGATGCAGGATGGGAAATTTACGGGTCTGCAGAAACAGATTTGGGAACAGATGAAAAGGCTGGAGATGTCCGGTATGGATATGCAGCAAAGCCTTGCAGTGGAAGGGCTTGTTTCATTACACATTAAGAATACTGATTTTTATGCTATAAAAGCCTATGAATACGGATTCAGAGATTGCATATCTGTGCTGCGAAAATTGGAATTAATCAGATGACAGAAAAGACGGATATCATACTTTGGGAAGACATAAAGGGAAAGGAAATTCCCAGTGGCTTCGGCCAGTGCATAAGACCTCTGGGGTTACTCCCCAGAGGTATACCATCCGGCTGGGAATAGCTGATTTTTATTTTAGCCTGCTCTGCATCAGAATGTATTCTTTCAGGGATTCTTTTGGAACCTTCCATACACGGCCAATCCGAAATCCCTTTATAGTGCCGTTTTCCAGCAATTCATATACACGGTTCTTTCCAATATACAGAATTCCGGCAATTTCGGGTATAGTAATAATATCCTGATAACCATCTAGCATTTTTGGCACCTCCTATCGTTTTTTTATTAAATTGTTAATGATGTCTTTACTTACAGATAGTGAAAGGTATGTTAAATAGGATTTGGGGAAAGAAAGTAAGGAAAAGTTAAAAATTATGAAAGCTTCTAACATAAAAGTAAACAAAGTTAAAGAAATGAAAAATATCGGAGAGGTGGTGTGTTTTAAATAAGGGATATATTTTGAGGAAAGGTTATAAAAAAATAAAAATACCAATAGGAAATAAAAAAACTGTGAATGTGTCATTTTACTGTACCGCCGATGTCACAAGAACAAGGGAAAACGCGGAAAGAGGAAGCGATTTGATTAATTATGGTGCTGTAGGCGCTGCCTGTTTTCACTCTGTTGACAACATGATTCAGAAATTCCGTTATGTGCAGTATATTCATGGTATTAACAGCAGGAAAGGCAGAAGGATGTACCATGAAGTCCTGAACTTGAAAGACTGTGAGTTTGAACGGCTTGGAAGAAATCCAGAGATACTTTGTCGGCATGGAATGCTGCCAGGTTTATTTCCAGATAGGGCATCAGGCGGTATTTGCTGTGCATTGGGAATCGGAAAAGCGTTGTCACATCCATTTTGCGGTGAACACTATTAATTTCCAGGATGGAAGGAAATGGCATTCGTCTTTTCCGGAAATCAAACAGCATGAGGCAATATTTAATGAAATTCTACGCAAATATCAGATTATGGCAACAGGAGCGATTGAAACATTAGAGTTCTTGAATAAAGAACAAGGCTGGCTGCTTATAGCGGCTGGCCGCATTCTTTTTTATCATCTATCTGCTCAAACAAATCTCCTACAGGAACATCCAAAATCTCACATAACCGCTCTAAAGTATCGAATCGGATAGCAGATGTCTGGTTAGTAACGATATTATGGTAGTTTCGGTAACACATCCCTAATTGTTGGCTCAGCCAGTAATTTGTTTTTCCTTTTTCTTCAAGAATTTCTTTGATTCTTAATTGGATTGTCATATCAGTCTCCTTTTTTTGATTATAGCAAGAGAAGTGCGTTAAAAAAAGTTGCTTATAGGCAGTGTGCATATATGCAAGGTGCTCTTGCACATCATATATTTTTAGTGTAGAATAGAAAAGTAGCATGATAATAAATATAATTTCTGGATTAAAGCTTTAAGTAGCATCAGATGTTGAATGTTCTGCAATATAATGACAGAAGTTATAGTTTGCTGCTGTTGTAGAAAATTTACAGAAATATATTGTGTATATAAAAATGAAACTGAGGAGAAACAGCAATGGCAAAATTTGATATTAATCGAGTTGAAAATACATTTAATAAGTTATTGGCATTGAAAATTTGTGGCGATGGAAATGCAAAGAATGAGGATATAGATAATGGTAAGACTGTAGCTTATCAAATGTTGGATGGTTGGAGTTTTGGTGAATTAGATTCATTTTACGAAAACGGAATAGGAACGAATATAATAGATGAAAAATATCCCATTATTATTGGTTATGCTTTAATTACTCGCTATAACCTTTCTTATGATGAGTATGTTGCCTGGTGCAAAAAGCAAGGCGAGGAATATGCTTATGATTTATTGAAACTTGCAGGAGTTGAGGATTATGAGCAAAGGGCTAAAAAGGAGAACAAAGAAAAGGAATGGAGAAATTCTGCTTATACTGTACTAGCTGAATTGATAGATAGCAAAAAAAAGATTATTGAATTTACTGAAGAAGATACAGGACTATCTTTGTTTGGCAAAGGTATTGAGGTTGGGGCGATTTCCGAAAGAATCAAATTAGTACTTTTAGGCATAAAGGATGCGTATCAATATGGAATAGTGATTTTTGAGAATGAATTTGAAAAAAGGTGTACAGGTTTTAAGGAAGCATATGAAACTATAGAACGAGTCTTGGGTGATGCTAGGGATGCACAATGGATTAGATTGAAATCCCATTTGAAAAAAATAGATATAGAAAATGAATTGATGAATAAGATACATAATGAATATATAAATGCGACAGACTTTTCATATATTAAGGAGAATCTTGAAAAAGCATATAATAACTTATTAGAGCAGTTGGGCGAAAAAGCGCAGGAGCTTGTTATAAAAGACACAGAACGAAAAAGTATTCAATTTGAAGGAGGAGGATTTGGAGTAAAAGGTGCGGTTATAGGTATGGTCGGCGCTGAAATAGCTAACAATGTTTATGAAGGTATTGTAGATACTATGACAAAAAAGGCAGTAGAGAATACACGTGAACAATTTACTTCAATGGCGGATAGGTTATTTACGGGAGAAGAAACTCAGAAATTTTGTAAAGAATACATTGAAGCAGCATCTAAAATTCTTCGTGCTATTTGTTTAAATACTTTATTTTCTGACCAAATGGAAACGGCAACAGATGTGGGTGATATCCTTGAAGCGTTGGAAAAATATATAGGTGATTTATCTGGTGACGATTTACGTAAATTAGCGTGTAACCTGATTTTTATTTATCCGCATCTTATAGAGTCATATAAATTTGTATCTAATTATTTTATTGGAATTGGTTATGAACTTGTAGCGATTGCAAGTTATTTTGGATTAGATAATGAAATTTTAGCTAATAGCAGATTAATTTATAGAACGCAAAAATGCGCTGTTTTTTCTGATGTGCAGATATGTAAACATAATGATGGAATCATAATAGATTCCTTATTTTATGAGGGGTGGAAATATAAGATTGAAATTCCCTATATTTCTGATTTTATTAATACTAAATTTTGGAAATATAGTATGCATGGTTCTATTGCTCAAGACGCATATATGATTAACAAAAATAGTGGAATTATTATTAGATACTGGGGCGGAGCAGAAGGAAAAGAAACTTATGATAAAGAAAGTAGAATGACATCAGCTCAAATACTTAATCAAATAAATGGATGGAAAAATATTAATGTAAAAGATTTTTCACAGCGAGTAGAAACAAATAAGTCTGAAGAATCGTTCGAACATATAGTTCGTTGTGAAATGATATATAACGATTCCCATGATGCTTTTATGGTTATGCATTGTGATCAAGATGCATATTTAAATATATGTATTGGCTGCCAAGATTCAATGGAGGATAATGTTGAAACGATTGAGGAAATTATGCATGGAATAGTTATTACCAAAGAACCATGCAATTCAAAAAATATTTTCTTTGGATGTACAAAAACGGAGATACTGGATATTTTTCGGAGAGAACGAGAAACAGAAGCCGAGAAATATTTTAAGAAACATAATGAAGAATTACCTTTTGCAATCGCATTTAGAAAAAATTTTAAACTTTTATTGGATGGACGTATCATAGGAAATTTAATAATAAATAAATATGATTACGAAATACATAATCAAGATATTATCATGTGGCTGGAGGGACAAAAACCGGCTGGTCAATATATTTTGTATGCCTCTTATTATGTTATTATTACGGATTTTAAAATTTTACTGCGTGATAAGGATGGTAGATTAATAGAATTTATGATAAATGAGGTTGCAGAAATTTTACTGGTATCAACTAATGTAGTGGGTGATGTACCAAGACTATACATACGCCTGATAGATAAAGGCGAGAGCATAATACGAATTAATGAACAGCATTTAAGTGAATATTTACTTGTAATTGAATTGATTAACAGGTCACTTGCTCCTTTAATATGGAATAAATCGGCATTGTATTATAGCGAAGCACAAAAATTGTTAAGAAAAAATTCCGAAAAAATAATATTTTGCACGAAATGTAAAAAAATTTCATACGTTGATTATAAGGGCAGTGTTTTGAAAGATAGTTATTTTTGCCGTAATTGTGGGAATGAAAACAAAGAGAAAAATTTTATAATAGAAAACAAACCTTATAACTTGTTTAATGGCAATTTCCAGAAGCGAATCGCAGAGCTGTCTTCTGAAAGTTATTTCAAGCCAGAAGATGATATTATAAAAAAATACAATTTGAAAGAATATTCGATTGATGATGAAAGTAGTGAGCGAAGTAGATTTCTGGAAAAAGCCAAAGGATATGTTATTTCTATGGAAGGAGAGTTGGATTATCAATCTGCAATAATATATAGAACTTTATTTAAGGGATTTATAAAGCAGTATTTAGACAATGAGCAGACAATTGAGGATTATGATTATAAATTAACAGATTCCTCTATACTTCTTCAGACATTATTAAAGACAAATCAAATTGGGCAATATGTATTGTTTGGTAGTGAAAAAATTGTCATAACAGATTTCTATATATACTTACATGGATATAGTAGAGACTATGTTTATTCATTGAAAGATATAGTTGAAATTATACCAATAAGAGGTGTTAGTAATAGTAACTATAGAGGTGTGTGCATACACAGAACCGATGAAAAATTTATTATAGTAGAAGACGCTTCTTTATCAGACCTGTCAAAACTACTGGATTGTATTAATATTGTTTTAGAAGAAAGCTTAAAGTATAGAGAAAGTTTAAAAAAAATAAGAGCAAAGAGAAATTATTATTATTATACATACGCAAATGAAAAAGATGAAGCGTATGTTTATTGTCCTGATTGTAAAACATGGACAACACGGTCAAAATCGGGCAATGTATGCAATGAGTGTAAAATGAGTGTTTCAAAGGGGTACTTAAAAGAACGAAATAGTGAAATTGATGCACAGAAGAATAATTTTAAAGCTATATTTGAGGAGAAAATAGAAAAAAAGATTCAGGCTGAGATAATTGAAGATGCCTCTAACCAGGGATTAGTAGAATTAGGAATGAAATTACATGAAGCGAGGGAAGAAAAAGAAAAAACCAAAAGAGAGGAGAAAAGGAAAAAACAAGAAGAACAGAGAATAAGACATAATGCATATATTGAAACAAATGATAAAGAAAGAAAACAACTTATAAGAAAAAAACTAGAAGATAATCCTCAAAGTGGGTGGAATGAACTACTTTTTTCTATTCATTTTAGAAAAAGAATTAAAGTACTCTGTCATGCGTGTTCCAGTATTGCAAAAGATTTTAAGATAGCAAGATACGGATACAATATCAATGTTAATGAAACAAGAAAATTCCTTGAGGAAATAGGATTAATCCATGAATATATTATTTATTACGATAAAAATATATTATTGACGGATAAAGCGATGTATATATGCTCATTAAAACAAAAGTACCAACTTACTAAATTACAGGAAATAGCATGCTATAAAAATAATGGTGATTATAAAGTATTTATACAATATGATAATTCCAGGATTCCAGTAAAGCTTATTGAGATGGGAAATAATCTTGATTTATTGTTGATAATTAATGTTTCTTTAGAAACACTACGGGACAATTTGTATGAGATTAAATATGACAAATATAAACAATGTTGTTACCACTGTGGTTCGGATTCCATAAAAGGTGGTATTGTAAATTGGTTTTGCAATGATTGTGGCACAAAGATTCCCCCATCTAAAATCTATATTAATTATTGGAACTTACACAGTTCAGAATTGAAGTATTACCGAGAGCAGGTTGCTAGTAAAAATTTAGAAAAATTTGAAGGTAGCGATATGCTTTTGGACGAAAGAAATGATTTTGAATTATATAAAACTTGTATGGAGGAAGGAAGGGATGGTCAGGGATTAAATAAAATGTTTTCTTCGACAATTTTCTGCCCATATTGTGGTGAAAAAATAGAACGGACATCAAAATTTTGTAATTTTTGTGGGAAAGAAAATAAGTATAGGAAAATATAGAAATTAAAATGTATTAAGTTAAGATTAGGATTTACGGACGTGTTTCTAAATAAAGTACAATATGATAATTTATTTTAGGAGGAAAATAAGATGAAATGTAGTGCATGTGGATTTGAATTTACAGAAGGTGTTTTTTGCCCCGAATGTGGAACGAAAAATGATTCAAATGAATTTGTAGAAGATATAATTGTGGACGATGGTGGAGATGAAGAAGAAACTGTGGATATAGATAAAGCAATTGGGGACGTTTTGTTTTATTATGAGCAAAGTAGGAAAAAGAAGGAGGCAACGAGTAATGATTGTCTGTATTACACACGTGCACGACAATTACTGCAAAGGATGATAAAACAAAAATGTTCAGATTATAGAGTTTGGTGGGAAGCCTCTAAACCTATAGATTTTTGGGAAGATACGTTTTCAGAGGAAATGATACTGAAATATAAAGTAAATGATACATATTTTGCTAAAGCGTTGGATTATGCGGATATTGAAATAAGAAAGAAAATAATAGAAGAAAGAGATTCTTATCAAGAACGTAAAAGAAATATTTCAGATAAAATACAAGCTGAAAAAAAGACAGAAGAAGATAGAATAGCGGCAGAGAAGAGAGCAGAGGCGAATAGAAAAGAGGAAGAACGGAAAGAAAGGGAATGGATAGAATATGAGAAACAAGAAGAAATTGAACGAGCTAAGCAACAAAAAGAGGAAGAACAAAAACTGAAAAAAGAGGGAAAAGTAATGGCAATGTTATCCCTAATATTTGGAATTTTTTCATTATGTACATTAGGATGTTGGTTTCTTCCTGAAATTTTAGGAATAATCTTTGCATTTCAAGGGAAAAAACAGGGTGTTATGAGAGGACAAGCTAAGGCTGGTTTAATTTGTAGTTGCCTATCCATAGTTATGTTGATTGGGATTTTTATTTTAGCAATGAGCATTTAAGTATTTTGTACAAAATTTTGGTTTTTACAATACAAGAAGATAGCTAAAAACCAAAATGGAATTATATAAGAGAATCTATATGAACAAGCCTAAAGAAACAAAAGAGGATGATAAAAAAATGAAAAAGAAAATTAAATGGGTCATTGTAACTATTGCAGTATTATTGGGAGGATTAATTTCACCAACAGCGTTACCCCTAAAGCGACATATTATCCGAATGGTTGGAAAGAGTAGGCAGGGAGAGTTATTTTAATTGTATTTCGGCTTAAAACTGTATATAATGAAAGCAGCAGAGCTTGCTGGAAAAAGTATATGGAATTTTATTGATACTTTAAAAGAACATCAGATTCTCTGGGGAGAATATACGGAAGAGGATATGCAGATAGATGATTTTGCATTAAAGGAACTTGCAGGGGGCATGTATGGCTAAAGTGAGAGTGATTTGTAATACCAGCCCAATATTGGACTTTTAAATAAGAAATTTGGGGAAATAATTATGCAGGTAAAAGATACTTTGAAAATAAAAGATTTTCCAGTTGTAGTAAGAACAGACTGCAAAAATATACGTCGGATATATCCCTTAAAACAAAGAACCGTTGCGAAGATATATGAAGTTGCCCTGAATCATAAGGTTATCAGAAAGATATATATATTTGGAAGTTCTGTGACAGGAAGATGTAATATTGACAGTGACCTTGATATTTGCATTGATGCAGATACTTCTGACGGGATGAAGATATATCATATGCAGAAAGAGGTAGGAGAGATTTGTGACTGGAACTGTGATATTGTGATGTATAGTAATATTGGAGAACGGTTAAAAAAGACAATTCAGGAGGAAGGGGTAGTTATTTATGAGCAGTCTACTTGCCAGAGCACAGGCTGATATAGACATAGCAAAACTTTTGCTTAGTCCGGAAGGAAATCCTGGTAATGATGAAATGATAACAGACCAGGCAGCATATCATGTGCAACAGGGAATAGAAAAAGCAATGAAGTATCAGACAGAAATGATGGGAATAGAGTATAAAAAGACGCATAATTTAGTTGGCTTGATTGCGGATCTTGAAAAGAATGGATTTACCGTATCTGATAAATTGAAAGAAAAATCTTTTATTATTTCAGATTGGGAAGCATCCAGTAGATATAAGGATGATTTTTGTGTAGTGAAAAAGGATATTGAGGAAGCTGTTGTGCTGTATGAAGAACTGAAAGATAAAATTCTTTTGGAACTTGAGGAAAATACAAAAGGAGTATAAAGAATGAGGATTTGACGAGAAATAAAGAGTGATAGGTCAATCCATAGGTCAATTTGGAGATGCTTCAAATGAGCATAAACAGAGGTTTTGCGGGGAATACAGAGATTAAAAAGGTGAAGTTTGTTGGGAGGATTAATTCTGGCAAACAGAAAAGCGGGAAAGTGGGGAAAAGATATTAAAGAGAAACTGAGTTTTCTGTTTTATTGTGACTGCTGATATGGATGATATCAATAAAGGGCTGATAGATATGGCTAACACAACTAATTTCAGTGTCCGTATGGACAGCGATATTAAAAAACAGTGTGAAGCCCTTTACGGTGAGCTGGGTGTCAACCTTACCACCGCTATTAATGTGTTTCTTCGTCAGTCGCTCCGGGTCGGCGGTTTCCCCTTTGATGTTCGCATGGAACAGCCGAACAAAGAAACGGTTGCGGCAATGCTGGAAGCAGAAAGGATTGCCCATAATCCATCTGTAAAACGTTATTCTGACGTAGAGGACGCTCTCCAGGCGCTAAAAGAATGAACCATCTGGATATTGTCTGGACGAACCAATTCAAGAAAGACTATAAGCTGGCAATGAAGCGCCATTTTGATATTGGTCTTCTTGATGACATTATCCGTAAACTGGCAGGCGGTGAACTGACACTGGCAAGGACAGGCACACATAGCGATTTGTTTGGGAAATAAGGCAAAGGCACTCGGTTTCAAATGCCTTATTTAAAAGAAAGACTAACTATTAAAAGTCAAAACTAAAATAAAAAATTTTAAAATTTTTGAATGAATTGCAGAAACGCACTTCAGATATAAAAGAATCAAAAAATGATTCTTAGAACCTTGAAAACCGCATGACACACAGAGTGTTGGTATCGGCACTCAAAAAGGAGATATCAAAGTGTCATACTGAAATTTGCAGAAAAAATTAAGTAGCAGGAATATACGCTTGCCCTGATTTTTCCATTGCAAAAATCAGACGTACAAGTTTCTTCGTGGCGTGATTCCGGAAGCGGTATACAGGGAATTATGTATAAATGCAGAAAAATATAGCCGTGAAGTTGAGCAGATTCGTAATAAAGTGGAATCAGGCATTTTTGTAGTATATCAGGTCAAAAATGCAGTATTTATACCGTCCAGCCCGAAAACTCCTGCCGGTATTTACTGGGCTGCATACCGGCGAAGCGGATAAAGCTGCGGCTGAAATAGCTTTGATTGGGAATGCCCACTTGTTCGGCGATTTCGCCGATGGGCAGGGGAGTGGTGGCAAGCAATAACATAGCCCGCTTTAGCCTGGTCTGTATTAAAAAGTCGGAAAAGTTCATATGGACTTCTTTTTTAAAAACCTGGGATAAATAGGTGGGGTTACAATATATTTCGCTGGCGATTAGCTGCAGCGTGATTTCTTCGTGCAGATGCTTGTGGATATATTGAATTGCCTGTTTGACGATGGAATGGCATGGATATAGGCTCTGTTCAATCAGATGTAAAAGGGCGGATTCCCATTCTGTATAATTTTCCAGCAGGGAAGAAAGCTTTTTGTGTTTGAAAAGGCTTTTATGGATAGATTCATTCCGGGCAGAGGATTCCCGCAATCCGGAAAAAGGGCTGCCAGGAAAAATCCTGGGGGATTCCTCTATATTTGCTGCTTTTTCTTCCAAAATGGAGCAGCTTAAAGCAAGGAGCTCTTTCACGTCATAGGGAAAATACATATGGCGGGGAAGGGAAGAGCAGATTTCGTGAATGAGGCCCGATGCGGATGAAAGCTGGCCGCATTCCACAAATTGGATATATTTTGTAATGATTGGCATAACGGAAAGCGGATTCCCAGGGAGGGAGGAGGGGGCACAAAGATAAATGCCAGGCTTTTCATAAAATAAGTATGTCTGGCTGTATTTCCGGATGGCTTCATTATGCTGATAAACATTTTCAAATCCTGAAAAAACAGGGCTGTAAAAAATGCTGCAAGGACTCTGGAGATTGGCGGAGAGCTCTTCGCCAAATGCTGCCATGCCGCTAGAGAGAAGGGATTCCATGGCATTGGAAGCGTCTGAACCGGGAGTATGCATACCAGAAGAGGCCAGGCCGGAAGCCGGCTGGCCAAAAGCGCTCAAATTCCCGATAAAAATATAATGATTGGCACTGGAAGCCAGCCAATAACCGGACGGAGCGAATTGGGGATGGAGGCAGGGCAGCCCGGAGGAATCAAAGGCAGGGCATTTTGCCGCAGCTTCATCCCTTTCCACATAAACATGGGCTAAAAGCAGACTATCTTCTCGTAAGTCCATAGAAAGCCGTGAGATTTCCCCTTTGATTTCCCGGGGGTATTGAGGGGAAATCAGCAGATTCCAGCAAAGATTATTCTGCAATTCGGCAAGATGCCTGGTAAATTGCAGCTTGTACTGCTCGGATTCCATTTGTAATTTCCGCTCAGAGAAAATGCTTTCCGCGGCTTTTAAGGACAACATTAATAAGTGCTCGCATTCCAGTTCGGATTTGAGCAAATATTCGCTTGCGCCATAGGAAATTGCCTTTTGGGCATATTTGAAATCATCATAGGCGGATAATATAATAATTCTGACTTTGGGATAGCGTGCGATTAATTCTTTCGTTAATTCCAGGCCGTCCATAACGGGCATACGGATATCGGTGATGACCAGGTCGGGGGATTGCTCTTCGCACAAAAGAAGTGCCTTTTCTCCGTTGGAAGCGGAGCCGATAACGGTAAATCCATATTTTTCCCAGTCAATGGTCAAGCGCAGCCCTTCCCGGATGATTTGTTCGTCATCTACAATTAAAACCTTAATTTGCTGATTCATAAGCATTTTCCTCCACTCTTTTAGTTAAATATCCACGTTTGCATGTCTATTTGCCTCATGGCTCATGGGATTAAAGGAAGTACCAGAACAATAGTAGTCCCTTGGTTAGCGCTGCTTTGGAACTGGATGGAATATGGGCTGCCGTAATTGAGCCTGATTCGCTCCATAATATTTTTGATGCCGATTCCGTTTAATCCCCTTGTTTTTTGCGGTGTTGTCAGGATGTCCTGTAATTTTTCAGGCGTAATGCCGCATCCGTTGTCCCGGATAGAAACATTTAGAATGCGGTTAGGATAATCGGCGGAGAAGGAAACGGATATTTTTGTGTTTTGATTGATTTCCCCGTATCCGTGCAGCAGGCTGTTTTCAATAAGCGGCTGGATAAGAAAACGCATAATATGATATTCTTTTAACGCTTCCGGAAGCGTGACCTCAAATTGAAATTCGGAATAACGGCGCTGCTGAATATAAATATAGCTTTTTAAAATGTTAAGTTCTTCTTCCAGCGATATGGTTTTGTCCGAACGGGAAATTGTGTTTTTCAGCACATCCACCAGAGCGGATAAGGAGGATATAGCCTGTTCGTTCCGCCCTAAACGAAGCAGCATTTTAATAGAGCCGATGGTATTATACATAAAATGGGGATTGATTTGCGCCTGTAAGGCTTCAATTTCCAAATCCCTTTTTTGCTCTTCTTTTAACAGCATTTGTTGTTGGAGAACATGTAGCTGCTGTATCATATCGTAGAATTCTAAGCCTAATCTGCTGATTTCATTATTTGCCTGGATATGAGGGGGTAAAAGGTTCGTTTCGCCTGCCTTTACTTTTTGGATATTTTTATCTAGCTGGCGTATGGGGTAAATAATGCTCCTGTTCAGATAAATACATACACCGATTAGGCCCATGGCCAAAAAAACCAGCGCCAGGACGATGAGGATGGACCAGTGGTTTAAGCCGCTCAAAATCTCCTGGACAGGAAGCAGGTGGACGAGCGTCCAGCCGGCAGCGCCAATAGGTATGCTCAATTGGATATATTCCTTCCCCTGATAGGAAACGGTGGGGGCATCCTCTATATTTTCGTCCTGGAAATCCATCTGGTCAAAATATTCCGGGGCATCGGCCAGGTTGGAGTAAATGATGTATTCTTGGTCATCGACATATATAACCCCGTAATCGTTTTTTTCAAATGGGAAAAAATATTCCTCCATACCCTCCTTCGGCACGCCAATAATAATATAATAGTCGCACAATCCTGAGTAGGGGTTTTTGTGTGCTTGATAAAAATATAAATAGGATTCCCCGGAAGTATTGGGGTTATAACTGCTGCGAAGCCTTTCGCAGGATATTTTTGCCTGGCCATTTTGGGCAAAGAGGGCATTGATATCGGCCGCTATTTGCCCTTGTGAATTTTCGCCCTGCGGGGAAAAGTCATCTATGGATGTCCAGGAATAATATAGTAGCCCTTTGGAAGGGGAAAAAATAATAATTTCAGAATTGATGCTGCCCCGTATCAGCATGTGGGTAAAATTATCCATGGCTGTGTTTAACTTGGATAAATAGTAATGGGAGAACCAGGAATCCGTACTGGTGCGGATAGCATTGATATATTTGTTTACGCTGGTGTTGCTGTAAATCTGGTCTCTTACGGTTAATAGATATTCCATTTCTGAATTAAGCTTTTCTGCCATAACCTGTGCGGTATAATAGGAACTTTCAATCGCAGCTTTTTGAATGGTATGTTTGGACACGGAATAAAGGATGGAAAAAATGATGGAAATAATGGCCAATAATATCCCGTAAGAAACAAACAGTTTTGATTGTATGTTATTTAACTTTATTTTCATTATGAATAACCATGACCTTTCCATTTCTGCGCTGCTTTTGTTAAAACATAGTGCCAGGCACTTTGCCAAAAACCATCTGCGGGCAGGGCTTTTGATACTCTAACCATAAAATATATTATAGCAAGAGAAAGGATGGATAGCCAGCCGATGGAATCCGTTTTCAGGAAGATGCGATGATTTGAACAAAATATCCTAAGAAAACAACAATCGGAAAAATAAGGTTTTATGGAATTTTTATGGCCTGAAAATAGGAACAAAGTGTATAAACAGCCGCTATATTTTTCATTTATCTGGTTTGCTATAATAAAACCATGAAAAATAGCAAAGTTTTTAGGTGTAGGTTTGTGTCGGCGCGGCATCTGCAAACCTGATAAACTGAAAAGGCTTTGAACATGGCCGCCATAAAAATGAATCCGAAAGCCGCGCAGAAATGGAGTTGATTATGAAACGGAAGAAAATCGCAGCACTCTTATTGGCAATTGTTTGTACAGCCGGAATGATAGCCGGATGTGGGGAAGCTGAGGGCGAAAAGGCTCCGGAGCAGGCGGAGTTGTCATCGGAAGAACCTATAACATTAACTTTTTTAAGGGCAGGAACCGATGAGGCCACACAAAAGGCTTACGAAGAACTGATTGCAGCCTATGAAAAAGAACATCCCAATATAACGATTGAATACCAGCAGGTAAATTTTGGAACTGACCTGGAAACAAAATTGAATACTTTGTACGCGGGAGGTTCTGCCCCCGACCTGGTACGGGCACCCATCAGTACAATCGCGCTGCGGGCTTCTATGGGCCAATATGCCGCGCTGGACGAATTTATTGAAGGATGGCCGGAAAAGGACAATTATATGGAAAACGCATATGAAATCGGCAGCTATCAGGGAAAGCAATACGGATTGCCCATTGTAATAGACGCCCAGGTGTTCTTTTATAGAAAAGATTATTTTGAAGAGGCTGGCCTGGACCCGGATTCCCCACCGGAAACATGGGAAGAACTGTTGGAATATGCGGAGAAACTGACTGTATGGGAAGGAAATGATGTGGTGCGGGCAGGATTCGCTTTTCCGATTTCAGGCGAACACCAGACTTTGATACCCTTTGCCAGACAAAATGGCTCCCTGGTGGTGGATGAAGAAAATAACAAACCTACATTTAATGATGACAAAACAATAGAGACGTTAGAATATCTGGCCAAGTATGGTGAGAAAAATCTGGTAATACCGTATATCAGGAATAAAGACCAGAACCCGTTTTTGCTGGGAAATGCCGCTATGACTTATGCAGGGGTGGGCAACTATACGGCATTAAAGGCGGATGGTGTGGAATGGATTGACCAGCTAGGCTTTTCCTGTGGAGTAGGAAGGGAGAAAATCAGTACCTTTGGTGGGGCACAGATTATGTTTATCAGCGAAGAAAGTAAACACAAGGAAGAGGCATGGAAATTTATGGAATACCTTTTTGCGGATGAATCCGTTGGGAAGCTGATAGAGGAAACCGGAGCTACGGCGGTAAAACTGTCATTGAGCGAAAAGTATATCGAAACATATCCTGAGATTGGGCCGGCATTTTTAGAAACGCTTTCCCATACCCAGGGAATGCCGAAAGTAGAATGGGCTCCGGCCTTTGAAGAAGCGATTAAGCTTGCTTTTGAAGAAGCTATGTATGGGAAAAAAGATGCGAAAACGGCATTGGACGATGCTTACAATCAATTGTTGTCTGAAATCGAGTAGCCATGGCGTGGAATGGGGATGATATGTTGAGGACATGTGAAAAGGAGTCGAAAATGCTATGGTGAGGTTGCCCGGCGAAGGAGAAAGAGGTTTATGATGGCAGGAAAGAGTAAAAAGAGATTGGGCCGGATTGGCAATGAGCCTATAGGCTATGTATTTATAGCCCCCTTTTATTTATTCTTTTTGTATATGGTATTGCTGCCTATTTTGAATATGGCAGTAAATAGCTTTACCAATTATGATTTATATAAAACGAGGGATTTCATTGGGCTGGAAAACTATAGGAATTTGTTCCAGGATTCTATTTTCCTGCAGTCGGTATGGAACACATTTATTTATTCCGCAATGTATATTGTGCCAACCATGGTTTTGGGCTTGCTTTTCGGTTTGTGGATGAGCCGTGAAAGTAAAGGGTTTCATATTCTACGGACCGGTTTTTATTTGCCATATTTGATTTCCATGGTTTGTGCATCTACCATATGGCTATGGATTTTTGACCCTTCGGCCGGAGTGGTGAATCAAATATTGCGGGTATTGGGATGGGAGACCTATGATTGGCTAAAAGACCCGGATATGGCCATGGGATGCGTGGTATTTATCAGCATATGGAAAAATATGGGATATTGCATGCTCATCTATTTGTCAGGAATCAAAGCCATTCCCGCATATCTTTATGAGGCGGCGGAAATTGATGGGGCGAGCCGGGTGCAGAGGTTTTGGTATATCACGCTTCCTATGCTGCAGCCTACAACATTTTTCCTGTTTATCACTTCATGCATTGCTTCTTTTAATGTGTTTGAACAGGTAAATGTGCTTACCAACGGAGGGCCGTTAAACACAACAACAACTGTTGTCCACCAGATTTATATAAGGGGGTTCACCCAATTTAAAATGGGGTACGCTTCCGCCATGTCTGTGATGCTGTTTTTGGCTGTTTGCTTGATAACATTGGTAAATTTCCGGTTTGGGAATCAGGGGCAGGATACCGATATCGGATGAGGGAAGGAAGGGGCGTGGCTCTTATGGTGAAAAGGAAGAAATGGGGGAATTGTCTGGCAATTGTGCTTTTGTCCGTATTGTGCCTTGTTTTCCTTATACCGTTTTTTTTAATGATTTTGACTTCTTTAAAAAGTATGCCGGAGATTTTGGCTTCACGGTTTGTTTGGAAACCGGAAAAGTGGCTGTTTGCCAATTACATAGAAGCTATGAAAAAAGGGGATTGGGAGGTTTATTTTGCCAACACGTTTATCGTGACGGTGATTACGGTGGCAATAAGCTTGGTTTTAAATTCCATGGCGGGATATGGGTTTGCCCGTATCCCGTTCAGGGGAAGGGATGTGCTGTTCTTTTTCACGCTGACAGGAATGATGATACCTCAGCAGATTACAATGATTCCGGTTTTTGTCAATTTAAAAAATTTTCCCCTGGCAGGGGGGAATGACTTACTGGGGCATGGAGGTACCGGAATGATTAATACTTATGCCGGATTGGTTATCCCATATATTGCGGGGGCATTTGGCGTTTTCTTATGCAGGCAGTTTTATATGAATTTCCCGGTTTCCCTGGATGATGCGGCGAAAATTGATGGCTGCTCCCGGTTCATGGCATATTTCCGCATTTATTTGCCCCTGAGCAAGCCCATTTTAGCTACCCTTGCGGTTTTAAAGGCTTCGCAGACATGGAACGATTATCTTTGGCCTTTGATTATGGTGAACAACAACGAAAAAATGACGGTGCAAGTGGCGGTGATATCTAAGTTTACTACGGAATATTCTATTCAATGGAATCTGCTGATGGCGGCTACGGCTTTGGTTATTTTGCCCTTATTGATTCTGTTTCTGTTTACGCAAAAGTATTTCGTGGAGGGGATTGTGGCTACCGGGATTAAGGGGTAAGGTAAGCTGTGTACGCATGTTTTTACTGTGGAAAGGAGACGTACTATATGGAACAGGGATGGAAGAAAAAGCCGAATATTATATTGATGAACTGCGATGACTTGGGATACGGGGATTTGGGGTGTTATGGTTCGGAGGTAAACAGGACTCCAACCATTGATTATTTGGCGGAGCATGGAATGCGGTTTACGGATTTTTATGCGGCTTCGCCGGTATGCTCCCCTTCAAGGGGTGGGATGCTGACAGGGTGTTATCCTCCAAGAATCGGTTTTGGAACTTTCGACGGGGAATGGGTGCTGTTTCCGGGGCAAGGCGTGGGGCTGAACCCGGATGAAGTAACTATGGCGGATGTCTTGCGCATAGCTGGATACCGGACGAAAATCGTAGGGAAATGGCATTGCGGGGACCAGGAAGAATTCCTCCCGTTGAATCATGGTTTTGATGAATACTACGGATTGCCTTACAGCAATGATATGGGGCGGCAGGTTACGAGGGAAAACAATCCTCCTTTGCCGTTAATGGACGGGAAAGAGGTAATTGAAGAGCAGCCTGACCAACGCTCCCTGACGGAAAGGTATGTGGAGCAGGCTGTAAGGTTTATCCGTGCTGACAGGGAAGAGCCTTTCTTCTTATACTTTGCCCATATGCACGTGCATCTGCCCCTTTATACATCGGAAGAATTTGTCAGGCAATCCGGGAATGGGGATTACGGGGCTTGCGTGGCCTGCATTGACTGGGCAGTAAAATGCGTTTTGGAGGAACTGCGCCATAGGAATCTGGAAAAGGATACGCTGTTTCTTTTTACCTCCGATAATGGAGGCAGGGGAGACCACGGAGGCAGCAACAGGCCATTAAAGGGGAATAAGGGAACAACCTGGGAAGGGGGGATGCGTGTTCCATGCATTGCCTATTGGCCGGGGCATATACCTGAGCACAGCGTTTGTGGCGAGCTGGCATCTAATATAGACTTCATGCCCACAATAATGTCATTGTGTGGCATTCAAAGGCCGCTTCCCAACTTTATAGATGGAGTGGATATCAGCGGCGTGCTGCTTCGCCAGGAAGAATCTCCCAGAAAGGAATTCTTTTATTATTTAAAGGAAAACCTGGAAGCTGTGCGGGAGGGGGAATGGAAGATGCATGTGGCCAAGGATGGTGAATCAGTGCGGCTGCTCTATTGTTTAAAGGATGATATAGGAGAGGAAAGGGATTTGTATGACGAGTATCCCGAAATAGTGGAAAAACTGTGGAAAAGAATAGAGGAATGCAGGAAAGACTTAGGGGATGCCATAACCGGCATAACGGGGGAAAATGTGCGGCAGATTGGGCGGGTGGAGAATCCCCATCCGCTGACGGAATACCGGGAAGGGCATCCTTATATGGTGGCGATGTATGACAGGGATGAAATCGGGTGATGAAGGAGGAGAGGAAGATGCCAAAGGAGAAAAGTGAAACTGGCATGAAAGGAAGGCGGATACTATATGGCAAATGAAGTGGCAATGCAGGGCAAAGTAATTAATGATAAAAGGCCGGACAGTGAAAAGATTTGTTTTACACAGGAAGGAAACCGGCTGGTTTACCGTTATGACGGGGAAGAATTGTGGATAGAGCCTTGGGGTGAAAACAGCCTGCGCGTCAGGGCTGCTAAAATGGCAAAAATGCCGTTGGAAAATTGGGCATTGAGCGAAAAGGTGAAGGAATGTGCACCGGAGATTTCTATTTATGGGGATGGAAGGGCGGAAATCCGGAATGGGAAGCTGTGCGCCCGGTTTTCGGCAATGGGGAAGCTTTCCTTTTATAATCAGGATGGGAAACTATTGCTGGATGAATATGTGAGAAACCGGCGCGATATTAAAGTGGATTACTGTTCGGCGCTGGAAGTGGATGCCAGGGAGTTTTGTCCGATTCCGGGCGGGGATTACCGTGTTTTTATGCGTTTTGAATCATTGGATGAGAAGGAGCATTTATTTGGGATGGGGCAGTACCAACAGCCTTACGTGGATTTGAAAGGAATTGACTTGGAGTTGGCGCACCGTAACTCCCAGGCGAGCGTTCCTTTTGTATTATCCTCTTTGGGCTATGGGTTTCTTTGGAACAATCCGGCAGTGGGGCGCGCCACCTTTGGGAAAAATATAACAACCTGGGAGGCGTTTTCCACAAAGATGCTGGACTATTGGGTGACGACGGGGAATACCCCGGCAGAGATTGAAGAAGCCTATGCCAATGTGACGGGAAAAGTGCCGATGATGCCGGATTACGGGATGGGCTTCTGGCAGTGCAAACTACGGTATCAGATTCAGGAAGAATTGTTGGAGGTGGCAAGGGGATATAAAAAAAGAGGGCTGCCGATTTCCGTGATTGTGATTGACTTTTTCCACTGGCCGATGCAGGGGGAATGGAAATTTGACCCCGTTTATTGGCCGGAGCCGGATGCTATGATAGCGGAACTGAAGCAGATGGGCATTGAATTAATGGTATCCATCTGGCCTACTGTGGATTACCGGAGCGAAAACTTTGAGGAGATGAAGCAGAGGGGATATTTAATCAGGACGGACCGCGGCTTCCGGATTAGCATGGATTACCAGGGGAATACCATACATTATGACGCCACGAATCCCAACGCCAGGGAATATGTATGGGAAAAGGTAAAGAAAAATTATTATGATAAAGGCGTCCGTATCTTCTGGCTGGATGAGGCAGAACCGGAATATTCGGTTTATGATTTTGACAATTACCGGTACTATCTTGGCCCCAATGTACAAATCGGGAACATCTATCCGGTAATGTACGCTAAGACCTTTTTTGACGGGATGAAAAAGGAAGGGCAGGAAAATATTGTAAATCTATTGCGGTGTGCGTGGGCAGGAAGCCAGAAGTATGGCACATTGGTGTGGAGCGGCGATATCCATTCGGATTTCCGGACATTGAGAAATCAGTATGCGGCAGGTTTGAATATGGGCATTGCGGGGATTCCATGGTGGACAACGGATATCGGAGGGTTTCACGGAGGATGGGTGGATGACCCAAAGTTCCACGAATTGCTGATAAGATGGTTTGAATACGGAACATTTTGCCCTGTCATGAGGCTGCATGGAGACCGGGAGCCGCACAAACCGCAATATGGTACAACAGGAGGGGCGACATGTCTGTCAGGTGCGGATAATGAAGTCTGGTCTTATGGGCCGGAGGTGGAGAAAATCTGTACGAAGTATCTGTTTATAAGGGAACGGATGAAACCATATATAACCGGATTGATGAAGGAAGCCCATGAAAAGGGAACGCCTGTTATGCGGCATCTGTTTTATGAGTTCCCGGAGGATGAAGCTTGCTGGACGGATTATGAAGAATACATGTTTGGGCCGGATGTTCTGGTAGCCCCAGTGATGTATGAAGGTATGAGGGACAGGGAGGTGTATTTGCCCGATTTGCCAGGAGGGGCACGATGGGCAAATGCCTGGAGCGGAGAAACGTATCAAGGAGGGCAAATCGTGCAAGTTAGGGCATCATTGGATGAAATCCCAGTATTTATCAGGGGTGGGGCGGCGGTGCCCTGGGCATAAGCGGTTAAAAATTTTATCGGTGAAGTCAAAAGGTATGGCATGGGTTCTGAAATAATCTATGCCATACTTTTTTATGCACGCGGGCGTCCAAATGAAATGTGTCAGCAAGCTGACGGACGCCGCGAGGGAAATAAAATGCTCCGTCGCCACGCTCCT
>QXWV01000015.1 GCA_009911195.1 Lachnospiraceae bacterium | reverse complement strand
TGAACTACCTCACCAAGTGCCGACGCTTTTTAAGGGGCTCCTTAAGCATTTTATTTCCCTCGCGGCTGGGCTGAGGTGCTAACTTAATAACATTGGAGGCTGAACTGTTACAATTGATTTTACGGCGCTTAGAAAATCAATTGCAGTCATCTGCCTAAAGTGTTATAATCAATCTTTAGGCAAATATATTATTTGAAGAAAGAAGTGATTATGGGATGTACCAATTCAACAGCCGCATCCGGTACAGTGAAGTAGATAGCAGCGGCAGCCTATCTATGGAATCGCTGCTGGATTATTTTCAGGACTGCTCTACCTTCCATTCGGAGGACCTGGGTGTGGGTGTGGCATATTTGTCGAAACGGCATCTGGCTTGGGTGATGAGCGCCTGGCAGATTGTGGCGGACCGTTATCCCAGCCTTGGGGAGAGGGTGGTAATCGGCACAGCCCCCTATGAATTTAAAGGCTTTTTTGGCTACCGTAATTTTCTTATGGAAACAGAGGAGGGGGAGAGGCTGGCATGTGCCAATACCCTTTGGACACTGATGGATATGGAGAATATGCGCCCGGCAAAACCCACGGCAGAGATGATGGAGGCATACGTGCTGGAGGAAAAACTGGCAATGGATTACGCGCCGAGGAAGATTGCCCTTCCCGGGGACGGCGGCGTCCGGATGGAATCCATAGAGATAAGGCCGCATCATCTTGACACGAACCAGCATGTAAATAACGGACAATATATCCGTATTGCAATGGAAAGCCTTCCAGCCAAATATTTGCAGGAACAGGGATGCACCATCCGTCAGATGAGGGCGGAATATAAGAAACAGGCGCACCTCGGGGATAAAATTTATCCTGTGGTATACTACGGGGAGGAGGGAATTGCTGCAATTTCCTTGAACAACCGGGAAGGAGAGCCATACTGTGTTGTGGAATTGAAGCGGCAGCCAGGCCCGGGATTTTGTACTTTGCCATAAAATTTTTAAAGAATGCATAAAATAAAAGCAGCAGCACAGAAATGAGGGAGATTATGATTAAATTAGGTGAAAAACAAAAGATGACAGTGGTAAAAAGCGTGGATTTCGGGGTATATGTTGCCCCGGAGGAGGCGGAAAAAGAGGAGCGGGTGCTTCTTCCCAAAAAGCAGGTGCCGGAGGGAACGGGCATCGGTGACGAACTGGAAGTGTTTATTTACAGGGATTCCAATGACCGACTGATTGCGACTACCAATGAAGTGAAGCTTACATTGGGGGAAGTGGCGCTTTTACGCGTATCCCAGGTGGGAAAAATAGGTGCTTTTCTGGACTGGGGGCTGGAAAAAGATTTATTTTTGCCCTTTAGGGAGCAGACCAAACAGGTGAATGCGGGGGATGTATGCCTGGTGGCCCTTTACATCGACAAAAGCGACAGGCTGTGCGCTACCATGAAAGTATATACTTACCTGGATACGGACAGCGGTTATAAAAAGGATGACAGGGTAGAAGGCCATGTATATGAAATCAGCAAAAACTTCGGGGCATTTGTAGCTGTGGATGACAAGTTTTCCGGGCTGATTCCTGCGAAAGAAATCTATGGTGATTTACAAGTGGGCGATTTGGTCTCTGCCAGAGTTACAGGGGTTAAGGAAGACGGCAAGCTGGATTTGAGCATCCGTGAGAAAGCATATTTGCAGATAGGGAAGGATGCAGACAAAATATTAGAAGTGTTGGAGGAATATGATGGCGTGCTTCCCTTTAATGACAAAGCTTCCCCGGAAACGATTAAGCGTGAGATGCAGATGAGCAAAAATGAGTTTAAACGTGCAGTAGGACATTTATTAAAGGCCGGGAAAATCACAATAACAGAAAAAAGTATCCGGAGGAATTAGCCACGGCCATAAGATGGCAGGCCGGCTGATAGCGGCGTATGGCTTTGAAAATTATAGTTGCATTCGCATAAGGATGTAGTATAATCAATGTGTGAGTAAAGAAAGGAGAGATATTTTATGAAAGTACAAAACATAACCGATATTGATAAGTTTTTTAAAGTAATCGACAGTTGTGTTGGTAAAGTGGAGCTGGTAACCGGGGAAGGCGACAGGCTGAACCTGAAGTCAAAGCTTTCACAATATGTTTCCATGGCGAACATTTTTTCCGACGGAACTATTTCAGAACTGGAATTAATCGCTTATGAACCGGAAGATATTGGAAAGCTGGTTAACTTTATGATGGAAAATTAGGGCGAATGATGAATGCTAAGAAAGTAAACTGGATATTTCTGGCAATAGTACTGCTGAACATTGCTTTGGTAGTATTATTGTTGGTGGTATATCCGGTGTTTGAATTAGGGATTGTTTCCAATTTAATAGTAAGCCAGATGATTGTTTTAGTGCCGTCATTAATAGGGGTTTTGGCTGCGCGGGATAATTTGATTGAACTTGCAGGTTTCCATAAGTTCAAAATATCTTCGGCGCTTATGACGGTGCTTTTTACATTTCTGTTCATGCCGCTGGTAAGCCTGATTAACCTGATATCCATGTGTTTTGTGGATAATGCGGTAGCAGCAGTAAGCGGCGAAATATTGGATACCCCTTTTTTGGTTATGCTGGCTTTGATGGGAATTCTGGGGCCATTGAGCGAAGAATTGGTATGCAGGGGAATTATCTACCATGGATATAAGAGAACCGGTACCATGATGCAGGCTTTAGTGCTGTCATCTATGATTTTTGCGCTGATGCATATGAACTTTAACCAGGCCGCCTATGCTTTTGTAATAGGAATTGCCATGGTCCTTCTGGTGGAAGCCACAGGAAGCATATGGAGCTCCATATTGGTTCATATAACTTTTAATTCACAGCAGGTGTGCCTCATGTATTTAGTGGATTATGGGGAGCAGCAGCTCATGGAAGCGCAGGACGCGCTGACAACGGATATGATGATACTGGCTATCAGCGTATATCTGATTATAGCCGCCGTTACCACCTCACTGGCGGGATGTGTCCTCGCCTGGATTGCCAAAAATGAAAAGCGCGAAGACAACCTCCGCGCCATCTGGAGAACAAGAAAGTTTAAAAAAGAAGGAAAGGTAATTACCGTTCCTCTTTTAATCGCAATCGTAATCGTATTTTTTTTCATGAGCCTGGAATTACTGCTCGTATAAGACGGGCAGTGTAGCGCAGGCTACACATAAAGATTTATATTGGCTCCTACTGCCGGATTGACAGAAAGTTCCATGGAAGAAGCCATCATGTCTACCATTTGTTCGCCGGTCGCTTCCAAAGTATCCAGGGATTTTGCAAGCACTGCAGTCCCTACTGCGCTCATCGTCCGTGTCTGGGAAAGAGCCATTGATAATGCAGGTATATCCAATTTTATCACCTCCTATTTAATGATGCAGCAGCCAAAATCCAAATATAGCTGCCGCTGCGATTTTCCCTTTTTGTGTAAAAGAAAAAACCTTATATTGCAATTATAGCATATTTTTGTTATAATTGGCAAGTTAGGAAATGGTGGGTTATGCAGAATTTAAATATATTGGGAGTGGCGCTTACCGATTATTCCCTGAAGGAATCGTTGTTCATGCTGGACGAATTTGTCAAGGGCGGTGGGCTAAAAACTATCTTATACATTACAACCCCAATGCTGATTATGGCAGGGGAGGATGCAGAGGAAAAAAATGCAATAGAAGCTATGGACATGACCTTGTGCGGGGATGCGGATATTTTGAGGGTAGCAGGGATTAAGTCGGCGAGCAGGCAATATGAGGTGGACAACCTTGTTTTCCTGAAAGAATTTTTACGCAGGATGGTTCGAAATGACAGGAAGATATATCTCCTGGCAGAATCGGAGGGCGAAATCAAACTGTTGCGCGAAGATTTGGAGGCGCTGCAGAACGGGGTTTTAATCGGCGGCAACAGTGTGGCAGCCGAAGTGGAAGATGAAATTATTAACCGGATAAATGATATTGCACCGACAGCAGTGATATCCCGGATGCCATCCGGAAGGCAGGAAAGATGGATGATGGAGGCGAAGCTGTTAGTTAATGCGGAAGTTTGGCTGGGCATTTCAAAGGACATGATATTTGACAGGACAAAGGAGCCATTAAGCAAAAAGGTTATGGATAAGGTTTACAAAAAGATATTTCAAAGGCGGATGAACCGATTTAATGATGGAAGCGAAAAAGGAGAGTAAGCAGATTTGAAATGTGCAACATTTCAGGTTTGCTTGCTTTTGGTTTTAGATATATTTTATGGAAAAATTTGGTATATTGGAAGTTGTGAAAGTTGTATAGGGGAAGAAAATATTAAATTTCTATAAATACATAAAAAATACACAAATTTATATAAGGATAGTATAGATTTTTTTGTGTTTTTAAATTAAAATGAGAAATGGGTATAGAAAAACGGTAGTTTATCCCCAGTATGCATTGTAAATGTTGCATAAAGAAAGAAAAGTACAGTACAGGGGCATGGCGGGGATAAGAGAAGGAGTGGGGAAATGATTTCTAATCAAATTTTGCAGAACACAATTGATGGCCTCAAGTCCATTGCAAGAGTAGAGCTATGCGTTATGGATGTGGACGGGAAGGAAGTAGCGTCCACAACGCCTGATATGGAAAGCTGTGCGGGCGCGGCTGCCGGGTTCGCGGGTTCGCCGGCGGATTCCCAGGAGATTCAGGGATATCAGTATTTTAAGATATTCGATGAACAGCAGTTGGAGTATATTCTGATTGCAGGTGGTGCGGGGGAAGATGTTTATACTATCGGAAAGCTGGTGGCATTCCAGATTCAAAGCTTGCTTGTCGCATATAAAGAGAGGTTTGATAAGGATAACTTCGTAAAAAACTTGCTATTGGATAACCTTCTTTTGGTGGATATTTATAGCAGGGCGAAGAAGCTGCATATCCAGACGGAAGTAAAGCGTGTGGTTATGATTATTGAGACGGATAACAGCAAGGACAGCAATGTGCTGGAAATGGTTAGGGCTAATTTTAGCGGAAACAGCAAAGATTTCATCACAGCAGTGGATGAAAATAATGTGATTGTGGTGAAGGACCTTTCGGAAGGGGAGCCGAACAAGGAGATTGAGAAATCGGCGAAAACCATGGAAAATGTCCTGGTAAAAGAAGGGCTTGAGGGAATCCGCATCTCTTACGGTACCATTGTAGGGGAAATCAAAGATGTAAGCCGTTCCTACAAAGAGGCGAAAATGGCTCTGGATGTGGGTAAGATTTTCTTTGGCGAGAGGGATATTGTGGCTTATAGCGAGCTGGGCATCGGGCGTTTGATTTATCAGCTTCCGATACCGCTTTGCAAAATGTTTATTAAGGAAATTTTCGGTGGAAAAAGCCCGGATGATTTTGATGAAGAGACTTTGACAACAATAAATAAATTCTTTGAAAACAGCCTGAATGTATCGGAAACTTCCAGGCAGTTGTTTATACATCGGAATACTCTTGTATACCGTCTGGATAAGCTGCAAAAGAGCACAGGGCTGGATTTGAGGGTTTTTGAGGATGCAATAACTTTTAAGATTGCCCTGATGGTAGTAAGATATATGAAATACATGGAGACCTTTGAATATTAATAGAGGATAAAATAATTAGGTGGGTGAAATACATTGTTAGAAAAGGACAGGAAGAAGAGAAGAGGAAAGCGGCAGGCGGTGGTCGGGAACGAGATTATTACGCTTGAGAATGTGAGCAAAGCCTATGCCACAGGTGCACCGGCATTAAATGGTGTGGATTTACATATTAATAAAGGGGAATTTGTTTTTATCGTAGGGGACAGCGGCTCCGGCAAATCTACAATGATTAAGCTGCTTCTTCGGGAATTGACACCTACCTCAGGGAATATCAATGTGATGGGATATGATTTGGTGAAAATCAAACATAGGAAGATTCCCAAATTCAGGAGAAACCTGGGAATTGTCTTTCAGGATTTCCGCTTGCTGAAAGATAGGAATGTCTATGAAAATGTGGCCTTTGCCCAGCGCATAATTCAGGTTTCCAATAAAGAGATAAAGAGAAATGTACCGAGTATCCTCGCTACCGTAGGACTGGCCGGAAAGTATAAGGCGAAGCCCCGACAGCTTTCCGGAGGGGAGCAGCAGAGGGTGGCGTTGGCCAGGGCGCTTGTTAACCGCCCGACCATCCTGCTTGCGGATGAGCCGACAGGTAATCTGGACCCTAAGAATTCATGGGAAATCATGAAGCTGTTAGAGCAGATTAATGAAAACGGCACTACGGTTCTGGTAGTAACACATAATAGGGAAATCGTAAATTCCATGCAGAAAAGAGTTGTAACAATGAAGAAGGGCGTCATTGTAAGCGACGAGGAAAAAGGCGGTTATATCGATGAGGATTAGTACATTTTTTTATACGATAGGGCAAGGGTTTCGGAATATAGTGAGGAATAAGCTTTTTACGCTGGCATCCCTTGCAACAATAGGCGCGTGCCTGTTTTTGTTCGGTATATTTTATGCAATTTTGACGAATTTTGAGCATATTGTAAAAACGGCGGAGGAAGGGATATCGGTTACCGTATTTTTCAATGAGGGGGTTGCCGATACCAGGATAGCGGAAATAGGCGATATGATTTCCAGGAGGGTGGAAGTTTCCAATGTGGAATTTGTTTCGGCAGAAGAAGCATGGGAAAGCTTTAAGGATGACTACCTTGGAGAATATGTGGACGGCTTTACGGAAAACCCATTGTCTTCATCCGCACATTACGTGATTTATTTAAGTGATGTGTCCTTGCAGCCGGCTTTGGTTACTTATCTGGAGTCCATTGAGGATATAAGGAGAATCAATAAATCGGAGATTACGGCTACAACATTGAGCGGTGTTAATGCTTTGATTGCATATGTATCCCTCGGCATCATAGCTATTTTATTTGCCGTTTCCATTTTCTTAATCAGCAATACGGTTACTATCGGTATATCTGTAAGGAAAGAAGAAATAAATATAATGAAGTATATTGGTGCTACGGACTTTTTTGTCCGTTCCCCTTTTGTAATTGAAGGCATGATGATTGGGCTTATAGGCTCTCTTTTGCCGTTGGGTATCATTTATTTTATTTATAATCATATGATTTTATATGTGACAGAGAGGTTTGCAATGCTTACTAAGGTATTAAATTTCCTGCCGGTAGAGACAATTTTTCAGACATTGCTTCCAGTATCCATTGCGATGGGGGTAGGGATTGGATTTATCGGAAGCATTGTGACTGTCAGGAAGCACTTAAGAGTATAAGCGGCCGCCGCAAAGTGCAGCTATAAAAAGCTGTTGGTAACGGTATTGGTATCCGCTGTTTGCGGCGGAGTTGTTGATTGGAGCATGCCTGAAATTTTTTCTGCCAGATGCTTGCTCTAGGAAGGGTACTGCCATGAGAGGATGGAAAAGAGCCTTGTGCGCGGTCATGTGTATCCTGGTTATGGCATGCCTGGCGGGAGGGAATATATCCGGGCTATGGAATGTCAGGGCATCCGGGCTGACAAATGACCTGATTAAGGAAAAGGAAGAGGAAATCCAAAGTGCAAAGGATTTAAAAAAAGAACTTCAGTCAAATCTTACAGATGTGAAAAAAGTAAAGGAAGAACTGGAGGAATCTAAAAAAGATTTGGCAGAATATGTGGAACGGCTGGATGGGGAACTGGCAACGGTACAGGCTAAGATTGCGGACTTAAAGGGAAAAATAGAGACAAAAGAGACTGAAATCCTACAGACTCAGGAGGAATTGGAAGCAGCGATTGAGGACCAGGAGAATCAATATGCGGCGATGAAGAAAAGGATTAAGTTTATGTATGAAAAAGGGGATAATCTGTACATGGAACTTATTTTTTCCTCGGAAAGCTTTAGCGAAATGCTGAATAAGGCGGAGTATATAGAAATGCTTTCTGCCTATGACAGGAAGATGCTGGATAAATATGTGGAAACCAGGGAGCTGATAGAGTTATACAAGGAACAGTTGGAGGAGGAACATGCCTATCTGGAAGAGGCAAAGGCCGGTGTGGAAAGCGAAGAGGCTTCTTTGAATTCTTTAATCGACGAAAAGAAGGAAACCATCGAAAAGGTGAGCGATGATATAGAAGAGAAGGAAGCGGCGATAGCGGAGTACGAAGCCTATATTAAAGAACAAAATGAAACGATTGCCATACTGGAAAAGGTGGTGGCTGAGGAAAAGGCGAAGCTGGCCGAGGAAAGCAGGATAAAATATGATGGGGGAATGTTTAAATGGCCTGCCCCATCCTATACGAAGATTACCAGCGAATTCGGTAATAGGATGCATCCTACGCTGGGGGTGGAGAAGTTCCACAACGGTATTGATATGGCGGCGCCGGGCGGTTCGCCTATTTTGGCGGCATATGACGGCAATGTAGTGGCGGCGGATTACAGCAACTCCATGGGGAATTATATTATGATAGACCACGGGGATGGGCTGTATACCATTTATATGCACGCTTCGGCACTGTATGTTTCAAAAGGGAGTTTTGTAACAAAAGGGCAGAATATTGCAGCGGTGGGAACAACGGGAAGGTCTACGGGAAACCATTTGCATTTTAGCGTAAGACTGAATGGGAGCTATGTTAATCCCAGGAGCTATTTGGGAAGTTAATATGGAGATGAAGGATAGTGGAATATAATTTAAACGGATATTTGAACAGTACTGATAGCAACAGAAGCCCCAGGGAAAAAGGGGATGGGAAAAAAGAAAGAAAAAGCTTCCGCAATGGTATGTTTACGGGAGTGATTTTGTGCCTTCTTCTTATATGCTGCGTTTATACGGTGAAGCAGTTTTATGAAATCCATAAGATGAGGATGGAAAGCATAATGGACCAGACTGCGGAAAAGGCTCAAAAGGGTCTTGTGAATGACCAAACGATGGGCAAGCTGGAAGTATTGGAGCAGGCCATTAAGGAATATTATTATCAGGAAGATGTGGATACATCGGAGATGATTAACGGGATGTATGAAGGGGTAATTGCTTCCCTTGGAGACCCATATTCCACTTATTATACGGAAGAGGACCTGGCGGACTTGATGGACCAGACGGAAGGGATATATTACGGAATCGGTGCTTATGTAGGGATGGATTCCCAGACCGGAATGGCTTATATCAGCGGCGTTTTTGAAGGCACACCGGCAGAAGAAGCGGGGCTGCGCGATGGAGACGTGATTTATATGGTAAACCAGAATCCTATGCAAGGAATGGAGCTATCGGAAATCGTGGCGCAGATTAAAGGGGAAGAAGGTACAAAAGTACATCTGACAATTTTCAGGGATGGGGAAAAAGACTATCTGGAATTGGATGTGGAGCGTAGGAAAATAGAAAGCCCTACGATAAAATATGAGATGTATGAAAATAAAGTAGGATATATTCAGATTACAGAGTTCGACGATGTGACAGTAGAGCAGTTTACGGAAGCCATGGCCGCTTTGAACGGGCAGGGTATGGAAGGGCTGGTACTGGATTTGCGTGCCAATCCCGGTGGAAACCTGGGGGCGGTAGTTGAAATCGCCAGACAGTTGCTCCCGAAGGGGCTGATTGTATACACAGAAGACAGGGATGGCAACAGGACGGAATATTCCTGTGACGGTGAAAGCGTATTCCAGAAGCCGCTTGTTGTGTTGATTAACGGATATTCGGCCAGCGCATCGGAAATTCTGGCAGGGG
This sequence comes from Lachnospiraceae bacterium, assembly GCA_009911195.1. Taxonomy (GTDB): domain Bacteria; phylum Bacillota; class Clostridia; order Lachnospirales; family Lachnospiraceae; genus Kineothrix. Next base: position 19,202 of record QXWV01000015.1, on the reverse strand, counting down.
CTATTAAGGATTATGGAATTGGGGAATTGATAGGAACAACTACTTTTGGGAAAGGTATTGTACAGCGTGTAATTTCCCTGTCGGATGGAACGGCCATCAAACTGACTGTGAGCACTTATTTTACCCCCAACGGAAACAATATACATGGTATTGGGGTAGAGCCGGATGAAGTTTATGAGTTCGACAGCGAGAAATATTATGAGGAAGGGTATGATAACCAGTTGGAGCATGCGAAGGAAGTAGTGGCTGGAAAAATAAGATAGATAAAAACAGGATGGGTAAAAAGAGGGGAAAGGAGAAGTACTGATGAGGAAGGTATTTTGGGAAAAGGTAGTTGCCGTTGCTGCCGGACTGATACTGTTGGCATTGGTGGCAGGCTGTGGTGCCGAAGAAGGGGAAATATACCCTTTGACGGTGGACGGAACGGCGATTACGTTGGACGAGACAAAGATGCAGACGATTTACGATGCAGGGTTTGAGGTAACTGTTCTCGATACCTCGACGATGGACCGGTATGAGATAGTTGCGGATACTCCGTTGGATGCGGATAGCGTGTATACTGGGGTGAGCATTGGGAAAAATGGGGAGGTATATGCGTCGCTCAGTGTAGTAACCGAAGATGCCTGTGCCATAAACGAGTCGGTGATTTACAGCTTCACCGGATATGGAGACTATGCGGATAAGATTGCCATCGCATCGGTGCCCTTGGCAGAATTGACGGAAGAGAAAGCGAAGGAAGTCGAGAAAAAGCTGGAAGATGGGGAACATTACCAAAGTTATGTATCGGATTCCAGGATATTGCGGATTACCCGGGAACACGGTGCTACTGGCGCAGTGACACAGTTGGAAGTGGAAGTAAGGTATGAAATTGATTATTCAGGCTGATTTTAGATTATAAAAGGAAGCGGAGGATGTGTAGTTCCTTCGCCCCTTTTGCCTTATAGGGTTTGGACGCCTAAAGCCCTCCTGTTTCCTACGGTCTTGCTTCCGTCGCGCAAAAAGCTGCGCAGAAATGGAGAAAATGATGAAAATGGAATTTGCAAAGCGTCTTGCCGGAACAATTATGAAACGCTATCCCAGGGCGGACGAATACCCCTACCGTTCCTGGAGCTATCCGCAAGGGTATATGCTCATCGGGATGAGCAAACTGTGGGAAAATACACAGGAAAAAGAACTGTTTGGGTATATTAAGGAATTCTGTGAGTCCCATGTAGAAGAAGATGGTACGATACAGGGATTTTCAGGCTGTAGTATGGATGATATGATGGCGGGTGCAGTATTGGTGTGGATGTATGAACAGACTGGGGAGAAGCGGTATGCTTCCGCCTGCCGAAGAATTTATGAAGCTTTTGGAGATTATCCCCGTACCCGGGAAGGAGGATTCCTTCATGACCGGAACAGGTATCCCGGCGAAATGTGGGTGGATGGAGTCTTTATGGGGCAGATGTTTTACTGCAGGTACGGGAGGGCCTTTCAGGAGTCTTCCTGCTTTGATGAAACGCAGCGCCAGCTGGAATTGATTTATCGTTATTGCCACAGCCATGATGGCCTATTGGTCCATGCTTACAGTGAAGACAATCTGGCATCCTGGGCAGGAAAAGAAGGAAAATCAGGTTATATCTGGAGTGAAGGGTTGGGCTGGTATGCATTGGTTTTATCTGAGGTTTTGGATATTGTGCCCGAAGGACATCCGGCCTGGGCTACAGCGGAAAAGCAGTTAAAAGAACTGCTGGAAGGATTGCTGGCCGTCCAGGATGGAGAAACCGGCCTTTGGTATCAGGTAGTAGACCAGCCTGGGCGGAAAGGCAACTGGTGCGATGTTTCCGGCAGCGCAATGTTTACATATGCGCTTCGGATGGCTCTGCGCCGAAAGACAGTCCGGGGAGCGGCTTATGAAAATGCCGCGGCAAGAGGCTATGAAGGTATGGTGGGCAGGGCGGCGGTCAATGAACAGAGCCTGGTGGATATTTACGGAGCATGTGAGGGGTTATGTGTGCAGGACAGTTATGAAGCCTATGTGAATTATCCGCAAAAAGTAAACGGGCAGGAAGCGGTATGCGGTTGCCTCTGGGCGGCAGTGGCCTCGGAATTTGAATAGGGAAAATGAGGGGGGAGCAGACTGCGATAAAGCACGTTATTTAGTGTCAATTGTACAATGGAGGATGCAGGGAAACAGACCGCTTTGAAGGCCTCCATGTTCCTGCCGCTGGAAAAGATGTATGCGCCGGGCATTTCACCGGACATTTTATTTTTTCGAGGCGAAAAAAATAAAAAAAGGATTGACAAATGATTTTTAAGGGTGTATTATCCAACACATAAAGGCAAGGGCGTCTTTGAGAGGAAGTTCTCAGAGACGCTTTTTACTTTTATAGATGAAAAATACATACAATTTGATTTAAAAGACAAGGGAGTCTTTTACGGCGCAGGGAAAAGCGCCATGAAAGCTATACTTGTCTTTTTATTTTCAAATTGGAAGGAGTGAGATTATGAAGAAGGTATCAGATTTTTTTGGATGCAAAGTATTTGATGACAGAGTGATGAAAGCAAATTTATCAGCAAAGGTTTATCAGTCTTTGAGAAAGACAATTGATGAAGGTGCAAAGCTTGATATTGGCGTAGCAAATGCAGTAGCGGCAGCTATGAAAGACTGGGCGGTGTATCATGGCGCTACGCACTATACCCATTGGTTTCAGCCCCTTACCGGTGTCACAGCAGAAAAGCATGACAGTTTTATTTCTCCATCTCCCGATGGCGGTGTGATTATGGAGTTTTCCGGAAAGGAACTAATCAAAGGAGAACCAGATGCTTCGTCATTTCCCTCCGGCGGACTTCGGGCTACTTTTGAAGCACGGGGATACACGGCATGGGACCCTACATCTTACGCGTTCATAAAGGGCAATACATTGTGTATTCCTACTGCATTCTGCTCTTATGGCGGAGAAGCGCTGGATAAGAAAACGCCGCTGCTCCGTTCTATGGAAGCGTTGAATAAGCAGGCAATCCGTATCCTTCATCTGTTTGGCAATGACGATGTGAAATGTGTCCGCACATCCGTAGGGCCGGAACAGGAATATTTCCTTATTACAAAAGAAATGTATGAACAAAGAAGGGATATTCGATTTACGGGACGTACTCTTTTTGGCGCGAAGCCGCCAAAGGGACAGGAGATGGACGATCATTATTTCGGAGTGATTAAGCCGAGGGTTGCGGCTTATATGGAAGAACTGAATGAGGAACTTTGGAAGCTGGGTATTCTGGCAAAGACAGAGCATAACGAAGTTGCCCCGGCGCAGCATGAACTTGCCCCTATCTATACGACAACAAACATCGCGACAGACCATAACCAACTGACAATGGAAATTATGCAGAAGGTTGCGGCAAAGCATGGGCTTGTGTGTCTGCTTCATGAAAAACCGTTTGCCGGAGTAAATGGAAGCGGAAAGCATAACAACTGGTCATTGGCTACGGATGGAGGCGTGAATCTGTTGTCGCCAGGTGAAACACCATATGAAAACGCGCAGTTTTTATTATTCCTTTGTGCGGTTATCAAGGCAGTGGACGATTATCAGGATTTGCTCCGTCTTTCTGTCGCGACAGCAGGGAATGATCACAGACTTGGGGCAAATGAAGCGCCTCCGGCAGTTATTTCTATCTTCCTTGGAGAAGAATTGAATGCGGTGCTGGAAGCGATTGAAACCGGTACTCCCTATGCGGGAACTGAAAAAACACAGATGAAGCTGGGCGTGGATGTACTTCCAAAGTTTAATCGCGATACCACAGACCGCAACCGTACATCTCCCTTTGCATTTACCGGAAATAAATTTGAATTCCGTATGCTTGGTTCTTCCAACAGCATTGCCTGTGCTAATATTATGCTGAACAGCGCGGTGGCAGAAAGTTTGAAAATATATGCGGACAGACTGGAAAAAGCAGAGAATTTTGAAGATGTACTGCATGAAATGATTCGCAAGACCATCAAAGACCATAAACATATTATTTTCAACGGGAATGGTTATGATGACACGTGGATTAAGGAAGCTGTGGAAAGGAGAGGGCTTCTCAACTACCGCACAACACCAGATTGTATGCCGCATTTGCTGGATGAAAAAAATGTACGGATGCTGACGTCTCACAAAGTATTTTCAGAAGCGGAGCTTAAGTCCAGATGTGAAATTATGCTGGAAAACTATTGTAAGACGGTTCTGATTGAAGCCAATACCATGATTGATATGGCAAAGACAGAGATTGCCCCTGCAGTAAGCGCATATGTATTGGAACTTGCAAATACAGCGGTGGCAAAAAAGGCGGTCGATGATTCGATTTCGCGCAATTATGAGACGGAGCTTATGAAAAAACTTGTAAGACTGGAAGAACAGATTGCAATCAAGACAGATGAATTGGAAGAAGCAGTGATGAAACTTAAGGGTGCGGAAGATGTGGAAGCAGAATCTTATATGATTCGAGATGCTGTTTTAGGAGAAATGGGAGAATTAAGAGTCGCCTGTGATGAGGCAGAAACGATGACGGCAAAGAAATACTGGCCATTTCCAACTTATGGGGATTTACTGTTCGGTGTAAAATAGGTTGATAAATTTAACTTTTGATTGGAGGAAGAAGATATGGATGAAGCTATGAAAGCGCTTGTGCAGGAAGCAGTATCCTGCGAAGTGTTCGGAGTCTGGTTTTTAATTGGTGCCGCATTGGTATTCTGGATGCAGGCAGGTTTTGCAATGGTAGAGGCAGGATTTACCAGGGCGAAAAATACAGGAAATATCATTATGAAGAACTTAATGGATTTTTGTATTGGAACCGTAGTATTTATACTGATAGGTTTTGGTTTACTGATGGGAGAAGACCTGTTTGGATTTATCGGAAGGCCGGGATTTGATTTATTTACTGCATATGCGGAGTTTGATTTTTCCAGCTTTGTATTTAACCTTGTATTTTGTGCTACAACGGCAACCATTGTATCCGGTGCAATGGCGGAACGTACAAAATTTCTTTCCTATTGTATTTATTCCGGTGTTATTTCTGCGTTGATTTATCCGATTGAAGCACACTGGATATGGGGAGGAGGATGGCTGGCGCAGCTTGGTTTCCATGATTTTGCCGGTTCCTGTGCGATTCATATGGTAGGCGGTATTTCCGCATTGATTGGTGCAAAAATTCTTGGTTCCCGTATCGGAAAGTTCACAAGAGATAAGAACGGAAAAGTTGTGAAAGTAAATGCGTTTCCGGGACACAGCATTGCACTTGGAGCGCTTGGGGTATTTATCCTTTGGCTCGGTTGGTATGGATTTAATGGGGCGGCCGCAACTTCCATTGCACAGCTTGGTTCTATTTTCTTGACAACAACAGTCGCACCTGCTGTTGCAACGGTTGTCTGTATGGTCTTTACGTGGATAAAATATGGAAAGCCGGATGTTTCCATGTGTCTGAACGCATCATTAGCAGGGCTTGTGGCAATTACGGCGTCATGTGATGTGACGGATGCGCTCGGTGCGGCGGTAATTGGAGCAGTTGCAGGACTTTTGGTTGTGTTTGGCGTATGGCTTCTCGATTATGTACTTTATATTGATGACCCGGTCGGGGCAGTTGCCGTGCATTGCATGAATGGAATCTGGGGTACACTGGCAGTTGGATTATTTGCAACAGATACGGCGCCAGGGTACAGTATTGCAAATTCTTCGGGAGAAGCTTTAACCGGTCTGTTTTATGGCGGCGGTTTTGACTTATTAAAACTTCAGATTATCGGCTTTGCCGGTGTTGCAGTATGGACAGCAGTTACGATAACTGTTACATTCCTTGTGATTAAAGTGGCTGTGGGGCTTCGTGTAGACAGAGAAGAAGAACTGATTGGCCTTGATGTGACAGAACATGGTCTTCCTTCCGCATATGCAGGTTTTGCAATGCTTCCAGAGTATATTGAAGAAGGAAATGATTTTGTGGCCGTATCCGGTGATACTCCGGTTGCAGAAGCGATTCCGGTTAAGAAAGTTCCTGCATTTGAAGAAGGAACTCCGAAGTTTACAAAGATTGAGATTGTCTGCAAGGAATCCAAATTTGAAGCATTAAAGAATGCAATGATGAAGCTGGGAATTACTGGCATGACAGTATCCCATGTCCTGGGATGCGGGATTCAGAAAGGCAAACCAGAGTACTATCGCGGCGTACAGGTAGAAGCGAATCTCCTTCCCAAAGTACAGGTGAATATTGTAGTCAGCGCTGTTCCAATCCGTAATGTGATTGAAACAGCGAAGAAGGTACTTTATACAGGGCATATTGGAGATGGGAAAATTTTTGTCTATGATGTAGAAAATGTGGTAAAAGTAAGAACCGGAGAAGAAGGATTTGACGCCCTTCAGGATGTGGAATAAGGAGAGCCGCATAGCCTGTATGAATAACGCTTTTGAGATGCAGGCTGAACGGGACTTCTTTAGCAAGTGCCACGTTTGTCAGGCATTAATGACAAAGCGCAGTACTTTTTCTTCAGGAAGAATGATAACAACGGTGGAATGTGAGTAAGGAAGCAAAATGAATTTGAGTAAGGAAGTAAAATGATTATGGCAAAATATATATTTGTGACCGGAGGTGTTGTATCGGGTCTTGGAAAAGGGATAACGGCAGCTTCTCTTGGACGGCTATTAAAGGCGAGAGGATTGAAGGTAGCGGCTCAGAAATTAGACCCGTATATTAACGTAGATCCCGGCACCATGAGCCCTTATCAGCATGGTGAAGTGTATGTAACCGAGGATGGGGCTGAAACAGATTTGGATTTGGGGCATTATGAAAGGTTTATAGATGAGGATTTGAATCAGTATTCCAATCTGACCACAGGAAAAGTCTACTGGAATGTATTGAATAAGGAGCGAAGAGGGGAATACCTTGGTTCTACGGTTCAGGTAATTCCGCATATTACGAATGAAATCAAGGAATTTGTGTATCGTGTGGGGAAAAAGACAGAAGCGGATGTGGTGATTACAGAGATAGGCGGAACGATTGGCGATATTGAATCACAGCCTTTCGTAGAGGCGGTACGTCAGATTTCCCTGGAAGTGGGCAGAGAGAACAGCCTGTTCATTCATGTGACACTGGTTCCGTATTTAAGCGGTTCCGAGGAGCATAAATCAAAACCGACGCAGCACTCAGTTAAAGAACTCTGTGGGATGGGCATCCATCCGAATATCATTGTTCTGCGTTCCGACAAGCCGTTAGAGGAATCTATCTTTCAGAAGATTTCTCTCTTCTGTAATGTAAAACCGGATTGCGTCATTGAAAACCGGACCTTGGAGAACCTTTATGAGGCACCCTTGATGTTGGAGAAGTCAAATTTTTCCTCCGTTGTGTGCAGAGAACTGAATATGAAAGCACCGGAACCGGATTTGACAGATTGGGAAAAGATGGTGGAACGTATCCGTTTACGTTCAGAGGAAGTACATATTGGATTAGTTGGAAAGTACGTAAAACTCCATGACGCATATCTGTCAGTGGCGGAGGCGATGAACCATGCAGGATATGAATGGAATACATTTATAAAAATTCACTGGATTGATTCGGAAGATATCACGAACGAAAATGTAAAAGACTTATTAAAAGGAATGAACGGGATTATTGTTCCGGGCGGTTTTGGAAATCGCGGCATAGAAGGAATGATTTTATCAGCAAAATATGCCCGAGAAAATCAGATACCTTACTTTGGAATCTGCCTTGGGATGCAGATTGCAGTCATTGAATTGGCAAGAAATGTATCTGGAATTGTGGATGCACATTCCGGGGAATTTGATGAACAGTGTAATCATAAAGTAATTGATTTTATGTTGGGACAGAGCGAGGCGATTGACAAAGGCGGAACTCTGCGTCTTGGAAGCTGTCCCTGCAGGATTAAGCAGGGAACAAAAATGGAAAAATGCTATGGTGCAAAGATGATACATGAGCGTCATCGCCATCGCTATGAATTTAATAATAAGTATCGTAAGGAACTGGTCGAGGCCGGGCTTGTAATCAGCGGTACATCGCCGGATGACAGCCTGGTCGAAGCGGTAGAACTGTGCGGGCATCCTTTTTTTGTAGGCGTGCAGTTTCATCCGGAATTTAAAAGCCGTCCCAATCAGCCGCATCCGTTGTTTAAAGGATTTATTGCGGCTGCCCTAGAGCAGGCGAGGAGCTGCAGCTTCGATTTATGAGTGGAATACTCTATATAGCAGGAGGGAATAAAGTTATGGCTATTCATGAAGAGTGCGGCGTATTCGGAGTGATGGGTACAAAAAAGGAAAATGCTGCAGGCATTGTTTATTATGGGCTATACGCCCTTCAGCACAGAGGACAGGAGAGCTGCGGAATTGTTGTGAATGATGACGGCGCGTTTTCTTCCTATAAAGATTTGGGGCTTGTCAGTGACGTATTTTCGAAAGATACATTAACTCATTTACCCATGGGAAATATGGCTGTGGGACATGTAAGATATGGAACAACCGGAGGAAATACAAGGAATAACTGTCAGCCTATAGAAGTCAATCACCAGAAAGGAAAGATGGCGCTGGCCCATAATGGAAATCTTACCAATGCATTGGAACTTCGCGATAAGCTGGAATTATCGGGAGCGATTTTCCATACAACCAGTGATACGGAAACCATCGCTTATGTGATTACAAGAGAAAGGCTTGTGACACCAAGCATTGAGGAAGCAGTCAGCAATACAATGAATTTACTGGAAGGCGCTTATTCGTTGGTTTTGATTTCTTCCACAAAGATGATTGCGGCAAGAGATCCATATGGGTTTCGGCCGCTTTGCTATGGAAAGATAGCGGACGGGGCATATGTGGCTGCATCCGAAAGCTGTGCATTGTCAGCGGTAGGAGCAGAATTTATCCGTGATGTGCTGCCGGGAGAGATTCTGGTGTTTACAAAAAACGGTGTGGAATCAAGGAGAGAACACTGTGAAAAACAGCGGAAAAGAACCTGTATTTTTGAATATATCTATTTTGCAAGGCCGGATTCTGTTATAGATGGCATATCCGTACATGAATCTCGTATGAAAGCCGGAGAATTACTGGCAGAGAGTTATCCCAAATGCGCGGACATTGTGATTGGTGTTCCCGACAGCGGATTGGATGCTGCATTGGGGTATGCGGGAAAATCCGGAATTCCTTATGGGATTGGGCTGATAAAAAATAAATATATTGGAAGGACATTCATTTCTCCGGGACAAAATGAACGTTTGGATAAGGTCAGAATTAAGCTGAGTCCTGTCAGGAAGGTAATAGATGGAAAAAGAGTTGTACTGATTGATGATTCCATTGTCAGAGGGACAACCAGCAAACGTATTGTAAAGCTTTTGCGTGATGCCGGAGCGAAAGAGATTCATATGAGAATTTCTGCGCCTCCATTTTTATATCCCTGTTATTATGGAACGGATATTGATTCGGAAGAAAACCTGATTGCATGCCATCATAGCGTGGACGAGATTGCAAGGATGATTGGAGTAGACTCTTTGGGATATTTGCCAATAAAGAAGCTGAATAAACTGATAGGCAGTGAGGATTACTGTGATGCCTGCTTTCAGGGAAAATATCCCACGAAAATCCCCGCGGATTTGCGTAAGGACCGTTTTGAAAGGAAATTGTCTGAACGGGTTTGGGATAAAGAGGAGGATATATGATGAAAAAATTTGACAGAAAACTGATTTTGCCCGATGGCAGCGAATACTGTGGGAGATTGTAGTAAATGTAACAGAATTTCTTCCGTATGGAATTACGGAGGTGCGCCAAGTTGTAAAAACAGAAAAATTTATAACCTCTGTTCAGAGCAGGAATGACACTGGTTCGCAGGAAATTGTGGACGCCAGGAATATCAGCAGGTCATTCCTGCTTTTTTGCTGCTTTTTGATATTGGGAATTTCTCCCATGCTTACTGCGGTGAGGATTCCTATACAGGAAATGGGAAACTTGGTTCATAAGTGTTTGAAACTAGAAAACTGAACAATTTTTAGCGAAAAACTAAAAAATATTGACAATATATGAAACCCAGTATATACTGACAATATAAATTGGTAATACAATCATACCAGATAACAATATGTAATACATGTCAGGGAAAAGTAAAACATTAAAATAAACATATAGGAGGAGCGTTATGGCAGGATTTAATGACAATCCCGGCGGAGGCAATTTGAGCAAAGTGACAAAGGAGGTGTGGAAAAACAACTGTTTTCCTGAATGGGGAAGATGGCTCAATGATGAAATTGAAGATACCGAAGTGCCGGAAAACAATTTTGCAATGTGGTGGCTGGGCTGTACCGGAATATGGGTAAAAACCCCGGGGGATGCCAATATCTGCATTGACTTATGGCTGGGAACGGGGAAGAGAAGCAAAAGAGACTGGGATTATCCTTACAGCCAGGGGAAGAATTTTCAGATGTACCGTATGAACGGCGGCCCTGCGTATCAGCCAAATACAAGGACGATTCCGATGGTCATTGACCCGTATGAAATTAAAAAAATTGACGCTGTATTATCTACGCATTTTCATCGCGATCATATTGACCAATATTTGGCCGCAGCGGTTTGCCAGAACTTTGATGATGTTCCGTTTATTGGCCCTAAATTTAGCTGCGATATATGGCGGGAGTGGGGGGTTCCGGAAAGCAGAATAAAGGAAGTTCGTCCGGGGGATGAAATCCGTATCAAAGATATGAAAATTATTGCTGTTGATTCCTTTGACAGAACGGCATTGATTACATGCCCGGCTCCGGAAGACAGCAGGGGGATATGCCCATCGGATATGGATGACAGGGCGGTGAGCTACGTCATTCAGACACCCGGAGGAACCCTTTATCACAGTGGAGATTCCCATTTTTCCAATGGATATTTCGAGCACGGAAAGAAATATAAAATTGATGTTGCGTTGGCATCCTTTGGAGAAAACCCTGCCGGGCTGACGGACAAAATGACATCTTCGGATGTCCTTCGTATGGCGGAAAATCTGAATACGAAAGTCATTATCCCGTTCCACTATGATATATGGTGCAATATGCTGGCTGATCCGTCCGAAATAGAATACCTTTATCAGTTTAAAGCCCCGCGCCTTAATTATCAGTTTAAGGTATATATCTGGCAGGTGGGAGGACAATATATGTATCCGAGGGATAAGGATTTGAAACGGTTTATGTTTGACAGGGGATTCCACGATGCATTTACGGATGAGCCCAATATCCCGTTTAAATCTTTCTTGTAACTGACGATTATAGGAAGGAAGAGAAGATAATGACGCTGAAAGAATTGAAAGAAGAAGTTTATGATAAAAATTTAGAGCTTGTAAGAAGGGGGCTGGTAATTTATACGTGGGGGAATGTCAGTGCGATTGACAGAGAACGGGAAATTGTCATCATTAAGCCGAGAGGTATAGAGTATGAAAAGCTTACGCCAGAGGATATGAGCGTGGTGAATATGAAAGGGGAACTTATAGAGGGTAAATTGCTTCCGTCAGTAGATTTGGACATTCACATGGAAATATATAAAGCTTTTGAGAATGTGGGAGGGATAGCTCATACTCATTCCGTTTTTGCAACGAGCTTTTCGCAGGCGCTGCAGCCTATTATTTCCATGGGTACAACGCATGCGGATCATTTCAATGGAGATATTCCCTGCATCCCATATTTATCAAAGCAGGAAACGGAAAAAGAATATGAAAAGAATCTTGGTTTACAAATTGTCAGATATTTTGTTGACAATAGAATTAACCCTGAAGAAATGGGGGCTGTACTTGCTGGCGGGCACGGGCCATTTACATGGGGGAAAAATGCCGCTGAAAGTGTAGAACATAGTGTGATTTTGGAAGAATTGGCAAAAATGGCAGTATTTACACATCTTTTAGGGGAGGATGGAATAATGCTTCCACACTATATGCAGGATAAACATTACTATAGAAAGTATGGCTCAAACGCATATTTTTACCAGGAGAAGATAGATGGCTAATAAACTAAAAAAATCCGTTTCTTTGTCTGTTTTTAACGGAACAGAGGCCTCTCCGATGCTGTTTATGGGGGAATTGGAGAAGAATATATCAACTATTTCCGAATTGGGGTATTCGGGTGTGGATTTATTCATATTGGAAAAGAATGCGCCGGAAACCCAAAACGCCATTGGATTGTTAAAGCGTCATAATCTTGGCATAGGTACTATTATGCCGGCTGGATTGGCCGGGCAGGGGCTTTATCTGGGGGATTCAAAAGAGGATGTGAGGGAAGAATTAATAAGAAGGTTGATTCCAATAATAGAATTGGCTTCGGAAGTTGGAGGAATGGTATCTCTTGGCTTGATAAGGGGGAATGTGGCAAAAGGTGATACAATAGATGGATTTTTAAGTTGTTTTGCGGATTCATGTGAAAAATTAATTATAAAAAGCGAGAGATATCAAGTGCCGTTATTGATTGAACCAATTAACAGATATGAGATTAATACCTTGAATTCAAGTATAGAAGCTTTGGAGTTTATAAAACGGACAGGTCTTCCGCTCTATCTTATGCTGGATACTTTCCATATGAATATAGAAGACGCGTCTATAGAAGAGGGATTTAGAAAGTGCAGGGATTATATAAAACATATTCATTTTGTTGACAGCAACCGTCTTGCGCCGGGAATGGGACATTTGGATATGGGAGGATTGATAAAAGTAATAAATGAAATAAATTATAGCGGGTATCTTTGTCTTGAAGCTTTAAGAAAACCCGACAGCATGACTGTTGCCGAAAACGGGATTGATTTTTTTAAGAAATATAGTATATAGATGAGGAGAAAAGCACTAGCAACCGGCCGAAGATGTATTTTTAATATCAGGTCTTTTTATGTCTGGAGGCTTTGCCAGGATTGGATGGAAGAACCGTTGCAGAAAGGGGGGATAGATTTTTGGGGGAAGGATTGGAATAAAGCAATAGAAAACAAATCACAGAAAAAGGAGAAAAAGAATGAAAAAAAATATGAAAAAAAGTTTAACAATCCTGATATCTGCAGTTATGTTACTTTACACTCTGGTGGGATGCGGAACTGGGAAAGAAGATGAAAATAAGGAACCAGTGGCTCAGAGTGGACAGCAGGAAACCGCAGAAGTTCCTGCGGAAGATAATGACGGAGCATCGGAAAGTACAGACGGTTGGATACCGGAAAAAGCGATTACTATTGTAGTTCCCTACGATGCAGGTGGAAATACAGATATTCCTACCAGAATTTTTGCAAAATATATGGGCGAATACTCGGACGTAGATGTTAATATTACGAATATTGTAGGAGCAGGAGGACGTACTGGTGTCAAGGAAGTAATGAATGCAAATCCTGATGGTTATATGCTGGTTCTTCAATCCTCCGGGTTTGCAATGCAGAGCGCGCTGGGAGTAGCAGATTTTACTTATGAAGATTTGGATGCAGTGGGCTATTTCCTGGAATCATCTTTGGCCCTGGTAGTGAGTGCTGATTCACCCTATGAGACTCTGGATGATTTGATTCAGGCGGCCAGGGAAAACCCGGGTACCTTGAAGATGGGGTCCGTGGCGGGAACCTTGCCTTTGTTTGCAGCAATGTATCTGGAAAAGGAAAATGATGTTACCTTCAATCAGGTAGATTTGGCAGGCGGCTCTAAAGCGCCGGAATTGTTGAGTAACCGCATTGACACATATATTGACGGATTTGGAGCAGTAAAACAATACATCGACAGCGGTGACTTCCGTTGCCTGGCTATCTTTTCCAGCACACCTGTGGAAGGATATGAAAATATTCCGACTCTGGATGCTCTTGGATATGAGAATTTTGAATATCTGAAACAGAATTTTGGCCTTTGGGCGCCCAAAGGAACGGACAAGGAAGCGATTGCTTATATTAATAACCTAATCAAACAGGCTTCCGAAAATGAAGATTGTAATTCACAACTTAAGGAAATTAGCTACAACGCTATGTATAGTACCAGTGAAGAACATGAGGCTATTCTGGAGACAATCTATTCTGATTTCAGTGAGGCGGCTGCCGGAATCGTTCAGTAGGAGGAAAATCCGTGGGAGAATTGATTTTTTTGGGGATTTTAGCAATTATCGGGGTGATTATGTTTGGAATGTCCTTTGGGTTTCAGACCAGCCTGTTGGATAAGTCGGGCGGTCCGGCCCTGTATCCCCGCATTGTCATTGTGGTGTTGGTTATTTTCCTGGTAGTCCGTTGTGTGATGATTATCAGAAGTCAGGAAGAACTTAAGAAAAAATTTCATTTTTTGGAAATTCTTCAGGGAAGCAGATTGATTTATTTATTGCTGCTTCTGGGCTATGCGGTCATTATCAAACCGTTGGGATTTGTTATAAGCAGTGTAATCTTTGCAGTGATTGCAGTGACATTTTTACACAAAAAGCAATATGGCACTTTTATCACTGGCAAAAAAGCGGCTGTTTTGTATCCGATTATGATTCTTTCCATAGTTGCCTTGTATTATGTATTTACTAACTATTTTAACGTATTGCTTCCCGGCGGAATACTTGATTTTTAGGAGGAGGGGATATGGAATTTTTAGAAATTTTATCAAATGTGCTTAATCCTCAGTGTATACTGCTGATTATAGCAGGTGTTATCATTGGAAATGTATTCGGATGTATACCGGGACTGAATGGTCCTATTGCAGTAGCGTTGATTCTGCCCATTACCTTTACTTTGGAGGTGATTCCCTCCATGGCGTTGATTATGGGTATTTATATGGGAAGCATCTCCGGAGGGCTTGTTTCCGCCATATTGTTGAAAATACCGGGCACTGCGGCTTCAGTGGCTACCACTTTTGACGGGTATCCAATGGCCCAGAACGGCCGGGCAACTGATGCCCTTTCGTATGGTGCCTTTGCTTCCTTTTTCGGAGGTATTTTCAGTGCTATCGTGCTTTTGCTTCTGGCTCCGATTCTGGCTAATATGGCCATTGGATTTGGCCCATGGGAATTTTTTGGAACGGCGATTCTTGCGTTGAGCCTTGTATGCAGCATGATGAAGGGAAGAAGAGTAAAAGCCTTTATCGCCGTGGCAATAGGATTGCTCTTAAAAACCGTAGGAATGAGCCCGGTAGACGGCGTGGCGGTACGCTATACTTTTGGTAACTACATGCTGGAGAATGGATTTAACTTAATCGTAGTAATTATCGGCGTATTTGCGTTACCGGAAATTATCTATAATGTGGGAAATATTCATGCGAAAGAAAAAGCAGCGAAAGTAGATAAACGATGGATTTTTATACCGAAGCTTCGGGAAATAAAAGAAAATCTCGGAGTTATGCTGCAAAGCAGTGTGATTGGTACAGTAATCGGAATTCTTCCCGGTATGGGAGGGGGTGCCGCCGGCCTGATTTCCTATGAACAGGCAAAGCGGACCTCCAAGCATTCGGAAAAATTTGGAACAGGCTATGAACCGGGTATTTTTTCCTGTGAAAGTGCAAATAATGCTACGTCTGGTGGGGCATTGGTTCCCATGCTGGCATTGGGAGTACCGGGCGATACCACTACGGCTATTATTATGGGTGCTATTGCTATGCAAGGCATTACACCGGGGCCATTGCTTAGTATACAACAGCCGGAAGTGTTTAAAACGATTATTTTTATTGTATTTGTGGCAAATATAGTGTTGTTTTTATTTCAGATTTCCACAATTCGTTTTATGGCAAAGATTATCAAGATACCAAAGTTTTTGTTGTTCCCTATTATATCTATTTTTTGTGTAATTGGGATTATCAGTATCAGAAACAGCATGTTTGACCTGTTTTCCGTATTTTTATTTATTGTAATCGGATACGTTTTGGATAAGAACGGATATCCTTTATCCCCCTTTATTCTGGCGAATGTGTTAGGAAATATTTTGGAGGAGAATTTTAGAAGAGCAATTATATACTATGGTAATTTCGGCAGTTGTCTGCAGCAGGTTTCCATAGGAACGCTGTTCTTTGCAATGGCCATTCTGGTTCCGATACTGATGATTTTACTGGACAGACGGAAAAAGAACAAAGAGGGTCAGCAAAAGGCGTAATCATAAGCGAGAATGTATATAAGAAAGGAGAACCGGCAAGGTCAGTATCATGATGCAGGTTCTCCTTTAAAAAATCTGTTTTTATTCGGATGCAGCTTCTTTTTGTTCCTGCATTACCGCATCTCTTACGGTGGCCAGGTGCTGGTACATCAACTGGAAAGCACGGTCAGAATCACGCGCGGCAATTGCCTCATAAATCTGCCGATGAAATCTGTTGGAGCGTTCCGGTGACTTTTCCGCATCGGCCGAGGCCTGCTGGTGTTGTGAGAGGGCTTTGCGGATGCTTTTAATAAATTCTGTAAAAACCGCATTGCCGGAAGTTTTGGTAACGGCGATATGGAACTTATAGTCCAGAGCATCTAATTCCTGACGGACTGCACCGTAATTATCTTTGTTTTGCAAAGTGATTGCTTCCCGTTGTTCAATGACAGATTTTAATTCCTGCAAATCCCGTTCCTGAACATTTATGGCAGCCAGACGGGCAGCCTCTGATTCCAGAGCCATACGAACTTGGATAAAATCCAAGAGAAGCTCAGGGCTGAACAGGGTGGCAAATTTGAGTATTCCATGTAAATAGTTTGCATCGTAGGTATTGACATATGTGCCACCTCCCGGCCGGGTTACTAGGATGCCAATGGTAGACAATGCTTTTAAGGCCTCCCGAATAGGAGGACGGCTTACGCCTAATAATTCACATAGTTCACGCTCTGTCGCAATTTTATCGCCAGGCTTTAATGTTCCGCTTTTTATTTCATCAAACAGATATTCGATAATCAGCTGTGAGTAGTTTTTTTTATCTAACATAGTTCACTCCTGAAAGGTAATGAGCCTGTTTGGCATGAGGTTATTTTATCATATGGATTTGAGAAAAACAAGATGAACAGAGAAAGAACCGGGAAAATATTCCTGTTCAATGTGCATAAAAAATCAAAAAGTACAACAAAAATATTGACAGGATTGAGATAATTGTGTATGCTAAAAAAAGAAATTGGTAATACAATATTACCAATATAAAAATGATAAGAAGTTAATATTAATTTATATGTAACAAAATTAAAAAAATGAAAGAAAGCGGGGATAAACATGGAAAAATTGGTAATTGACAAAATCAACAAGTGTTACAGTGTAAACGCGCTCACTATGGGGGAAGAATCCAAATTGATTTTCGCCGGGGAGGGGGACGGAAGCCTGAACATTTATTCCGGAGAAAAATATGAAAATAAAGAAGTAGTCTGGGCAGAGAGTGAAAAGCTGGGAGGAACGATGACCATCTGCGGGGTGGAGGATATGGAAGGCTGTTTTTTTGCTTCTACCGGATTTTTCACCATGATACAGTCTGAAGCCAGCGCAATTTATCTGGTAAGACATCTGAATGGAGAGTACAGGCGGGAGAAGGTATGTGATATTCCGTATCTTCACCGATTTGATGTGCTGACTGTAGAAGGGTATAGATATTTGATTGCCTGTACCCTTCATTCCGGAAAGAAAGATAAGGATGATTGGTCTGCGCCTGGCAAAATTCTGGTTGCAGAGCTTCCCTTTGATTTGAGCGGGAAGGTCTCTGTGAAGCCGGTAGTGCTGAAGGATGGCCTGTTTCAAAATCATGGATTTAACAGGGCTTATGAGGTGGGAAAGGCGTTTGTTCTTGTTGCCGCGAAGGAAGGGGTATTTCAGGTAATGCCTCCTCAGAAGGATAAAAAAGAATGGAGCGTGGAACAGATATTTGATTTTCCCGCCAGCGATGTATGCGCCCTTGATTTGGATGGGGATGGAAAGCTGGAGTATGGAATCATCAGTCCCTTTCACGGAGAACATTTTTCTGTATATAAAAGGAATGGGAAGACGGCGGTCAAAATATATGAGCATGAAAAAAAGCTGGATTTTTATCATGCTATTTACGCCGATTATTTCTGTGGAGAGCCTTCCTTTGTAATAGGGGCCAGAAAAGAGGATATGGATCTTTACCGGGTATTTTACAATAGGGAAAAAGGAAGCATCGAAACGGAGGTGATTGAAGAAGGGGCCGGCTCCAGCAACGCCCGCATCGTACATACTAAAGCAGGGGACATCATTATGTCCGCCAACCGCCAAAAGGATGAGGCAGCAATCTTTTTTAGAAAAGGGTAAAGGTATATAAGCATGACCGTTGGGGAAAACGGGTGTGTTCCAATTACAACGAAATTGCCAACATCCCGCTGTTTATCTGGGAGCCGGTAAGCCGAAAGCAGGGGGAAAGAAACGAAAATCTGGTACAGACCATCGATTTGCCGGCCACTTTGTTATCCTATTTTCAACTGGAAATTCCTTCGGATATGCAGGGAGTTCCACTCCAGGATACAATCCGATACAATCGACCGGTGCGGGAATATGGATTGTTTGGCTTATTCGGTGCAGAAGTGAATTGCACGGATGGGAGGTATGTATATATGCGTGCCCCGGTGGACAAAGAAAAGAGAGCATATAATTATACATTGATGCCTATGTATATGTCATCACGTTTTTTGCCGAAAGAATTAAAGGCAGCAGAAATTGCACCACCGTTCTCTTTTACCAAAGATTGCTTTACCTTGAAAGTGGAAGCGCCTCCTTTTCTGGAGAAACCTTTTTTGGAGTATGAGCGTCAAACAACGCGGCTCTATGACTTACAGTCAGATCCGGAACAAAGACAGCCCGTTGAAAATGCGGCACAAGAGGAGCGGATGAAGAAAAAAATGGTTGAATTGATGAAGCAATCGGACGCGCCTTCCGAGCAGTTTGAGCGGTTGGGATTGTAATATTGATTACATCGAATCCTGTTATTCCAAAGGGTGAAAGTAAAATTCAGGCGTATGAGGTCATAGAGAAACTTGGAGAGTAGCACAGGTGATGCCTGTGCGCTCCGGATTCGGCTATAGGGTAATTTTAAAATATCCGGATGGGAGCGAGAAAATGCAGCAGAAATCAGGATTCAGAACCCGGAATATTGATACACAGAAAACACTGACCATGGAGCAGAGCCAGGTTCTGTTGGATTAAAGACAAAATCCAGTTACAGAGAAATCCCGATTCCCGATTACGTCTTTGAGGCAATCTTAAAGGAACGGTAGGTGTATGAAAAAAACAGAAACTGCAGAAGGCAATGTCATTAAGTTAGCACCTCAGCCCAGCCGTGAGAGGAATAAAATGCTTAAGGAA
>QXWV01000014.1 GCA_009911195.1 Lachnospiraceae bacterium | reverse complement strand
AAAAGCGTCGGCACTTGGTGAGGTAGTTCACGAACCTAGTGCCCGCTACGCTTTTTTTGGAGCGGGAGCGTGGCGACAGAGCATTTTATTTCCCTCACAGCGTCCGCCGTTGTTAACTAGCGGATGGGGAGGTATAAGTTTCCAACAAGGTAAGAGATGTATTGGTTGTAACTTTGGAAAAAATGCCGAGGTACTGAGGGAAAGCCATTCGTAATTCTCCCTGAAGCTTATTTAAATAAGCACTGCGATGATCCATCAGGTCATAGTATTCACGGCATAAATTGCGGCAGTTTAAGGCAAGATCAGACGGCATAAGAGAAACCTTCAAATCAGGTTTCAAACCAACTAAAGCAGCTTTTTTTGAATCAAAACGGTCATTGTGTACTTTTCTTTTATTTTGGAAACAGCAGTTGTAAGGGAATCCATACAGTTATGTAGGATTTTGTAAGGCTTTCCTACGAACTGCTGGTTTGGAAGTGCAATAGACATCCAGGAGAAGTCAGCACCGACATCAATACCAACAGAGAGGGATAAATCATCAAAATTAAAAACAACTTTGTTTGACATGAGCAGAAGCTCCTTTCTGATAGGAATCTATTTCCAGTCTGGCAGGTACACAACCTAGCGTGTTATTCGGGTATAGCCTTCCGGCTCCCAACCAGCTAAAACATAAAACCCTGTCGAATGGACGAATTGACTTAATTGCAGGTATAGGTTGATGAAAATCAGCTTCCCAAGGAGGTGAACATTCTTTGTCCTATCCTAAGGGATAATACCTTATGTTTCATCTGGTGTCTATCAGGGGCTGTCAGACATGATAATTATTTTGGGATAACATCTGATGAAGGAAGAACCCCTTCTTCTGTTATCTGATTTATAGAAATTTATTAACCAAGTAGTCTTGATTGACTACACCATTATTATACTAGGACAGCTAACAAGCGATTACAAAGATTTAGGTCCAGCGAAGATACTTTCAAAAATTGAGGTTCGATTAAAAGATAGAAAAATAATACAAGAATATGATGAAGAATAGTTTTTAACAGGTATTATTGGCAACTTATTGTGTGGCAGTGTTCTTCCATCGAATAAGCAATAGTGAATATGAAATGACAATCCCATGCTGAATGAAGTATGGGATTTTTGCAGTGCTGAAAGCTTTGCTCATGTGTTTGTTTTCGGCTACAAAGTCGCCAGAGTCGTTATCATTCCAAACGATACCACAGTATTTTGCGAGAGCATTGGCATTAGGAAAGGCCTTAATGGAACCCATTTCGGCTAAGATACCGGCTGAATAAACTTTACCGATCCCGGGAATGGAATTCAGTACCGTGTACTCGTCAGGGTTTAGTCCCTGAACTGTTTGAAGGATTGCTTTATCAATCGCTTTGAGTTCTCTTTCAAAGGAACTGATACAGTTAAAGGACGAAGCGATTGAGATAGTAAGCGGCTCATAAAGGCATTTATCAAGCCGGTATGAGTTGCGGGCTGCAGCCTGTAAGATTTTTGCTGTTTCTTCCGGATCAGCAATACGACCTTTGCTCTTAGAGTTAATAAAAGCGACGAGGTCTTCTGCTGATGAGTTTACGATATCTTCATTCGTTGCGTACTCAGTAAGAATGGCTTCAGCTGTGGCACCATATTTGTTTGCAAATGGATGCTGTCCATCACGAAGTAATGCGTATTGACTGAACTTGAGATAGATGTTGTTAAGCATGTAAGTTTTTTCTCTTGCGATACATTCCGTGATGTGCATACGGTGCCTGGTAAGACGCTGCAGGGCAAGGTATTGGGAACCACGCCAAGGTTTGATTGCAATACGTCCTACACGGGCAAAATCAGCGATCACATAGGAATCTATGCCATCATTCTTTCCGATGTGGTTAAAGGACTTCTTGTAGTTCTTAACTTCCTTTGGATTGAGACAGTAAACTCTGACAGAGAATGGTGCAAGCAGGTCACTGGCAGAAAGATAATTCGCCAGATGGACACCATAGAAACCAGTGGCTTCCATACCGATAACAACGTATTTGAACAGATGGTTATGTTCTAACACATCAGAAATCATCTGTTCCATAAGAATTGCACCTTCCTGAGTGTTTTCTAAGGGTTTCATCTTGATGTAGAACTTTTCATTGAAATCAAGTGCAGAAATAACATGAATACGGGATGCAATGTCAATCCCAACAAACAGTGTTGAGAGGTAATCAATAGGTTCTTTCACGGATCATCACCACCTTTCAATAAAAATGAAGAAGAGTAACCATGGCTTATCCCAGATCACTACGCCGGCCTAAACCTCGCGTTATGAGCATTGCCTGGCAGAAATACCCTGCTGGTGGCTAGATACCAGGATGCAGCATTTGTGTAATAAGTCTTAGCGTAGCATTAGGGTTGCAAGCTTTCTTGGCAATAGCAAACGCTTTGCAGGAGGTTTGCAGCAATGACCATAGCTACAGTTCTTATGGAACTTATTGTAACATCTGGGGCCATGACTATAAAGGAACTTATTAACCAATAGACAGAGAATGGATGAACCAGCATGATTGAAGAAGAATCTTCAGAAAGGATGTTTAGAATTATCCTTCTGTCTAATCAAAAAAAGAATAAGTTTGTAAGCTGTTTTTCTTGCTTACAAACTTATTATACGAGGAGGTTTTATCATGGAAAAACTGAAAAAATTCTTCCGCTATGATAATGTGGGAATGCTATTTGTGCTTCTGGCTTTTCTGTATATGCTGATTTTTGTTGGATATCCGATTATCCGCAATCTAATCCTGAGCTTTCAGGATGTCAATGCCGGCAATTTGGTGAGGGGAACTAAGAACTTTATCCTATTTGACAATTATCTGGAACTTTTTAAGGACAACGTGTTGACCTCTTCCCTGTGGAATACACTGCGCTACACGGTTTTATGTCTGGTGTTTCAATTTGTCATTGGTTTCGTGCTGGCGCTTTTTTCAGTCAAAGATTTTCGCTTGCAAAGCAGGTGCGCGGTATTCTGCTGATGCCGTGGATGATACCGGTTACAGTTACGGCATTGATGTTCAAACTTTTATTTGCAACGGACATAGGTGTCATAAATTTTATACTACGAAGTCTGCATTTGATTGACAAAAACATTGAATGGCTGAACACGCCGGGAACGGCTATGTTTGCCCTAATCTGTGCCAATGTATGGATTGGCATCCCCTTTAACATGATATTGATTTCCATCGGCCTGACTACCATCCCCAAGGAATTGTATGAGAGTGCCTCCATTAACGGGGCGGGCAAAGTACAGACCTTTTGGAAGATCACGCTTCCGCTTTTAAAGCCGACGATTGAGTCGGTATTGATTCTGGGCTTTATCTACACTTTTAAGGTATACAATCTGGTCTATGTTATGACAAGCGGCGGGTCGGTTAATTCCACGCACATGCTGTCCACCTATTCTTATAAGCTGTCCTTTGAAATGTTTAAGTACAGCAAAGAATTTGCCGTGGCAAATGTGCTGCTTGTGATATTGCTGTTTGTGGGTGTTTTCTATATCAAAGCGACAACGGATGGGGAGAAAGAATGATGGATGAGGAAAAGAGGCTGTCACGTAATAAAAATATTTTGTTCAGTATTGTTTCGGTAGTGTTTTTGTGTACTCTGCTGTTCCCTCTGTATTGGTCGTTTATCACTTCTCAGAAGACAGAGCATGCTGGAAATTACAGATAACAAACTGGTTTACCATTATGACGCGGAAGAAGTATGGATTGAGCCATGGGGGCCAAATGCGCTGAGAGTGCGTGCCACCAAAGAAAACTGGATGCCGGAGAAAAATTGGGCGCTTTGCCGGAGGGAAAAGTCGGATGCCGATATTTCCTATACCGAACAGGGAGCAAAGATTGTCAATAGCAAGATCCGGGCCGAGATTACAAAGCTTGGAAAAATCATGTTTTTTCATAGCGACGGACATTTGCTTTTGGAAGAGTATTGCAGAAACCGCAGGAATCTGCCTATTGATTTGATTGTCATTGACTTCTTTCATTGGACAAAAACTGTGAAAATTATGAAGAAATGCTGGAAAAAAGGTATCTGATCCGCACAGAGAGAGGGTTTCGTGTGGGGCTGGATTTTCAAGGTGCGACGATTCACTATGACGCTACGAATCCGAGGGCCAGGGACTATGTCTGGAACAAAGCGAAGAAGAATTACTATGATATGGGAATCAAGGTGTTTTGGCTGGATGAGGCGAAACCGGAGTATACGGCTTATGATTTTGATAATTACCGTTATCACGCGGGAACCAACTTGCAGATTGGCAATACCTATCCGGTGGATTATGCCAAAACCTTTTATGAAGGTATGGAGCGGGAAGGCCAGAAGAATATCGTATATCTCTTGCGTTGTGCTTGGATAGGCAGTCAAAAATACGGTGCGCTTGTATGGTCGGGTGATATTGCATCCAGTTTTGAGAGCATGAGGAACCAGCTCGCCGCCGGACTTAACATGGGAATTGCGGGGATTCCATGGTGGACCACGGATAGCGGGGAATTTCATGGCGGCAATCCGGATGACCCCAAATTCCGGGAACTTTTCGTCAGATGGTTTAAATGGGGCACATTTTGTCCGGTCATGCGTCTGCACGGCGACAGGAAGCCAAGACAGCCGCAGTTCGGCATGACTGGCGGTGCGTCCTGTTGTTCCGGCGCGGCCAATGAAGTGTGGGGTTATGGGGAAGAAGTATACAGTATTTGCAAGAAGTATATGGAATACAGAGAGCAGATGAGACCGTATACGAGAAAACTCATGGAAGAAGCCCATGAGAAGGGCACGCCTGTTATGAGGACTCTTTTCTATATGTATCCGAAGGACACCATTTGCTGGGATGTGGAGGATGAATATATGTATGGTCCTGATGTGTTGGTTGCGCCGGTTCTCTACGCAGGGCAGAAGAACCGCAGCGTGTATCTGCCCAAGGGGGAGGAATGGGCAGAGGTTTTTACAGGAAAGGAATATGAAGGTGGCCTGTGGATAGAGACAAATACGCCGGTTGATGTGATTCCGGTGTTCGTACGGAGAAGGGGATAGATTTAATATATAAAAGCAATATTAACAAAAAATAGAATCAATATTTGTAGAGAATAACAGTTGAAATGAGAAGAAATTTATGATAATCTTAGGGAAAATTAAACAGAAGTGTTACTATTAAATTAGGCAAGTCTGCAGAACGTATTTTGATACGTTTTGTAGGTATGCCTTTTTTTATTTTCATTCACGGGCTAGAAATGGAGTGATGCGATAATGAGAATTGCGAAAGTCCTTAATACCAATGCTGTTCTCGCGCACAATGATAGCGGTACAGAAGTCCTTGTACTTGGGAATGGGATCGGCTTCAAAAAGAAAATAGGGGATGTCGTAGAGCAGGATAAAATCGAAAAAAAGTTCAGCATTACGGATCAGACCCATTTAAGCAGATTTGTTGAACTGCTCGAAGCCATTCCCAAACGTTATTTCATTGTTGCCGAGGAAGTGATTGATTACGCTTGTGCGGAGTACCCGGATATTCAACTGAAGGAAACGGTCAGCTTATCGCTGGTGGATCACATTCATAATGCTATCAATAACTTCATGCAGGGTATTGTCATTCCCAATACAATGCTTACTGATATTGAGCGCTTTTATCCCAGCGAATATTCCGTTGGACAGTTTGGGTTAGATATCATATACCAAAATTTTGGCGTGCGTCTCCCAAATGATGAAGCCGGATTCATCGCAATGCACTTTGTTATGGCAAAACAGGGGACTGAGAACCAAGACATAGCGAAAATGCTCTCTATTGTCCACGAAGTTGACGAATTGGTTCGACAAAATCTTAATCTTCAGCTAGATGAACGCTCTATGGCTTACTTTCGATATACGACACATTTAAAATTTTTTGCTGAACGTGTGTCCAAAGGATATCACTATCCGGAGACAAAGGGTACAAATGTGTTGCTGGCACTCACTGAGGTCTATCCTAAGGAATATCTGTGCAGCAAGAAGGTTTGCGCTTATGTTGAAGAGAAGTATGGTTATGTGGCCGGAGCCGATGAGGAAATTTACCTGATGGTCCATTTAGCAAAGTTGGGGAATAAAGAAGATACAGTATAAAAATAGCAAAGAAAGGAGCAACACTATGAAGCGCTTATTGATTAGAGCTGATGATCTCGGCTACAGCGAGGGGGTAAATTATGGCATTGCCAAGACGGTCATCGATGGCCTCGTCCGTTCTGTCGGTGTAATGCCAAATATGCCGACAGCAGCACATGGCTTGGAACTTTTGAAGGGACAGAATGTGTGTTACGGACAGCATACGAATATCTGTGTTGGCAAGCCGCTCTCTGACCCGAAGCTGATTCCGAGCCTATGCCAGGAAAACGGCGAGTTTCAGCCGAGCATGGCTTACCGGGAGGCTGCGCAGCGAAAGGAGGATTTCGTTGTGCTGGACGAGGTGGTTTTGGAAATCGAAGCTCAGTACCAGCGTTTTCGCGAACTGACGGAACAAGAGCCCAGCTATTTTGAAGGCCATGCGGTGGCAAGCACAAACTTCTTCAAAGGTTTAGAAATCGTGGCTAAACGCCATGGGCTGCCTTATTTGGCAATGTCTATGGATGGCAGTCCTGTGATGTTCCGCAGCACTTCAATTTATGCGTATATGCCAAAAGACTTTAAGACGTATACGGAAGACCCGTTTACCGCTGTACAAGACGCTGTTGAAAATGCCCATGAAGATGCATGCGATATGATGGTTTTCCATCCTGGTTATATTGATGCATTCCTGCTCAAAACCTCCAGCATGACGATTCCCCGCGTAAAAGAAGCGGAAATGCTGTGTAAATCAACGGTCGGGGATTGGCTTGGCCAGCAGGATATCAAGCTTGTAACCTATGATGACTTAGATTGAGAGGAGGTCGGGAACTATGAGCAATAATCCTTTTCCCAAAGGGTTTCTCTGGGGAGCTTCGACAAGCGCATTCCAAGTTGAGGGCGGATATAACGAAGGCGGAAAAGGACCGGCAACTACCGATTTAGGAACTGGCAAGCCGGGTGTAGCAGATTGCACAGTTGCAGCCGATCACTACCACCACTGGAGAGAAGATGTGGATTTGATGGCTGAGCTGGGTTTGAAGGTTTACCGTATGGGGTTCTCCTGGAGCCGTATAATGCCGGATAAGACCCTTGAGCCGAACCCGGAAGGATTAGCCTTCTATGATCAATTGGTCGATTATCTGTTGGAGAAGGGCATCGAACCACTGGTGACCTTGTACCATTTCGAGTGCCCGCAAAAACTGGTAGATGCTTTTGGCGGTTGGCGCAGCAGGGAAATGATTGACGCATATCTGAAATACGCCGAAGTCTGTTTTACTCACTTCAAAGGCCGCATCAAGCGATGGGTGACAGTGAACGAGCAGCTCGTTGCCACCTCGGCTGGTCCGTTGAATGGAAACTTTGAGCCGAATCCGGATAAGAATTTGAAGAACATCTACCAGATGAGTTACAACGTCTCGCTGGCTGAGCACAAGGCAATTTCGCTGTTGCGTCAGATAGACCCCAGCGCACAGATCGGACCGGTGTGCGCCATTCAAGTGGTTTATCCAAACACCAGCAGAGGCGAAGATGTGCTGGCCGCTGAAAATGCAGAAGAACTCACAGAATTCTACTTGTTGGATATGAGTGTGCGTGGAGAATATCCTCCTTACGTGGCAGACTATCTGAAGCGGTATAACCTGTACCCTGAGACGGAAGATGGAGATGACATTGTTCTTAAAGCATCTAAGCCCGATTTCATTGGCATAAACTACTATTTCAGTGTCTGTGCCAAGAAAAAAGAGGGTCTCGTCAATTATGACCAGCCGCCTTTTTGGGTTTCCCATGAGTTTGATATCTGTGAGAACACCCATTTTGTCAAGACGGAGTGGATGAACATGGGCATTGATCCGATAGGCTTGCGAGTAGGTATCCGTAAGGTGTACAACCGGTATCAGCTTCCTATGATTGTCACCGAGAACGGAGTCGCCTACAGTGAGACACTGGGTGAGGATAACTGTATCCATGACCCATATCGCATCGACTATCTGGCGAAGCATATTGAGCAGGTCGGTTTTTTGCTAAATGAAGGTGTTCCAATCTTCGGGTATTGTCCATGGAGTTTTATCGACGTGGTTTCCAGTCGTCAAGGCTTTTCTAAGCGGTATGGGTTGGTCTACATTGACCGCACAGAGACAGATCCAAAAGAATGCAGACGAGTAAAGAAGGATAGCTTTTATTGGTATCAGCGTATCATTGCTAACAATGGTCTCTTGGAATAAATTGTAGGAATACGATTTATATCATTAAATTACAAGAAAAGGAGCAGAAATTATGGCGAACAATAAAGAAATTGCACAAAATATCTTGGATGCTGTTGGTGGAGTTTCCAACGTGCAGAATGTGGCACATTGTATGACACGGCTGCGGTTCGTGCTGAAGGATGACAGTATCCCCCAAGACGAGGAGGTCAAAAAGATTTCAGGGGTTTTAGGCGTGGCTCGTAACCCCGGCCAATATCAAGTCATCGTGGGTATCAACGTTCCCAAGGTCTATGAGGAGATTTGCAAACTCGGTGGCTTTGCCAAATCCGAAATGGTCAACGCGGCCGAGGATGAGAAGCCCGAAGAGAAGGAAAAACTCACCCCCAAAAAGGCACTGTTGAAAGCCTTGGACTATATGGCAGGCAGCATGACACCCCTTATCCCAGTCATGTTGGCCGGTGGCTTGTTCTCTGCCTTTAACGCTATTTTCGGCCCGGGGCTGTTGAATCTCTACGCGCAGGACAGCGATATCTATATCCTCTTCCAAATGCTTTACAATGCGGCTTACTATTTCCTCCCGATTCTGGTGGGTATGAATGCGGCGAAAAAGCTCAACATCAATCAGATGCTAGGTGCATATATGGGATGTATCCTGATTGCGCCTGATTTGATTGCTTTGGTAAACGAGGAAGCTTCTTTTACTGTATTTGGGATTCCTTGCAAGTTGAACAACTACAGCCAGAGCGTTATTCCTATCATTCTGTCTGTATTTGCAATGAGCCTAGTCTATAAGCTCGTGAATAAATTGATGCCGGATATCCTGACTACTGTTTTTACCCCTTTCCTGACAATGTTGTTCTCTACTCCTATTGCCCTGTGTTTGCTTGCTCCACTGGGTTCCGTTATCGGCTCTGGCATCAGCGGCGGTCTGATTGCTTTTGGTAATGCTACTGGCTTCTTCGGAGTCGGTTTCATCGCTGCGATATGGGAGTTCCTCGTTATGACCGGCATGCATCTAGCTCTCATTATTCCCATGATGGCCTCATTCTTTGAAACTGGTGTGGGCGGCGGTCCCATGATTGCTGCTTCCTTCGCCACATGGGCTTGTTATGGGGTTGCATTTGGCGCTGCGCTTCGTTTGAAGAACCGGGAAGCGAAAGGTAATGCATTTGGTTTCTTTGCTTCGGGGGTTCTGGGCGGCATTACCGAGCCTACTTTGTATGGTATCTGCCTGCAGCACATCCGCTGTTTTGGTGCCTTAATGGTGGGTGGGTTTCTCGGCGGCGCGTATGCTGGCATCGTAGACCTTCATTCCTATGTGATGTCTACTGCCAATTTTCTTTCTTTCTTGTCTTTCAGCGGCGGAAGTACGGCAAATCTGGTCCATGGCATCATTGCCAGCGCGATTTCCTTTGTTGCCGCAGCCGCGACTACTTATCTCTTCGGCTTCACAAAGAAGGAACTGGAAGCCTGAGCAGGTTACTGTAGAAAAAGGGATTATCTACCAGACAATTGAAGGCGAAGTTATTCCTCTGAGTGCCATTGAAGATGGTGTGTTCTCAGAAGGCGTTTTGGGAAAAGGATGCGGAATCAAGCCTGCTGACGAGACTGTGTATGCCCCGGTGAACGGAACTGTTACAATGATTGCCGATACGAAGCACGCACTGGGGATTTCCTCAGATGACGGTATTGAAGTCTTAATTCATGTGGGTATGAATACCGTTGAAATGAATGGCACTGGCTTTTTTGTCCTGGTAGCATCAGGGAAGAAGATTAAATGTGGTCAGCCTATTTTAAAGTTCAGCACAAGTAAAATCAAGGAGGCAGGCCACCCCATGACCACGGCATTAATTGTCACTAATTCGGATGATTTTGGGGAAATCACTGTGTTGCAGACTGGGATTATGAAAAAACTGACCGCTGTTATGAAGGCAGAGTAAATTTAGTGTATGGGGAACGGCTGTCTTTCCGACAGTTGTTCCTTTTTTAGTGAATCTGGCAGGCATATGTTCTAATGAGTTCGGCCAATCATGGTTTAAATGGAGGGAATTATGTTGAATGTAAAAGATTTAAAAATTCGAAAGAGCACTGCTCCAAATTTAAAAGCAAGTCCTTTTTTTCTAAATGAAGAACAAATCAGGTGGGTGAACACCACGCACCAATCCATGACTTTGGAGGAAAAGGCGGGGCAGGTTTTCTGTCCAATGGGTTTCACCGGAGATGAGGACACTCTTCGCCATACTATTTGTGAAATCGGCGCGGGTGGTATGATGTACCGTCCTGGTACCAAGGCAGATATTCAGGATACTCATCGCAAAATTCAGTCTATGGCGAAGATTCCTTTGTTACTGGCAGCCAATACGGAAGCTGGCGGAAATGGCCTGGCTATTGAAGGCACTACTTTCGGTCAACCTTTGGCAGTTGCCGCTACAGGTGACCCAAAGAATGCCTATCGTATGGGCTTTGTAGCTTGTGCCGAGGGAGCAGCCTTGGGGTTAAACTGGTCCTTTGCTCCCATTGTTGACATTGATATGGAGTTCCACAATCCAATTACCAACACCCGTACCTTTGGCTCTAATTTGGATATGGTCATTGCCTGTGGTGCGCAGTATATGGACGCGGCAGACGAAAATGGTGTAGCCGTATCTATCAAACATTTCCCCGGTGACGGTGTGGATGAGCGGGATCAGCACATCCTTACCAGTGTCAATTTCCTGGATTGTGAAGAATGGATGGCCACTTATGGAAAAGTGTACCGCACCCTCATTGAAAAGGGAGCTAAGACTGTTATGGTAGGTCATATTGCACAGCCAGCTTGGACACAGCGGCTGGCACCTAATGCCACCCCAAAGGAGAGACTGTTGCCAGCCAGCTTGAATCCAGCATTACTTTTTGGTCTGCTCCGGGGAGAACTGGGCTTCAATGGTATGATTTCCACCGATGCTACTCCTATGGTGGGCTTTACTTCTGCCATGCCCAGACGACTGGCAGTACCCACTGCTATTGCTGCTGGAGCAGATATGATTCTGTTTAACAAGAGTTTGGACGAGGACTATGGCTATTTACTGGATGGAATTAAGTCTGGCATTCTGGCAGAAGAACGGCTGGATGAGGCGGTGATTCGCATTCTGGCAACCAAAGCATCCCTGGGTCTCCCGGAAAGGCAGGCCACGGGAACGCTTGTTCCAAGTTCGGAGGCACTGGATACAGTGGGTTGCGAACAATTCCAAACTTGGGCAGACGAGGTGGCCGACAAAGCCGTAACTTTGGTTCATGATAGGAACCAGTTGTTGCCTATCTCTCTGCAGAAATTCCGCCGGATTTATTTGAATGTCATTCAGAAGTCCAATGACCCGAAGGATCCGATGGTTCTTCACTGGAAAAAACTCTTTGAGGATGAGGGCTTTGAGGTTACGGTTCGGGATCGTCGGATTGCCATTGACATTCCGGATTTTACAGATCCGGACCTGTCTCCTGAAAAGAAGTATATGCTCTATGAAATGTACCGGGGCGTGGAAGATATGAAGAAAAATTATGATCTTTATGTCTATGTAGTCAATATGCAGAATGCTTCCAACAATACCACCTTGCGGCTTAACTGGAATGTAACTTTCGGGTTGGGTGATGACGCACCATGGTTGACATCTGAGATTCCTGTGATGATGATAAGCACTGCCTATCCCTATCACTTGTTTGACGCGCCAATGGTGGATACCTATATCAACGCCTACAGCGCTGCCCCGCAATATACAAGGGCTGTCATGGATAAAATCATGGGGCGCAGTGCGTTTCAGGGCATTAGTCCAGTGGACCCATATTGCGGGAAAGATTATTTGAAGATTTAAGTTGGAATAGGTAAATTACTAGCTAGTTTTGGTAGCTGAGAAATGAGGTTAAAATGAAAATTGAAAAGAAGGCAGTTATCTTTGATTTGGATGGAGTCATCTGTTTTACAGACAAATATCATTATGAGGCATGGAAAGCATTAGCGGATCGATTGGGCATCTATTTTGACGAAAAGATTAATGACCGCCTGCGCGGTGTCAGTCGGATGGCCAGTTTGGAGATTATTCTGGAACGGGCAACGAAGGAGTATACCCAGACGGAAAAGGAAACCTTTACCGCGGAGAAGAACGATATTTACCGAGAGTTGCTGAAAAAGATGACCCCCGCCGATCTGAGCGATGAGGTAAAGGACACTCTGGTAGAACTACGCAGACGTGGTTACAAGCTGTCCATTGGGTCGTCCAGCAAGAATACCAAATTCATACTGAAGCAGATTGGCTTGGATGGCTTCTTCGATGTCATCGCTGATGGCACTGATATCACCCACTCTAAGCCAGACCCAGAGGTATTTCTAATCTCTGCCCAAAAGATTGGCATTGACCCAGTAGACTGCGTCGTGGTAGAGGATGCTACAGCGGGCATCAAGGCGGCCAAGGCAGGTGGTATGACTGCATTAGCCTTATTTGGTGATGCCAAGGATTGCGGGCTGGAGGATTATAACCTGACTTCTTTTTCTGACCTGTTGAACGTTTTGCCATAACTGTTGAACAGAATAAAATTTGCTATCATTATGGTCTATGGAATGTTCCCGATAGTTCTGATATGCAAACGGAGAACGTTATGATAAAGGAACACGGAAATGTACGAAGGCATATTAAGAAAAGTATCCGCGTATTATCGCAAAATAAAAGGTGTATTGAGATGAAGCAAGAGCTTCTAAACGATACGCCTTTTTAATTGTGGGATTTTAAAGGTTTTGCATATTTTTACCAGTTTTTTTCTGCCACTTGCTGCCCTGAAGCAGGGACTTTGTTTCATGGCGGCGAAATGTACTTACATACCTTCTGACATACGCAATTTATCTTTTTCTTGCTGATTCAGACGGCTCGCGGCGAAAAAAGCGCTGGCTTCCTCCAAAAAGTTGTTTTCTTTCTTCAAACGCCTAATTTCTTTTTCCTGTTCCTTCACCTGCTGGCGGAGCTGGATGAGTTCTTCGTTAAGCGTCATAGCGCTTTGTGGCGTCTGTGAGCCGACACCAAGGTCAAGATTACCAAGGCGGTTGGCCCTCATCCAGCCATACATGGTATTCTTGGGAACTCCTAGTTCTTTAGCGGCCTTAGCCTGTCCAATTTCTCTTGCAAGCTTCACGGCCTGTACTTTGTATTCGTGGTCATATTGTCTGTTTTCTGCCATTTTTGTTCACTCCTCATTCTCTTGATTATATCTCAAATCCTTGAGAATAGGGTGTCAACTTTTTTTATACCACATCAAAGAGAGCTATGACGAAGATACCCTGGAAAAGGTATATATTAACGGGGATGGTGCAGACTGTATCAAAACCGGGGCCGGCATGCATGCAAAGGCAAGGTTTGTGCTTGACCGTTTTCATATGCATAAATATATCATAGCAGCAACAAGCCACTTAAAAGACTCTGCAGAGGGTGCCAGAGATGAAATATACAGGGCCATCAATGGAAAGCGGAAACGGGCGGCGGAGGCATTTGATAAGATTGTGGAAGTGACAGAAAGTGGAACAAAAGCCAAAGCGGTGGGGGCTGCAAAAACCTATATCCTTGGAAACTGGAGTGGGATTATGGAATCCGTAAGGGCAAAGGACAAAAGCCTGCAGTGCAGCGCAGAAGGGCATGTGAGCCATGTATATGCAGACCGTATGAGCTCAAGGCCGTTAGGCTGGAGCCGGAGAGGGACAGACAGGATGGCGAGGCTTCGCATATACCGTCAGAACAATGGGGATATGCTGGAGCTGGTGCGCTATCAGAAGAAAGAGCTGCCGGAAGTGGCTGGTGCAGAAGAAGTGATATATTCAGCGACACAAATGCTGTCTGCAGAAAGACGCAACAGGGACAGGCTTGGCGGACTAGCGGACATACTGGTATACAGCATTCCATACCCGCAGATAAAAAAGATAGCCACATTGAAAAATCATATATGGGGATTGTAAGAAAATGGAAAAACGGATATAGTAAAGACAGCTATTGAATCTGAAACAGGTCACAGGTGCAGTCTGCCTATTACTTTCCGACAATAAGTTTACCCTATCGTCAATTTGGATATTCTTGATAAAAAGCGGTTTCTTTAGTATAATAAAACCGTGACAGAAGGTAAAGATTTAATCAGATATATGTTTTCTAAATCATGTAGAAAGGTGGTGTCTGTTATGTCAACATTGCAGAATCAGATTACACAATCTCTGGAAGGACTTTCGGATGACAGCCTGCGCTTTATTCTTGATATGATACAGCGTTTTGTGCTGCCATCAGAATCAAGGAGTGTGAGTATAAATTATGGCATTGCCACACAGGGTAAAAAACGCAGGCTTGGGAGTATGAAAGGGCAGAAATTTATTGCGGACGGCCACGATATAGATGAATGCAATGACGAAATTGCCAGATTATTTGAGGTGGATGATTGATGAAGATTTTGCTGGATACACATATTGCGATATGGGCAGTACTGGATTCGGAGGAATTGTCGAATACAGCCAGGGCAATGATACTTGACGAGAACAATGAAATCTATTACAGTACCGCTTCCGTGTGGGAGATTACGATTAAGCATATGGCACATCCGGAAACATTTTTATTCAGCGGGAAATACCTAGAGAAAGGATGTGAAGAGAATGGCTTTTCCTCGCTGCCTGTATTTAATAAACATGTGGCTGAGTTAGAATCTTTGGTACGGCCAAAGGATGCTCCTCCGCATAAAGATCCTTTTGACAGGATTTTGCTTGCGCAGGCAAAATCGGAAGGAATGAAGTTTATGACACATGATACTTTGATTCCATATTATAACGAGTCTTTTGTTATTAGTGTTTAATATGAGTGCAGTGATTGATGCATGAGGATGAAAATATTTGCAAAACACTATATATAGTATTCGCAACTTAGCTAAATCAATATCTTGTGCCAAACTGTCCTTGTAATTGATTTTTGTGCGTACTCCGTAAGGGAAATGCAGTCCGTTCAGGCTGTATGCGGAGAACTTTCCGCATTGCACACGCTGTTAAGTTTGTATTTTTGTGCCAGTAGTACCATTATTGATTATTCTAATGCTTGGGAGCCACCACTATATATTGTGGTCATCCCAATATATTGCTTAGGATAAAATCCCTCTTTTAAGATGTGTTTATGAAAAGTACCCGTACTTTTCAAATACATTTTAAAGGAGGTTTTCTATGTTCAAGAAAACAAAAGTAAGACAGATCCTTGAACTTCTTCACAAGGATCTAAGTGCCAGAGGGATCTCTAAAACTTTGAAGGTCTCTCGTAATTCTGTTACATTTGTGAAAGAATCTTATGAAAAATGTGACAAAGACTGGGATGAAATATGTGTGATGAACGATGACGAGATCTATCAGCTTTTTTATCCCCATACCTTCAGGCCAAGAAACAGATTTGCTCCAGTGTACTATTCGTATGTCCACAGTGGATTGAAAAAGGCCGGGGTTACAGAAATGCTGTTATGGGAGGAATACTGTGAAAAGTGTAATACACAAGGGGTTTCCCATTGCTGTTATGCTACATTCGCAAATGGCTATAAACGCTTTATAGCTGATAAAAATTATACCAGTCATATCGAACACAAACCGGGAGCAACTCTGGAGGTTGACTGGTCAGGTCCTACGATGAGCTACAAGGATTCTGACAAACGGGAACAGCAAACGGCATACCTGTTTGTTGCGGCTTTTCCGTACAGCTAGTATACCTATGCAGAGGCTGCCGCTTCTATGAACCAGTCAGACTGGCTGTCGTGCAATGCCCACATGCCGGAATTCTTTGGCGGGACACCTGTAAGGATTGTCTGTGACAACCTAAAAACAGGCGTGATCAAACACCCGAAACATGGAGAGGTCGTGCTGAATGATTCCTATTTATCTTTTGCAGAACACTACCAGGTTGCAATTATGCCGGCACAGGTAAAGAAACCCAAACAGAAAGCAAGTGTCGAGGGCGCGGTGGGAAAAATTGCAAGAAAGATCATCGGCATGCTCAGAAATGAAACTTTTCATTCTATAGAAGGGCTTAATTCGGCAATCGGAAAAGTGCTTGACAGGCTAAATGACAAACCCTTCCAAAAGAGAAACGGCAGCAGAAAAACAATTTATGAGCTGGAAGAAAAACCATATCTCAGAACCCTGCCAATGCTTCCCTTTGAAATCTGTGAGTGGCCATACAATCACAAAGTAGGCCCGAATTCCCATATATGGTTTCACAAGGGACAATACTCTGTTCCAAGCAGTTGCATAAATAAATACGTTGATGTGCAGTATAACAGTTCTCTTGTTTGTATCTACGCCTCACATCAATTAGTGGCTGAGCATAAACGTATTCCCACAGGCATTCGGAATGCGAAAAGAACAGAGATGTCCCATCTTCCATATCCAATATACACTCCGGATACAATGGAATCAACGCTGAATAAAGCAGAAACTATTGGCAACAGTACAAGAACCGTGATAGGAAGGCTGTATGGCAATGCAAAAGTAAAAGAACAGGCTCTTGTAGATGCAAGAACCGTATTGGATATCGCCGGTGTATATGGTAAAGATATCCTTGAAACGGCTTGCGGCCTTGCACTTAAGGACTTTCATCTGATTACTTACAACACGCTTATGCCTTATGTGAAAAGAGCTGCAAAAAACAGAAAAAATGATCTTACAAAAAAGAACGTAAAAGATTATAAGCAGGGAATCGTAAGAGGTGCGGATTATTATAGAGAGGATGATAAAAATTTATGAATACAGAGATCAAGAAACAATTATCAGTATTAGAACTCAGTGATTTAGTGGCTGTGATCGAGGCTCAGGAAAAAGAAGTATCTTTTGTTGACCTGACTTACAATGAGAGGCTGGAGCATCTGCTCTCAGCCCTAATAACAGAACGGCAGAACAGACTGATCACCAGGCTGACAAAGAATGCAGATTTAAAGTATCCCAATGCAAGCCTTGAAACTTTAGACTGTGATGCACGAGAGGTCAGTAGAGAGAAGAACGCAAATCTTGCAGCCATGGGATTCGTAGGTGCTGCAACAAACCTGATCATTACAGGCCCGACGGATGCCGGGAAAACCTATCTTGCATGTGTCCTGGGTGTAGAAGCATGTAAACAGACTCTCCGGACGTGTTATATCAGAATGCCGGATATGCTGGGACATTTTCAGGCCCACAAAGATAACCTCAGAGAGCAGGTACGATACCGAAAGAAACTGGGAAACTATAAAGTGCTGATCATAGATGAATGGCTGAACTATAAGATCAATGAGGAAGAGTCAAAATTCATATATGAGTTGGTAGAACAGCGTTGTGGAAATAATCCGACGATCTTTGTCGGACAATACGAGGTCTGTGACTGGCATGAACGGTTAGGCGGCGAAACCCAGGCCGATTCTATTATGGACCGAATCATACATAACTCTTATTCCATACCGACTACCGAAAATAACCTCAGAAAGCTGTACGATTCTCAAAAAGCCAGAAAACTTACGGAGTCCTTCAACCCATAAAAACGCAGATTTACTTTTGTATGTGGCAGACGACAAATCAACCGTTAGCAGGAAACACTATGACTCTT
This sequence comes from Lachnospiraceae bacterium, assembly GCA_009911195.1. Taxonomy (GTDB): domain Bacteria; phylum Bacillota; class Clostridia; order Lachnospirales; family Lachnospiraceae; genus Kineothrix. The sequence goes on along the minus strand of QXWV01000014.1, from coordinate 32,749 downwards.
TAGATGCCACAACATTTATTCCTTTTATCAGGAGGCTTTTAATGAAAATAAAGTTAGACGAACCGACCATTCCTAACGATATTCGACAAAAAATACGAAATCTAGGAGTATTGCTTAATCAGGCAGACAATTTAAGGTATGAAATCCTGGCATGGTATACAGCCGAACTAAAATCTTATGATTTCAAAGCTGATGCACAGCAAGAATTATTTGATCCTGGAACAGGAACCACTGTTGAAGGGATATCAGAACTTGCCATCATGGAGGCACTTTCCGAGCTTCAGATTTTTAATGAAGTAAGAAAGAAAAAAATGAGGTGAAATTTATTTGCCATTAATTTGAAGCTGTTATTTTAAGCTCTGTTCAAGTTTTATGCAAAAGATTGTCTCGGTGATTCCGATTAGCAGGCAAAGAGGGGGCAGAGCCGGTCATCAAAGGTTCTGTCTTCTTTCGTTCAAAAAGAGAATATGCTGGAAAAATAAGTCATGATATTTTCAGTACAACTATACCTTGTATCTTATAGATGGCCCCCAAGCATTAAAATCAGGACGGATTTTGGGTGGCTCTCAAGCTTTAAATTGGTGGCTCCCAAGCATTAGAATAATCAAATGACGGCAAACGCTCAAACCCCTTGAAAATGATATGCTCCCTATATGGTAGACAGAGGAAATAATTAAATGTCTATTGTATAAGGAGCATATTTTATGGGAAGAAGAAAAAAGCGGGATGAATGGGATGCAGCAGACAAATTAAAAGTAGCCAAAGAATATCTGGCGGGCCACGATTCCTTTGTGAAACTCGGTCGAAAATATCAGCTCAACGAATCCTCGATCCGTAAATGGGTGGCCAAATATAAAACATTTGGCGAAAACGCATTTATAATCCGTCCGGCAAACTTAAACTATTCTGCTGCGTTTAAAGAAGAGGTTGTTAAGGCCTATTTACATGGCGAAGGAACTTATAAGGATATTGCCATCAAATATAAAATCCAAGCGGCTACTACTGTTCTACAATGGGTTAAGAGGTATAATAACCATGAGGAACTAAAGGATTCCAGACCGGAAGGAGTGTACCACATGGTTAAAAACAACCCAGCAAGAAAAACAACGCTGGAAGAAAGGCTTTCCATCGTAGAGTATTGTATCGAACATGATGACAATTATCCCCTCACTGCAGGGCAATACAACTGTTCCTATGCCCAGGTGCGTTCCTGGGTTCTGAAGTACCGTGCCGAAGGCATTGAGGGGCCTATGACAGACGGGGAAGGAAGAAAGCAGAAGGGGAACTGACGGAACTGGAAAGACTGCAGGCAGAGAACAGGATGCTGAAAGCCAAAGCCAGAAAGCAGCAGATGGAGGTTGATTTATTAAAAAAACTCGGGGAAACAGAGGGGAGGTGACGCTAAGAGCCACACGGAATCAAGCCGTATACACAGCCATTCGGGGTCTCCCGCAGGAACACCCGGATTATCCAGTCCGTGTTCTCTGCGAATTAGGGGGCATCAGCAGAAGCGCCTATTATAAATGGGGCAGCCACGTCCATACAGAAAAGGAAGACTTTAATGAAATGCTTGCGAAGAAGATCGAACAACTGCATGGGGAACATCCTGATATGGGATACCGCCGGATTCGGGATACCCTTGCCCATGATCAGGGAATTCAGGTAAATGACAAGAGGATTCTGCGTATCTGCCGCAAAAAGAAGATACAGTCCATCATCAAGCACAGGTATAACTGCTGTACCAGGCCGGCGGTGGACCCGGCACACATAGCAGAAAATATATTAAACCGGGAGTTCAGCGCAGAGCACTTAAATGAGAAGTGGGTAACCGATGTGACAGAGTTTAAATATGGAACAGGTACAGAGGAGAGGGCCGGGAAAGTGTATTTAAGTGTGATACTGGATTTGTGCGACCATAGGCCGGTGTCCTATGCGCTGAGCGAGCACAATGACAACCCGCTTGTATATGACACTTTTGATGCAGCTCTGGCTGAGAATCCGGGAGCACAGCCGATTTTTCACAGTGACAGGGGGTATCAATATACGTCAAAAGTATTTCGCCAAAAGATACTGGAGGCCGGAATGGCGCAGAGTATGCCGCGGGTTGCCCACTGTACTGATAACGGGCCGATGGAAGGTTTCTGGGGAATCATGAAAAGAGAGATGTATTATGGAAAGAAATATAAAACAAAAGATGAACTGTTGAGAGCCATTGAAGAATACATAGATTACTATACAAACAGACGTGTCCAGAGAAAACTGGATTTACTTACGCCGATAGAATACCACGAACGATTAAAGTCAGCCGCATAAAAACTGCCTGGCAGAAACACCAGGCAGAAAAAATTTAAATATTTTCATTGTCTACTTGACGGGTAGCACACCAATATCAACCGCACCTTAAAAGTGGAACGCCAGTTGGGGAGAATACATAATGCAGTAAAAGAAGACTTTGCCCCGAAAACTTTTACGAAACAGGAGGTGGGATTAAAGACAAAATCCAGTTACAGAGAGATTCCTGATTATGTTTTTGAGGCAATCTTAAAGGAACGACAGGTTTATGAGAGAAACAGAAACCGCAGAAAGGGAGAGTTTCAGGATATGGATTATATCTGTTGTTCCAACTATGGCAGAGCAAGGAGCAAAGGGTTTCATTGCAGGTATTATAAACAGCTTCTTGCTGAAAATGGCCTGCCGGACATCCGCTGGCATGATTTGCGCAGTACATACTGCACGCTCCTGCTAAAAGAGGCATTCAACCCCAAAGCGGTATCGAAGCTTATGGGACATTCCAAGGAACTCATAACTATGGACGTTTACGCCGATAATAAAGGTATCATAGCGGATGGGGGCCGGAAATTGAGGAATATATGAAGGAGGTTTTACCGAACCTGAGAGAGATAGAAAGTTTTAAAAAGGAACCGTTGGAGATTGTTGTAGATGTAAAAGAATTTCTTCCGGACGCAGGGTGATAGAAAGAATAAAAAGAACAAAAGTTCGATTTTGCATCTATACAAATTTAACGATTTGTGGTAAGATAAAAAGGCTCTTTGGTGCTACCACGTCCGTATGGAATTACAGAGGTGCGCCAAGTTGCAAAAACAGCAAATTGTGAACGGGATTCGTCATGGGTCTGTTTTTCTCCGATTTGAGTAAATGCCATGACGAAAATAAAATGTTCCACGACGAATTTTTGCCTAATAGGCGTCTTTTTTTACTATGAAATCAGAGGTGAGCATTTGTGCAAAATGAACAAAAAATCTTCGAACTTCACAGCGAATACAAGCCCACAGGCGACCAGCCCCAGGCCATAGAAGCCCTGGTGGGTGGGTTCCGGGAAGGCAATCAATTCCAGACTTTACTGGGTGTTACGGGCTCCGGCAAGACCTTTACCATGGCCAATGTCATCGCACAGCTTAACAAGCCGACTTTGGTAATAGCGCACAATAAGACATTAGCGGCACAGCTCTATGGTGAGTTCAAAGAGTATTTTCCGAGTAACGCAGTGGAGTATTTTGTGTCCTACTACGATTACTACCAGCCAGAAGCTTATGTGCCATCTTCGGATACTTATATTGCCAAGGACTCATCCATTAACGAAGAGATAGAAAAGCTGCGGTTATCGGCCACGGCCTCCCTGACAGAGCGCCGCGACGTGGTGGTGGTAGCCAGCGTATCCTGCATCTACGGGCTGGGCAGCCCTGACGAATACCAGGAAATGATTGTATCCCTCCGCCCGGGAATGGTTAAAGACAGGGATGCGGTAATCCGCGAATTGATAGATATCCAGTATGACAGGAACGATATGGATTTGAGCAGAGGATGCTTCCGGGTCAGGGGGGATGTGGTGGAAATCTACCCTGCCCAGGGAGGGGATTACTTAATACGGGTGGAATTTTTCGGGGATGAAATCGACAGGATTGCGGAAACCGACCCGTTGACCGGGCAGCTACATGCTGTGCTGGAACATATTTCCATTTTCCCGGCTTCCCATTACGTAGTATCCCAGGAGAAAATACAGGCGGCATGCAAGAATATAGAAATAGAACTGGAAGACAGGATTCGCTATTTTAAGGGGGAGGACAAGCTGCTGGAGGCCCAGCGGATTTCGGAAAGGACAAACTTCGATATCGAAATGCTGCGGGAAACGGGCTTTTGCTCCGGCATTGAAAACTATTCCCGCCATTTAAACGGGCTGCCGGAAGGGGCGACACCGCTCACGTTGATGGATTATTTTAAAGATGATTACCTGATTATTATAGATGAATCCCATATGACGATTCCACAGATAAGGGGGATGTATGCGGGAGACCGTTCCAGGAAAACAACTTTGGTGGATTACGGTTTCCGCCTGCCTTCTGCCTTGGATAACCGGCCTTTGAACTTCCAGGAATTTGAAGAACATATCGACCAGATGTTGTTTGTATCGGCAACCCCGGCCGAATATGAAAGCGACCATGAGCTGTTTCGCACGGAACAGATTATACGGCCCACCGGCCTTTTGGACCCGGAAGTGGATGTGCGCCCTGTGGAGGGCCAGATTGATGATTTGGTAACGGAAATAAATAAAGAGATAAAGAAACATCATAAAGTATTGGTGACAACTTTGACGAAAAGGATGGCGGAGGATTTGACTTCCTATATGCAGGACGTGGGAATCAGGGTAAAATATTTGCATTCGGATATTGACACTCTGGAACGGGCTGAGATTATCCGGGATATGCGTCTGGATGTATTCGATGTCTTAGTAGGGATTAACCTGTTAAGGGAAGGGCTGGATATCCCTGAAATTTCCCTGGTGGCCATCCTGGATGCGGATAAGGAAGGATTCTTGCGTTCGGAGACTTCCCTGATACAGACCATAGGGCGTGCCGCCAGAAATGCAGAGGGGCATGTAATTATGTATGCCGATAATATGACGGATTCCATGCGGGCTGCGATTCAGGAGACGAACAGGCGTCGGCAGATACAGGATAATTATAACAAAGCGCATGGGATTACTCCTCGGACGATTAAGAAAGCGGTCAGGGAGCTGATTAGCATTTCCAAAGTGATTGCCAAGGAAGAAATAAGCTTTGAAAAAGACCCCGAATCCATGAGCAGGGAAGAACTTGAGAAACTGATTGCAAAAGTACAGAAGAAGATGAAGCAGGCTGCTGCGGATTTGAATTTTGAAGCAGCCGCGGAACTTCGGGATAAGATGACAGAATTAAAGCGTCAGTTGGCGGATATGGATAAATAGGCAGCAATAATTATGGAAGTGAAATTTCTGGCAGAGTTTTGATAAAACTAAGTACTGATAAACTGAAATGAAAAATAATGTAGAAATGAGGATTATTATGGAAAACCAAAGTATAAAAATGCGCCCCCGCAGGGAACTGATAAAAATACGGGGAGCCAGCGAACACAACTTAAAAAATATCGATTTGGATATTCCCAGAAATGAGTTTGTAGTACTGACAGGGCTTTCCGGGTCTGGGAAATCTTCCCTGGCATTTGATACCATTTATGCGGAAGGGCAGAGAAGGTATATGGAATCGTTGTCCTCCTATGCGAGACAGTTTTTAGGGCAGATGGAAAAACCGAATGTGGAAAAAATAGAGGGGCTTTCCCCGGCTATTTCCATTGACCAGAAATCCACCAACAGGAATCCCCGTTCTACAGTGGGAACGGTAACTGAGATATATGATTATTTCCGCCTGCTATATGCCAGAATCGGTATTCCTCACTGCCCTTCCTGCGGGAAGGAGATAAAGAAGCAGTCCGTTGACCAGATGGTTGACCAGATTATGGAAATGCCGGAAGGAACGAAAATCCAGTTGCTGGCCCCTATTGTCAGAGGGAGAAAAGGGGAGCACGTCAAGGTGTTTGACCGGGCAAAGAAAAGCGGTTATGTGCGGGTGCGGGTAGACGGCAGCTTATATGAGCTGGCGGAAGAGATAAAGCTGGATAAAAATATCAAGCATAATATTGAGATTATAGTGGACAGGCTTGTGGTGAAGCCAGGAATAGAACGGAGGCTGACGGACTCCATAGAAAGTGTTCTGGCATTGGCGGAAGGTCTTTTGGTTGTGGATGTGATTGGCGGGGAGCCGGTGAATTTCAGCCAGAGCTTTTCCTGCCCGGACTGCGGTATCAGCGTCAGTGAAATTGAACCGAGAAGTTTTTCCTTCAATAATCCTTTCGGTGCCTGCCCGGAATGTTTCGGCCTGGGATACAAGATGGAGTTCGATGTGGACCTGATGATTCCGGATAAAAGATTAAGCATTAACCAGGGGGCAATTGCAGTGATGGGTTGGCAGTCCAGCAATGACGCCTCCAGCTTTACTAATGCAATATTGCAGGCATTGGCAAAAGAATATCATTTTGACCTGAATACACCTTTTGAAGAATACCCGGAAAATGTGCAAAATGTGATTATCCATGGTACCGGAGGGAAAGAAGTCAGCGTATATTATAAGGGGCAGAGAGGGGAAGGCACATATCCGGTTGCTTTTGAAGGACTGATTAGAAATGTGGAACGGCGTTACAGGGAAACCTCTTCGGATATTATGAAGCAGGAATATGAATCATTTATGCATATTACCCCGTGCAAAGTCTGTAAAGGAATGAGGCTGAAAAAGGAGTCGCTGGCGGTTACGGTATGCGGTAAAAATATATATGAAATCACATCCATGTCCATAGGGAATCTTCATGGATTCCTCCTTTCCATGGAGTTAACGAAACAGCAGCAGCTTATCGGTAAGCAGATACTGAAAGAAATCAGGGCAAGGGTGGGATTTTTGATTGATGTCGGATTGGATTATCTGTCATTGTCAAGGGCGACAGGAACGTTGTCCGGCGGGGAGGCTCAGAGAATCCGGTTGGCTACCCAGATTGGCTCCGGTCTGGTAGGCGTATGCTACATTTTGGACGAGCCTAGCATCGGTCTGCATCAGAGGGATAATGACAAGCTGTTAAATACGCTGAGAAACTTAAAAGATATGGGAAATACCCTGCTTGTGGTAGAGCATGACGAGGATACGATGCTGGCCGCGGACTATATTGTGGACATTGGCCCGGGCGCTGGCTCCCACGGAGGGGAAGTGGTAGCAGCAGGGACGGCGGAGGAAATTATGAAGATTCCGGAATCCGTCACAGGGCAATATTTAAGCGGTAAAATACAAATTCCGGTTCCTGAAAAACGTCGGAAGCTGACCGGGAAGCTGACCGTGATGAAAGCGTCGGAAAACAACTTGAAAAATATAAATGTTGATTTCCCCCTTGGGGTTTTAACCTGTGTGACCGGGGTATCCGGCTCCGGCAAGAGTTCTTTGGTCAATGAAATTTTGTATAAACATCTGGCGAGGGATTTGAACCGTGCCAGGACTATTCCGGGGAAGCATGCGGGTATCAAAGGGATAGAACAGTTGGATAAAGTAATTAATATCGACCAGTCACCCATCGGAAGGACACCCCGTTCCAATCCCGCCACTTATACGGGAGTATTTGACCAGATTAGGGATTTATTTGCCTCCACGGCAGATGCCAAATCAAAAGGGTATAAGAAGGGTCGCTTTAGCTTCAATGTAAAAGGCGGGCGGTGTGAAGCATGCAGTGGGGATGGTATCATTAAAATTGAGATGCATTTCCTACCTGATGTATATGTTCCTTGCGAAGTCTGTGGGGGGAAAAGATATAACAGGGAAACTCTTGATGTTAAATATAAAGGGAAAAATATTTTTGATGTGCTGGACATGACAGTAGAAGAAGCGGTTGGATTTTTTGAAAATGTACCTTCTATCAAGAGAAAAATTGAGACTTTGAATGATGTGGGCCTATCCTATATTAAGTTGGGGCAGCCATCCACTACCTTATCCGGAGGGGAAGCCCAAAGGATAAAGCTGGCAACGGAACTGAGCAAGAGGAGCACAGGAAAAACCATATATATTCTGGATGAACCTACTACTGGCCTGCACTTTGCAGATGTGCATAAATTGACGGAAATCCTGCACAGGCTGGCAGACGGGGGGAATACTGTGGTTGTAATTGAGCACAATCTGGATGTGATAAAAACGGCTGATTATATTATTGATATCGGACCGGAAGGCGGGGATAACGGAGGGACGGTAATAGCCCAGGGAACGCCGGAGGAAGTAGCCAGGATGGAACAATCCTACACGGGGATTTATATTAAGAAGATGTTGGAGAGATACCAGCAGAGGTAATAGGCTGTCCATACGGTATTATTGAGGGAAGGGCAATGGGATAGTTTTCCATAGGGGAAATCCGTGATTTCCCCTAAAGATTTTGAAAAGGGAAACCGATATATTAAATGTATTGCATAGAGAAAGTCAACATATGCAAAAGATGAGAAGGTATGGAGGCGGCAAATAGGGCAGGGGAAACTGCCTTTATTTGTTGTATTAGTCCAATAACTCTTAATCTTTTAAAAAAAAATAAGAAACCTCTTTGAAAAATTCTTTCTTTAGGTTATAATGGTTTCATATGTTTAGTTTGTTGACAATTGGAAAATATTAAAATAGATATTCAACGAAAACCATAGAAAGGGGTTTGCCATGCAATACACAGATATTGGAATCGACTTGGGAACAGCTAGTATTTTAGTATATATCAGAGGAAAAGGTGTGGTGCTAAAAGAACCATCTGTTGTAGCATTTGACAGGGATATGGAAAAAATCAAGGCTATTGGCGAGGATGCCAGGCTGATGCTTGGAAGGACACCGGGCAATATCGTAGCAATCCGCCCACTGCGTCAGGGTGTTATCTCCGACTATAAAGTAACGGAGAAAATGATGAAGTATTTTATCCAGAAGGCCATTGGGAAAAAGACATTCCGTAAGCCCCGTATCGCTGTTTGCGTACCCAGTGGAGTAACGGAGGTGGAAAGGAAAGCCGTACAGGATGCTACGGAGCAGGCCGGAGCCAGGGAAGTTTTCATTATCGAAGAGCCTATAGCAGCAGCAATAGGTGCAGGGATTGACATTTATAAACCTTGTGGAAATATGATTGTGGATATTGGGGGAGGCACCTCCGATATAGCGGTTATTTCGCTGGGGGGGACGGTTGTAAGCGCGTCTATTAAAATAGCCGGTGATGATTTTGATGAAGCAATCATACGTTATATGAGAAAGAAACATAATCTGCTGATTGGTGAAAGAACAGCGGAGGATTTGAAGATAAAAATAGGCTCTGCCTTTAAACGGAGCGAAGTGGATTACATGGATGTAAGAGGTCGTAATCTGGTAACTGGCCTTCCCAGGACCGTAAAGGTCTCATCGGAAGAGACGGAAGAGGCTTTAAGGGAAACCACAGCCCAGATTGTAGAGACAATCCACAGCGTTTTGGAAAAGACGCCGCCGGAACTGGCAGCGGATATTGCCGACAGGGGTATTGTGCTTACTGGAGGCGGGAGTATGCTGAGGGGATTGGAAGACCTTATTGAATCTAAGACAGGAATTAACACAATGACTGCCGAAGACCCAATGACCGCAGTTGCTATTGGAACAGGAAAATACGTCGAATTCCTGGCAGGATATAGAGAAGATTAGGATGCATAGAAAACAGTAGGCATCCGTACAGTGCTCCAGAGAATTTCAGGACGCAGGAGGCGGCCGGAAATTGCTCTAGCAAAAGTGCTGGGAGGATGCATACGGAACTGGGAAACAGTAGGCATCCGTACAGTGCTCCAGAGAATTTCAGGACGCAGGAGGCGGCCGGAAATTGCTCTAGCAAAAGTGCTGGGAGGATGCATACGGAACTGGGAAACAGTAGGCATCCGTACAGTGCTCCAGAGAATTTCAGGACGCAGGAGGCGGCCGGAAATTGCTCTAGCAAAAGTGCTGGGAGGATGCATACGGAACTGGAATAGGAGGATAAAAATGCTTAAGGGGTTATATACCGCTTATACTGGTATGGTAAATGAACAGCATAGGATGGATGTAATGACCAATAACCTTGCGAACGCGAATACCAATGGGTATAAGAAAGAGGGGGCGACCAGCCAGGCGTTCAATGATGTACTGGCATTTAAGCTGAAGGATACATCGGAGGCGGCATTTACAACAAGGGCGGTTGGAATCAATAATTTAGGTGTAAAGATTGGGGAAGGATATACGGATTATTCCCAAGGGCCAATAAAAGGAACAGAGAATAGTTATGATTTAGCGCTGTCGGGTCCGGGGTTTTTTACCGTATCTTATACCAATAAGGATAATGAGACTTCCATTAAATATACGAGGGATGGGAGTTTCCGCTTAGGCACAAACGGATATTTGATGACCCATGATGGCGATTTTGTATTGAGCACAACGGGAAGCCGTATCCGCTTGAACCCGCTTTTGGATTTTAGGGTGGATACTAGTGGCAATATTATGCAGGGGGATGACAATATTCCGGTTGCGCAGTTACGTATTAGGGATTTTGTAGATTATAATTATTTGGAAAAATTTGGTGAGAATTATTTCCAGCCGGTAGATGGGGCAAGATTCCAGGACGCGGAAGCGAAAGTATACCAGGGATATTTGGAGACTTCGAATATATCAGTAGTAACCGAAATGGTGAATATGATTAATATATCGAGAGCCTATGAGACAAATCAAAAAGTTATCCAGACCTATGACAGTACATTGGAGACTGCCGTAACTCAGATTGGAAGATTGTAGGAGGAATAAGAAATGGTTAGAAGCTTATGGTCGGCAGCAACAGGAATGAATGCACAGCAGACAAATGTAGATACGATAGCAAATAATTTAGCAAATGTAAACTCGGCGGGTTATAAGGCTCAGGTTGCCCAGTTTAAATCTTTGTTATACCAGACATTACAGACAGCGACTACTACTGCGAATGGAGACCCCAAACCGGTGACTTCACAGGTAGGCTTGGGCGTAAGGACAGCAGCGATTAATCAGCTTTTTAGCCAGGGGAGTTTCCTCGCTTCGGAGAGCGATACAGCTTTTGCTATCGAAGGTGATGGTTTCTTTGCAGTCCGTAATGCAAATGGGGAAACAAACTATACGAGGAATGGCGATTTTACATGGGCAACAGGAGGGGCAAACCGTATTATGCTGACTACATCGGATGGCCTTCCGGTATTGGATACCAATGGACGTAATATTACTTTGGCAGGAAATGTTATTACCAATAAAATTACAATTGGCAGCGATGGTACATTGATGTACCCAGATGCTAATAATAATCCCCAATCGCTTGGTATTACGATTGGAACGTTTCAGTTCAGGAATGCAGCAGGTTTGGAGAGGCAGGGGGATACCCTGTATGCAGTTACTCCGGCCAGCGGTGCGGCAATCAACGAGTCTACGAACCCTGATGTTCGGAGAAGCAAAATCGTGCAAGGGTATTTGGAAGGCTCTAATGTAAAAGTGGCGGATGAAATGGTAAACCTGATTGTGGCACAGAGGGCATATGAAATGAACTCAAAAGCGATTACAACCAGTGATGAAATGATGCAGCAGGCGAATAACCTTAAGAGATAATAGAAGTTAAGGGGTGGTCTGGGTTCCCACAGGCAATGGGTCAGGCAGGTGCAGCCGCACTATCGTAGGTATAGTAGCATATGCAAGCGGGAAAGTTTGCATACGGCAGAAAGGGCATGGAAAAACGATGGATATAGGGAATGGAGTTTCTTCGGCATATACAAATTATTTGTCCTCGCAGGCAACGGCATCCCGTTTGGATGGGCAAATAAGAAAAACAGATTATACAAAATCTTCCGATGATGAATTGCTGGCAGTCTGTAAAGAGTTTGAATCTTATTTCGTAGAACAGATGTTCAAAGAAATGCAGAAGACGGTGGATGTCTTTAAAGATAAGGAATCTAATCCAAATGATAATTTGGTGGACTTTTTTAAGGATAATGCACTGCAGGAGCTGGCAGGGATGCAGACGGAAAGAGATGGATTAGGACTGGCACAGATGCTTTATGAACAGATGAAACGTAACTATAATCTATAGTACTGTGAAGTATCAATGAGAAGATTGCATAGAGAAGATGGGCTGCTTATATAAGCAGCCTTTTCATTACCTGCATGAGTTTTGGTGGAAAGGTATAGGATGGAGCAGCTAAAAGGCTACGTAGAGCACATTATTTACAGGAATGGGGATAACGGCTATACGGTTATGAATTTCATAAGCGGAGAGGAAGAAATTGTATGTGTTGGTTCTTTCCGTACAATTGATGAAGGGGAAACGTTGGAAGTTTCCGGAAATTTCGTAGAGCATCCTATGTACGGTGAGCAGCTTAAGGTAGAGACCTATCATGCAACGGAACCGGATGATGAGGTCAGCATAGAACGGTATCTAGGCTCCGGAGCAATTAAAGGGATAGGTGCTTCGCTGGCAGCAAGGATTATAAAAAAGTTTGGAAAAGATACATTCCGTATTATTGAAGAGGAGCCGGAACGCCTTGCGGAGATTAAAGGCATCAGTGAAAAGAAAGCCAGGGAAATCGCTATCCAGATGGAGGAAAAAAAGGATATGCGGGGCGTAATGGTATTCCTGCAAAAATATGGGATTTCCGGGGTGCTGGCTACAAGGATTTATAATACTTATGGAATGGAAATCTATGGGGTAATGAGGGAAAATCCATACCGCCTGGCAGAGGATGTGGATGGGATAGGGTTTCGGATTGCTGATGAGATTGCCCATAAGGCGGGGATTCATATGGATTCCGATTACCGTATACGCAGCGGTATTTTGTATGTGCTGCTGCAAGCGGCTTCGGAAGGGAATACCTATCTTCCGGAAAACATATTGTTAGAAAGATGTGCTTCGTTATTGGAATTAAAAGAAGAAGCGGTGAAACCCCAGGTGGCCAATTTAGCTATGGATAAAAAGGTTGTGATGAAGCTGGATGGGGCGGAGGATGAGGAAAAGGGAATCATTAAAAACAACATGGTATATGCGGCATCGTATTACTATGAAGAACTGAACTGCGCAAAAATGCTCCACGATTTAAATATCCCTTTGCAGGAGGATGGTTTTTTGCCATCGGAAGAGAAAACTATCTGGCAGCGCATTGCCAGGCTGGAAGAAAGGCAGGGTATCCAGTTGGATGAACTGCAAAGATATGCGGTACTGGAAAGTATCAGGAATGGCATTGTGATTTTAACTGGGGGACCGGGAACAGGGAAGACTACAACGATTAACACGATTATCCAATATTTCGAGGAAGAGGAAATGGATATTTTCCTGGCTGCCCCTACAGGACGGGCGGCCAAAAGAATGACAGAAGCTACAGGCTATGAGTCAAAAACGATTCACAGGCTGTTGGAATTAAATGGGGCATCCCTGGAAGGGAAAAGGACAGCAAAATTTGAAAAAGATGAAGAAAACCCTTTGGAGGCAGACGTTATAATTATTGATGAAATGTCTATGGTGGATATTCATCTTTTCCAGGCGCTGCTAAAAGCGGTAATGCCCGGAACAAGGTTGATTATGGCCGGGGATATTAACCAGCTACCCTCTGTAGGCCCGGGTCAGGTGCTGCGTGACCTGATAGACAGCGGCCGCTTTCCGGTAGTGATGCTGAAGAAGATTTTCAGGCAGGCAGAGGAAAGCGACATTGTAGTAAATGCCCACCGGATTAACGAAGGGGAGAATATTCGGCTGGATAATAAAAGCCGGGATTTCTTTTTCCTGGAAAGGGCTGATGTGAATGTTATTTATAAACATATGATTCAGCTAATCCGGGAAAAACTGCCCCCTTATGTGAATGCCGGGAGCTATGACATCCAGGTGCTTACACCGATGAGAAAAGGGAATCTGGGGGTGGAGACTTTAAACGGAATCTTGCAGGAATATTTGAACCCCCCAGACCCTTCCAAAGAAGAGCATCCCCATGGAAATGGGATTTTCCGGGTAGGCGATAAGGTGATGCAGATAAAGAATAATTATCAGATAGAATGGGAAGTGTTGAGCAAATATGGAATCCCTGTAGATAAAGGGTTGGGTGTGTTCAATGGGGATATGGGGATTATACGGGAAATTAACCAGTTTTCCCAGGAGATGGTGGTAGAATTTGATGAACAACGGAGGATATCCTATCCTTTCCACCAATTGGATGAAATAGAACTGGCCTATGCGGTGACCATCCATAAATCCCAGGGAAGTGAATACCCTGCGGTAATCATGCCCCTTCTTACCGGACCCAAGATGCTGTTTAACCGTAATTTGCTGTATACAGGGGTGACCCGGGCTAAATATTGTGTGACAATATTAGGGAGCAGGCAAATGGTAGGGGAAATGATTCAGAACCAATACCAAAATAAGCGGTTTACAAGCCTGGACAGGAGGATTAAAGAAATGATAAATCGAAAACCGGAAGCAGATAACGGATGAAAATAGCGGATACAGGCGGTAAGCTAAAATTTTAATAAATATAAAAAGACTTGATGATGAAGACTTCTGCCCGGAGAAACATCATGGAGGAAAATGAGAAGAGACAATCGATGGAAAGGAATGGCTTTGGATTTTCTGTTCCCGAAAAGATGCCCAATCTGTGATGATATTGTAGGGTTTCGGAAAGGCGATGTCTGTCCGCATTGCCTGCAAAAAATAAAGCTGATAAAAGGCCCTTCCTGCATGAAATGTGGAAAACCTTTGGAAGATGAGGCGGAATATTGCTTTGATTGCAGGAAAAAGAAACATCTGTTCAGGAGGGGAATTGCTGTATTTGAATACCGTAGCATAGCATCGTCCATATATCGGTTTAAATATGGCGGCAGGCAGGAATATGCAGTTTTTTTTGGAAAATGTATGGCCGGAAGGCTGGAAGGGCAGTTGAAACGGTGGAAGGCGGAAGCGTTAGTGCCCGTACCTATCCATCCGTCGAGAAAAAGGGAAAGGGGGTATAATCAGGCAGAGCTGCTGGCAAGGGGGATTTCAGACCAGACAGGGATACCGGTCAGGTGCGATTTGATAGCAAGAAGGAAAAAAACAGCACCTCAAAAGGATTTGGATGATGCTGAAAGGCAAAATAATTTGAAAAAGGCTTTTAAAATGATTAAAAATGATGTAAAATTAAATACGATTGTAATTATTGATGATATATATACAACCGGAAGTACGATTGACGCAATGACAGCCACATTGCAGGAAGCGGGAATAAAGAATATTTATTTCGCAGTATTGGCAATCGGTGTAGGACAATGAAACGGAGGGATTATATATGGATGTACGTAACTGTAAAAAATGTGGGAAATTATTTAACTATGTAAGCGGACCTATGATTTGCCAGAATTGTAAGGAGGAATTGGAAGAGAAGTTCCAGGAGGTTAAGAAATATGTGAGCGAGCATCCTGGATGCGGGATTCCGGAAGTGACGGAAGAATGCGATGTTACCCCGAACCAGATTAAGCAATGGCTGAGGGAAGAGCGGCTGGAATTCTCAACAAATACCCAGGTGGGGCTTACCTGTGAAAACTGTGGGGTTCCTGTCCGGAGTGGGCGTTTTTGTTCAAAATGCAAAAACAGTATGGCGAACGATTTGCAGGGAATGTATAAAAAGAAAAAAACAATGGTGGAGAAAAAGCCAGATACGAAGGACAATCCGAGGATGCATTTCCTTGACCGTTAGGAGAAAACGATTATGCTGAATCAGGAAAGAATCATTTTAATGACAAAAATGGCGTCCTATGAGAAAAATGAAGGAAAGAAAAATGATTCCATAATGAATTATTTCCGTGGAGATTATGTATGGCTTCAGGTGATGAAGTCTTTTATCTGCGGTACTATTGCATTTGGCGTAGTGTTTGGAATGTACATTTTTTATGATTTTGAGTTTTTCATGCTGGATATTTATAAAATGGATTTGATGGAATTCGGCAAATCTGTTTTGATGAAATATTTACTTGTAATAGGAATATATTCCATTATTTCATATGCAATATATTGCTATCGGTATGCCAAGGCAAAGCAGGGAGTAAAATTATATATGAATAATTTACGCAGGCTTGCCAGCATGTATGATAAAACATAAAACAGGGCTTCTAAAGCCCTGAAAGGAAATTACTATGACAACTTTACTTGTTGCGAAACAATATTTAAGAAAATTCTATGGAAAATACGAGATATTCCTCGTTCCTCTATGGAAATTCGTGATTGCTTTCATAAGCCTTATGCTGATAAACGGAAAGCTGGGGTATATGGAAAGGATAAATAAAACAACGGCAGTGTTGGTAATAGCACTGATGTGCTCCTTTATGCCGATGAATTTTATTATTATTGCTGCGGCAGCATTTGTGCTGTTGCATGTATACGCTTTATCTTTGGAATGTGCGGTTGTGGTGCTGGCAGTATTTCTGCTTATGTTTTTGGTTTATTTCAGGTTTTCTCCAAAAGACACTTTCGTAGTGGTGCTGATGCCCATTTGTTTCCTGCTGAAAATACCTTATGCAGTACCTATTGCGATGGGCTTGTTGGGAACACCGGCTTCCGCCGTATCGGTGGCATGTGGAACGGCAGTATATTATCTGCTGGCTTATGTGAATGAAAGCACAACTACGCTGACATCCATGGAAACGGAGGAAATTACTGCCAGATTCCGGTTTATCATTGACGGTATCCTGGCAAACAGAACAATGGTTGTTACTATTGCGGTATTTGCAATTACTCTTATTTTTGTATATCTGATAAGGAGGCTGTCCGTGGACCACTCGTGGACAATCGCGATTATTGCAGGTGCTCTGGTAAATATAATGCTGCTTCTGGTAGGGGATTTGATGTTTGATACAAATGTGGCTATCGGAGGAGTCATCATTGGTACGGTGGCATCGGCATTGATTGCCGTAGTAATACAATTTTTTTCATTTCATGTAGATTACAGCCGGACAGAAAAAGTGCAGTTCGAGGATGATGAATATTATTATTATGTGAAAGCAGTGCCTAAGGTTACGGTTGCAGCACCGGAGCGAAAGGTAAAAAAGATTAACCAGCAGAAGAAAGCGCACCCTTCCCAAAGGAGCGCAGAAGGAAAGAGAACTAATAAATAGTGGATGTAATTAATGAATAGGACTGGAATGGGTTAAGATGCAGCAGATTCAAGATTTTATGGACACATATTTTAGGCATATGCCGGAAATCAGATGGGTTGATATTGTAGAAATTATAATTCTTTCTTTTCTGATGTATAATGTTTTATTATGGGTGAAAAATTCTAAGGCGTGGTCATTGCTGAAAGGCGTTATAGTCATTGCTGTTTTTTGGCTTTTAGCGGCTATTTTCAGTATGGAAACAATCTTGTGGATTGCCGAAAATCTGGTGGGTATTGCGTCAACTGCAATTATTGTTATTTTGCAGCCGGAACTACGTAAAGCGATGGAAGAATTGGGGAGGAAAAACCTGATTGCCTCACTTCTTCCATTTGACTCGGGTAAAACGGAATCTGGCCTTTTTTCAGACCGTACTATCAATGAAATTGCAAAAGCATGTGTGGAGATGGGGAAAGTAAAAACAGGCGCATTGATAGTAATTGAGAAATCACAGCCGTTAGCAGAGTATGAACGGACAGGAATCGATATTGACGGAATTGTTACCAGCCAGCTTTTGATTAATATATTCGAGCATAATACACCGTTGCATGACGGTGCTGTAATTGTACGCGGAAATAGGGTAACTTCGGCTACCTGCTATCTTCCCCTTTCCGATAATATGTTATTGAGCAAAGAGCTGGGAACAAGGCACAGGGCAGGCGTGGGCATTTCGGAAGTAACGGATTCCATGACAGTAATTGTTTCTGAAGAAACAGGAAGAATCAGCATTGCATACGAAGGAAATCTGGAAAGGAATCTGGATGGGAACGCATTAAAGGAAAGGCTGCGCGATATTCAGGGTAAACCGGAAGAAGAGAAACGGCGCAAGCTTTGGAAGGGAAGGGAAAAGAATGAAAAGGAAACTGACTGACAACCTTGGACTGAAAATTGGCTCCGTTCTTTTTGCCGCCCTTTTGTGGCTGCTTGTGACGAATATTAATAATCCATCCCTGACCCATAGATATAATGATGTTCCGGTGACAATTATTAATACAGAATATCTGACGGGGCAAGGGAAGACTTTTGAAGTGCTGGACAATTCTGACAGGATAGATACAGTAACGGTTACAGGCCCCAGGACGGTAGTAAACAGTATTCGGCAGAACGATATCGTAGCGATTGCCGATATGTCAAAAATAACGGCAAATAATACGGTTCCGATTCAGATTACATCGGCACAATACAATGAAAACTTGGATAGCATTAAGTCAAGTTCAGAAGAGGTGGTTCTTCAGGTAGAAGAAAGAAAGAGCATTTCGCTTCCTTTGAAGGCCAGCACATCAGGAACGCTGCAGGAAGGTTATATAATAGGTGATGTGACTACGGACCAGAACCTGGTAAGGGTATCGGGGCCGGAATCTCTGGTGTCCACAATAGCCAGTGCTGAAGTGAGCGTTGCAGTAGGCGGTTTTACTGGCGATATAGGTACGAATGCGGAGATTAAGCTGTATGACGCTGATGGAAAAGAAGTGGTGAAGGATAGCAGATTATCCCTTAATATAAATACGGTGGGCGTAAACGTGGAAATTCTGGGTACGAAGGCGATTCCGTTAATCTTTACGGCATCGGGGATACCTTCCAACGGATATAGGGCAACAGGTGTTGTGAGCAGCTCTCCGGATTCCATATTGCTTGCAGGGAAAGGAAGCGTGCTGAGAAACTTATCCGCAATAGAAATCCCGGATACGGAAGTGGATATCACAGGTGCTTCCGGAGATGTGACAGTAGAGGTGGATATCAGGAAGTACTTGCCAGGGAATGTGGCATTGGCTAATGACAAGTTTAATGGCATGGTTTCCGTTACAGCATATGTGGAACAGGAAATTACGAGGACGATTACAGTTTCGGAAGACAGCATTGTGGTTGAAAACCTTCCGGAACAGTTTGAGGCTACAGTATCCACTTATGAAGAAGAATTCCCAATCCAGGTAAGAGGTCTGGCAGAGGAAATCAATGCATTGGACCCGAACCAGATAAACGGTGTTGTGGATATCGACCGCCTGTTGGAAACAGGGGCGATAGAGAGCTTGGAAGAAGGCTATTATGATGTACGGCTTTCCTTTAATTTACCGGATACAGTAAGCCTGAGGGAAAATATAACGGCAAGGCTTAATATAAGGGAAAAACAAGAATAGAGTGTATGGAATCTTACAGGCTATAGAGACAAGGCAGGGGGGTTCGGAAGCGCTCAGTATCAGAATGGAGGATGAAGATGGGCAGATTATTTGGTACTGACGGAGTAAGAGGAGTGGCAAATGAAGAGCTGACACCGGTCCTGGCTATGCAGTTGGGGCAGGCAGGGGCATATGTGCTGACAAAAGAGAAGGAGCATAAACCTACGATTATGGTAGGCTGCGATACCCGTATTTCCAGCGATATGCTTGCGAATGCATTAATGGCAGGGGCATGTTCTGTAGGGGCGAACTGTGTCTATGTAGGGGTGCTTCCCACACCGGCTATTGCTTATTTGACGAGAAAGTATAAGGTGGATGCGGGGGTTGTAGTTTCCGCTTCCCATAACCCGGTAGAGTTTAACGGGATTAAATTTTTCGATGGAAACGGTTATAAGCTCCCGGATGCACTGGAAGATGAAATAGAAGCATTGATTCATAATGGGATGAAAGATGTGAAATTCCCCACAGGTGCCAGTGTAGGCAAGATAAAATATCGCACGGACGCTAGGGAAGAATATATTAACCATTCGATAAAAGCAGTAAATGTGGATTTGCGTGGTTTGAAAATAGTTGTTGACTGTGCGGAGGGCGCTTCTTATTATACATCCATAGAGGCTTTGAAAGAACTGGGCGGTGAAGTGGTAGCAATCCATAACAACCCGGATGGGACAAATATCAATGCCAACTGCGGCTCTACCCATATGGAAGAATTGCAGGCAAGGGTGGTATATGAGAAAGCGGACATAGGATTAGCCTTTGACGGGGATGCTGACAGACTGCTGGCTGTGGATGAACTGGGCAATGTTGTGGATGGTGACCAGATTATGGCCATTGTAGGAAACCATATGAAGAATCAGGGGAAACTGAAAGGGGACAGGATTATTGCTACTATTATGAGCAATCTTGGCTTTTTCCTGATGGGGGAAAGAAATCATATTGAAATCCAGCAGACTAAGGTCGGAGACCGCTATGTACTGGAAAGAATGAAGGAAGTAGGGGCCAGCCTGGGAGGAGAGCAATCCGGTCATATCATCTTTTTGGATGAAAATACAACGGGGGATGGATTGCTCAGCGCCCTTCACCTTCTGCAGGTGATGGTAGAGACAAAGGAATCTCTGTCCAAACTTTCCGAAATCATGGAAGTGATGCCGCAGGCTTTGGTAAATGCCAAGGTACCCAACCATAAAAAGGAGAATTATATGGATTACCCGGAAATTGCAGAAGCAATTGCCAAGCTAGATAATAAGTTTGCAGGGGAAGGGCGGGTACTGATACGCCCATCGGGGACAGAACCTAAAGTGCGTGTAATGATAGAAGGAAAAGATAAAAAGCAGATAGATGCGGAAGCAAAGAAGTTGGCTGAACTGATTCAGAATATTATGTTATAGAAGTCTTCACAAGACAAGAAAAAGATGTTATAATAACCAAATAGAACATATGCAGATAGTATAGCAGAGAGATGAAACGTTCATAAGCATATGAAGTGAAGGAGAAGAGGGTATGGTAAGCCAAAAGGTAACTATTAAAAACCCCACCGGGCTACATCTAAGACCAGCAGGCATTCTATGCAAAGAAGCAATGCAGTTCAAATCATTAATTACATTTACATTCAAAGAGAATACGGCAAATGCAAAGAGCGTGCTGAGCGTACTTGGCGCGTGTGTAAAATGTGGAGATGAAGTGGAGTTTGTTTGCGATGGTGAGGATGAAGAAGAGGCTTTGAAGGCATTAATCCAAGCGATTGAAAGCGGCCTTGGAGAGTAATTGCTTTCTGTAGGCAACAACACAACTTTAATTAAAGTGGGCCGGCTCTTTGAGCCGGCTTTTATATGCACATGGGCATCCGAAGGAAGAATGTCAGCCAAGCTGACGGATGCCCAGCGCAGCGAGTATGGAAGATAACCCTCCCTACTTGATTGAACAGGCCCGAAAAAGGAAAAATTCCGTCTATGCCGGAAGCTAAAATTGGAAACAAAAAGCCATGCAGAAAAGAGGAAAGAAAATGATGAATTATGAAAGGTATCGCCGCAATCCAGTAGTGGATTATCCGGAAAGGGAGTGGCCGGGAAAAGAGATTGAAAAAGCTCCTATATGGTGCAGTGTAGACTTGCGGGATGGGAATCAGGCGCTGATTGACCCTATGGTGGTGCACGAGAAAATTGAAATGTTCCAATACCTGATAAAGCTGGGATTCCGTGAGATAGAAATTGGCTTTCCTGCAGCAAGCCAAATCGAGTATGATTTTTTGCGTCAATTGGTAGACAGGAAGATGATACCGCAGGATGTCTGGGTGCAAGTATTGACACAATGCAGGGAAGAACAGATAGAAAAAACATTTGAATCCATTGCCGGCTGTAGCCAGGCGATTGTCCATATCTACAATTCCACATCTACCCTTCAAAGAGATGTAGTGTTCGGCATGGACAGGAAAGAAATCATCAATATTGCAGTGCAGGGTACAAAGTGGGTGAAAGAAAGAGCCGAAAAATTTCCCGGGAAAATCCTTTTAGAATATTCCCCGGAGAGCTTCACGGGAACGGAACTGGATTTTGCATTGGAGATATGTACTGCGGTACAGGAAACCTGGGGGGCTACAAAAGAAAATCCGATTATCATCAATCTACCGTCTACCGTAGAGATGACTACTCCGAATGTTTATGCGGACCAAATTGAATGGATGAATAAACATTTTAAAAACCGGGAAAGCATCATTTTAAGCGTGCATCCTCATAATGACAGGGGAACCGGTGTGGCCAGCGCAGAACTTTCCCTGCTGGCAGGAGCCCAAAGAGTGGAAGGAACCCTTTTCGGGAATGGTGAGAGAACCGGCAATGTGGATGTACTGAATATTGCGTACAATATGTTCTCACAGGGAATTAATCCGCAACTGAGTATAGAAAAAATTAATGAGATTATTGAAATCTACGAAAGATGCTGTAAAATACCGATTCATCCCAGACATCCCTATGCCGGGAAGCTGGTATTCACTGCTTTCTCAGGTTCTCATCAGGATGCTATTAATAAAGGCGTAAAAGCAATGAGGGAACGGGGGAGCGCAATATGGCAGGTACCTTACCTTCCCATCGACCCATCGGATATTGGGCGGGAATATGAGCCTATTGTAAGGATTAATTCCCAATCAGGAAAAGGCGGGGTCGCATTCATTATGGATACGTACTTTGGCTTTAAACTGCCAAAAGGAATGCATAGGGAATTTGCAAATGTCATCCAGAATATATCGGAAAAACAGGGTGAAGTATCCCCGGATGAAATTATGCAGCAATTTAGGAAGGAGTATTTGGATTGCAAAGAGCCTTACCACTTCAGGAAGCTTCGTGTGGATGATTTAAGCGATGAAACTACTTCCGAATTTGATACACGAGTCATAGTAGTTTATACAGACCATGGAGTAGAAAAGAAACTGGAAGCAGTGGGCAATGGCCCGATTGATGCGGTAAAACGAGGTCTTCAGGAAGTCATTGGCGAAGAAATGAAAATACTGGATTATGAAGAACATGCCCTCCAAAGCGGCTCCAATTCCCAGGCGGCGGCATATATCCATTTGTTGGATGTGGATACCGGCAGCGTAACTTATGGCGTGGGAGTAAGCTCAAACATTACCAGGGCTTCTGTAAGGGCTATTTTCTCCGCAGTGAACAGACTTGGCATCGGACAGAAATAGAAAGAAATATAGTGGAAAAATAAAGACGGCATTGATATGCCGTCTTTATGACTTTATACTATAGGGAATTATGCCAATTCTTTTTACTATTTAGCTTTCAGGGCTGTACCGTCCGCTTTAAAGGAATCGCCGTCTTTTACAATACAAATCATCGTTTTTCCTGTATTTACTTCGATTTCATTGCCATCATCGTCATAATACTTGGTCGGTTCATAATCGGCACTCTTCTTCCATGTCACATGAATCCCTTTTCCGTTGGTGAAGTAATATCCATCCCTTGTAGTATCATGTACCTGGAAAATCAGGTAGCCTTTTGCATCCCTTACTTCGTGGTAAGCAAACTGAACAAGTACATTTTTGAATGCCAACTGTTGATTGTCATTAGCGGCATCAACATCAGCTTTTCCATACATGCTGCGGTAATACAAACCATCGCTCTCGTTATAGCTGAAGGAAGTTTTTGTAACAGGATATGCGGAAGACATATCAATTTCCTTTGCTGTAACAGCATCGCTGTACTGTTCCAATGTGTTCGGTTCTTTGGAAGGAGCGAATTTGAAATGGTTCGGGTCATAATAGTTGTCACGGTATGTACTGGAGATACTGAATTTATCAATCCCTTTCTTAATGCCATCTGCGCTTGCATAAGCATTGTGAGGGGCTTTTTTATCGGTGGAGCGGTAGAAAGTGCCTTCATAAAGGCCATCTGTCCGTTTGTCACCATAAGAACATCCTGTAATGTGGTCAGTATCTTTTCTTTCGACAATTTCATTAATATAATAAGGGCCACCGAAGTGTAAATAAATGGCATCCCACTCAAAAGACCAATATACAAAATAATCACGGCAGCTTCTTACGTTGCCGATGCGGTCCAGGTTTTCCCAGTCCTTAATTACCGCCATAGTTCTTGTGATGCCGCTTTCCACAGGGCATTCATAAAGAATATCTGCCTTGGAAATATTGTAATGCGGCAGAGCAGCGGAATCATTGGGAACCATGATAGCAATAGGACGGGTTTTTTCCAAACTGCCGTCAATCCATTCATTGGTGAGAGTACTTCTTACCATGCCTTCTTCCGGGGGTTGCTCATCATCTACGGGTGTCTCCGCTTCTGTTTCTGAATCAGCTGGTTCTTCTGTATCTTCCAGCTCGGGTTGCCTTTCAATAACCTGTGCAACAGCAGGTTCATCAGCTTCCTCTTCTGCTTTACCGCATCCGGAGAATAAAAGAACGGATGCCAGGCTTACAAGAAGAAGCACTTGTAATCGTTTCATAATAGTCCTCGCTTTCATAAAAAATGGTATTCAAATACATAATGTTGAATATACTAAATGACCACAATCGCCATTATATCACATAAAATAGGGATAGTCACTATAGAAAGAGAGAAAAATATAAACAAAAATCTTAAGATTTTATAACGATTTTGCTATAAGAATGGGGGATAGGATAGGTAAACTGCCGAAAAAAAGCTTTTATGATTATGAAAGAAGTAGAACAAACCCAGCCTTGCTTCAATACACTTTCAGCCAAAGGGGGAGCGGTATATTACCCGTCGGAAAGCGTATGGTGAGGCCATGGCAGGGAATGGGCAACCATGTGGAAGGAGTTATGGGTAAATAATTTTACTTGCATAATAAAGGCAAGGGATGTATGATGTTTCTATAATTGGGTGTTTTGTGTGTCTTTGATAACGTTATAAATATTTTGTTTTTACCGTTATAAGGGCATTCCGGAAACTAGACACATATTTTGTGGCAGTGTGCTGCCTGACACAAATATTTATGTACAGCCCTGTACAGAGGAGCTATGCCGCTATGCGGCATACAGGCCGCGCAACGAGTAGGAAAAGCCTTTCCTGCTCGATGGCTCATAATCTTGGCGAAATGCATACAGGCAAGGGGCTAAAGCGGCGGGGCTGGGAAAAAGCAGTACAGAAATGAGGATGAATATGCAAAGGAAAAAAGTAATAGTGACCGGCTGCAAAGGGCAGTTGGGGATTGCCGTAAATAAGCTGTATGAAGGTAGCCAGGAACTGGAACTGGTGAATACGGATGTGGCGGAACTGGATATTACAGATATTGATAAGGTGATGGAATTTGTCCGGTCGGTAAAGCCTTATGCCATTATTAACTGCGCGGCGCATACGAATGTAAATGCCTGCGAAACGGATGTGGATAATGCATACAGGATAAATGCTATCGGGCCACGTAACCTTAGCATAGCAGCGACGGAAACAGGGGCAAAGCTGATGCAGATTTCTACGGATTATGTATTTGCCGGGAACGGCAGCAGACCTTATCTGGAATTCGATGCCACGAACCCATTAGGGGTATATGGGGCATCCAAGCTGGCAGGGGAGAATTTCGTCAGGGATTTTGCCAAAGACTATTTTATTATAAGGACTGCTTGGCTATATGGGGAAGGGAAAAATTTTGTAAAAACAATGCTGCGCCTTTCGGAAACTAACGATAAAGTGAGGGTAGTGGGAGACCAGGTAGGGAATCCTACCAGTGCGGACGAACTTGCCAAAGCGGTCGCTTATCTGCTGCCTACCGAAAACTATGGGATATTCCATGGAACGTGTGAAGGTTTTTGTAGCTGGGCTGATTTTACGAAGGAAATTTTCAGGCTGGCCGGGAAAACAACAGTGGTGGAAGAAATTACAACAGAGGAATATATGAAAGACAATCCGGCTTCGGCTGCACGGCCGGCATATTCGGTATTGGATAATTATATGCTGCGCCTTACCACAGACTTTCAGTTTGCGGATTGGCATGATGCAATAGGGGCATATTTGAAAAACGTATAGGAAAAGGATTTTGGGGATGGATTTTTTGGGCGATTTGATAAATAACCGTATTTTTATGGCCTCAGTCAGCGGATGGTTTGTAGCGCAGATACTAAAAACGATAATCCATATGTGGTTCAACCGTAAATTTGTGGCAGAGCGCCTGGTTGGCAGTGGGGGGATGCCCAGTTCCCATTCATCTACAGTCTGTGCGCTGGCAACAGCGGCGGGGCTGGAATATGGAGGAGGAAGCTTCCAGTTTGCCATGGCTGCTATTTTTGCCATTGTTGTGATGTATGATGCTATGGGGGTAAGGAGAGAAACTGGGATTCAGGCTAAGGTTCTCAATGAAATGATGGAACTGTTTACCAAGATGGGAAAAGAAATGAGTGTGGAAGACAAGCTGAAAGAATTTGTAGGGCATACGCCCCTGCAAGTCCTTATGGGGGCATTTCTTGGTATCTTGATAGCAGTGCTTATGTACCTGTAATTTGTAGAAAAGCAATCCCAGGCATTGCAGAATCATAAATGAAAATTGTAAAAGCGAAGCCAAAGGCTGAACTTTTACTGAAAATTAGCTATGAGAGGAAATGGACATGCTTTCAGTCTGTCTTATTTTTCTATATATTTTAGGAAGTTCCTACCTGACGGGGTTTTTAGTGCTGTCGGGCATGGGGCATATATTCGGTAAAGAGGAAGGCCGGGTTTTCCGGCCGGACAGTTATGTGATGGCCGGGCTGGTGGCATTAACTGTTTATGCACAGCTATTTAGCCTGTTTCATAAAGTGGGTTTGTCGGCGAATCTTTTGCTGGCAGGAATATGTATTTTGTCGGCAATAATATTCCGCCGAAAACTATGGGGGGGACTGAAAAGGCAGATGGACTGCATTCCCAAGGGGAGGAAGGTATTCTGCTTATTTTTGTTTTTGCTGTTTGCTTATGGAACATCCCGGGGAATTATCCATTATGACACCGGGCTGTACCATGCCCAGAGCATCCGTTGGATAGAAGAATTCGGTGTGGTGAAGGGGCTGGGCAACCTGCATTGCAGGCTGGCCTATAACAGCTCTGCTTTTTCCCTGTCCGCCTTATATAGCTTTGCTTTTTTGGGTGGGCAGTCTTACCATTGTGTGGCTGGTTTTTTTGCTTTGCTTTTGGCAAAGGTGTGCAGTGAGATATCCATGGCATGGAAAAGGAAAGGTTTGATTTTGTCGGATATTGCAAGGTTGATGGGATTTTATTACCTCATGATTATTTTTGATGAAATGATATCTCCTGCTTCGGATTACTTTATGGTTTTAACGGTATTCTATATAGTGATACGTTACCTTGATTTAGTGGAATGCGGGGAAAAAGACTGGTTTCCCTATGGGCTTCTGGCATTGGTGTGCGTATATACGATGAGCCTTAAGCTGTCGGCAGCTTTTATTATATGGTTGGCAGTAAAACCGGCGGCAATGCTGATAAAAGAAAAAAACGGGAAAGGAATCCTGGGGTTTATCGGCCTTGGGGCAATTATTATGCTGCCCTATCTGATACGTAACATATTGATTTCCGGCTGGCTTGTTTATCCTTTTACATGGCTTGATTTTTTCCCTGTAGACTGGAAGATTCCGAAAGGGATTGCGGACTATGATGCAAGGGAAATCCAGGTATGGGGACGTGGGATATATGATGTGGCGAGGTATGGGGAATCCATAAGGATATGGATGAAAGAGTGGTTTTTATCCCAGACAGCATTGGATAAGCTGTTCATTTTGTCAGGGGTTGGGGCAGTTCCTGTATCGGCCATAGCGTGGTTTGCTGCGTGGCTGAAGAAAATGGATAAGCAGCGGGATTGGATGCTGGCAGCCATAACGGTAAACCTGTCCTTTGTATTCTGGCTGCTTTCTGCGCCTTTAATCCGCTATGGATGCGTTTATGTATGGCTGGCGGCTCCGATTACCTTCGGCGGTCTGGCAATGTGGCTGATTGGTGAGGGGAATCCCGGAAAATATATATGGCTGGCGGTATATGGCCTGCTTGCAGCGGCAGGCTGTTACAAACTATTGGCTTTTGGGAAAGAAATTGCGCTGGGGTTTTCTACGGATTATTTTGTATATCAGAAGGAATATGAGAACTTTGAGACGGAAAATTATGAATTGGAAGGGATAATTTTCCATTACCCTGTAGAAGGGGACAGGGTGGGATATGAAGCGTTTCCTTCTTCCCCTGGGCGTGCGGGGATAGAGCTGCGCGGAACGGGATTAAAGGACGGATTCAGACATAAAGAAATGAAGTAAGTGAGGGAACACTGTTAAGGGGAATATTCTGGCAATATATCTGACAAAAGTTATCGCAGTATTATGAAAGAAGGAGGGAGTATGAATAAGTCTGATAAAATATATGTGGCAGGGCACAGGGGATTGGTGGGCAGCGCTATCGTAAGGAACTTGCAGTCCAAGGGATACTGCAATATTGTGGGGAGGACGCATAAGGAGCTGGATTTGACCAATCAAGCGGACGTAACCCGTTTTTTTGAAGAGGAACAACCGGATATAGTGGTACTGGCCGCGGCAAAGGTTGGAGGTATCAATGCCAACAAGACAAAACCGGCGGAGTTTGCTTATGAAAATATGCAGGTGCAGTGCAATGTAATTAAGTGCTGCCATGATTTTCATGTAAAGAAGCTTTTATTCTTGGGAAGCACATGCATTTATCCACGTATGGCGCCCCAGCCGATACCGGAGGATGCGCTGCTGACGGGGCCTTTGGAAGAAACGAATGAAGCCTATGCCATAGCGAAAATTGCCGGATTGGAAATGTGCAGATTTTTCAGGATGCAATATGGGGATGATTTCATAAGCTGTATGCCGACAAATTTGTACGGGCCATATGACAATTTTGATTTGCAGGATTCCCATGTGCTCCCCGCCATGATACGTAAATTCCATGAAGCCAAGGTGGGCGGGGCGGAATCTGTGGAACTGTGGGGAACGGGAAGTCCGCTGAGGGAATTTTTATATGTGGATGATATGGCGGATGCCTGTGTGTTCCTGCTGGAAAATTACAGCGGGGAACAGCACGTAAATATCGGTACAGGAAAAGAGGTTTCGATTAAAGGGCTGGCAGAAATAGTATGCAGCACGGTAGGCTTTGAGGGGAAAATAATCTGGAATCATGATATGCCCGACGGAACGCCGAGGAAGCTCACCAGCGTGGATAAGCTCCACGCTATAGGATGGCAGCACAAAGTGGAATTGGAAGAGGGCGTGAAGCTGGCTTATGAATGGTTCAAGGAAAATATTGATACGGCCAGGATGAATGGGAGATAAGGAACGAAGAAAAAGGAAGGACTGGGAAAGGAGCAAAGTGTAAAAATGGGAAGATTCAGTGTGATAATGGCGGGCGGGGGAGGAACAAGGTTCTGGCCTTTGAGCCGCAAACAGATGCCGAAGCAATTTTTAAATCTGACAGGAAAAGATACAATGGTGAATGAAACCATTGACAGGATTGCGGGCAATGTGCCGATGGAGAATATTTTTATAGTGACTAATGCGAGCCAGGCGCCGCTTATGGAAGAAATGACAGCCGGCCGCCTTGGGCATGGCAGGATATTGGCGGAACCGGCGGCAAGGAATACATCGGCTTGCATCGGCTATGCGGCAGTAGCTATCCAGAAGAAGTATGGGGACAGCGTGATGTGTGTGCTGCCTTCCGACCATTATGTGAAAGATAAGGATGCCTATAAGGAAGTGATGGATTTTGCCATGGAACTGGCAGAAAAAACGGACAGGCTGGTGACTATAGGAATCAAACCGACCGAACCGGCTACCGGATATGGGTATATAAAGTATAATAAAAAGATGGAAGAGATTGCCCATAAGGTAGGGGAAACAAGCAATAAATCCATTACCGCGTATCCGGTGTCGGATTTCGTGGAAAAGCCCAGCCTTTCCATTGCCCAATCTTATGTGGACGAGGGCTGTTACCTTTGGAACAGCGGTATGTTTGTGTGGAAGACATCGGTAATTTTAAAATATTTTGAAAAACTGTTGCCCGATATTTATAAATATCTTCTGGAAATAGAAGAAGCCATCGGGACAGAGAAGGAAAAGGAAGTCTTGGAGCGGGTTTATCCCATGATACCTAAGATTTCCATCGATTATGGGATTATGGAAAAGGCGGACAATGTGATAATGTTGGATGGCGATTTTGGATGGAGCGATGTGGGGAGCTGGGATACTCTGGATACCTTATATGATGCCGATGAAAACAATAATGTGGCATATGGCGAACAAATCCATATCGATTCCCAAAATTGTATTGCCTATGGGAAGGATAAGCTGATTGCTACCATTGGGCTGGACAATGTAATCATTGTAGAAACGGAAGATGCGGTTTTGGTCTGCGATAAAAGCAAGGCGCAGGATGTGAAAAAAATTGTGGAAATTTTGCAGGAACAAGGGAAAGAGAATTACTTATAAGTCCGGCTCGTATAATGAGGCTTTAAAAAGGAAAAGGCTATCGGTTACTATCGGTAGCCTTTTTCTTTAGGAAACTATGTCGCAATATTGATTTTTGGTGGACAGCGTGGGATTCCTATGCTATACTCTTTTTAAAGCATATATTTCTGATATTCTATTTTTGTTCTGATAAAGTATTATCTAATGGCGGGAAAGGCCATCAAGCGGAATCGTGCTTTTATTTCAAACAATTTGTTCAATTAGGCAGGGGAATACTCATCCATGGGGGAAGCCGGTTTGTGCATATCTCCTGCAAAAGGAGGCTCAATGGGGAAAGAAGACATGTTACTCAAGTCATACCTTGGGGATGCCCGCAGGTATGCGGATTTATGGAACGGGGCGCTGTTTGGCGGCAGGCAGCTAGTAAAGCCGGGGGAGCTGGAGGAAGCCAGCCCGGTGCTGCTAAAGGAAGGAGGAACGTTCCTGGAAAAGAGGCGCGACCTGGTGATGAAGCAGAGCAGGCAGGGGCAGCGCTTTGCCGTCCTGGTGGCTGAAAACCAGAAAACCGTTGATTACAGCATGCCCATACGGGTCATGTTGGAAGAAGCTCTCGCATATTACCGCCAGATGAAAAATATCCAAAAGGCGAACGAGGAGGCCGACCGGAAATACCGGGCAGGAGAAGGGGAAGCGGTGTATGCCGATGCTGGGGAGCGGCTGTATAGATTCCGGAGCACGGACAGGCTAAAGCCCATAGCCACCTTGGTGGTATACTGGGGCGAAGGGAACTGGCCAGGGGCTAGAAACCTGCATGAGCTGATGGAATTTGGTGGGGGAGAGGAACCCTTTAGCAGGCAGCTAACTAAACTGGTACCAAGATACCCGCTACATTTCCTGGATTTAAGCTGCTTCCGCCATTTTGAATATTTTAAAACGGAGCTGGGCCCATTCCTGGAATTGTATCAGAAGCGGAATGATAAGGAAGCATTCAGGAAATATGTGGAGACTCATAAGAAGTATTGGAAGATGGACAGAGAAAGCTTATATGTATTCAGTCATCTGACGAATTCCAGGAATTTGAAGGAATTAATAAAAAGCGAAGAAGGAAAGAAGGAGGAGGATAGTATGTGCAGGGCAATTGACGAATGGCTTGAGGATGTAAAAAGGGAAGGGAAAGCAGAAGGGAGAGTGGAAGGAAAAGCAGAAGGGAGAATGGAAGGAAAAGCAGAAGGGAAAGCAGAGGGGAAAATGGAGTCTATCCTTACATTGTTGGAGGATTTTGGGGAAATACCGGATAGTTTACAAAAAAGAATTAGGGCACAAAAAAATGCCGATATGCTAAAAAATTGGCTGAAGCTGGCTGCGAGAGCGAAAAGCATAGGAGAATTCTCCGCCCAAATATGATTGCTTTGAAAATGGTAGGAACAGCAGGCAGCAGCGTACTTTTGTTCCATTATAGGCTTCGGGTGTCAAAAGCCCTGGCTGCGGAGTGCTCCTGGCAATTTGCATAAAAGCTGTGCGTCTTCCATTGTGCGGAGCATTCCGCTGGGCCAATTCTTTATTCGGGACTGGTAATTGAATTACAGTTTCTTTCGTTTGAGGGCGTGCTATTCTTCCAGTACCCTCTTTTTGTAGCTGTCAAATGCATTCTCGGGAAGAACCTTCCCCTCATTCGTATCAATTGCGCTGTTACGTTGCTTAAGGAGCGCGATGAGAGCCTTCCCTGCTTCTTCGGTAGTATCGGAAAGGATACTTACGCCATTAGAAGCGATAAGGCAGATTGCCAGGCAATGGATTTTCTTTTGGCGATTTCCTGTGTTGATATAATATGTATAGTCGCTGAAGCAGCATGCCTTTAAACTATCCACACGCATAACGGTCTGGGCGGGGTCAGCCAGATAAATGTAGTCTCTTGTAAGCAGCCCGTCCTTGTTCGTAGCATTGGAAAGCAACCGGTCAAGCCCTGTTGTGAGTTTCAAAATATAGCAGTCAGAAGCCACTGCCTGCTGCTCAAATGCCTCAATGTCACTAACCGGGAGTTTGCTGTGTTTTGCGGAGTCTGCGACATAATCGCTCCGTTTTTTCCGGGTTCCTTTGATTAAGAAGAACAGTACGAGCAAGCAAACCAAAACAATCACACCGAAAAATCCGCAGATTACGATGCCAACACTAAGCATATCGTCTTCCCCATTGGACATAAAACTAAGCGTCCTGCCAATTCCCCACACCAGTCCGCATAGCGCGGCGGCAAAAAACAAGGCAAAGAAAAAGATTCCACCGATGCTCCTGCGTTTGACGGTTTTCATTGCGCTCTCAAATACAGAACCGTCTGGAAAATGTTTTTGGGCGTAATCCGCGTTCATTTTTGAGAAAAAGTCTGTCATAAATTTACCTCCGTTTTATTAATTCGTCAGATTTTTACCTATTGTTATGATTATACCCCAATAAAATAGGCACGGCAAGGGTGGGGATTAGGTATGCAGGGGGAATCAATTTTCATGGACGTCACAGCGGGCAGGGATGCCAATGTCATTTAGTTAACGATGGCGGGCGCCGTGAGGGAAATAAAATGCTCCGTCGCCACGCTCCCGCTCCAAAAAAGAATACTG
>QXWV01000013.1 GCA_009911195.1 Lachnospiraceae bacterium | reverse complement strand
AAGTTCGCTGCGCGAACTTGTGAATTCATGCGTTTTACAACGCAGTTTCCTATAAGGCAAAAAAAGCGTAGCGGGCATTAGGTTCGTGAACTACCTCGCCAAGTGCCGACGCTTTTTAAGGGGCTCCTTAAGCATTTTATTTTCCTCACGGCTGGGCTGAGGTGCTAACTAAATGATATTGGCATCCCTGCCCGCTGTGACGTCCATGAAAATTAATTTCTCTGTTAGGTGTAGGAAAATAGGATTATTTTGAGGATAGCTTGGACGGATTTTTGCTTGATAACAGAAAACGGACTTGCCCACTTTGTCCTAAATGCGCGATGAGATATAATTTACAGCAAAATATGGCATGTGATATGATAATAGAAAAGTGAGCAGAAAGCCTATTTTATCCCTGCAGGCAAGATGCCGGGAGGACATCTGTCCAAAGGGGTTGTCGGTTGTTATATATGACAGGAAATTATAATTATGCCATAGTGCTGTGAAACACAGGAGTTGGCCGCTGGGTCAACTCTTTTTACCTTATAGGAAATTACGCCATAGCATTGTAAGTCGCTAGGAAAGAATGCGAAGCATTCTTTGGAGTTGGCCGCTGGGGCAATTCCTTTTATACGGAGGGGAATTATGAAGAAAAGTGTAGAACTAAATACGGTGGAAGATACGGAGTTGATGAAATATGTGACGGAATTTATGCTGGATATGGGAGTGCCAGCCCATTTAAAAGGATATCATTATCTGAGGGTGGCAATTCTTATGGCAGAGGAAGATATGGAAGTGGTGGGAAGCGTTACCAAACTGTTGTATCCTGAAATCGCTAAACTATTTAAGACAACAGAGCAAAAAGTAGAGAGGGCAATCCGCAATGCCATTGAAGTATCATGGCTGAGAGGGAATACGGATACCTTTGAAGACCTTTTCGGATATTCGCTGCTGACTGGCAAGGGAAGGCCGACCAACAGCGAATATATCGCCCAGATAGCAGACAAAATCAGGCTGGAGAGGAATTGTTTGCCCGTACTTTCCGGCTGATGTAACAAGCCCTAAAACTCCCTTGGATTCCAAGTACGATGCTGAAAATACAATAACAGTTAAAAGCCAAATAGCATTAAAATGTAACAGAGTGTAAATCCTATTTAGTATTTAAAGGGTTACACTCTATTATTTTTTTCCAATTTATGATAAAATAAAACCCGAATGAATTCTAAATATGATTTTGCCCCAAATGTTACAGAAAGGATATGACATGGAATTGCTCAGTGTGATAGTTCCAAGCTATAACGAAGAGGAAAATATCTGCGATTTTTATGATGAATTGATGAAAAATGCCCCTTTTTTCCAAAGCAGGGAACTGGATGTAGAAGTGATATATATTGATGATGGTTCAAAAGATAAGACAGTAGAAAAAGTTAAGGAGCTGGCTTCTAAGGATGCCCGGGTACATTTAGTTTCTTTTTCCAGGAACTTTGGGAAAGAAGCGGCAATTTATGCCGGGCTAAGGAAGGCACAGGGGGAATATGCGGTATTAATGGACTGTGATTTGCAGGACCCGCCCGCCCTTCTGCCGGAAATGTTCCGATATATAGATGAAGGCTTTGACTCTGTGGCGACAAGGCGGGTTTCCAGAAAGGGGGAGCCTCCTATCCGCTCCCTGTTTGCCAGGATGTTTTATAAGATAATGAATAAAATTTCTAAAACGGAAATTGTGGATGGAGCCAGGGATTACCGTCTGATGAAACGGCAGGTTGTAGATGCGATTTTGGCCATGGCGGAGTATAACCGTTTTACGAAAGGGATTTTCGGCTGGGTAGGATATGAGACGAAATGGCTGGAGTATGAAAATGTTGAGAGGAAAAAAGGAGAGACAAAGTGGTCTTTCTGGAAGCTGTTTTTGTATTCCCTTGATGGGATTACGGCTTTTTCCACGATACCGTTGGCAATCGCATCCTTTATGGGGGTATTGTTCTGTGTTTTTGCATTCTTGATGATTGTATTCACAATCGTGAGGAAGCTGATATTTGGTGACCCAACTTCAGGATGGCCATCTTTGGTATGTATTATCTTGCTTTGCAGCGGTGTGCAGCTATT
Source organism: Lachnospiraceae bacterium (assembly GCA_009911195.1). GTDB lineage: Bacteria > Bacillota > Clostridia > Lachnospirales > Lachnospiraceae > Kineothrix. Next base: position 52,085 of record QXWV01000013.1, on the reverse strand, counting down.
TTGCCTGGGTATAGTAGGGCAGTATTTGTCCAAAACTTATATGGAAGTGAAAAAAAGGCCGATTTATCTTGTGAAGGAAGAGCTGTAATAAGCAAGGGCGTCTTTCCGCCAGTCGCCTATGGCGTCCATGGTGGCACGTATGGAGGGGTGCAAGGATTTGGGCTGCGTAAGTTTGTGTTGGGAAAGTCTGTAATATGAAGATTTTCGGACTTGGAAAGGAACATGGTTATAAGGATGGACAGGCTTGTCAGCATAGTGGTGCCGGTGTTCAATGCCGGAAAGTATATAGATGAGACGGTGGAGACTGTGCGTAACCAAAGTTATGGGAACTGGGAATTGTTGCTTGTGGATGACTGCTCGAAGGATGACAGTAGGGAAAAAATCCAGGAGTGGTGCAGGAAAGACCCCAGAATACGGATGGTTGCCAAAGAGAAGAACCAGGGGGCGGCATGGGCCCGCAATATGGGCATTGACTTGGCGGCGGGCAGATATATTGCTTTTCTGGATGCCGATGATTTTTGGAAGCCCAGGAAGCTGGAAAATCAGTTGGCATTTATGGAAAGGAAAAAGGCGGCTTTTTCCTTTACCAGCTATGAGTTTGGTGATGAAGAGGGGAATGAAACGGGGAAAAGGGTTGCCGCACCAGAGGAATTAATATATAAAAAGGCGTTGTCGCGGACGGTTATCTTTACATCTACCGTTATGTTTGATTTGGAGGAAATAAAGAAGGATATAATAAAAATGCCAGTGGTGGCAAGCGAAGATACCGCTACCTGGTGGAAGGTGCTTCGCAGTGGATATATAGCATATGGATTGGACGAGGTACTCACCATTTACAGAAGGCCGGAAGGTTCCCTGTCGGCCAATAAGCTGGTGGCTATTAAAAGGATATGGAATCTATACAGGAATGTAGAAAAGCTGTCCCTGCCCTACAGTATGTGGAATTTTGCATGGTGGGCGCTACGGGCGACGCTGCGGCGGCTTTAAGCGGCAATGGCGGTATGATTGGAAGGAGCATGAAGATAAAGTGAAACAGAAGGAAGCAAAAAAGAGAATGATAGTACTGCTGCTGGCCCTGCTTGGGCTTTGTATGCAGGCGGCAGTGTATGTATATGCCTGGATGGAAATGTACTACCCCTATCTGGCCATACTGGGACAGGTCAATTTTTATAAATGGGGCCATTTCCTGATGATAGCGGTATATTTTGTACTTCTTTTCTTTTTTCAAAATACCTATGGGGGATTGAAGATAGGATATTTAAAGCCATTAGAAGTATACTTTTCGCATATTTTTTCTTTGCTTGCGGTAAATATGATTTCGTATGTCCAGATTTCGCTGATGAGGAACTGGATTGCCCCGGTAGCGCCGATTTTGGGCGTGATGGCGGTCCAACTGGTGGTTTCCGGGATATGGACTTATTTCTGTGATATTTTTTACCGGAAATTTTTTCCGCCGAGGGAATTGCTGCTTATATATGGGGAACGTTCGATAGACGATATTTTAAGTAAATTTGCTACGAGAAAAGATAAGTATAAAGTGACCCGGTGCATGAATGTGGATGAAGGGCTGGAGGCTATCGAAAAGGAAATTCAGGGAAAATATGATGCGGTTGTCCTGTGGGATATTTCTACCGTGGATAGGAATAAACTGCTGAAATTCTGTTATGGGAAATCAATACGGGTATATATGATGCCCAAAATCCCTGATGTATTGATTCAGGGCGCTACGAAGCTGCATTTGTTCGATACGCCCATATTGCTTACCAGGGAGTATTCCCTCCGTATTGAGCAGCGGGCTGTAAAACGGCTGATAGATATTGTCTGTGCGCTTATGCTAATCGTGATTGCTTCTCCGTTTATGCTGGTGACGGCGGTGGCCATTAAGCTGTACGATGGAGGGCCGGTATTATATAAGCAGATTCGCTGTACCAGAGGGCAGAAGCAATTTTATATTATGAAATTCAGGAGTATGCGTGTGGATGCGGAGAAAGACGGCGTGGCGAGGCTGGCGGCGAAAAACGATTCCCGGATAACTCCTATCGGTAAATTTATCCGGGCTATGAGAATTGATGAACTGCCGCAGCTTTTTAATATTTTAAAGGGGGAGATGTCTTTTATAGGCCCCCGCCCGGAGCGGCCGGAAATCATCGCCCAGTATGTGGAGGAAATGCCGGAATTTGTGTTCCGTATGAAAGTGAAAGCCGGGCTGGCAGGTTATGCCCAGGTGTATGGGAAATATAATACAACACCTTATGATAAGCTGAAACTGGATTTGACATATATTGAAAATTACACGGTTTGGCTGGATATTAAGCTGATGCTTCTGACTCTGAAAATCCTTTTTAAGCCGGAGAGCACGGAAGGGATAGAGGACAGCCAGGTGACGGCGATGAAGAAGGGGGAAGAAATGGAATCTGCGGAGCAGGCAGGGAAGGGCGATTGAGATTGATATGGATGGAAGAGAGGGCGGAATAGGTTGAGAATAGAAAATCAGAGGTATTGGCAGGAAGGGATGGACTGGAAGAGGATTTTCCTGCTGTGGGGGAAAAAGCTATGGCTGTTTGTAGCTGCAGGGCTGGCAGGGGCAGTGCTGGGCGGAGGGGTTTACCTGGTAGTTTGTGTATTGCCTGCGGCGAATCGGGAGTATGAATCGGTATCCAAGGTATATTTGAATTTTAATTGCGAGCCTGAGGATTTTAATGAGCTTTCCTATAATGGGTATACATGGAATGATTTGATGGCAACGGACCCGATTTTGGATACTACAATGGAAAACCTTCCGCCGGAGATAGGGCGGGAGACGGTAATTGGGGCTACAAAGGCGGAAATTTTATCCGATATCCGGCTGCTTACGATTACAATTACTGCGGATGAGCCGGAACTGGCAGCACAGATTATGAAGGCCACACAGGCTTCCCTGGTACACCTCGGGGAGACGGATGAACTGTTTGAAAGTATTGAAATTTATAGCACTATAGAGCCAAAACAGATAGTATGGGATGACCGTACAGTGCGGGCGATGGTGACAGGAGGAGTGATAGCCCTTTTTATAGCGGTTGCGGCCGCGGCTTTTTATTATGTGATGGATGATTCGGTGTATGTAGCGGAAGATGTGAAAAGACGCTATGGGATTCCCGGGATGGGAATTTTGACAGGGATGCACCGGAGGGATGCGGGGGCAAAGAGTAGCCAACATGGAAAAAGCCATGGGGAAAACCATGGAAGAGGAAAAAGCTTTGAGAATGAGCTTCTCGTTAACTATCGCTATTTATGCAGAGGCATGAAAACAGTGGCTATGGTCAGTGCCGACAGTGCGGAGGATACGGATGTGGCGGCAGGGCGGATAGCGTGGCTGATGGAAAAGGCCAGTCCACCAACGGAAGTTTCGGCGGCTGTGGAAGAGCCGGCCTGCATTGCCTTTGGAATGCCGGAAGAAGATGCGGATGTGTATCGGAAATTAAGGGATGCCGATGGGGTGATTGTGGCAGTGCGTTTTGGTGGAAAGAATGGAAAAAGGATAGAAAGGCTGCTTGGTAATTTAAAGAATCAGGACTGCAAGGTAGCCGGTGCGGTTATTGTGGATGGGGATGAGAAATTTCTGCGGATGTATTATGCAGGAAGCTTGATGCCCCGTTGCTTGCGGCAGGGTTGTTAACTATGCAAAACTAATTTTTTGTGGTACACTTACGTTAGCAAATGGAAAGGGTGGAAGCTGGCATGAAGATACAAATGTTGGTATCTGCGGTCAACCAGGATGTGCTGACACTGGCTGAGCGGATGAATCTAAGGACGGATGCGGTGATTATAAACCAGTGCGGCGGATATGGCTACGTAGAATATGAACATTGCTCCCATACCATTTGTTGTTACAGCTTTAAGGAGCGGGGGGTAGGGCTTTCCCGCAACAGCGCACTGATGCGCGCGCAGGCCGAAATTTCGGTTTTTGCGGATGAAGATATTGTCTATGAGGATGGATACGAAGAAAAGATAGAAGCAGCTTTTAATAAAAATAAAGAAGCGGACATGATACTTTTTAATGTTAAGGTGGCTTCTTCGAGGAGGACTTATTGGAATGAAGTGGAGAAGCGGATACATTGGTATAATTATGGAAGATATCCGGCTTACAGCATTGCTGCCCGGACGGAATCCCTGCATCGGGCAAATGTGGGCTTTTCTTTGCTTTTTGGGGGCGGCGCAAAATATAGCAATGGGGAAGACAGTCTGTTTTTGCGGGATTGCCTGAAAAAAGGATTGAAAATTTTCGCCTCTACAGAGATGATAGGGGAAGAAAAAGAGCGGGAATCCACATGGTTTCACGGTTATAACGATAAATTTTTCAGGGATAGAGGGGTGCTGTACCATTTCCTCTATGGAAAAATGGCAGTACCATTTTCGCTTCGGTTTCTGCTGGCGCACAGGGAAGAGATGTGCCGGGAGATGGGATGGAAAAAGGCGTATGCGCTGATGAAAGAAGGTATTGAAGAAGGCAAGGGAAAATGAGGGATTACGGGCCAAAAGAAAACTATACGGGTTTGGTACGCTGGATTGTGATGGGAGGCAGGAGGGAAAGGCAACGGTGAAGGCGGACAATTGGCGGAAAAGAGGTATGGGGAATATATGCTTTTTTATTTGATGATAGCGGTGGGGACTGTAGCATTGGCAATGCTTGTGGGGACAATACCATTGCAGGCGGAAAAAAAGGACGGGAAGATGGGGATAAGCAGGCAGCAGGCTTGTAACGGGCTGTGCCTGTTTTCTATTTTTATCATACTTTTCGGGGTATCTGCCTGCCGTCTGAATGTGGGGAACGATTATGCGAAGTATGTGGAATTCATGCATTTGATTGCCTGTGATGCCTATGATTATGTTCCTACGGAGGCGGGCTTTAACGTGCTGGTTACGGTATTGTATGAACTGGCGGGTGGGGAGAATTTTCTGCTCGTCTTTGCCGTATTCGCTTTTTTTACCATTTGGCTTTTTTTGAAATCCATGTATGAGCAAAGCGACAGTTTTGGGTGGAGTTTTTTCCTTTTTATGACGTTTGGGTTTTATTTTTCCACCTTTAATACTGTGAGGTATTATTTAGCGCTGGCCATGGCCCTGTATTCCATAAAATATGTGCTGAAGAAGGAATGGGGGAAATTCATCCTGCTGGTTTTGCTTGGCTCCACATTCCATAAATCAATGTTGGTGGTGATTCCGCTGTATCTCCTTGCAACGTTGGCATGGAAGAAATGGCAGATGGCGCTCATGGCACTGTTTTGTACCACTTTTTTCTTCCTTCAGGATTTTTATTTGAAAGTGGTGGTGTTTCTATACCCTTCCTATGAAGATACGGAATATCTGGAAGGGGGAATCAGTTGGTTTAATATTCTAAGATGTCTGGGAGTGCTTGTCTTTGCCCTGTTGTATTATAAGCAGGCGGTGGAGGGCAGCAGGAGAAACAAGTTTTATTTTTTCTGCAATTTAGGGGCATTGGTGTTGTATTCCTGTTGTTCCTTTTTGCCGATTATTACGCGGATTGGATATTATCTGAATGTGACGCAGATTTTGTTCATTCCGGCGGTACTTGTGAAAATAGAGGATAAGCGGCAGAAGCGGTTTTGGGGCATAATGATTGGACTGGCAGCGGCAGCGTATTTTGCCCTTTATCTGCTGCGGGCAGAAAATGACGGGATACGGGTGCTGCCTTATCAGACGTTTATGTTTCATGATATGGTGCCGATTCTGTCGGATGTGAATTGATGCTTTGCCGTTTGCGGCGGGGATGCCAGGAAAAGCCATTGTGCCATGGAAATGGGGTTAGAGATGATAAAATTCAGCATTATAGTGGTCTGCCTGAATGCAGGGGATAGATTGAAAAGGACAATAGAAAGTATTTTGGCTCAGTCCTATGGGAACTATGAGGTTATTGTAAAGGACGGGATATCGACGGACGGCTGCCTAAATGGGCTTCCGGAGGATAGGGATGGGCGGATAAGGGTTTTCCGGGAGAAGGATACGGGCATTTATGACGGGATGAACCAGGCGCTGTGCCATGTCCGGGGAGAGTATGTCTATTTTCTAAACTGCGGGGACTATTTTTATGATAAAGATGTGCTAAAACGGGTACAGGAACGGATGGAGAAGGCGGAAATCGGAGCAGGGGAAAAGGGCGAAGGGAAACGATACATTTTTTATGGGGATATCAGAGAGCATTTGACGGGGGAACGGGTGGCTTCTAACCCTTCTATGGATGCCTTTGGCTGTTATAGGAATGTGCCTTGCCATCAGGCGTGCTTTTACCAGGCAAGGCTGATGGAGGAGAAGGGGTTTGAGGTAAAGTATAAGGTGCGGGCGGATTATGAGCATTTTCTCTGGTGCTTTTTTAAGGGAGGCGCAAAAACGGTTTATATGCCGTTGGTCATAGCGGACTATGAAGGGGGCGGTTTTTCGGAGACAAAGGAGAACCGTAGGGTTTCGGCGGCGGAGCATAAAGAGATTACGGGGAAATATATGTCCGCGGGGCAAATATGGAAATACCGGATGATATTGTTTTTTACGTTGTCCAGGCTGCGCACATGGCTGGCGGGGAATCCTGCCACAGCCCATGTGTATCAAAGCATGAAGAGAAGGGTGTATGGAAAATAGATGAAAATATTATGGTTGTGCAATATTATGCTTCCGGCTATCGGCGAAGAGCTGGGGATGCCCTATAGCAATAGGGAAGGGTGGCTGAGCGGGATATATGGGAGGATATGTAAAGAAGGTAAGGCAGCGGAAGTAGCGGAAGCCTGCAAAGAAGGAGAGGGCATTGCGGAAGCCTTTAAAGAGGACAGTGATGTTGCGGAAGCTTTCAAAGAGGGCAGTGGCACTACGGAGAGGGAAATAGAATTGGGCATTTGTTTTCCGGTAGAGGAAACACAGATGGGAAATGACAGCCCTCTTGGAAAAGAAGGGAAAATCAGGCTGAAGGAGTCAGGTGTGCTTTGCTACGCATTTGTAGAAAAGCTGGCAGCGCCGGAGCTGTATGATGAGAGGATGGAAGTGCGTTTCAAAGAAATTATTGCGGACTTTAAGCCGGATATGGTGCATATTTTCGGAACGGAGTTCCCCCACACCCTCGCTATGGTGCGGGCCTATGGATGCCCGGGGCGGACTTTAATTGGGATTCAGGGCTTGTGCTTTGCCTGTGCGGAAGCGTATATGGCCGATTTGCCCCGGAAGGTCATAGACAGGAGAACTTTCCGCGACTGGCTGAAAAAGGATGGCATCCTGGAGCAGCAGGAGAAGTTCAGGATACGCGGGGAGAGGGAAAAAGAAGCCATAAAAGGGGTTTTGCACATAACGGGAAGAACGGATTTTGACAGGGAAGAAACGAAAAAAGTAAACGGGAAAGCCAAGTATCATTTTATGAATGAAACGATGCGGACACCGTTTTACAGCGGCGGATGGAAAAGGGAAAACAGCAGCCCATACCGCATATTTTTAAGCCAGGGGGATTATCCATTAAAGGGATTCCATTATGTGCTGGAGGCATTGCCTAAAATCCTGGCCCAATATCCGGAAGCCTGCATATATGTGGCTGGCAATAGTGTGATAGAGGACCGGACAATCAAAGATAAAATAAAGATTTCCTCTTATGGAAAATACTTGCTGGAGCTGATAAAATCGCTGCATCTGGAAGGGCATGTGAAGATTTTAGGGCGTCTTACAGCGGAAGAAATGAAAGAAGAATTTTTAAAAAGCAGTTTGTTTATATGCCCGTCATCTTTGGAAAACTCGCCGAATTCCATGGGGGAAGCCATGCTTCTTGGCGTACCGGTGGCAGCCGCATGCACGGGGGGGATTCCAAGCATGATAGAGGATGGCAAAGAAGGGCTTCTTTATGAAGCAGGAAATGTGGAGAAGCTGGCAGAATGTGTGCTCCGTGCCTGGGGTGAGCCGGAAGAGACAGTGCGGAGGGCGCAGGCGGCAAGAAAGCGGGCAATGGATGTCCATAATGGGGATAAGAATTTTAAAAGGCTGCTGGAAATATACAGGGAGATTTGCCAATGACGATTACTTTTGTATCCAATTATATCAACCATCATCAGATTCCGTTTTCGGATGCATGCTACCGGGAACTGGGGGAAGGCTACCATTTTATCGAGACGGAGCCTATGGAAGAGGAACGGATGGCCATGGGCTGGGGAACGGAGGGCAGCAGACTTCCATATGTACGCTGTTTCTATGAGGAAGAGGAAGAGTGCCGGAAGTTGATTCTGGAAAGTGATATTGCAGTATTCGGATGGATTAGCCGGGAGGACTTGCTGGATGCGACGGATATGATAGAAAGGCGCTTGAAAGAGGGAAAGCCTTCCCTGCGTTTGAGCGAAAGGCTGTACCGGGAAGGGCAATGGAAGGCAGTTTCACCCAGGGGCCTTGTGAAAAAGTACAAAGACCATACCAGATTCCGTAAAGAAGCGGTCTGCCTGCTGTGTGCCGGGGCTTATGTGGCATCGGATTTCCGGCTGGTAAGGGCATATCCGGATAAAATGCTTCGTTTTGGCTACTTCCCGGAAACAAGGCACTATAATGAAACGGAATTGGAATCCATGAAGGAAAAGGACGGAAAGGTGCATATAGTCTGGGCAGGGCGCTTTATGCCTTTGAAGCATCCTGAATTTGCGGTGAAAATAGGGGAAGAATTATCTAAGGAAGGAAAAGGTTTCCATATTCATATGGCGGGCAGCGGGGAGCTGGAGTCGGAACTGAAACGCCAGGTGGAAGAAAAGGGCTTGAAGGAATTTTTCACTTTTTATGGGTATACGAGTCCGGAAACAGTACGAAGGATTATGGAGAAATGCCATATCCACCTTTTTACAAGCAATCATCTGGAAGGATGGGGGGCTGTGGTGAATGAGGCGATGAACAGCGGATGCGCGGTGGTGGCCAATGGAGAGGCCGGAGCTGTCCCCTTTTTGATAAGGCATGGGGAAAACGGGTTTATCTATCAGGGCGGTTCTTATGAAGAGTTTGCAAAGCTGGTGAAGGAACTGGCCGCCCGGAAGGAACTGGCCGTCAGGCTGGGGAAAGAAGCCTACCGCACGATTACCAGCCTGTGGAATGCAGAGCATGCGGCGGGAGAACTGATACGGTTTTGCAGGGAGTGGGTAAAAGAGGGACGGATTGCTCCGGCGAAGGAAGGGCCTTTGAGCGTAGCTGAAGTGATGGCCTCGGGGAGGAAGTAGGAAGGAAAGGATTGTGTAACAGTACAGGCAACTGGACGGTTACAGGGTAATATGTTATATGACGCAAGAGCTAATCAGTGTAATTGTACCGGTTTATAATATTATGGACTGCCTTCCCAGATGTGTACAGTCCATTTGCAGCCAGACCTACCGGAATCTGGAGATTTTATTGGTAGATGACGGCTCCAATGACGGCACGGAGAAGCTGGTGGATGAACTGGCGGCGCAGGATGAAAGAATCCGCGTATTCCATAAGGCCAATGGCGGCTCCTCTTCGGCGAGGAATCTGGGAATTGGCATGGCGGCAGGGGAATATCTGGCCTTTGTGGACAGCGATGACTATATTGAGCCGCAGATGTATGAGAAGCTGATGGAATGTATTATAGAGAAAAATGTACCAATCGCACAGATTTCCCGGGATGAAATCGACGAAAACGGTAACCGCCTGCCCAATGTGTGTGAGCCGCCTAAAGAGGCATATATTTGCAGGGCAGAGCAATTTATGAGGGAATTGCTGCTTCACAGGGGGGATTGTTCCTACTGTACGAAGCTGACTCATAGGGCATTGTTCGGGCATCACAGATTCCCGGAAGGGGTGCTCAATGAAGATTTTCATCTTCTGGTGGAAATGCTGGCGGAAATGCAGGAGGAAGGCGGGGATGCGGGAGTCGCAATCTTACCGGAGCAGTATTATCATGTATTTTACCGGACAGGAAGCAATACGCGGAAGAAATCCAGAAAAGATTTTTCGCGGGTATTTCTTGATATCGTGGATAATGCGGATATGGTGGAGCGAATCGTGGAGGAAAGCTATCCTGCGCTGAAAAGGGAAGCGGTTCGTTTTGGATTGTATCAAAGGCTGGATTATATGCTTCACATTCCGGTGGAAAATATGACAGGGGATAATACTTTTTACCAATCGGTAAAAAAATATTTACGGAAACATCTGGCAGACACGATAGGCAACCCATTTTTGACAGCAAAGAATAAAATTTATTTACTGCTGCTTACCGCGGCGCCAAAGACCGTGCGCCGGGTGCATGAGTGGAAGATGAAAATGAGGAATTAGAAACTATGAATAAATAGACAGGGCAGGATAAGTATATGGAACAAAAGCCGCAGGCAGAACAAAAAACATGCGCAAATCAAAAGAATTTTGCAGGGCAAAAGAACTATACGGGGAAAAAGCCAAGTGCAGGGCAAAAGCTGCATGTAAATCAAAAGTCATATGCAGAGTCAGAAGTGTATACAGGACGGAACAATAATATCAAATATGGTGGTCCGGAAAAAAGACCGGGCAGGCTTTGGTATGCGGCTCTGTTTATTTTGCTCATCCTGCAAATCATGCTGCTGCTCTATTATGGGAACAGGAAAGCGGGATTCCATGAGGACGAATATTATTCCTATTATTCCACAAACCGCACGGCAGGGCTGTTTGAGCCGGACAGGGAGTGGGTGGACAGGGATACTTTCCGGAATGAATTTGTTGTACTGGAAGGGGAGAGGTTTCGGTATGGCCTGGTGTCTACGGTACAGTCCTGGGATGTGCACCCCCCGTTTTTTTATTTCCTGCTCCATACCGTATGCTCCCTTTTCCCGGGAGTGTTCAGCAAATGGCTGGGTATTGGCGTAAATATCGCGGCGTTTGCAGTTAATTTCGTGCTGTTGTCATGGCTTGGCTACATGGTGGGCGGGAAGAACAGATGGCTGGCATTTGCGGTTACCGCGGTTTATGGGTTTAACGGGGTGATTATTTCCGGAGTGATGTTTATCAGGATGTATGAATGGCTGACGGTATTTGTACTGGCCTGCGCCTGCCTCCATGTACGCGCTATAATAAAACGGGATATGAGGTTGGGTTCTTTCCTGCTTCCCCTGATGGCTGTGAACTATTTTGGATTTTTAACCCAGTATTATTATATTATTTTTTTGTTTTTTACAGCGGTATTTTATTGCCTGTGGAGATTATGGACGGACAGGAAAATATGGAACTGCATGAAATATGGGATGTCCTGCGGCATTTCCCTGTTGCTTGCGGTTCTAAGCTATCCGGCCAGCCTTTCCCATATTTTCAGGGGATATAGGGGAACAGGGGCAGCCTCGGAATTTCTGGATGCTGCCAATACCGGGGACAGGCTGCATTTTTTCGGCGGACTGATGAATGAATATTTATTTGACGGCTTTTTGGGGCTGTGGGTGTTGCTGATTGCCCTTATGGGGGGATTGCTTGCTGCGAGGAAATACAGGGATGGAAAAAGGGGTATTTTAGCAGCCGGGGGAATGATGGTGGAAAAGGGCAGGCAGGCAGCGCCGGGAATGGCCGGACAAGGGGAGAAGAGGGCATATTTTCTGCTGCTATTTGCATCCTGCGGATATTTTTTCACAGTTTCCAAGACGGCACTTCTGCTGTACGAAACATCGAACCGTTATCAACTGCCTATTTATGGGATTGTACTGCTTCTGGTGATGGATGCCGTTTATTCCCTTTGGGCAGGAAACGTATGTTTTTCCATAAATAGGGATGCCTCGGAAGACAAGCCCTTCGGGGAAGAAAAGGGGGATTCGGGAAGGGAAGAAAATCATGGCCACTTGTGGGAAGGGAAAATCCCACGGGCACGATTGGCTTGCGGGATTGGGCTAATGGCGCTTATGCTGCTGTTTCTGGCGGATGATATCCATGGGCTGGCGGCCGGTAAGGTTATCTTTCTTTACGAGGAGGAGGGGGCGAATGTGGAATATGCGAAAGCAAATGCCCATAGCCCTGTAATCGTATTGTACAATGATGCTACACCTTATCATGTCTGGTGGTGCTCCCAGGAATTGATGGAGTATGACAGAATTTATTTTGCCAGCGAGGGAAATCTGGAGAAAATAACAGACGAAGCGATTAAAAGCTGCGGAAAGGCAATTGTGTATGCGGCGGACTACGATACCCAGGAGGACAGCCTTGAGATGATACTGGAAAGCTGCCCGGAATTGGAGGGATATCGTCTGGTTGCCCGGAAAGGGCTGTGGAGCATTTACGAACTGGAGTAGCGCGAAGGAACGTTTTTTTAAAAGCGGAAGTATAGAAAGGGGCTGTAGCCGCTTCCTATCATATAGCAAATGGCAATATAAAATACGGCAAGGATGCTCATATCCGCCAATGCCCTGCCAGCACTGGATTTCTGTATTAAAGCCGTTATGTTTTTATGGGGGAGGGAGAGGAAAATGCCCGCTACCATGCAGAACCAATATTTCCCGTTCATAATATAATTAAAATGAGCCACATCATTTCCCGACAGGGAGAACATGCCATGGAGATAGCGGATTGCTTCCGTCCATGTACTGGCCCGGAAAAATACCCATCCAACCATAATGGCTAAAATAGCATAAATATGCCTGGCAAAAGCGGGCAGCTTTTCCAGTACTTTCCCAAGGCCCATCCGCTCTGCAATGAGGAACAGGGCATAATATCCTCCCCATAAGATAAAATTAAAACTGGCGCCATGCCATAAGCCGGTCAGAAGAAAGACAATGGATATGTTGATATATGTTTTTAATTTTCCATGTCTGCTTCCGCCAAGGGGGATATAAAGATAATCCCGAAACCATGACCCTAATGTTATGTGCCATCTGCGCCAAAATTCCTGGATGGACTTCGATATGTACGGATAGTTGAAATTTTCAGGAAAGCTGAAGCCGAACATTTTCCCTAAACCTATGGCCATATCCGAATAACCGCTGAAATCAAAATAAATCTGAAGAGTATATCCTATGATTCCTGCCCAATTTGCAATGATGGAAGGATATTGGCCGGCAAAGGCAAGGTCCACAAATACAGATAACTGGTCTGCCAATAATATCTTTTTGGAAAAGCCGATGGCAAAACGGCATATACCGTCATGCATGTTTTCCCAGCTAAAAGTACGGCAAGCGAGCTGCCCTTCAATATCAATATATCTGACAATAGGCCCGGCGATTAATTGTGGGAAAAGCGAGATATACAATCCCAGGCTTAGTATGTTTTTCTGTACTTTCACATTTCCCCTGTAAACATCTATTACATAGGACATCATCTGAAAAGTATAAAAGGATATCCCTATAGGGAGGGCAACCCGGCGGAGGGCAATCGGATGTTCCAGCAGCCGGTTTACCGTATCCACAGTGAAATTCAGATATTTGAAAATAAACAGAATGCCGATGTTATAAAAAACGGCAAGGAGGAAATACAGTTTTCGGCGGCTCATGCTTTTTTCCATCCCAATCGCTAAAAAATAATTGATAGCGATAGATAAAAGCATAACAATAATATTCCTCGGTTCGCCCCATGCATAGAAAAAAAGGGAGGCAAAAAGCAAGACGATATTCTTGGCTTTTTTCCCTGCAATAAAATATAGGAGCAGAAGTACCGGAAGAAAAATAAATAGAAAGACTGAGGAAGAAAATACCATTATCGCGCCCTCCCTACATAACTGATTTGTATGGCCAAATCATTATCGTTGCCGTTTTGCCAAAGTGCGTCCCCGGTAATGGACTGGCTGCAGATGATTTCCACACGGAAGAGGCCATTGTCCGTTCCAATTTTTTCAATCTCATCTTTGGGGATAATGACAGAATCCGCCCATTCATCTTGGAACAGGCAGCTATATACCTGTTTTCCGTTAACGTAAATGGAAATCTCATCGGTGGGGTGCTGGAGGAAAATTTGCTCCGGTATCCGTAAAGTGATTTCCATCCCTTCCTCATAAATTCCGGCATCCTGGATAAACATTTCGCTATAAGGGGCTGCCCATGCAAAATCGGTATCCTTGGGATAGATTCCGTACATAGAATCATAATTCCACTCTTCGCCGGAAGAAGCATCTACCGATGCCATAGGATTTATTTCAGTGGTATTGGGGGAATAGGTATCCAGAAAACGGTTCAGGTTTTCCGCAAACCCCAGGGTATAGTCTTTAATCATACACTCATTCATTTCCATAACCACCACATCGGTATTATCTAAATAGTACCCGAAATCGAAATTATCCCAAGAGCCTTCGAGATAGGTATAGGAAGAATTTTTGTCCGTGACATAATTCACATAATTGATATAAAAAATTTCTTCATATGGATAACTATCCAAAATGATTTTGCGCAATCCCTCCCCAAAGGAATCCCCATATATAAGAAAACGCATTTTGTCATATTCCACAGGATATTTTTGGGGATATTGCCGGGTACAGTTATATTTATAGTAAGTATTATTTCTTTGCCCCCATATATTTAAAAGGTCATAGACATCGGAATCCCGTTCGTAGGGCAGGGTGCTGGAACTGGCATCGCCCAAAATGATATTACGGTAATTTTTCCCCGTCACATGGGAAATATGGGAAATAATTTGATGAGATGCCAATTGCTCATAAGATTTAGACCAGTGAATACCGGTAGTATAGAAGGCAGGGTATTCCAACTGGCCTTTCATATCAGCGCATATAAAATACGGAATATCTGTCTGTTCCATACATTCCCGGAAATAATCCACAGCCCTCGTGGAACATGGCCGGGATAATGCGAGATACTTCTCCGGAATGTTGCTGGAATGAAAATCCGCTTTGCTGGGAGTGATAAAAACATAGAGCGATTTGCCGCAAGCCTGTAATTTTTTTTGGACAGCGGTTAAATCTTCTATAAAAAGGTGCATGGACTGTTTATTTTCCTGTAATGAAAAATCGTCGCCTTCTGTAATGCATAGCTGGGCATTGATGTAGGATTGTTCAAAAACATCATGATTATGCCCCAGAATTTGGTTGCCCGTATTAAACAGATGATAATTCAGGGAGCCATATGTTTTAATCAGGATTCCCCGCGGGTATAAGCTGGAGTCCAGCCATGCGGAATATGCGGGCTGGTATTGGGCGGAAAGGAAGGAATCCAATGAAAAGGCAGGCTTTTCCGCTTCATCCACATAGCCGGCCAATGGCACATCGAAAGGCAGGCTGAAAAAATGGGATATGCCGATGGCAGCCAACGGTATGTAGATAATGATTAAAAAGATAATAACACTTGATTTCATATGTGAAGTAATTTCCCCTTTCCGACCAAAGCATCTAATGTGGAGGAAAAAACAATCCCGTTATCCTTCAGCTTATTCGGGCACATGCTTATATTTCTGGGGTTGGATGCGAAAGTCTCCTCATTTTTTGCCAGCCTTCCCGTATCCCACCCAAGAAGCGTAAACATGGCATGAACGGTATCGTATGTATTTTTGTCATTGGGGGAACCGAAATTATAAATACCGCCATCCAATTCCCATGCTTTCCCGAAGTTTTGGATAACTTCATTTACATCCGTGATTCCCCGTATATCATGCACGGGATAGCTTAAAACGGAGGAAGAGCGCAGGTCGGAAACAAGGGTGCGGAAGAAGTCGCCATGTTCTTTCCCGTGCAATGCCGCGGTATCATACATCCACGATAGCCGTAGTACGATGCATGAGGGATTGGCCTCCAGGCATTCTTCTTCCGCCTGTTTTTTTTCCTGCCCGTAAATATTAGCCGGATGTACCGTTTCATCCTCCTTATGGGATTCTTTTAAACTGCTCCCGAAGTAGACCTGGTCGGAACTGCAGAACAGGCATTTGGAGCGAAACCTTGCGGATGCGGCAGCAACGTTCCGGCTCCCGTCCACATTGATTTTCCATGACATCTCTGGCTCTTTTTCACACATCCCCACATCGGAAATGGCAGCGCTGTGTATGACGAAGTCGGGTTTGACGGTATCGAATAAGGCATATACGCTTTTTTCATCGGTAATATCAAGTTCGGAGTGGGAGGGGGCATAGATATCATATGTTCCATCATAAAATCTTACGGCCCTACCCCCAAGGAAACCGGAAGCTCCTGTAATCAGCAATTTTTTCATACTTTTCCTCATTTCTGTGCTCGAATATACGGTAGCAATGTAAATTGATGTCTATTGCCGTCATTTTTTATGCTAAGTATAACATACCGCAGAGGCTGAATGCAATGAGAGGGCTATCCAAAACCAGCGTTCGCTGCAAATTGTAGTCGGATAGCTATAGTTTTTTTAATATGATTGTGGTATACTGGGCGATGAGATTACAAAAAATGGGAAATAATAAATTGGAAAAGTATAGGAAATATTAATATTCGGTATATGGGAAGACTGCCTGGCAAACATGGCAAGTGGGCTAACATGTTATATTTATGTTATATTATGGAAATGTGATGCGCCAGGGCAAGGCTTAAAAGGCCGGAACAGGAGGAAATTTATGTTAAATAATAAAACGATTTTAATCACTGGGGGAACCGGGTCATTTGGAAAGTGCTTTACGAAATATGTATTAGCGCATTATGAGCCGAAAAAGATTATCATTTATTCCAGGGATGAATTCAAGCAATTTTTGATGGCGAATGAATTAAAAGAATATGAGGGCAAGCTGCGGTTCTTTATCGGGGATGTGCGGGATAAGGAAAGGCTGAAGAGGGCATTTGAGGGAGTGGATTATGTGATTCATGCGGCGGCATTGAAACAGGTACCGGCCTGCGAATATAATCCCAATGAAGCGATTAAAACCAATATCCATGGTGCTCAGAATGTGATAGATGCGGCGCTGGATTCCAATGTAAAAAAAGTAGTGGCCCTGTCCACGGATAAAGCGGTGAACCCGGTGAATCTCTATGGCGGCACGAAGCTGGTATCGGACAAGCTTTTTGTGGCGGCCAATGCGTATACGGGAACGAAGGATATTAATTTCTCCATCGTCAGGTACGGCAATGTGGCTGGAAGCCGCGGCTCGGTCATTCCGTTTTTCCATAATATCATTAAAAACGGGGGAAAGGAACTTCCGATTACGGATTACCGGATGACCAGGTTCTGGATTAGCTTAACCCAGGGGGTAGAACTGGTAATCAAGGCTTTGGAAGAAGCTACAGGAGGGGAAACATTTATCAGCAAAATCCCTTCTTTTAAAATTACGGATTTGGCTCAGGCCATGCTTCCGGGCTGCCAGATGCCCGAAGTAGGTATCCGGCCGGGTGAAAAGCTGCATGAGATTATGGTCACTGTGGAGGATTCCTACACAACATATGAATATGACAAACATTTTATCGTTTATCCGCAGATGGTATGGAATAATAAGCAACAGCCTGATTTGAGCGGGAAAAAAGTGGAGGAAGGTTTTTCCTATAGTTCGGATAATAATAAGCAGTGGCTGTCGGTGGAAGAGATTAAGGAGTTGTTGAAAACAGTAGATTTGGAGAAATAAAATTTTGTCTGTCCAATATGCAAGAGAGGGCAGGCAGGGAAAGGGTAGCCATGGATAAGGAAAAAGCAAAGCCGGCGGCCTGTGGGGGAAGGCCGGTAAGGGATACGAAGATTTTTTACGGGCATCAGTATATTGACGAAGCGGATATTCAGGCTGTGGTGGATGTGATGCGGAGCGATTATCTGACTTGTGGGCCTAAAATAGGGGAGTTGGAAAGAAAGCTATGCCAGGTGACCGGGGCGAAGTATGCGGTGGTATGCAGCAACGGAACGGCTGCACTTCATATGGCCTGTATGGCGGCTGGGGTAGGGCCTGGAGATGAGGTGATTACCACGCCCATTACTTTTGCGGCATCGGCCAATTGTGCCCTATACTGTGGGGCGAGGCCGGTATTTGCGGATATCCGTGAGGATACTTACAATATAGACCCGGCATCGGTTGCCGGAAAAGTGAGCAGGAAGACGAAAGCGGTAGTGGCGGTGGACTTTACCGGACAGTCGGCGGAACTGGATGAACTGATGGCTGTTTGTAAGGAAAATAATCTGGTATTGATTGAGGATGGCGCCCATGTCATCGGTACAAAATATAAAGGAAAAAGCAATGGCTCCATTTCCGATATGACAACTCTTAGCTTCCATCCGGTGAAGACGGTAACCGGAGGGGAAGGCGGCGCTGTGCTGACGAACAGCGAAGAATATTATAAAAAGCTGTTGTTGTATAGGGCTCATGGGATAACAAGAGACCGGGAACTGATGGAAGATGAGCCGGAGGGGGGCTGGTATTATGAGCAGATTGCCCTGGGGTATAATTACCGTATGACGGATATGCAGGCGGCACTGCTTATCAGCCAGCTTGACAAGCTGCCTATGTTTTCCGGGAGAAGGAAAGAAATTGTGGCCAGATATGATGAAGCTTTTTCCAGGCTTCCCCAACTGAGGGTGCAAAAGGAAATACCGGCATCGGATACAACGCGGCATTTATATATTTTGCGCCTTGTGCCCGAAAGGCTGAGCATTGGGAGAAAAGAATTTTTTGATGCCCTGGCGGCAGAAAATATATGCTGTAACGTGCATTACATCCCCACTTACTATTTCCCTTATTATAGAAAACTGGGCTATGAAAAGGGCATTTGCCCGAAGGCGGAAAAGCTGTATGAGGAGATAATAAGCTTGCCCCTTTACTATGCTATGACAAAGCAGGATGTGGAAGATGTGATTAAGGCAGTGACGAAGATTGCGGAATATTACAGCAAATAGCAACACAAAAAAAGTGTCACAGAAAAAAAGTGTCACAGAATAGTAGCACAGAAACGGAGAAAAAGATGAAGCTTAGTATAATCGTACCGGTTTACAATATGGCGGCGGACCATAAATTGGAATACTGCCTGGATTCCCTCGTAAACCAGACGGTGGAAAATTATGAAATCATTGCGGTGGATGATTGTTCCACCGATGATTCCATGAAAATACTAAAAGAATACGAAAGCCGCTTCCCGGATAAATTCCATGCGGTGCATTCGGAAGTGAACAGGCATCAGGGGGGAGCGAAAAATATCGGGCTGAAAATGGCCAGGGGAGAATGGATTGGCTTTATAGACAGCGATGACTGGATTCGGCCGGACATGTATGAACGCCTGATAGAAAGGGCGGAGAGCACAGGGGCGGATTTGGTGGGCTGCGACTACTGCCTGACCGAGGAGCATTCCATGAAAGTAGGGCAGATTGTTCCCAATAATAAAAAGAGCCAAAGCGGGATTTTGGATAAAGAAAAACGGGCAAGCCTGATTTTGGATGGGGGAAGCCTGGTAGTTAAGATTTTCCGTCGTTCCATGATTCTGGAAAAAGAACTGTGGTTTCCGGAAGATTTTTTTATGAAGACAATGCCCTGGGCAACTCTTATCTCGTGCTGGCCAGGCATTTTGAATATATAGAAGAACCGATGTACTATTATTATCAGCATGGCATGTCCACGGTGCATACGATTTCGCCGAAGCGCTGCGAGGACCGTATGGAAGCGGGACGCCTGATGTTAGAGGAAGCAAAACGGCATGGCTATCTGGAAGAATTCCGGCCGGAATTAGAATATAGTTTTACGCTGTTATTTTATATTAATACCCTGTTTACGTATATGGCCGGGGTGGGCCGGACGAAATATGGCTTTGTGGAGGCTTTGGGAAAGGAAATGAAAGAGACGTTCCCAGAGTTTGAAAAAAATCCTTATTATCAGGAAAGGACTCATGAGGAAGAAAAGAAACTGATTAAAATGCAGCAAAAATCCACTCTGCTTTTCATGTCATACTACAAATTGTTGTGGACATATCGAAAATGGAGAAAAAAATACGGAAAAAAGTAAAAGGGCTAAGGTATAAGGCAGAACCGGACAGGGAAAGAAGCATAGGCAAAGAGGTACAGGCAAGGAAGTGAAGCGGTAATTGGAAATGATGGAAATTGGAAGTATTTATGAAATGAATCCGGAAGCGGTCAGGACAGCAGAAGAATCTTCGGCGGCATTATTTTCATTGAAAGAAACGGAAAAGTATGGGAAAAGCAATATAGCATTCACGGCATCGGGAAGGTCGGCGATTGCCCTGGCATTAAAAAGCTTTGCCCGGAATAGGGAAAAAGAGAATAGGCCGGAAACGGATGGGGCAAAAGCAAATGCCATGGGAGCGATGAAACGCTGCCTTCTGCCGGCCTATATGTGCGATACGGTTTTTTTCCCCTTCCAATGGGAAGGATGGGAAATCCAATTTTATCATATCAATAAAAATTTGGAGGCGGATGCAGAAGAACTGGGCCGCCTGGCCAGACAGATGAGACCGAATCTGCTTTTTATCCATCCTTATTATGGTGTGGATACATGGAAGCCGATGCGGTCTTTGCTTAAAGAATGGAAAGCCCAGGGAATCTGCATTATGGAGGATGTGACCCAGTCTTATTATTTGGAAAATGCGGGGAAAGAGGCGGACTTTGTGGTGGGAAGCCTGAGAAAATGGTATTCCGTTCCAGACGGGGGATTTGTGGCTTCCAATGAGCCTTTGGCAATGGATTTGCCCGCCGGGGAAGATGAGCTTACGAAAAAGCGCCTGGACTGCCTGACGGAAAAATGGATATATTTACACGGCAGCCAGGGCAGGGAAGAAAAGAAGGCCATGAAGGAGAATTTCCTGAAAAAGAACCGGGAAATAGAAGCATGGCTGGATGTGCATAAGGAAATTGGTGGATTGTCGAAAGTATCGGCAGGAATCCTCAGTACGGAAGAGGAGAAGGGATGCCAAAACAGACGGAATGAGAATTACCGGTATCTGTTTGGAAAGATGGAAGGCAAGTCGGAAGATAAATCGCAGTTTTGGCCCATTTTGCCACAGCTTATGGGAGAAGAAGCAAAAACAGCGGCACCGCTGTATTTTCCGGTGTATGTGAAGGACAGGGATGGGATGCAGAAATTTCTGGCAGAACACAATATTTACGCCCCGGTGCTTTGGCCGGTGGGGAAGGAAAATGAAGGATGCCTGACGGAGGATGAAAGATTTATCTATAGCCATATGCTCGCCCTGCCCATGGACCAGAGGTATGGGAAGGAAGAAATGGAGTACATGGGGAAAGTGCTGGAGGAATATGAAAAATCCGATATTAAGCCTTAAACGCATATAGAGGATAGTGTGGAAAGGGCATGGTGATTAGGGTGGAGCAAATAGTAGGCATCCGGGCGGATGCAAATGAGAAAATTGCCATGGGGCATATCATGAGGTGCATTACCATAGCAAAGCAAATGAAAAATCTGCGGCAGAAAACAATTTTTTTCACGGCGGACAGTTATGCCCATGATTTGCTGGAAGCGGCTGGCATGGAATATATCTGCCTGAATACGGCATGGGATAGGATGGAGGAAGAGGTAAATCGGCTGCGGGAGGAGTTAGAGAAGGCAGGCTGCAGGAAGCTATTGGTGGATTCCTATCAGGTAACAGGAACATATTTTGACAAAATAAGGGATATCTGTAAAATAATATATATGGATGACTGTTTTGAAGAGGTCTATCCGGTGGATATGGTAATCAATTATAACGCTTACCATGTGCGCTTCCCATATAGGAAAGCCTATGAAGGGAAGGCGAAGCTGTTGTTAGGTACAACCTATGTACCTTTGCGGGAGGAGTTCCAGAAGGCTTATTTCCAGAAGGCGGGGATAGAGCCGAAGTTTCAGGTGTCGCCTCTTTTCATTTCCGGAAGGGAAGAGAAAGCTTTCCGGTTTCTGAAACAACGCATAGATGAGAAGAAGGGGAAGGCCAGCATATTTTTAAGCTCCGGCGGGGGGGATACCTATGATGCTTTGTCGGGTATCCTGGTAAGCACAGCAAAGGAAGAGGCTTTCTGTCGGGCAGTTTTTCATGTAGTAGTAGGAAAGTTTCATCCTAACAGGGAAAAACTGGAAGGGATGGCAAAGGATAACCCGGCCATAAAGCTTCACTATAATGTGGGCAATATGGCAGAGCTTATGGAAGAATGCGATGTTGCGGTTTCGGCTGCGGGAACGGTGCTGTTTGAACTTTGTGCCATGCAGATTCCTACCGTATTTTTTGTCTGTGCGGATAACCAGATGTATGACAGCGAGTTTTTTGCCCAGGAGGAAAGAATGCTGTTCGCAGGGGATATCCGGGAAAACAGGGAAGAGTGCCTGGGGCGGATTGGCGGAAACCTGAAGAGGCTTTTGCAAGATAAATCCTTGAGGAAGCGGATGAAAGAGGCTCTTAGCCAAGTGACGGACGGACAGGGCGCAGCGCGGATTGCGGAAGAAATCTGGAAGCTATAATACAACTTGGAAAATAACATGCGCCCATATGGTGCGGTACTGGAATAGAAAGGACAGGAACAAAAATGAATGCAATTGCAGTAATTACGGCCAGAGGCGGAAGCAAGAGGATACCGGGAAAGAATAAGAAGGAATTTCTGGGGAAGCCGATTATCTGTTATTCTATAGAAGCGGCGCTGTCTTCCGGGCTGTTTGAGGAAGTTATGGTATCTACGGATGATGAAGAGATTGCAGGCATTGCCAGAAAGGCGGGGGCCAGCGTACCTTTTATGCGCAGTGAGGCCACGGCCAATGATTTCGCCACCACGGACGATGTGTTGATGGAAGTGCTGGAGGAGTATGAAAAGAGAGGGAGGGAGTTTGGGTATATGGCGTGCATTTATCCTACAGCTCCTTTTGTAACAGCAAAAAAGCTGAAAGAAGCTTTTTCCCTGTTGGTGGAAAATAATGCATCAGGGGTAATGCCGGTGGTCAGGTTCTCATTTCCGCCCCAGCGGGGGATGGCGGTGAGGGATGGCAGGCTGGCGTATTGTTATCCGGAAAATGCCATGAAAAGGTCACAGGATTTAGAGCCGTTGTATCATGATTGTGGGCAGTTTTATTTTTATGATGTAAAAAAATACCGGGCATGCAGAGGTGATTTGGAGGACGGCTATGTGCCGCTTCCCATGCCGGAGACGGAAGTGCAGGACATTGACAACCTGACGGATTGGAGATTGGCGGAAATTAAGTACCAGATGATGGACGTGGATTTCGCAATGACCAAAAGCTCAGCAGGAAAGGAATAAGGTATGGATAAGAAGATACAGATTGGAAAGCGTTATGTGGGGGAAGGGGAAAAGGCTTTCATAGTGGCGGAGGTTTCGGCCAACCATTTGCAGGATTATGGCAGGGCGGAAGCGATTATAAAAGCGGCCGCGCAGGCTGGGGCGGATGCGGTGAAGCTGCAGACCTATACGCCGGATACGATTACGCTGGATTGCGATAACGATTATTTCCAGATTACCCAGGGAACGATTTGGGATGGTACAACGCTCCATAAACTGTATGAAGAAGCTTATACCCCTTGGGAATGGCAGCCAAAGCTGATGGAATATGCCAATGGGCTGGGGCTGGAATGCTTTTCCTCTCCTTTTGACGCTACGGCGGTAGACTTTATGCGGGAAATGGATATGCCGGCCTACAAGGTGGCATCCTTTGAAATTAATGATATACCCTTGATACGGAAAATAGCCAGGATAGGAAAACCGATTATTCTGGCGACGGGCATTGCATATTTAGAGGATATGGAAAGGGCATTGCGGGCATGCAGGGAGGAAGGGAATGAGCAGATTGTGCTTTTAAAATGTACTTCTGCCTATCCTTCCCCTTATGAAGAGATGAATTTAAAGGTAATTCCCAATATGGCCCATGTTTTCGATTGTATCACAGGGCTTTCCGACCATAGTATGGGAACGGCAGCGGCGGTAGCAAGTGTGGCGCTGGGTGCAAAAATGATAGAAAAGCACCTTACCCTATCCCGGGAGGATGGCGGGCCGGACGGGGCATTTTCCATGGAGCCGGATGAATTCAAAAAAATGGTGGATGAAATCCGGATTGTGGAAAAAGCCTTGGGAAAGGTTACCTATGAGCTGACGGAGCAGCAGAAACGGAGCAGGGAAGACGGGCGTTCCCTTTTTGTGGTGAAGGACATGAAGGAAGGGGAAGCATTTACCGAAGAAAACGTGCGTTCCATACGCCCGGCCTTTGGACTGCATACCATGTATTTTGATGAAGTGATGGGGAAAAAGGCGAGGAGGGATATCTCCAAGGGAACGCCTTTGGACTGGAAGCTGATATTATGAGGGGAAGGTTATATGGAGAAAAAGGAGAATGGAAGCGGGAAGAAAATGATGATTCTGGGAGCCAGCGCGTTGCAGGTTCCGGCGATTAAAAAGGCAAAAGAACTGGGATACCAGGTTATTCTTGTGGATTATGACGAAAATGCGGTAGGATTTCCACTGGCGGATGTAAAGCTGGTGGTGAGTACCCTGGATATGGAGGAAGTGTATCGCCAGGCGCTTATTTACAAGCCGGATGTGGTCATTACTTCTACCAGCGACGGCCCGGTGAGGACGGCGGCCTATGTGAACGAGAAATTGGGGAAAAGGCCGGATTTGCCCTATAAGGATTCCCTGTGTGCCACTATTAAAAGCCATATGAGGAATCGGTTAAAGGAGAAGGGGATACCCATTCCGGCATATTATGCGGTACAGGATTTGGAAAGCTTTCAGACGGCGGTGGAAGCCCTGGACGGGCGGTGCATTGTGAAACCGGCGGATAATGCCGGGAGCAGGGGTGTGGTGCTGCTGGATGAGGGGAAGCGGCAGGAATTGGGGGAAATCTATGAATACAGCAAAGGGAATTCCCGCAATGGTACGGTGATGGTGGAGGAATTTATGGCCGGGCCGGAGGTTAGCGTAGAGGCGATGACGGTGGAAGGGGAGACTACTATCATAGCGATTACGGATAAATATATTACCGAGCCGCCTTATTTTGTAGAAATAGCCCATTGCGAACCGAGCCGCCTTGGTGAAGAGGTGCAGGAACAGATAAAAAAGGTGGCCTTGCAGGCGATAGAAGCGATAGGGCTGCAAAATGGCCCATCCCATACGGAGATAAAAGTGACAGAGGATGGGGCGAAAATTGTAGAAATCGCAGCCCGGCTGGGCGGGGATTTTATCACTTCAAGGTTAGTTCCCCTTTCTACCGGGGTGGACCTGGTGGGGGCTTCCGTATTGCTGGCCACCGGGGAAAAACCGGACTTAGGGGCAAAGTGGCAAAGAGGGGCCGCTATTCATTTCATCCAGGGCGGGGAAGGTATTATCCGCAGCCTGGAGGCCGATGAGGAAGTACGCAGCCTGGCAGGGGTGGAGGAAATCATTTTTTACAAAAAGCCGGGAGATGGGATAAATGGAACAAAGTCCAGCAATGACAGGCTGGGTCATATTATTACTGTAGGGAATACTCCGGAAGAAGCGATGGAAATCGGGAAGAGGGCATTAGCCGGTATTCGTGTGGAGCTTGTTCCGCAATTATAGAAATTCCTTATCATACGAAAAAGGAGCATGTTTGCCAACATGAAACAGAGAATTTATGTCTGCCACACATATTATCATGTATATGTGGCCTGCCTGAAGGAATTGAACTTGCCTGGGAGGGAACGGAAGAATGCGGACTTGGTGCTTAGCACAATGTCCAATGACTTTGGCGATTTGAGAAGCCGGGCATTAAAGTGTGGGCTTTTTGGGAATGTATATATGTTTGACGAAAAAGAGGATATCCAGTTCCCCCAGGTGATGAAATACCATAAGGACAGGGGAAACCTTTTGCTAAATATGCTTGCGAGAATTAAGTATACCAAGCTGCTCGGAAAAATGCAGCAGGATTACGTGCCGGTGGACTTTAAGCAATATAAAGATGTGTATGTGTTTTGCGATTCGGACCCTATCGGCTATTATTTAAGTTATAAAAAAATCCATTATCACGCATTGGAGGACGGGCTGGACTGCATTAGCACATATGATACGGCCAGATATGATAATAGGGGACATTTTGGGCTGAAAGCCTTTTTGGCGTCATGGAATCTGATTTTTATCCAAAATGGCTGGGCAAAATATTGCCTGGATATGGAAGTAAATGATATTTCCATATTGCCTTACCCTTGCCCTAAATATATTGAAAAGCCGAGAAAAGAGCTGGTGGACGGGTTGGATGAGGAAGGGAAAGAGATTCTGGTTCATCTATTTATTGAGGATATGGATGAAATAAAGGAAAAATTAAATGCAGGGAATGGAAAAAACAAGATTCTGCTTTTAACAGAACCGCTTTGTGCCCTGGATGTGAGGGAACGGATTTTTAAAGACTGTATTGAAAAGTTCGGAAGCATAGATGGGGAAGAGTCGGTAGTTTTGATTAAGCCCCACCCCAGGGATATTTTGGATTACCATAAAGTTTTTCCGGATGACATTGTGCTGGATGGGAAATTTCCTATGGAAGTATTGAATTATATAAAGGGGTTGCGTTTCCGCCGTGTGATTTCCGTCTTCACTGTGGTGCATGGAATTCGATTTGCGGAGGAAATGGTATACTTAGGGGAAGATTTTATGGACCAGTATGAGCCGCCGGACATGCACAGGCAGAATGAGCTGATATAGGCTGGCAAAGATACACAGGCAGCAAAACCATAAAGGAGATAAGGGATGAAAAAAATAGTGGAACAATGGACGAAATACGTAACTCCGAAAGTTTTAGCCAGAGTACTTGCTGTGGCGTATCTTTTGACGCTGATTCCGCTGCTTATCATTGCGCGTTATAATTTTCCAAGTGCGGACGATTATTCTACCGGGGATATGTGCAGGCTGGCATGGATAAACAGCCATTCCGTTTGGGAAGTGTTAAAACAGGCAGTTTTCATGGCATGGGATAACTATTTTAACTGGATAGGGTGCTTTACGTCGGAGGTGCTGGTAGCCCTGCATCCTGGAGTATTCGGTGAAAGATGGTATTTTCTGACCACATGGATTATGCTCGGGATGATTAGCTGTTCCACGGCGTATTTATTAAAAAATATACTCGTCAAGGTATTTAAGGCGGACAAGTATATGGCTTGGTCTGTCATTATGTTAGTGCTGTTCATTTCGGTTCAATGCCAGGGGCAGGCAGGAAGGGTGGAAGCCTATTATTGGTATTGCGGGGCGGTATGCTATGCGTTTTCCCATGGCATGTCTCTGTTTTTTTATGGAATATTGATTAAGGCGGTTTATGATAAAGGGAAGAAAAGAGTTTGGGATTTGGCTGCGGCATCTGTGCTCGGCTTTTTTGTGGGAGGGGCGAACCAGATGTCAGCACTCAATGTAACTATTGTGCTGGCAGTTGCTATGGGCTTTATGGTTTGTACGAAAAAAGCAAAAAAGTATAAAGCATTTTGTATTCCTGCCATATGCTTTTTCCTCGGATTTATACTGAGCATAGCCGCGCCTGGCAATAGGGTACGTGCATCGGGTACGGCTGGGATGGGAGCAGTTAAGTCGGTGATGGTATCTTTGTATTATGGGCTGGACTATGTGTTGGGGGAATGGACCGAATGGCCGATTCTTTTGCTCATTATTATATTGATTCCCCTTTTCTGGCACATTGCGGAACGGACCGATTTCCGTTTCGGTTATCCGGTTTTGGTAGTTTTGTTTGGATTTGGCCTGGTATCGGCTATGATTACACCGCCTTTGTTTGCAGTGGGCAATATAGAAGCAGGAAGGCTGCAGGCTTTGATTTTCTTTATGTATATCCTTGTACTCACATTATGTGTGGGATATGTGACCGGCTGGGTGAGAAAGCAGTGGGAAAAGGGAAGAGGAAGGCAGGAAAGTACCGGGAGAAGCTTTTCTAAAAATACCGTGCTTTGCCTGGCGGGCTGTGCGTTCTTTTTTGTGGTAGCCTCCGGCATATGCATAATACCCGAACCCCATTATTATGCTTTCACATCGGCTATTACGGATTTGAGGAACGGCAATGCTAAAGCATATGCGGAGGCACTGTCTCAAAGGGTAGAGCTTTATAACAGCGATGCGGAAGGGATTCTGGAAGTAGAGCCGCTTCCGGTGCAGCCGGCGCTTTTGTATTTTTCCGACATTACCCCTTATGCGGATTCCTGGGAAAACAGGGCATTAGCCAGGTACTACCAGAAAGAGGGAGTGGTGGTTAGGACAGGGGACTAAAAGAAGGGCTTTCAAAAAGAATATTTTTTCTGAAAGAAACGGGGTTATTCTTAATTTGCAATCTTTTTATAAAGTATGGTAGAATATAACAGTCTATATGACAGGACGAAAGAAAAATTTGAAGAAGTTTGTGGAAATGAAGCAGAGGTAATTAGCGCGTGGGAAAGATTTTAAGGAAGTTAAATATTTTATTGGATAAAAAGCAGAAGAGGATTATGCTTTTCCTCGTCATAGTGATGTTGATAGGGGCAGCGCTGGAATTGATGGGGGTAGGCTTAATCTATCAGGCAGCCAGCGTCATCATGGACCCGGATATATTGGAAAACAGCAAAATGCTGGCAAAAGTATATGACAGCCTCCATATGGAAAGTATGACTCAGTTTTCCATGCTGATTATGGGGGCGCTTATTGGTGTATTTGCGCTGAAAAATGGTTATCTTTTTTTCCAGAATAAATTGCAGTTTCGGTTTGTATACAGCAACCAGTTCGCCACTTCGCGCCGGATGATGATTAATTTTATGCAAAGACCTTATGAATATTATCTGAATGCGGATACATCTGTAATCCAAAGAAGCATCACCTCGGATGTTAATAATATGTATGGCCTGATTTTAAGTTTGCTACAGCTAGTGAGCGAAGTGATTGTGTTTGTTGTCCTGACCCTGTACTGCCTGAGCCAGGACGTGGTGATGACGGGAACGGTAGCAGTTTTGTTGATTGGTGTGATTCTGCTGATTAAATATATTCTAAAGCCGATTATGAGAAAAGCAGGGGAAGAGAACCAGGACTTTTACAGCGGCCTGTATAAATGGATTGACCAGTCGGTAATGGGGATTAAGGAAATTAAGGTGGCCAATAAAGAAAGCTACTTTATCAATGAATATTGTAAATGCGGTGCGGGTTATGTGAATGCAGTGCAAAGATATAATCTGTACAATGCCACGCCCCGTCTGCTAATTGAAACAGTGGCGATTGCGGGGATGATTTTATATATGATGCTGCAAATTGCCCAGGGTACGCCTGTGACGGAAATCATGCCCCAGCTAACCATGCTGGCGGTGGCTGCTATGCGCCTGATACCCAGCGCAAACCGGATTAATAATTACCTGACTTCCATCGCTTATTTTGAACCGTTTTTTATGGGGGTTACCGATAACCTGCAGGATGAAATACGGGATGAAAGCGTAAATTATGACGAAGAGGCTTACCGGAAGAAAAAATTTGTGGAGAAGCTTCCTGTAAAAAAGGAAATCCTGTTAAAAGATATTACTTATAAGTATCCGAACAGCGATGTGCTGATTTTTGACAAAGCAACGATGGGCATCCCGGTGGGGAAATCGGTGGGCATTGTGGGAACCTCCGGTGCCGGGAAGACTACGGTGGTGGATATCATGCTGGGGCTTTTGGAACTCCAGTCCGGCGGGATTTATGCGGATGGGGTGGAAGTGAGGGAGCATTATGAATCGTGGCTGAAAAATATCGGCTATATCCCTCAGACCATTTTTATGATAGATTCTTCCATACGCAAAAATGTGGCTTTTGGCCGGGGGGATGAGGATATTGATGACGAAAAGGTATGGCAGGCTTTGAAGGAAGCCCAGTTAGACGAATTTGTCAAAGGCTTGCCGGAGGGGCTGGATACAGGAATCGGGGAAAGGGGAATCCGTATATCCGGGGGACAGCGGCAAAGGATTGGCATTGCCAGGGCGCTTTATGAAGACCCGGAGGTATTGGTGCTGGATGAAGCCACTTCCGCATTGGATAATGACACGGAAGCCGGAATTATGGATTCCATCAATCATCTGCATGGGCGCAAGACATTGATTATCATTGCCCACCGCCTGCAGACAATAGAAAAATGCGACATTGTCTACCGCGTAGAGAACGGCCATGTAACCCAGGAGCGTTAAGGTTATAAAGAAATGATATTAAATTGGGAATGCGGAACTGGAAACAGCAAGAGGACGTACAGCACCCCAGAGAGTTTACGGACGCAGGGCGGCCGGAAAATCTCTGAGAAAGAGGAAGAAGAAAGGGTGCTGGTAGTCCGAATGCGGAACTGGAATAGAGGATTAATATGATAAAATTTGCATGGGATATGTATAAAAAATACGAAGAGGCCATTAACTATCTTTTTTTTGGATTCCTGGCGTTTCTGGTAAATATGGTGGCCTATGCCCTGTCAATACGGGTGCTGGGTGCTGATGACGATAAAGTTGTGCTGGTGCTGATAGCTACAGCGTTTGCATGGGTAGTTTCGGTATTGTTTGCCTATTGGACCAATCGAAGCTTTGTATTTAAAAGCAAGGTGAAGGATAAAGAGGGCATTTGGAAGGAATTTTCAGCCTTTGTAGGAGCCAGAATAGTAACAGGGGGGATGGAACTGGTAATTATGTATGTGATGGTGGATTTGGCGGGCATCAATAATATGATTTCCAAATTTGTGTGCAATGTAATAGTCATTGTTTCCAATTATATATTCAGCAAATTATTAGTGTTTAAGAAAAAAGATGCATGAGCCGGGAATGATGCAGCATTATGCCGTGGTATGAAAGAAGCGGGCTGCACATAGGATGAAAAGAAAAGCAGTTGAAAGGCAAATAGCTTCTGTTACAGAGAAGTTCGCAGAAATGGGGTTAAATATGGGGAAAGGCAGAGAACGGGGAAAACGGCAGATGAATTATGAACTGTTGCGTATCATTGCTATGCTTATGGTGATTACCCTGCACTATTTGAGCCATACAGAAATGCTGCTTATGCCGGGAGGCGAAGGGGGCAGCAAGCAGATATTGGGGATGCTTTTAGAATCTTTTTGCATTGTGGCAGTAAATGTATATGTGCTGATTAGCGGCTATTTTCTGGTGGAAGCCGGATTTAAGGTAAAAAGAGTCTTGGTTTTGATATGCCAGGTACTTTTTTATGCGGTATTGATTCCGTTAATTATGATGGGAACGGGGATATTTCCAGGAAAGGGAGGGGATTTATACAGGCTGCTGCAATATATTTTCCCTCTGGAGACAGAGCATTATTGGTTTGCGGCTTCCTATGTGTTATTGTATTTGTTTACCCCGCTTCTAAATACGGCGGTGAAGACCATGAACAAGAAACAACTGCAGATTGCCATAGGGGGGCTGCTGCTTTTATTTTGCGGTATAAAAAGTATAGTTCCGGTACGGTTTGTGACGGATAGGGCCGGATATGATTTTGGCTGGTTTTTGTGCGTTTATCTTGTGGCGGCATATATCAGGCTGTACGGGTGGAAACCGGTGGATAACGGGAAATGGGGCTGGCGGCTTTATATAATTTGTGGGCTGCTTAGTTTTGCCATTGGAACAGGGGCATATTTTATAAACCGGGGGACTGGGCTGTTTGAGTACTATACGGAAGTTCCCTATCATTACAATTATATTCTGTGCCTTTTGGGGGCAGTGGGGTTATTTGGGGCTTTCCGTTATGTGAAAATCCCGGAAGGCTTCTTTGCCGGGCTTATCGGAAAATTATCGCCCCTTACGTTTGGCGTATATTTGTTTCATGAACATATCGATATCCGCAATGAATGGACAGGGTGGATTGAAGACTTCATCGGCCCGGTGGCAGAAGCGGGTGTGTGGGGATTTATCCTTCACTTAATGGTTTCAGTGCTGGCAATATTTATAGCAGGATGTTTTGTGGACGGTATCCGGCTATATATCTTCCGCTATGTAGGAAGGCATTTGGAAAAATCGAAACCGACAGACTGGGTGCGCAGATTGGATGAGGAGTTTAGATGAAGGGATATGGCGGAAGCGAAAAAAAGTATAAAATTTTTGATATCCTGCAAAGGGGTATTTTTCCTTTGTTGCTTCTTCTGTATCCGCTGATGCTGATTCGCCAGGGGGTTGATGTATCGGATACCACCTATTCCCTCGGATATTACCGTTTTATGGAAGAAATGGATATCACATGGGTGTTGGCCACTTATCTGGCCAATATAACAGGGGCTTTTCTGATGAAGCTTCCCATGGGCAATACTCTGCTTGGGATGAATTTTTATACAGGGCTTTTGACGGGGGCTATCGCACTTATCTGCTATTATGGAATATCCAAATGGATACCATCCTGGCTTGTGTTTTTCGGGGAAGTAATCGCCCTCAGCTTATGCTGGTGTCCTACAACGATTTTGTATAATTACCTGACTTATTTTTTCTTTGCCCTGGGCTGCATACTTTTATGCAAAGCTGTTTTGGAGGAGAAGGGAATTTACTATGTGGGGGCAGGGGTTTGCCTCGGTTTAAATGTGATGGTGCGGTTTTCCAATCTGGCAGAGGCGGCGCTGATTGTGGTAGTCTGGTTTGCCGGATGGCTGCAAAGGGATAAGATTTCGGCCGTCCTGAAACGGACAGGGCTGTGTATGGCAGGATACTTGGCGGGATTTGGCAGTATTCTCATGGTGATTATGGTAAATTATGGGGCAGGGGCTTTCGGCAGCATGATTGCAAGCCTGTTCGGAATGGCAGGGGAAGCTTCGGATTATACGCTGGGAGGGATGGTATCTGCCACGGCTTCCGCTTATCTGGCTGGACTGAAATGGATGGCTTATATGATTCCCTGTATCGGGGCGGGCATGGTGATGTTTTCTGTCAGGAAAGGGAAGATGGAATGGGCAAAAAAAGGGGTGTATTGCCTGGGGATTTTGATACTGCTTAGATTTTACCTGGGACAAGGGATGTACTCGCTGCGATATTATAATGAAGGCTGCATTTTCCAATGGATGATGCTGTTTCTCATCCTTTCCGTAATATGCTGTGTGACAGGTATCGGGGGATTTTTCTCCAAAGACAGGAAGGAACGGATTCTGGCGGCCATGGTGCTTATAGTTATTGTGATTACACCGTTGGGGAGCAATAATTATACGTACCAGAATATGAATAATTTATTTTTGGTAGCCCCCTATACGTTATGGGTATGCTGGCGCGTATGGAAAAGGACGGAAAACAAAATCCAGCATTTTCCATGGCGGGCATTTATGGCGGCGATTCTGCTTATGACATTGGTGCAGGGGATTGGTTTTGGATGTACTTATGTATTCCGGGATGGGATTTATGGGGAAAAACGAACCTTCCAGGTGGAAAACAGCCCGGTGTTAAAGTACATGATGACCACGGAGGAGAACGGGCAGAGCTTGCAGGAATTGATAGGTTTTTGTAAAGAGAACGGTGTGGGAAGCAAACCGCTTCTGCTATGGGGGGATGCCCCAGGGCTTAGTTATATTTTGGACGCGCCTTCCGCTATTTTTACTACATGGCCGGAGATACCAAGCAATACTTACGGACAGTTGGAGAGGGCGCTGATGGATTTGGACTGGAATCCGGATATTATCTTGCATAATGAGCCGGGGGAAGGCATTGTGGAAGGGGAAAAGACGGATTTGATTCTTGATTATATCGTGGAGGAGGATTATACTTGTATATTTGAAAATAAGTGCTATAAAATTTACCGGGTTTTATAAGATGGAGAGAATATTCTGACAAGGCTGTCGGCTTGTAAGTGGAAATAGATGGAGCAATAGAGTGGAGCAAATATAATAGTAAATTCAGCGATGGATGAGAGGAGAAGAAACGATGATAAATTTTAATGTGCCTCCGTTTACGGGGAAGGAAATGGAATATATGCGTAAGGCAGTGGAGAACGAGAAAATTTGTGGGGATGGGGAGTTTACAGGGAAATGTAGCCGGTGGATAGAGGAGAGGACCGGAACGGCGAAAAGCCTGTTAACAACTTCCTGTACCCATGCACTTGAGATGGCGGCGCTGCTTGCGGATATTAAAGAAGGGGATGAGGTGATTATGCCTTCCTATACTTTTGTATCCACGGCGGATGCATTCGTGCTGCGGGGGGCTACGGCGGTGTTTGTGGATATCAGGAAGGAAACGATGAATATCGATGAAAATCTGATAGAGGCGGCGATTACGGATAAAACGAAGGCGATTGCGGTGGTGCATTATGCCGGAGTGGGCTGCGAGATGGATAAAATTATGGATATTGCCAGGCGCTATGGGTTGATAGTAGTCGAAGATGCTGCCCAGGGCATTATGGCTTCTTATAAGGGGAAGCCGTTGGGAACAATAGGGGATTTTGGCTGTTTTAGTTTTCATGAAACAAAAAATTACAGTATGGGCGAAGGCGGCGCATTGCTTATCAGGGATAATAAATATGTGGAAAGGGCGGAGATTTATAGGGAGAAGGGAACGGACAGGAGTAAGTTTTTCCGGGGGCAGGTGGATAAATACCGCTGGGTAAATTTTGGGTCTTCCTATCTTCCCAGCGATATGAATGCGGCTTATCTGTATGCCCAACTGGAGATGGCGGATGAAATCAACGATATCCGCCTGGCCAGGTGGAACCGCTATTATGAGAATCTGAAGCCCTTGCAGGATGCAGGGAAAATAGAATTGCCCGTTATCCCGGAAGGGTGCGTCCACAATGGGCACATGTTCTATATAAAGGCCAAGGATTTGGAGGAGAGGACGGAGCTGATTCGTTTCCTGAAGGAGAACGGCATCCTTTCAGTGTTCCATTATGTGCCCCTTCATACTGCGCCGGCCGGGATAAAGTTCGGGCGCTTCCATGGGGAGGACAAGTATACTACAAGGGAAAGCGACAGGATATTAAGGCTTCCCATGTTTTATAAGCTGACAGAGGAAGAAGTGGAATATATCAGCGGTAAAGTAAAGGAATTCTATGGTGCTTAAGGACTTTTACAAAAAATATGAAAATATCATATTGGCTTCATTGGTTCTGGCAGCGCTGCTTTTGTTTGTAGGCATCCGCTATGACCATTATTATGACCTGAATGACGATGTATTTATCAAGGATTTGATGGCGGGGGTATATACTGGGGAGCCGGAAGGGCATAACATACAGCTTTTATATCCCTTAAGCCTGGCAATCAGCCTGGTGTACCGTATTTTTCCAAAGGCATCGGTATATGGGGTATTTCTGTGCCTTTGCCAATATGGCTGTTTTTGGCTGATTATCCACAGAAGCCTGCGCTTTTGCCAAAGGACGGCGGGGAAAGCGGGTCTGGCGGCTGTGGAAGGGATGATGGTTTGCGGACTCTTTCTGGAGCATTTGGTATTCGTGCAGTATACGGTGACTTCCGCGCTGCTTTCCGCAACGGCGGCCTTTTTGTTCGCCACTTCATGGGTGGAAGAATGTGATAATACAATTGGGGACAAAATGACCCGTCAGGGGATAAAAGGCTCGTTGGAATATCGGGGCGGTTTCAGGTATTTTGTAAAAACGAATATCCCCAGCGTGCTGCTGGCGGTACTGTCTTTTCAGCTACGCACGGAAATGATGGCGCTTCTCCTGCCATTGATATGTGTGGCTGGTGTATACCGTTGGTCTTTGGAGGATAAAATTTTTACCAAGGAAAATTTTAGAAAATATTTCACCGCCTTTGGGGCTGTACTGGCAGGAATGCTCATTTCCTTCCTGGTGAACTGGGCGGCTTTCCGGACGGGGGAATGGAAGACATATGTGGACTTTTTTAATAGCCGGACCGAGCTTTATGATTATCAGGGAATCCCTCCGTATGAAGGAAATGAGGGGCTAT
This sequence comes from Lachnospiraceae bacterium, assembly GCA_009911195.1. Taxonomy (GTDB): domain Bacteria; phylum Bacillota; class Clostridia; order Lachnospirales; family Lachnospiraceae; genus Kineothrix. The sequence continues at coordinate 16,460 of QXWV01000013.1, read as the reverse complement.
ATGAAGCGCTGGGAATGACGGAAAGCGGGCAGCATTTGCTGCTGGAAGAATATAATTTTGGCCTAGATAACGGACTGGATGCGGCTGCCCTGGACATGGTGGCAGAGCATCAGAAGGAAGTGAAACAGGATGGACCGGGGCTGCCCGTGCGGATAAAAGAAAAGCTATGGGTATATGCATGCAGGATGTGGCCTCCGAAGGTGAGGCAATTACCCGGCGGAAGCGTGCCATATGATTATCCCTGGAACAGTATGGCTATTCTGGGATATGGGGCAGTATTTCTGGCGGCGGCCATAAATGGGGCGGGCAAAGAAAAGAAAAGGGCGGCTTATATTGGGAAAAGGGCAGGCTGCCTGTTGTTTTTATTTGCGGTGCGGACCACCCTGTGGATGTTTATCATGTGGAGGGGCAGGGAACCGGTGCGGATTACCCATTCTTTGTACCTGATGGAACTTTGTATCCTGTTGGGTATGCTGTATATGGAATATGCAGGGGGGAAAACGGGAAAAAATGCTTTAAAAAGAAAATTCGGGATGGAAAAGGCGGCAGCTTTGATAGGGATGACGGCGCTGGCAGGAACGGCAGTGCTGGCAATGCCGGAAATGATAGAGGGCGTGGACTGGGAATACCAGGCCAGGGAAGCGGCCAACGAAGTATATGACGGGATGAAAAAATATGCCAAATCCCATGAAGATGGATTTTATTTTATAGATGTTTATTCGTCGGTATCTTATCCTTCCGGCGACTATAGGGAAACGCCTTATTCGGAAAAAATGTTTGCAGGGGTGGATAATGGGCTGGCTAATTATGATATTATGGGGGGATGGCTGGTGAAAAGCCCTTCCCATAGGAAAAAGCTGGAGCGTTTCGGGATGGAGTCCATGGAGGAGGGGCTTCTTTATCATGAGGAAGTCTATTTGCTGGTGGAGCTGGAAAAAGGAACGGACGGTTTTGCAGATTATTTCAGGGACAAAGGCATTGCGGTGAAAATGGAACTGGCCGATGAAATATGCGGCATCATCGGTGTATACCGGGTTAGTGTGGAATAATGTACGCCTGGAAACATTGTGCATTCGGCTCTTTCCTCGTTCAAACCGGGTGCAAAGAGGCTTTTGGAGGATTAGTATATGCAGGATAAAAGGATAGTAGGGCAAAAGGTCATCTTACGGCCAATGGGGTATGAAGACACGGACTTGATTGTGAAATGGCGGAATAATGAAAGGGTAAGGCGGAATTTCATTTACCGGGAAACATTTACATCCCAGGGGCATCAGAACTGGATAAAGACAATGGTGGATACAGGCAAGGCAGTGCAGTTTATAATTTGTGAAAAAGATGATATGCGCCCTGTGGGAAGCGTGTATTTCAGGGATATCGACAGGATAAAGAAGGAAGCGGAATACGGGATTTTCCTTGGGGAAGATGATGCGGCAGGGAAAGGCTACGGAACGGAGACCGCCTGTCTGGCTGTGGCATATGCTTTTGAAAAGATGGGTTTAAAGAAGCTGGTGCTCCGGGTATTTACGGACAATGAAGCGGCGGCAAAAAGTTATCGGAATGCAGGGTTCATGGAGGAATCCATAATGAAAGATGTGGAATGCTCCGATGGGGAAAAAAAGGATATGTTTTTTATGGTGAAGGAAAAGGAAACGCTGGTCAGCTTCGTGATTCCCTGCTACCGTTCGGAATTGACGCTGCCCAAGGTGGTAAATGAAATCCAGGATTCCATACAGGATTTGAATCAGAAGGGGAAAAACTATGATTATGAAATTATACTGGTCAATGACTGTTCCCCGGATGATACTTTTTCGGTTATCCGGGAACTTTGTGCGGGAAACAGGAAAATAAAAGGGGTAAACCTTTCAAAGAATTTCGGGCAGCATGCTGCGTTAATGGCGGGATTCCATCAGGTGAAAGGGGATGTAATGGTCTGCCTGGACGATGATGGGCAGACGCCCGCCAATGAGGTGGGCAAGCTGTTGGACGAGGTAGAAAAAGGCTCAGATGTGGTGTACGCTAAATATGAGCATAAAAAACATTCGGTTTTCCGGAATTTCGGGAGTAGGGTAAACGAAGAAATGGCCCGGATTATGCTGGGCAAACCGAAAGATTTGTATGTTTCCAGTTATTTTGCGGCCAAGCGTTTTGTAGTGGAAGAAATGAAAAAATATACCAATGCGTACCCCTATGTCATCGGGCTGGTGTTGCGGACAACGAAAAGAATCAGCAATGTAACAGTCAACCATAGGGAAAGGGAAATAGGAACTTCCGGCTATACGTTTGGCAAACTAATCGGGCTGTGGTTTAACGGGTTTACCGCCTTTAGTGTAAAGCCCCTCAGGCTGGCCACGGTAATCGGGTGTACCTGTTCGGCAGCGGGATTCCTTTATGGGATTTACACCGTCATTAAGAAACTGGTGAACCCGGATGTGCCGATGGGATTCAGTTCCCTGATGGCGGCGATTGTATTTTTGGGCGGGATGACTATGGTGATGCTGGGGCTGGTGGGAGAATATATAGGCAGAATGTATATTTCCATGAATAATTCCCCCCAATTCGTAATTAGGGAAATGATTAATGATGAAGAATAAAATAACAGGCATAAAAAGAATACGGCTGGCGGGGGCTTTTCTGGCTTTTGCAGGAACTGCGTGCCTCCCCTATATATGGAATTTGAATGGGGAATCCCTGGCAATCAGCAATAGCTGGTTTGGAGTTTTCCTCTGGGGCATTTTATGGTTTTTGACGGAAAAAGCACTGGTTGCTGAAAAAACACCCGGGGGCAATGAGAAATTGAGGATAGAGGGAGAAACGGAAAAGAGGCAGCGGAGGGAAAGGCGGCAGATTCTGGCGGCAGGGTTGTCGGCTTTCTGCTTTTCTTTATGCCTGGCTTTCGGCACTTCCCTGGAGCAGAGGGAAAATGTAGTATTTGGCAATGGGATGATGTGGCTGGCCATAGGGGTGTGGACGGTTATCTTTACCCTCTGGATTTGTAAAGGATGGGAACTGCTGGCGGGAAGGGCTGCCCCGGACTGCCTGTTAAAAGGCTTGGGGGTCACTTTAAAAAGCTGGATAGGAAAATGGGATGATATGCCAGGGAAAAAGAGGGCAGCGTTGCTGTTTTGCTTTTTCCTTGTATGCTGGCTTCCGGTTTTCCTGGCGGTATATCCGGGCTTTTTTGTATATGATGCCCAGGATGAATTTGTACAAGTGGAGATGAGGCAATTCACTACCCATCACCCCCTCCCCCATGTATTGATGTTGGGTGGGATTATACTGGCAGTCCATAAACTTACGGGCTCCTACAATCTGGGCATTGCGGCCTATACTTTATTTCAGATGTGCCTGCTATCCGGCGTATTTACTTACGTGGTTTCTTATATGAGAAAATGCAGGGTGAAACATGCGCTTAGAATGATTACGGTGCTGTATTTCGCTTTCTTTCCCGTTGTTGTGATGTTTACCTTATGTTCTGCTAAGGATGGGATATTCACGGCAGCCCTGCTGCTCTTGCTGATATCCATATATGAGATGGCAAAGCAGGGGGAAAAATTTTTTGAAAGCCGGAAATCCCCTATTCTCTTTTGTTCCAGTGCCGTTATTATGATGTGCTTTAGGCATAACGGGATGTACGCATTCCTTGTTATGATTCCCCTGCTCCTTTATGAAGGGAAAGGAATTCGTAAAAAATTGGCGGGTCTGCTGGGGATTACGTTCGCCCTTTATTTTATGGCCAGCATAGCCCTTACAGCGGTTCTTTCTGCGAACCATGCGGAAAACCAGGAAATGCTTACCGTTCCTATCCAGCAGTTGGCCAGGGTATACAAATATGATAAAGAAAGCCTGAGTGAAGAAGAAATCGAAACCTTGTATGAAATCATCCCGGAAGAGGCGCTGCGGTTTTATGCCCCCAAGGTTTCCGATGGGGTAAAGGTATCGTTTCAAAACGAAGCTTTTGCTGCAGAACCGGGGAAATATGCCAGGTTATGGCTGAAAATAGGTCTGAAACATCCTTTTACCTACCTGAATGCCTGGTTTATGACATCTTACGGATTTTGGTATCCCGATACCATCATCGACGTATACAGGGGAAATAGTGTTTTCACCTTCACCTATGAGGACAGCTCCTTTTTTGGATATGAGGTAGAAGCGCCTGGAAAACGGGAAAGTAAAATTCCCTGGCTGGACGAATGCTACCGAAGGATGTCCCTGGAGATAGCCCAGCAGAAAATCCCCGTTCTTTCCATGATGTTTTCCCCGGGATTCCTTTTCTGGATATTTGTGTTTACGGCTGGGTATGCTTTTTATAGAAGAAACTATAAAGTGCTGCCCCCCTTTGCACTAATATTTTTGGTTTGGCTCACCGTAATCCTTGGCCCTACCTATCTGCCCAGGTATGTTTTGATTTTATGGTTTGCTTTGCCTGGGGCAATCGCGGTATTGGCGGAGGGGTAGGCTGCGTATATTTTCGGATACTGGCTTGGCCCTTCCCATGAAAATTGATTTCCCTGCGCCCTTCCAAAGGTTCTTGTAAACTGCCCTCAACTATGCTATACTAACCCAAGTAATTATAGAAAAATTACCATACATTGACTGAAACGCCAAAATAAGGCACTTAGTATACAGTGTTTTGTGTCTGTGCGTTGCTGGCACAAAGCGGCTTATGCATAAAGTTTCGGCAAATGCTGAATAGCCTTGGCAAAGTTAAGGCATAAAAGCAGCGCAGAAATGGGGATTAACATGTATAAAGTTGTAAAAAAAAGTCGCGCGGCACAATGCGTTATTATTGTTCTCGCCCTGCTTATAATGCTTACGATATACCCTTTGCGTATATGGAATGAAACGATTCCTTCGGTGAGCAATCAGATACTTGCCGGTTCTTCCGACAGTATCTGTGAGGATTATATGCTCCAACGTTTTATTGCCCAATATGACCATTTGGGGACCATTGATTTGTATGTGGTGGATTTTGAAAACGGATGGGATAAAGATGTCCGGGTGGATACCTTCATTTTCCGTCTGATGGATTCGGACATGCAAATTTTGTTTGAGGAAATGGTGGATGTCCGGTTTATAGATATTCCGGGTTTCTGCCCTGTATATATTAACGAAGATTTAGAGGTGGGGAAGGACTACTATTTTTTCCTTCAAGGCAACCATTCCAGCCGTGTCTGGTTTGGGCTGGAGGAAACGGCAAGGGCGGGGACTTCCTATGTGAGCCGCCTTGTTTATAACTATGACGAACTGGAAGGCTATAATATCATTGGCCAATATAATTATACCGTTCCACTGCGTAAGGATAAAGTATTTTTATATGACGCGGTATTGTTGGCTGTTGCATTACTATTGGTTTGCATAGTGGAACTGTATTACAGGATAAGCAAGAGGGACAAGCTGATAACAGTGGAAAAAGCTTTGCGCTGTACGGCCAACGTACTTCTTGGAGTCGGGTTGGTATATGGGATATGGAATATCAGTATACGGCACTTTTTCAGCGGGGAGCTGGTGGATAATGTGTTTTATACTGTTGGAACGCTTATGGGTTTTGGAACGTTATTTTATATGGTTAACGTGAAGAAGGCCAGGGAAGCTTATACCCATCTACGGGAAAAACTGAAAATAAATTTGCAGGATATCCTGCAAACAGTATTTATTGCGGCTGGAGTTTGGGCATGCTGCAATTATATGAATGGGCTCTATGAGATTCATCACAGGGTGGCGGAACGCCAGTTTATTGTATTTCTGGCTTTGGCTGCTATTGTCATGTGCAGGAAAAAAGAGATTTTTAATAAACTGACGGTAGTATATGCTTTGGCAGCCCTGGGGATTACACTGTGGTACAGAAGCATATATGTGGATTATATCGCAATGGACGAGTGGGATTTGAGGATTCTGCGGTGGGGGATTGCGGCGGTTATTTTGTCAGGCTTCCTTCTGGTCAATATTGTGATGCAGATAATTGTCCGGTATGTGGTGCATAAAGAAAAGCTGCCCCGCATTTCATGGTGGTACTGCGGTATTCTCAGTTTGTTCTTTATCATGATTATTGTATTCAGGAATACAAGATGGTGGACGGTAGTGCTGGCGGCTGCGTACACGTTATTTTACATCCGTTTTGCTTTTTGGGATAAAAAGGCACATTTGCTGCAAAATATATGTAATGGACTGCTTTTGAATTTTGTCTGCTCCATGTTGTTTTCTTTTGTGAGGAGGCCGTTCCTTTCCTTTGTTTACCCCCGGTTTCCGTTTATCTTCCATACGGTGACGGTGACGGCTGTGTATATGACTTTTGTTATGTGCGCGGCATTGATGAAGCTGGTGGATAGGTACAGCAAGTGTTTTTGTGTTGGAAGAGGGGAAAAGGCAGGGATAGTACAGGGCCTAAAAGCTCTTTGGAAAGAACTGCTTCTGTTTGGGTTGTCATCAGCATATATGCTGTTTACCGCATCCAGGACGGGTTTTCTGGCAGTGGCGGTTATGACACTGATAACGTTTATATTTTTCATTCTGGGAACAGGCGGAAAAAGGATGAAAAAGGCGGCGGTCCTTATCGCAGTTATGATATGCAGTGCGGTTTGGTGTTTCCCGGTAGTATTTACCGCCCAAAGGATATTCCCCGCTATGGTCAACAATATTTTCCGGTATGAAGTGGAAGATTTTCCTGACGAGATTACCAGGGGCAATGAGTGGGATTCCATGTATTTCATTACAGTAGCCAGGTTTGTGGAAGTATTTAACAATAAGATATTTGGAATCGACGAGCGGGGAACCTTTTCCTATGAAAGAAGCGAAGAATATCAAAGGTACAGGGCGAAACGCTTTAGCGAGGACGGAACGCTGGCCTGGGATGGCAGTATTGAAGAAATGGTGGAGGAAGAAAAGGGCAATTTAATGGCCGGGCAAAGTGGCTTCGCAGGAGACGGGGCGGATGGCCATAATGGGATGAACATTATCGGTTTTAAGACGGAAGAGGAACGGGCAGAGGATGATGCGGAAGCGGCCAGGCGGGAAGCGGAAGCTTTGTATGCGGGAAGCGTAAAAGAGGAACAGGTTCAGGAAAAAGAAGAAGTGGAAGATATGAGCGTATATGAAAAAACGGAAGAATACGCGAATGGGAGGATGGATATTTTCAAGGCATATATCAGCCAACTGAACCTGACAGGCCATGCCGATATGGGGGCAATGCTGCCGGACGGCACTTTAGCGGTCCATGCCCATAATATTTATTTACAGGCGGCTTATGACCATGGGATTATAGTAGGGATATTATTTCTCGTGGTGGGGATAGCGGCATTTGTACAAGGATGTATTTTCTATAAGAGAAGGAAAAGCCAGGTGTCTTGCGCGGCTTTGCCTGCGGCAGCGGTTGCAGCATTTGCAATGGCAGGGCTGGTGGAATGGATTTTCCATCTTTGCCATCCGGCCAGCTTCGTGCTGATGCTGGTACTTTCCCCATTGCTTTTTGATATGCATGGGGGGCAGTGATATTCTGGAGCATTGTGCAGGGAATCTCCGCAGAAAAATCTTCTGGGGGATTTTCCTGGGAAATATTTTTTCCCGGCCCGATGATAGGAGATAAAAGGGAAGAAGCAAATGAAAAAAGATAGGAATCCTTTTAATGTAAAGTTATTTTACAGAAGAACATGCCTGATTATTTATGATATTATCAGCGTGATTTTTGCCAGTTATTTTGCGGTGTTTATACGTTATGAATTTCGTTTGGATGATGTGCCGGAACACTTTCTGACACCGATTACAAGTTTTTTGCCGATTAATATTGTGCTGGCATTGCTTGTTTTCTATGTATTCCGTTTATACCACAGCCTTTGGGCATTTGCGGGGGAAACGGAATTGCAGAATCTGGTGGTATCCTGTGCTGTTTCTACGGTTTTCAACAGTATAGGGCTGCAGTTTTTCAAGACAGTAGGGCAGCCAGTGCCCAAAAGCTACTATTTCCTTTATTTGTTTGTATTAATCAGCATGATGTTTATCAGCCGGTTTTCTTACCGCTTTATGAGAAGCCTGAAGCACAAGCAGCAGAATAAGAAAAACGGCATTTCCGTGATGGTAATCGGGGCAGGGGAAGCGGCTAATGTCATAATTAAAGAAATCGTAAACAGCAATTTCAGCACTATGGTTATCCGCTGTATTATAGATGATGACAGGGGGAAATGGGGAAGATATATCCAGGGAATCCGTGTAGCTGGGGGGCGGGATAAAATCATCGAGTGCGCCGATGTTTATGATATCGATGAAATTATCGTTGCTATGCCTTCTATTTCCCGTGCAGAATTGCGGAAAATCCTGGAGATATGCAAAGAAACTAACTGCAAGCTGCGTTCCCTGCCGGGCATGTACCAGTTGGTGAACGGTGAGGTGAATGTAAGCAAGCTGCGGGATGTGGAAGTGGAAGATTTGCTTGGGCGGGAGCCGATTAGCGTGGATTTGGACTCCATCCTGGGTTATGTGCAGAATAAAGTAGTACTTGTTACGGGGGGAGGCGGCTCCATCGGCAGCGAGCTTTGTCGCCAGATTGCCTGCCACAGGCCGAAACAACTGGTTATTGTGGACATTTATGAGAATAATGTATATGATATACAACAGGAATTAAAGACCAAATATCCGGAATTGGATTTGGCAGTGCTGATTGCTTCGGTTCGGAATACGAATCGGATGAATTGGCTTTTTGAACATTATCAGCCGGATATCGTCTACCATGCCGCGGCGCACAAGCATGTGCCCCTGATGGAGGACAGCCCTAACGAAGCGGTGAAAAATAATGTGTTTGGAACATGGAAGACAGCCCAGGCGGCGGCTTTTTACGGGGTAAAAAAATTTGTGCTCATTTCGACGGATAAGGCGGTGAACCCTACGAATATTATGGGGGCCAGCAAACGTATCTGTGAAATGATTATCCAGACTTTTAACAATCACTATGATACGGAGTTTGTGGCTGTGCGCTTTGGAAATGTGCTGGGCAGTAATGGCAGCGTGATTCCCCTTTTCAGGAAACAGATTGTAGCAGGGGGGCCGGTGACAGTGACCCACCCTGATATCATACGGTATTTTATGACCATCCCGGAAGCGGTATCTTTGGTATTGCAGGCCGGGGCATATGCCAAAGGCGGGGAGATTTTCGTGCTGGATATGGGAGAACCGGTGAAAATATTGGATTTGGCGGAAAATCTGATTCGTTTATCCGGTTACCGGGTAGGCGAAGATATTAAAATAGAATTTACCGGGCTGCGTCCTGGGGAAAAACTGTATGAAGAGCTGCTGATGGAAGAAGAAGGGTTGAAAGAAACGGCCAATAAACTGATTCATGTAGGGAAACCTATAGAAATAGACGAAACGCAATTCTTTATACAGTTGAAAAAATTAAAAGAAGAATCAAGAAACGAAAGCGGCGACATCCGTCCGTTGATTAGGGAAATTGTCCCCACTTATCATTACGATAAAAGCAAGTGCTAAGAAGTCAAAGAGCTGCCTGCATGTATAAAGGCTTGCAGAAGAAAGGGTATGGTTATTGCTATGGAAAAGAAGCGGATTTATCTGTCCTCCCCTACCATGCACGGGAAGGAACAGGAATTTGTACAGGAGGCATTCGATACAAACTGGGTAGCCCCCCTTGGCCCCAATGTGAACGGGTTTGAAAAGGAATTGTCGGAATATGTAGGGATTTCCCATGCAGCAGCGCTGTCGGCGGGAACGGCGGCCATTCATCTGGCGTTAAAGTTAGCGGGGGTGAAAGAAGGGGATATAGTTTTTGTGCCTTCCCTGACATTTTCTGCTACCTGCAATCCAATTGTCTATGAGAAAGCAACTCCTGTTTTTATTGATTCTGAGCGGGATACATGGAATATGTGCCCGGAAGCTTTGGAGAAAGCTTATGAGAAATACCCCAATCCGAAAGCGGTAATCGTGGTGCATCTATATGGAACCCCTGCCAGGCTGGATGAAATTATGGATATCTGCAAAGCACATGGAACAGTGATGATAGAAGATGCAGCGGAATCATTAGGCAGCACCTATAAGGGGAAGCACACGGGAACTTTTGGCAGGTTGGGGATTTATTCTTTTAACGGAAATAAAATTATTACTACTTCCGGCGGCGGTATGCTGGTATCGGAGGAGGAAGAGCTGATACAGAAGGCCCGGTTCCTGTCTACCCAGGCCAGAGACCAGGCAAGGCATTATCAGCATTCCCAGATTGGATACAATTACCGTATGAGCAATATAATAGCAGGCATCGGAAGAGGGCAGATGCTGTTTATGGAAGAGCATAAAAAGAAGAAAAAAGAGATTTATCAAAAGTATAAGGAAGCGTTTTCCGATATTCCGGAAATCACAATGAACCCATTAAATCCGGATGGGGATGGAAATTGCTGGCTGTCCTGTATGACAATAGACAAGGGGTGCAAGGTGACTCCGGATACGGTATTGGATGCCTTGGAAGCGGAAAATATAGAAAGCCGCCCGATTTGGAAGCCTATGCATTTGCAGCCAGTGTTTGAGGCTTATGATTTCATCACCCTTTGCGGGAATGGGAGTGTAGCGGAAGATATCTTTAACCGGGGGCTATGCCTGCCCAGCGATATTAAGAATACGGATGAAGATATGGAGCGGATTATCGGGCTGGTGAGGAATTTATTTCTTCAGTAGGAAAGCGTTTTGGGAAGGAATGCCGGAAATTTGAAGATTATAGAAAGGGCATGGCTAATATATGTACCGGAGATTCATAAAGCGATGGTTGGATTTTCTGTTATCTTTCATAGGGATTGTGGCGCTTAGCCCGGTGCTTATTGTGCTGGCCTTTTTGGTAAGGCTTAAGCTGGGAAGCCCGGTGTTGTTTAAGCAGGAGCGGCCGGGGAGGGATGAGAAAATTTTTACCCTGTGCAAATTCAGGACAATGACGGATAAAAAAGATGCGGAAGGGAATTTGCTGCCGGATAGCGAAAGGCTGACCAAATTCGGAAAGCTGCTGCGGGCGACCAGCCTGGACGAACTGCCAGAGCTTTTTAATATTTTGAAAGGGGATATGAGCATTATCGGCCCCAGGCCGCTGCTGGTTTCTTATCTTCCCTATTATACGGAAGAGGAAAAGCTGCGGCATAAAGTCAGGCCAGGGCTGACAGGGCTGGCCCAGGTCAGCGGAAGGAACTTTATCGATTGGGATAAACGGATGGAAAAAGATGTGGAATATGTAAAAAACCTTTCTTTTGCCATGGACATAAAAGTGTTGTGGATGACGGTTATGACTGTGCTTGGCCATAGCGATGAAGTGGCGGAGGACACCAATGCGGTGGAGGGGAACTTTGCCCAGATTAGGCAGAAAAGGTTAGAGGAAACGGGAAGACTGAAGTAGATAGCCTGGTTTTTCGGTTGAGTTTTGGCTTTTCTCTGAGGCTAAGATGAACAAATGGAAGAGGAGGTGTGACGGAAAGGATGAATGTATTAATATTGAGTGCAGGAACCAGGAATAAGGTGGTACAGTATTTTAAAAGGGAGCTGGCCGGGGAAGGCCGGGTAATTGCTACGGATTGTTCGGATTTAGCCCCGGCGGTATATGATGCGGATGCGTTTTACCTTGTGCCCAGAATTACTGAGCCAGGATATATAGATGTTGTGCTGGATATTTGTAAAAAGGAGAAAGTGGACGGGGTTTTCTCGCTCATAGACCCGGAGCTTAGCCTTTTGTCGAAAGAAGAGGAAAGGTTTTTGTCTATTGGGACTAAAGCCATTATATCTCCTTATGAACTGGTGGAGACCTGTTTGGATAAATACAGGATGTATCATTTGCTGGGGGATATGGGAATTCCTACAGGTAGATGCTATGTGGATAAAGAGGCTTTTTACCAGGGGGTGGAAAAGGGGGAGATTTCCTATCCGGTTTTTGTAAAGCCGGTGAAGGGAAGTGCCAGCATTCACATCAATAAGGTGTATAGTGCGAAGGAAATAGAAGTATTGTTTGATTTGTATGAGGATTTGATGATACAGGAATTTATGGATGGTACGGAATATGGCGCTGATGTTTATGTGGACATGCTTTCCGGGAAATGTACTTCCATTTTTGTGAAAGAAAAGATAAAAATGCGGGCAGGGGAAACTGATAAGTCGGTGTCAGTAAAGGATGGCCACCTTTTTTCCATGATAGAGGATTTTGTGGAAAAATGCGGTTTTCGCGGAATGATAGATATTGATATCTTTAAGATAGGGAACGTGTATTATATTTCGGAAGTGAATCCCCGGTTCGGAGGGGGATATCCCCATGCTTATGAGTGTGGAGTTAACATGCCGGCTCAGGTAATACGGAATTTAAAGGGAGAAAAAAATGCGGAGGACATCGGCAATTACGAGGAAGGAATCTGCATGATGAAATACAGTGAAGTTATGATACGGAGATTATCGGACAAATGAGTACAATTCTTATACTAACAAATTCTTCCGGCGGTCTGTATGATTTCAGGAATGAACTGCTGGTTAAGCTGCTGGAGAACCACCGGGTGGTTATTAGCCTGCCTGATGAGACGAAAGTGAAGGAGCTGGAAGAAGAGGGGTGTGAAATTATTACCACCCCAATTAACAGGCGCGGGGTCAGCCCCACGGAGGATGGCAAACTGTTTTTTGCATATATTGGGCTGCTGCGGAAAATAAAGCCGGATTTGGTGATTACTTATACAATCAAACCCAATATTTACGGTGGTTTTGCCTGCCGCCTTTTGCGTATTCCCTACGTTACTACGATTACTGGCTTGGGTGGCGCTTTTGACAGGAAAGGGCTGTTTTTAAAGATGATTGTTACCATGTACCGTATGGGGATGAAAAAAGCGGAATGCGTTTTTTTCCAGAATACGGAAAACAGGGATATTTTTGCAGGATACCAAATCCATGGGAAAAAGGAGCGGCTGGTGAATGGCTCCGGGGTGAACCTGGCAAGGCATAGTTTTGAAGAGTATCCAACAGAAGGGAAAACAGTTTTCCTTTTTGTAGGGAGAGTCATGAAGGAACGGGGAATCCTGGAATATCTGGAAGCGGCAGTGCGCCTGCATCGGGAAGATGCGGAGTTCGCCATTCTGGGCTACTGTGACGAAGATTATCAGGACCTTTTGAATGAATATGAGGAAAAAGGAATTATCAGCCAATGGGGATTCCATACGGAGGTACATCCTTTCCTGGCCAAAGCCAGCGCCATTGTAGTGGCTTCCTTCCATGAAGGCATGTCTAATGCCCTTATTGAGGCAGCGGCAACCGGCAGGGCAGTCATAGCTTCGGATATAAGCGGTTGCAGGGAGGCATTTGAGGAAGGCATCACAGGATTTGGATTCACCCCGGGAGATGCAGGCGATTTAATCCGCGCCATGGAAAAATTCCTGGACCTTCCCCACACGGAAAAAGCAGCTATGGGCAAAGCTGCCCGAAAGAAAATGGAACGGGAATTTGACCGCAACATCGTCATCAACTCCTATATGGAGGAAATTAATAAAATATTGTAGAGGGCAGGGGATTAGCGGAACTGGAATAAGGAGGATAAGATGAATTTATATGAGAAGCTGGTAAGCGGGGAAGAGAAGCTTTCCCTGGTAGGTTTAGGATATGTAGGAATGCCTATTGCGGTAGCATTTGCAAAAAAAGTGAAGGTAGTGGGATTTGACTTGAACGCCCAGAAAATCGAACTGTACAAATCCGGCATCGACCCAACCAATGAAGTAGGCGGAGAAGTGGTGAAGAATACGAAAGTGGAGTTTACTGCGGATGCCTCGAAATTAAAAGAAGCCAAATTTCATATTGTAGCAGTGCCTACGCCTGTGAACGATGACCATACGCCGGATTTGGGTCCAGTGGAAGGGGCCAGCCGGCTGCTGGGGCAGAATCTGGTTAAGGGTTCGGTGATTGTGTTTGAATCCACCGTATATCCTGGGGTAACAGAAGATATTTGCGTGCCTATTCTGGAAAAGGAATCAGGATTAAAATGTGGTGTGGATTTTAAGGTGGGCTACTCGCCGGAGCGTATTAATCCGGGCGATAAGGTGCACCGGCTGGAGACAATTACAAAAATCGTATCCGGAATGGACGAAGAGACATTGGATACGGTGGCAAAGGTGTATGAATTGGTGGTAGAAGCCGGCGTATACCGGGCAGAGTCCATCAAAGTAGCGGAAGCAGCCAAGGTAATCGAGAACAGCCAGAGGGATATTAACATAGCTTTCATGAATGAGCTCTCGATTATTTTCCATAAAATGGGAATTGATACGAAAGCAGTGCTGGAAGCGGCGGGGACAAAGTGGAATTTCCTGAAATTTTTCCCTGGCCTGGTTGGAGGCCATTGTATTGGTGTAGACCCTTATTACCTGACGTATAAAGCGGAAGAACTGGGGTATCATTCCCAAATTATCCTGTCCGGACGCCGCATTAACGATGACATGGGAAGATATGTGGCGGAAAGCCTGGTGAAAAACCTAATTAAGACCGATGTTCCTGTGAAAGAGGCAAGAGTGGCTATTTTAGGGTTTACCTTCAAGGAAAATTGCCCGGATACGAGAAATACCAAAGTAATTGATATTTACAGGGAACTGGGGGAATATGGGATAAAGCCGATGGTGGTGGACCCGGAGGCGGATGCTGAGGAGGCAGAAAAGCTGTACGGAATTACGTTTGGCACATTGGAAGAGGTACGGAATATGGATGCTGTGGTGATTGCGGTGGCCCATTCACAGTTTTCACAGATGACAAAAGAGGATATCGCAGCATTTTTCAATCCAGACCATAAAGTCAAAGTGCTGCTGGATATCAAAGGCCTGCTGAATAAGCAGGATTATCAGGAAGATTATTTGTATTGGAGACTATAATGGCGAAACGGATAAGGTCAGGGGTGCTTCTTTTACTGCTGTTAGTTGTATTTCTTGGGATGTTTGCTATTTTTGGTCCGGGGATATATAACGATTCGGACCAGTATATAAATATGCATATCCATAGGGAGCCTTTGTATCCCTTATTCTTAGCCGCCCTCCGGGTTATTTTTAAGGATGGGTGGCTTACCGCTATGGGGATTTTGCAAAATGCCTTTGCCGCGGTGAGCATATGGCTTTTTGCAGAATATATGAAAAAGAGATTTCTGCTGGGGTTGTGGGAAGAAATGGCAATCGTGCTGATTCATCTCATGCCCCATATGATTACAAAATATTGTTCTTCCCTCCATTTATTTATCACCAATTCGGTGATGAGCGAGGCTCTTTGTCTGCCCCTTTTTACGCTGTTTCTTTTGGAATGCTTCAAAATCTTTACCGAGGAAAAGGAAAAAGATTTTCGGAAGGCATCTGTCTGCGCTCTTGTCCTCGCCTTTCTGATATCCCTTGTAAGAACCCAGATGATGATTACTATTCTGATGTGGCTGGTGGTGCTGTGCATACGGATTCTGTTTTGGCCTACAGGCCGCTGGGAGCGTAGGACGTGGCAGAGCCATAGGGATGGGAAATGGAAGGCAACCAGAATACTTTTGACAGTTGCTATTGTACTTTTTGTGTTTGGGCTGCGGATGCTTACGGTCAAAAGTTATAATCTTGTTTTCAGCGGACACTTTATTAACAACACTTATGGAACTGTGAATACATTGACAAATATTCTTTATGCTTCCGACAGGGAGGATGGGGAACGGATTAAGGATGATACGGCCAGGGAATTTTTTTACCGTATGTATGATTTGACGCAGGAGCGCGAGGCAAACTATAAACATGCAGGAAACTCCCTTAAGGAAAAAACGGAACATATCGAGGCTTGGCATGATACAATAAAATACGAAATGATAGAGGATGTGTTTTACCAGGTATATGATAAAACAGTGACCAGCGATTATATTGTACAGAACCTGATGGCGGACGAGACAGCGGGGAAAATCATCGGAGGAATCCTGCCAGGCTGCTTTTTCCGGTGGCTGGGAAATTACCTTTTGATTGCCAGATATGGCCTTATCCGCAGTATTGCCATTGTCCATCCGGTGACAAACTGGCTGGCGCTGCTTATTTACCTGTCAAGCCTGGGGCTTACTGCCCTGGCATACCGCAGGAATCCCAAAGACCCGGCCATACCGGTAATGTTGATTTCCCTACTGTCCATATTGGCCAATGTGGGGGCTGTTTCCATGACTATTATGTGTTTATCAAGATATATGATTTATGGATTTGCCCCGTTTTATACGGCGTATTTCCTGTTGCTGTTGGGCATATGGAAGGAGTGGCGGCGAAAGCGGGAAAGATGGTATTAAACCGGTACACGGAAAATCAATTTTTATGGGCGGTGTAGAGGGGCAGGGTGCTTGTCCAACGTAGGATTCGATTTTGCGGCTAAGATAAAAAGCGGATTTTACTAATGAAATGGGTAAAGGGGTTGAATGCGGACGGACATTCATTCCAATGCCATTTAGTTAACGATGGAGGACGCCGTGAGGGAAATAAAATGCTCCGTCT
>QXWV01000012.1 GCA_009911195.1 Lachnospiraceae bacterium | reverse complement strand
ACGCTTTTTAAGGGACTCCTTAAGCATTTTATTTCCCTCACGGCTGGGCTGAGGTGCTAACTTAATGACATTGGCATCCATGCCCGTGCTTCTTAAAACCGCACCCTGACCACTGTGCATCCGTGAAAATTGATTTCCCTGAAACCAATGCCATTTATGTTGCTTTTTACATTGCTTTTGGATATACTAATTAAGTAATTGTGGAACTATAAAACAGCAGGAGCCCGTAGGACAGCCCAGAGAGTGTATGGACGCGGAGCGGCTGTAAACTCTCTGCAAGGGAGAAGAAGAAGGGTGTCGGTAGGGCGGATGCGGAACTGGAAAACAGCAGAAGCCCGTAGGACACCCCAGAGAGTGTATGGACGCGGAGCGGCCGTAAACTCTCTGCAAGGAGGAAAGAGAAGGGTGTCGGTAGGGCGGATGCGGAACTGGAATAGAAAGGAGAACTGCGCCCCGTGCGCAGAAAAACGATATGGGATATAAAGATTTAGTATTTGAAGAGGGCAGTACATTTTTAGTTACCGGAGGGGCAGGATTTATCGGCTCTAACCTTTGTGAAGCGATTCTTGGCCTGGGGCATACCGTAAGATGCCTGGACAACCTTTCCACCGGGAAATATGAGAATATAGAGCCATTTACCCATCTGGACAAGTTCACTTTTATAAAAGGGGATATCAGAGAACTGGATACGTGCATGGAGGCCACAAAGGGTGTGGACTATGTGCTTAACCAGGCGGCTTGGGGGAGCGTGCCCAGAAGTATTGAGATGCCGTTAATATATGAAGAAATCAATATCAGAGGTACGCTGAATATGATGGAGGCCAGCAGGCAGAACGGGGTAAAGAAATTCGTCTATGCATCCAGTTCATCGGTGTATGGCGACCACCCGCAGCTTCCTAAAAAGGAGGGGGTGGAAGGGAAAGTGCTTTCGCCCTATGCCCTGACTAAACAGGTGGACGAAGAATACGGCAGGCTGTATAAAGAGCTGTATGGGCTGGACACTTATGGGCTGCGTTATTTCAATGTATTCGGTAGAAGACAGGACCCGGACGGCGCTTATGCGGCTGTAATCCCTAAGTTTATCCGCCTGCTGTTAAATGGGGAACGGCCTGTGATTAACGGTGACGGAAAGCAGTCAAGGGATTTCACTTATATTGATAATGTAATCGAAGCAAACCTGAAAGCCTGCCTGGCTTCTTCGGAAGCGGGAGGGAATGCATTTAACATTGGCGCAGGCGGAAGGGAATACCTGATTGATGTTTACTATGACCTCTGCAAGGCTCTTGGGAAAGAAGTAGAGCCCGTTTTTGGCCCGCCCAGACTGGGGGATATCAGGGATTCCAACGCGGATATATCCAAGGCAAAGGAACTTCTTGGCTATAACCCGGAATATGATTTTGCCAAAGGGATTCAGTTGGCTATCGACTGGTATAAGGAGAATTTATGAAATATAAAGTAGTAGTATTCGGCGTAAAGGATACTTCGGAAAATATTGTAGAATTTATCCATAAAACTATCTGTCCGATAGATTTAGTAATTACAATCAGCAGGGAGGTACTGAGCAGGAATCAGGTTTCCGGTTTCAAGGGCTTATCCGTGTTGACAGAAAAATATGGGATTCCTGTTTTTGAGGCGGACAGCTATTTTCTCACGGATGAGAAAACGAAAAAATTTATGGAAGAAAATGAGTTTGAGATTGCAGTTTCCATGGGATGGCAGCGGCTCATTCCGAAAGAGGTGCTGGATAAATTCCGGTATGGGGTATATGGCTTCCACGGAAACTGCGGTTATCTGCCTTTTGGAAGAGGACGGTCTCCGTTAAACTGGTCTATCATTCAGGGAGATACCAGATTTAACCTGAATCTGTTCCGTTATGATGAAAATGCGGATAGCCCCAATGTGTTTGCTACGGAAATGTTTTCGCTTACCATGCATGACGATATACGGACTGCACAGTATAAGAATATGATATGTTCCAAGAACTTAATCCGGAAGCTGTTAAAAGCTTATGAGGAGAAAAATATTGTAATCCGCACGGAATCGAAAGACTTTGATTCCTGGTATATGAAACGGAGCGCAGCGGACGGCAAGATTGATTTCCATGGGCGCACGAGGGATATTTATAATTTAATCCGGGGCGTGGCCGCCCCTTTTCCTGGAGCTTTTGCCATGTGTGGCGGGGAAAAGGTAACGGTATGGGAAGCCCATCCCTTCGATGAGATGATAGATTTTTCCGGCTTTACGCCGGGCGAGGTAGTGGACGTCTTCGATGGGAAACCGGTGGTGCGGACTGTGGATGGCTCTCTTTTGATTGACCGGTATGAAAGTGCCCGGAGGATAGAGGCCGGGGATATTCTGGTGTAGTATACCCTGACACGTTCATTTTAGAAAAGAACCCTAGTAATGAAGAATTATTACCAAATCTAAGCAGGGTTCTTTTTTGCTAAACGCAAATAGATATGGGCACAAAAAAGCAGCGCGGAAATGGGGGAAACATGAAAACAACGGTTCGTATGGATGATATTACGCCCAATATGGATTGGGAGAAGTTTTTGGAGTTTAAGGCACTTTTGGATGAGCATGGGATTCGGCCTCTGATTGGAGTGGTGCCGGACAACCGGGATGAAAACCTAAACCGGGGAGCGGAAACGGGAAAGGCTCCAGGGCGGGAAAAGATAGGGGATTTCTGGGAATATATCCGTGCCCTGCAAAACGAGGGATGGATAGTGGCCATGCATGGATACCGGCATGTGTATACATCAAAAAAAGGGGGGATGTTTCCCCTGAACCATTTCTCGGAATTCGCTGGCCTTGCCTATGAGCGGCAGCTTGCCATGTTGGAAAAGGGGAGGTCGATTCTGGAAAGCCATGGGATAAAAACGGATATTTTTATGGCACCTGCCCATTCATATGACCAAAATACTTTAAAGGCGCTGCAAAAAACAGGGTTTACCAAAATGACCGATGGGTTTGGAAGCCAGCCTTATGTATGGAAGGGGATGTGCTTTTATCCTATTTCTTTCCGCCTGGAAAACAGCCTGAAAAAGAAAAATGGAATGACCACTATGGTGGTTCATACAAATACAATGGAGCGGAAGGGCATGGAAAGGTGCGGCGCTATTTTTGAAGGGAATGAGATGATGTCCTATGGGGACTATTTGAAAGAAGGGGCTGCAAAAAGAGGTTTGCTGGGCCGGTGGACGGAGTATCTTTTGGCAACGGTCAAGCATATTTTAGTAAAATTGCTTTAAAGGGGCAGGAATGGAGTTAAAAATGGAAAAACAAATCCGGGTATTGCATGTACTGGGGGGCTTGAGCCTGGGGGGCGCAGAAAGCCGTATTATGGATTTATACCGCTGTATCGATAGGGATAAGGTGCAGTTTGATTTTCTTGTGCATCAAAATGAGGGCGGAATGGCCCGTAGCCCGGAATTTTATGATGAGGAAGTGGGAAGGCTGGGCGGGAAGGTTTATATTCTGCCGAAATTCAGAGGATATAATTATTTTGCATATAAAAAAGCCGTTAGGGATTTTTTCAGGAAACACCATGAATTTGCGGTAGTCCAGGGGCATATGACGAGTACGGCGGCGATTTATCTGCCGGAGGCGGCCAAAGCCGGTATTCCTGTACGGGCGGCCCATGCCAGAAGCGCGGGGGTGGACAAAGGCGCAAAGGGAATCCTCACCAGGCTTCTACGGCTGCCCCTGTTAAAAAGGGCGGACTATTGCTTTGCCTGTTCAAAAGAGGCAGGGGATTCGGTATTTGGGAAAAAATGGAAGGATTCTCCTAAAGCCGTTGTGATTCCCAATGCAGTGGAAGCGCAGAAATTCAAATACCGGGAAGATGTGGGAAAAGAAGTGAAGGCGGAACTGGGTATTTCCGGCTGCTATGTAATAGGGCATGTGGGGCGGTTTCATTATGCAAAAAACCATGAATTCCTGCTGGAGATTTTTGCAGCTTTGCATGAGGGGCTCTTATCCGGTAAAAAATTGTCATCGGATAAAAATCCCAATATTCCAGAAGAAATGGAAAAAGCAGGAAGGCGGGTAGTGCTCATCCTCCTTGGGGAAGGAGATGGGATGGAAGGGATAAAACAACAGGCAAAGAAGCTGGATATTGCCCGGGATGTGCTTTTTTTGGGCAATAGGAAGGACGTGTGGAAATATTATCAGGCCATGGACTTTTTTGTATTTCCTTCCCGGTTTGAGGGTTTGCCGGGAACAGTAGTGGAAGCCCAGGCATCGGGCTTAAGGTGTCTGATTTCGGACAGGATTACGCCGGAAGTGGGATTCAGCGAACTGGTGCATTATGAAGATATAGAAGCCCCTCCCGGGAAATGGGCAGAATATATTATAAACCACATGTTTTATGAAAGAAAAGACATGTGTAAGGCTGTGGAAACGGCAGGCTTTGATGTGCGGGAACAGGCAGGGCGGATGGAAAAGTTTTATTTGACTGGTAAAATGAGTTAGATGAGGTGAAGAGCAGATGAAAAAAAAGGTAATGTTAATTGTTCCCATGCTCCATCAGGGTGGCTTTGAACGGGTTTGTGTGGCGACGGCACGGCTATTGGAGCCGCATTTTGATGTGTGCATTGTGATGTTCGATTCCAGGAATATTGCTTATGACATTAAAGGGCTGGATGTGACAGACCTTCATATGGGTGTACGGCCGGGAAAACTGGGCAAGGTGCTGAATGTGATAAAAAGGAGCATCGCCGTCAGAAAGCTGAAAAAGGAGCGGGGAATTGATATCGCATACAGCTTTGGCCCTTCCGCCAATATGGTCAATGTGTTTTCCAGAACAGAATCCAAAATATGGGTGGGAATCCGTAGCTATATGGATATGGACAACCATTTTCTGCTTCGCCTGTTTGCAAAAAGGGCGGATAAGATTTTGTGCTGCACGAAAAGGATAGAAGAGGAAATTGCGGATAAATACCATTGCGCCAAAGCGGTTACCCTGTACAACCCTTTGGATGGGGAAGCGTTGAAAAAATCGGCCGAAGAGCCGGTAAGGCTGCCCTGGGAAGACAGGGGGAACATTATCGTATCCATGGGGCGTGAAGATGATGTGAAAGGCTTTTGGCATCTGATGAAAAGCTTTTCCCTGGTGAGGGCGGATATCCCCGATGCCAAGCTGATGATTATAGGGGAAGGCGGGTTTGAGGAATACAAGGCTTTGGCCAATAAACTGGGAATTGGGGATGATGTTTACTTCACAGGGATGAAGAAAAATCCGTTTCCTTATTTAAAGCAAGCGAAGATATATGTCCTGACATCCTACAGGGAAGGGTTTCCCAATGCCCTGATAGAAGCCATGTCTTTGGGTATTCCCGTAATTGCCGCCGACTGCCCTACCGGCCCTGGTGAAATTCTGCGGAAAGGGGATAGCACCTATGGAATCCTCATTCCCAATATGAGCCCGGAGAAAAATCTGGATGCCTCGGTACTTAGCGAAGAAGAAAAGGGGCTGGCGGAGGAAATGAAAAAAATGATGACAGACAGGGAATACTATGAGGAATACAGAAAAGCATCGGCCATACGTGCCCGGGATTTTAATAATGAAAGTTATGTGGAGAGGCTGATGGAGTGGATATTAGGATAATGCACGGAAATCAATTTTTATGGGCAGCGCAGCGGGCAGGGCCTTTGGCCCATGCAGGA